>CALLWB010000073.1 GCA_938016265.1 uncultured Saprospiraceae bacterium
ATAAACGTCGGACTACAATTTTCAGGAACACAAGGGCAGTCCGTATCAAAGCAATCAATATCGCCATCTCCGTCGTCATCTATCCCATTAGTACAATTTTCAACACAAGGAGAAGAACAGAACACCGTTTCCGAAGGCACCGTTGAATTTATAGTCGCATTTAGTACACTAGAAGTTGTGGTAGGGATAGGTTCTATAACATTCGGACTACTCTCATATGGATTTACGATAGCTACATCAGAGATGGTTATATTAGTAATGTTGGTACAATTGTCAAGCACCTCTCCGTCGGTGGTTAACTTACCGAAAAAAAGATCTTGTCCACTAGGGCCAGGTGCATCACTATTTCCTACAAAATACAGGAGATTTCCAACTACGATTATTTGATAAATGGCCTGTAGGTCTCCACTTGAATAGGCCTTAGCCCATTGCACAACACCCATTTTATCTGTTTTATAAATTACACCGACCCTACCTAAGCCTGTAATTACTGCAGTACCTGCTATTAAAAATCCATCTGGCACACTTTCAATTCGTTCCATATCTTCACCAATTGCATTAGCAATATCGTGTGTTCGAGCCCAAAGGATGTTTCCATTGAGGTCTGTTTTCTTGGTGTGTAATAGGACGTTAATTGTACTGTTTGGTGTAGTATGTTGATTGCTAATTGAAAAAATGGAGTTGTTTTCGACAAGTAAATCCCTAGCGTACATTCGGGTTGTGGTGACACTAGGGTCAATCAGATAAATTTTGGACCAAACTTTAGTTCCTGTATTGTCAAGTTTCGTAATATGGGAGCTCGAACCTCCTAGGATTTCATATTGGCCTACCGAATAAATTTCATTGTTGTAAATAACACTTCTTCTATAGGTTGCGTTGGTAGCGTTGGCCCCTGGGTCAATGGCTTTTTGGTAAACTATGGTCCCTGTGTTACGGTCTAATTCCATAATTATAGCATCTGAGCTTGATCCAGTTGAAATATAATTACCTCCTGGAGCCTTCTCTTCTATACCAACTAAAAACGTTATTCCGCTGTATTTTCTTGCCCATAGAATTGTATTGGTAGCTGGATTATATTTAAAAACGATCATCCCGTTACCAGAACCAAAGTCCTCGGATGTTCCAATTAAATTTCCATCAGAATCCTCCTCTAAGGATACCGTCCATTCTGTTCCATTTCCAAGTTTAAAAGTACGCTGCCATAGGACACCGCCATTCGTGTTTAGTTTTACAATGGATAGACTATCTGCTTTAGCGCCTCCAAGATAAAACTCACCATTGGCAGACTGCACAATAGCTCTACCTTGTCCAGTCGTAGTTGTAGATCCTAGTGATTTCATAAAGGTATCTCCACAAGCCACGGTATCTGCAATAACAAAAATGGATTGACATTCCGTATTACTGCAATTTCCATTAGATGCTTCTAGGCAGACCGTATAATTGCCAGTTGCGGGAAAAGCATTGAAAAAATTGGCAGTGTTTGAAACAGAGACGGCATCAACTGTCCAGTCGTAAATCGTAGCGTTTGTACTAGTATTTGTAAAATTGACTTGTTGGCCAACTTCAGGAAATATCTCACTGGTTGTGAAGGAAACAGAGGCCGGACAAACTACAGTAATAGTGACTGATGCCACCTCTATACAATTGGGATCTACATTTCCAATAACCAGATTGATGACAAAAGTGCCTTCTGTATTGAACGTATAATTTGGATTTTCCAGGTTGGAAAATGGCGTATTATCTATATCCCATTGGTAAGTTGTGGCTCCAATACTTGTATTCGTAAACGTCACACTACTTCCCAGATTTACTGTTGTTGCACTAGCGCTAAAGGAAGCGGAGAAAGGGACCATACAAGGTTCCATACATGCAGGTGAACTTAGCAAACTGCTTCTAACATTGTCTATGAAATAATGCATTCTGTCTGCTTGTCCCTGAGTAAATGCGGAGTAGCAATTTCGATCCCCATAATCCATATAATTGATGATCATATCAGGCTGGTCACCTAATCCACCCGAACCAATTGGTCTAAAAGGATTATTAACAGATAAATCATCGCCATCGGTAGAACAGGTATTCGGAGGGCTGTTGCATATAGAGACCGCTGTAGATTGGTCAGGTGGGGTATCACAAACCCGATCTCCAGCAGCTGTACAATCATTATTCGAGCATCCTCCCTGAAAGGTGTGGTACAAACCAAGGTAATGCCCTAGTTCGTGGGTGTGAATGGCAGAATTTGCATTGCTGGTACCGAAGAACCTAGCTTCATTGACAATTCCGTCAATTGCATTCCCGTGTGAACTTGGGAGTGTGGCGTATCCTGCGACCCCGCAACCGGAAGAAACACTACAAATCTCCTTGACCAACCAAATATTTATATAGCTTGTGGGGTCCCAGTTTACTAGTGCCTTGAGGGTATTGTTGTCGGTTTCCATCACCATGTCGGTTAGCGGATCGAATGTTCTGGTGATGCCGGTTGTCAAATTCTCATTAGGGTCTTGTTTGGCCAGACAGAATTGGATCTGCGTATCCGCCCCTGTGGTCGGGTCATAATATCCCACATTCGCGAAAGCATCATTCAAGTCTTGAATACCTTGTATTACGGTGGCATCTGACAGATTTTCAACCCCATTTTGATGGACAATATGCACGACAACGGGAAGGATATATGGAGGCGGTAGAGCAGCCCCTTTGTTGGCCTTATTCCTGATAAATTTCTGAAAATCTAGCTCTAGATTTTCTTCACGGAATTGCAACTTTGGGTTTTGTAGATTTTCAATTGCTCTTAACTCGTCTGTTGCGCAGAAAACACCGGTGTTATCGTCCATTGTCCCTTCCACTTTTTCAGGGGTAAAAGTCAACGCAAGCAACGAAAATAGGGATAAACCTAGAATGGAGATAAATTTAATCATATTGGGTGTCCTTACTTTAATCAAACATGAGTACATATTCGTTTCCATAAAGTTTTCATGAAAACTTTTGATTTGTTTGACAAGTAGAAAATGGTGGAAAACATAAATATACATTAAAATATACGACATTGCAATCATAACACAAAGAGTTGTAGTAAATTTCAATTTGTTAAAAAAGTATGTTTTATGATCCTATTTGGAATGCTTGTTGTTAATTCTACCATGGAAAGACCACACACATATTGCTGCACTTCCCTATCAACAAACTCGACATCTACAAATAGGTCAGAACACTAGGATGCATCTCCTTACCTTTAAATGTTTCATCCTGCCTGCCCAATATCATATATGTAAAACATATAGCCAACAACGATTGCAACTTGTCCGATAGTTATTTCGTCTTAATAAGTAGTAAACCATCATATTCCCAAAGGAAGAACAATGTTCTCCTCGTATTGAATCCATATCACACGTTTAATTGCAGTTTTTGTATTTATTAAGGGTCCACCTTTGATGAAGATAGAGGCTAATAAAATGGATAAAATGATTGATTTGAGGCGAATGCTTTGTTCTTTGGTGGTAATTTTGATGGTCAATTTGTCTGGCTACAGTCAACTAGTCATTAGTGAGCTACACTACCACCCTGCAGAAGTAGACCTGCCTTTCCCCAACTACGACGACAGAGAAAATGCCGAATTTGTAGAACTTTGGAATGCCAGCGCTACCACTATCGATATCTCCTTGTATTCTTTTCGTGGAATCTCGTATTGCTTTCCTGCAGGTACGACTATCCTTTCTAACCAACGACTGGTTTTGGCCAAAGATGAAACCATTTATACAACTGTTTATGGTGGAACGCCCTTTGGTGTTTATGGTGGGCAATTGTCTAATTCTGGAGAGTTGGTTCAACTATTTGATAATAACGGACTGCTCGTCCATCAAGTAAACTACCTGGATAACGGGAACTGGCCGTCAACTCCCGATGGACAAGGAACCTCCCTCGAACTACTCTGTACCAATTGCAATACCGAATTGTTTAGCAACTGGGGCGCCTCCACTTCCATTGCTGGCCATACCGCAGGCGCAAACAACAGCCTGCTCACGACCAACAACCTACCAAACATCGACTCCCTGACCATCAGTACCACCACCCCAAATCCGAATGAGCAAATCACCATCACAGTGCAATCTGCCTTTGCAACTTCTGTTGAATTAATCTATTCCTTAAATTATGACAGCTCCTTCACAATTTCAGGCAACTCCAATGTTGGTCTTGTCCAGTTTACCTTGCCTGGTTTTACTGCCAACGACATTATCCATTATCAAATAGTTGCTCAAAATCAACAAGGTGCTTTTTCCCTGCCAAGAGCAGATGACAATTCCCCAAAATATTCAATCCTGGTCAAGGATCCGAATCGTGCCACTTCCAACTTCCCGATCATGAACTGGTATTATGACGCAACGAGTCCTGACTCTGCACTGACAACGATAGAATACAATGGCCAACTCGTCTCCAATGCCTTCTCCTGGTGGCGTCGGAATAAACATTGGCGGGTAGAATTGCCAAAAGGACAAGAATTTGAATTTCCAGGATTGACTACGTTGAAAGTTGATGAATTTCAACTCAATCGTCCTGACCACATGTTTGGCTGGTGGGTCAATGGCACGATGGCAAGGACCGCTGTCTTTACCAACATCATGAGCGAAGAAGGAGAACCTGCCCTAGATGCCTTTAATATCAGAGTAGATGAAAATGGGCAATATGGAAAAATCTGGACTTACCTTACCTGGCCAGATGGCAATTGGAGATCGCATGTTGGCATTACGGAAGGACATGAATATTTTAAGTTTCCTTCAACTAGAGTGCATGGGATTCCAAATCCTGATATTAAATTTCCTGAAGGAGGTGATACTATTTCTATTTATAATTTAATGGCTTTGGCCGATTCTGTAGGGCCGCACCTTATGGATGTATACGATATTCCAAAGATGGTAAATTTTGCCGCATTATCAACTCTTGTTTGCCACTGGGACGCTGGACTCAAAAATTTTTATATGCACAAACATCCAAACGGTCGATGGGAAGGTGACATTTGGGATGTTGATGCAAGTCCGCGAACAGGAGTTGCGGAGACAGACTCCACCTGGTGTAAGTGTGCAGAGCTTCCAGGAATGGCGCCAGGATTAGTTACCCCTGCAGGGAATCCAATCATTCCAAACGCAAATAATGATGGGAATATGTTTGCAAAACCACTGCTGGCCAATAACCCTCGGGTTCAGGAAATGTACTACCGCAGACTTAGAACATTAATAGATAAATACTATGCTCCCGGAGAGTTAATGGGACGGGTGATGGCACAAGCAGATTCGACAGATCCGGATATCCTTTATACGGCAAATTCCTATTCTGTCAATCATAACATTGCAGCACATCAGCACAACATATTTGTGGACTATCCAGCCTGGCAACTTCCTCGCTATGCAGCAAAACCAGGATTTCCCGGCACTGCTTCAGGGCTCACGAATGTCGTCATTAATGAAATTCAATATGCGCCAATTGGCGGCGATCAGGAGGAGTTTATTGAGTTGTATAACAATAGTCTGGAGTCGATAGATTTGAGCGGTTGGCAATTGGAAGGGGTCGGCATCACTTTCCCACATGGTACGGTCATTTTGCCGGAAGATTTTCTAGTGGTGGCTTCTTGGTCTCCAACGTTTATTGACAAGTATGGATCAGGCAAATATGTTGCTGCAGATTTTGAAGGCAATCGATTGAAAAATGAGGGCGAAACCCTTCGTCTCTTGCGTGCTGACGGTGCGATAGAAGATGAAGTGTCCTACGCACAAGCAGGCTGGAAAGGCGCAAATGGCGGTCCATCATTGGAACGAATTGACTACAATGCAGCTTCTGATCTTGCGAGCAATTGGGCGCCATCTGCTGCTCCGTTTGGCACACCAGATGCGCCCAACTCCCCAGACACGACTGCAGATTATCCACCGGAAACCAGCAACATTGATTTGGTAATCAATGAAATCATGTACAATCCAGCTGCTTTTGGCGAATTGGATGGTAGTAATTTTGATTTTCTTGAATTGATTAACAATACGAGCACAGCTGTCGATGTATCGAATGTTCAAATTCGTGGCATTGACTACCAATTCCCTACTGGAAGTATTCTACAGCCTGGTCAAATTATTGTCCTTGCTTCAGATGCGCATTCCTTTATGGTGAAATATGGGTTTGAACCTTACGATTCCTATAATGGAAAATTGAATAATTCTGGAGAGCAATTGACGGTGGTCAGTGCTACAGGTATTACTATTGATGAAGTAACCTATGACGATACCAATCCCTGGGATGAACTCCCGGACGGACATGGTCCTTCTCTGGAATTATTAAATCCGTCTTTTGACAATTCGGATCCGCTTAGTTGGTTTCGGTCGGCTGATGCCTGGGGTACGCCTGGCCAGGTGAATTCTGATATTTGTTTAGGGGTGGCGGAGGTGATCGTTATAAACGAAATTAATTACAATTCTAATAATTCGGTGTTAGATCCGGGGGACTGGGTGGAACTGTATAACCCAAATCCAACAGCTGTCAATTTATCCGGTTGGACGTTCCATGACAATGGTTTTGATTTTGTTTTTCCTGTGAATACGGTTGTTGAACCTAATGAGTATCTAGTTTTAGTAGAAGACAGTTTAGATTTTAAGCAGGCTTTTCCGCACATGAACGCTGGTGCGTATATTGGCAATCTTGGATTCAAACTTAATAATGATGGAGAGCGGATGTCGTTGTTTTCTCCTTCCAAATGTTTGTCTGATTATGTTATTTACAGAGATTCGTTACCATGGCCGATGGATCCAGATGGGTTGGGGCCGACGCTGTCCTTGATGGCTCCTGAATTGGACAACGGTTTGCCAGCTTCGTGGGAAAGTTCTTTTGCTATTAATTCTTCTTTTGGTACTCCGGGAAGATCAAATACGCCTTGTCCAACGGTCGAACTGTTTCACCCCGACACGGTGTGTGTCAATAAGCCTTATGTCTTCAAGGTAAATCCTATTGAAGGTGTTCGAAATGAGTGGATTTTTCCTGGTGGAACGCCGGCAACTTATACTGGAGATTCCGTATCTGTAGAGTTTTCTTTTGCTTTCCCAATTCAAATTGAGTTGAACTCTTATTTTCATGAATGTGAAGATAATCAGCTGAGTTTGGTACAAGTAGTCGTCTGCAATGAACCTCCTATTGCAATAAATGACTTTTACACCCTGGATAAAAACACAACCGTTGTAGGAAACGTAACCGACAATGACCAAAACATAGTGCCCAATGCCTATTCTACTTCCCTAGTCAATAGCCCAACAAATGGGACTTTGACCTTTAACAACGATGGTACTTTTCTCTACGAGCCAGATACGGACTTTGTTGGTACAGACGACTTTATCTACTGGGTTTGTGATGAAGGATATGAAGGGGAATGCAGAATCGCTTTTGTAACCTTTTCCGTACTAGAAACTTGCACCAGTCTGAACGTCTCCGTTTGGTTGGAAGGCGCCTACAATCTTGTTGCCAATGAAATGACTACCACACTTAATATTACCCACGAAGTCTTACCAGGAATGGCAGGAAATCTACTAGAAAATGGACAACCCTATTCTATTGCTCCTTGGAGTTACAATGGGTTGGAAGGAGATGGTTGGGAGACTGCAGATTATCCTCCTTCTATGGTCGATTGGGTGTTGGTTTCTTTAAGAACATCACCGCTTGCCTCTTCTGAACAATTTAAAGGGGCGGGGCTGTTGGATAAAAGTGGCGGGGTGCAGTTGCTTGATCCTTGCGCGCTGGAAGGATTGATCGGGACGGACTATTACATCGTTGTTGAACATCGGAATCATGTTGCGGCGATGACTCCTTCTCCAGTTTCCATCACCAACAGAACATTGAGTTACGACTTCCGGTCTACTGATTCGTATGCAAATGGGGGGGCTGGCCAAAAGCAAATTGCCCCTGGGGTATGGGCGATGTATGGAGGGGATGGCAGCCAGGAGTCCGACCAGGTGAGTTTTGATATCAATGGACTAGACAAAAATTTCTGGGTATTGTTTAATGGTATTTTCAGTAGCTACCAGACGTCTGATTTCAATCTGGATGGAGATGTAAATGGGATGGATAAGATTTTGTGGTCTGGGAATAATGGGGTATTTAGTTCGGTTCCTAAATAGGGGGTGAAGGCGAACTGTTTCATAAATCCCCTTCTTGTAGAAGAAACCCTATTTTCTAATCCAAAAAATGCTTCGATTTAGTTGCAAACCCTTCTAAGATTTCATTTTTTTTAAGTTTTGCACATCCTTCAAGTAAGTTTTACGTATACCAAGGTATTCATCCAAAAAGAAGATACTAGAGGGCTAGCAGTATCACGTATTAATTTAGTACAAGTGAAGCAAAAATATCATGGCAGTGTACTTTATGGTCAAATAATAATATTCAGTTTAATCTTATTTATTTTTTGTCCAGAAATATCATTTTCAAAGGATCGTCCAAACGATTTAATCCAGCAAATTTCTGAGACCACCAACTTAGAAAAAAGGACCCGTTTGCTAATGCGACTTTCCCGTCACTATCAATATGTGAATATAGACAGTGCGTTGATTTATTCCTATCAGGCGCAGGATATCATCAACTCTACTGGTTTAAAAAACGACACGATAAAGGCAGAATCTGAATTACTGTTAGGAAGGATTTATTGTTGGACACAGGATACAATAAATGGATTTGAGCACTTGGACAATTCCATTCGGATGGCTGAAAATTTGGGGTTGGCTTCCATCTCGGCGTCTGGTTATACCTCGAAAGGACTGACTTTTGGGAAACTGCACGTTTATGATCAATCCATGATCTGTTTGGAGAAATCCAGGAATATTTATTTAGGAATCAATGACACGATTGGCGTATTAAGATGCAATAATAACATTGGATTGATCTACTTGGACTTAAAAGCCTATGATAAAGCAGATCGTTATTTCAAGGAGAATTATCAAATGGCTGTGAAGCTAAATAATTTTCACGGACAAGCAATTACCTTATCGAATATGGGGAATGTGTCTTCGGGTACTGAAGAATACGACCAGGCTATTGAGTACTATTTAAAATCCAATGCCATTGCAGATTCATTAGGGTTAAAATTTGGGGTAATGCATTCATTTGCCAAGCTTGGAAAAATTTATGCTAAAAAAAATATGTGGGAAATCGCCTTCGACTATAGTCAACGTGCGCATTCTCTAGCCGTAGAACTTGGACAAAAAACAGAAATTGTAAAAACAGCGATCACTTTGGCAAAATCGCTTAACAAACAGAAAAAATACCAACAAGCCAGTCAAATAGGAGCAAACGTATTAAGTGATATTGAGGACATTTCATCTAAAGAGACAAAAGCAGATATTTATCAGACGTTGGCCAATAGCTACCAAGGGCTCAAAAAATTTGAAACGTCCATTTCTTATTATGAAAAATACGAAGCAATACGAGACGAGCTCGCTGACCTGGAACGCGCAAAAATGTTTGCAGAAATTGATATACAATATCAAGTAGATAAAAAAGATAAAGAAAATCAAGCCTTAAAATTAGCCTACCAAAAAGGCCAGATTATAAAAGAACAACGCACCTTGCTAGCAATGGGTATTGGACTAGGGACAGTTTTACTTTCTTTACTCACGCTGAATCTTTATTTGAACAATAGAAGAAGAAAAGAAAATGTCATCCAAATGGAGCAGAAAGTCCAGGAACGAACGGAGCACCTAAATGCCGCTAATATTCGATTGCAAAAAGCAAATGAAGAGTTAGAAAGCTTTGCGTATATCACTTCTCATGACTTGAAAGAACCCCTGAGAAACATCTCCAGCTTTGCAGGATTACTTGAACATAAATTGGGCGTTGAAAACATAGATCAATTGAAGGAGTACCTCAAGTTTATTATTTCGAATACAAAACAAATGCACACCTTGATCGAAGATGTTTTATCGTATTCAAAAAATGGAAAATCGTCCGAAGACAATAAACTTAAACCATTTTCTGCTATTATCGAGCAAGTAAAAACCGAACTTCAAACAACCATCAAAGAAAAAAATGCGCAAATAATCATCAATTCAAACAGCCTGGAGAAGGGGTTAGGGTTAATAAAGTTACCCACTCAACTCACCCCTGTTTTTAAAAATCTGATAGAAAACGGAATAAAATACAACAAACGGACAGTACCTCAAATTTTGATCAGCTTTAAGCAAAATACAACCCATGCAATTTTTTTGATTGCTGATAATGGCATCGGAATTCCAGCAGAATTCCATAGCCGAATTTTCGAAATGTTTAAACGACTACACAATAGAAGTGAATATACTGGGTCCGGTATAGGACTCGCTATTTGCAAAAAGACTATCGAAAATCTTAAAGGAAAGATCAGTGTGGAGAGTAAGGAAAACATTGGCAGTACATTTAAAATAGAATTGCCCATTTCAATCCTTCAAGAAAACAAGGTTTCTGCTATGTTGAACTAATATTTTGCTAAAAAAATAAAATACGCGGATTCACCTTATCAAAAAATTACCGCACCAACGTAATATCTCCTGCATACTGCCGCACTACCCCATCGACAAACGCCACATCCACAAAATAAGTCAGTACTCCAGGATTCATCTTCTTGCCCTTAAATGTCCCATCCCAACCTGCAAGTGGATCATTTGGAGAGACACCAGACACATCATGCACCATGTTGCCCCAGCGGTTGAATATGCGGAAGGTATTAATCGTAGCAACTTCAGGCCCGCCAAAAACATAGAAGACATCGTTGGTTCCGTCATTGTTAGGAGAAAAAGCATTCGGGATAAATACATTCCGGTTTTTGAGTGCGAAGACGATTAAATCATCGGTCGCCATACAGCCATTGGTATCGAGGACCATGATCTGGTATTCGGTTTCTTCCAGCGGTGTAATGACAGGATTCGGACAGTCAGAACAACTTAGATAAAGCGGTGGTTCCCAACTCCACACAAGAGAATCAGTCGTGCTAACAGCAACGGTAACTTGAAGGCTATCGCCCAAGTCAATCTCTACATCGTCGCCGGCATTCAATTGGATTTCCGCGGGTTCATTCACGTAAGTGGAAAAAGTAGCCGTACACCCTTGTTCATCCTCTACGAATACCGTGTAAGAGCCCGCCGGCAATTCTGAAAACAGCGTGTCCTCCTGGAAGAATTCACCGTCCAGAGAATAGGTCAATTGCCCCGTTCCTCCTTGGTAAGTATCCACATACACTTCTCCATTTTCCTCCCCAAAACAAGTGTTATCAGTCACGCCGAGTTGCGCTAAAATTTGATCAGGTTGACCAAGTGTAACAGCCTCTAGCAATTGACATCCATTAGCATCCGTGACAGTGACCGTTTGAGTACCTAAACCCAAATCCCAGGCAGTGTCAGTGACGTCGCCATTGTTCCAGGCATAGGTATAACTAGGTACGCCTCCTGAAGCAACTGCGGTGGCAAAACCATCCGTTCCTGCAAAACAACTTGGGTCAGTGCCTGTGATGCTAATGCCTAGCGGGGAAGGAGCATCTCCTACCGTAACATTCACTGGGCCAAAATCACAATCATTAATATCGGTAATGGTTAATTGATAAACGCCAGGCGATAAACCAGTAATTGTCGATCCATAAAGGTTATTACTCCAATAATAAAAATAAGGACTGGTGCCACCTGTCGCTGACACCACTACCTGCCCATCCGTGAGTCCGAAACAACTAGGAGCACTGGCTACTATTTGATCGATAATTAAAGGGTCGGGACCGCCAATAGTGACTTGTTCATAGACTGGGCAGCCATTGGCATCTGTCATGGTTAAGAAATGGACGCCTTTGGTTAAAAACTGAGCCGGATTGGACAATTCGCCATTGCTCCATTGATAGTTGAATGGAGGAACGCCACCACTTGGTAAGACATATGCAGTGCCGTCATTCGAATTAGAACAAGAGGTCGGCATGGTGCTGATACTTGTGGTAATAGAATCGGGCATAGTAATCACAAAATTGGCCGTTGTGGAACAGCCACCCTGACCAGAAACAATCACATAATGATTGCCTTCTACCAGTACATTTGCGGTTGCTGTGGTTTGACCGTTTTCCCAGTGATAAGAAAAAGGAGGTGAGCCAGCAGTGATATTGACTTGTGCAAGACCATCAAACCCATTATAACATTGTACGTTTTGAATAATATCTACAGTAAATACAATTTCGGGGCTATTTACTATTGTAAAAGGTTGAACGATGGTACAACCATTTGCATCTTCGAGCGTAGAGGAATAATTTCCTGCACATAATCCACTTATGCTAGCAGCAGTCCCACCAAAAGTAGACCATTGGAAGGAGTAGGGTGGAGTACCGCCGGATGCGGTCCAGGTCGCAGTGCCAATACAAGCACCAATACAACCTGCTGTCGTAGGGGTTATGGTAGCGGAAAGCAAAGGAGGTTCTACAATCGTATAACTTTCTACCCCACTGCAACCACCGCCATCTGTAATCGAAACGGTATACATTCCGGGAACAAGATTGACCGCCAAAGGACCAGTTTGTGCATTGCTCCATTGATAGAAGTAGGTCCCTACTCCACCATTTACCGTCACTTGAATTTGACCATCGCCCGCTCCACCACATGAAACATTGGTTATGGTTTCTGATATTTGAAGGGTGTTGCTTAATTGTATCGTTGTTGAGCCTGTGCTTGCGCAGCCTGCGGCGTCGGTAATAGTTATCGCATAGGTTCCGATGGGTAAATTGCTAATGGACTGGGTGATTTCATTGGTGCTCCAATTGTAGGAGTAAGGAGGTTGCCCGCCACTTGCTATCACGGTGGCCACTCCACTGTTTGCTGTTCCGCAGGAGACATCTGTATTATTGAAAGTCATCGTGGCTCCTAGGCTTACTTCTAGGGTGATAAAGCTGGTAGAGTCACATCCGTTAGATCCTGGAGATATTTGTGAATAGGTATTCGGTACCGTTTCAACATTACCAAAAATAACAGCCGATCCGCCACTACAGATTGAAATTGTATCCATACTAGGAACCGAACCAATCAAGGATACGCTAAACGAATCTACTACCAGGCAGCCAGACGTTGTACTGCCAGTTACTACGTAGGTAGTATTCCCTTGAGGAGTAATAAAAACATTTGGACAAACTGGACAATCTACCCCTGTTGCCGGGCTCCAACTATAGGTATCAAAACCGGTTAAGGAGTATCCTATAAATTCGCCTCCACAGATGGTGGTATCATTGATTGCAATTGTGCCAAGTGGATCTATTGTTATGGTGAGCGGTGCTTGCTCCAAACAACCAGATTCTTCTACTGAAAGTATATAATTTAACGTCCCTGTAAAATTGGGAGGAATGGTAACTACTGGATCTAGGATAGTGGAGTCAGAAAGAAATTGACCATCCCAGCTAACGACTAATGGACCACCAGAGGTATTGGTTACCGCCCCGTTTAAGTTGATAGTTATAGCCTGGTCAGATTCGCAGAATTCCATATTGGTTCCTGCATTTACGTTGATCGCGCAACAGTCCAGAAACTGACTTGCTGTACCGGACCAGGTCATTTGAAACCCATTACTGGAGCCGGTGTAATTGTCTACCATTATGAAATACCCTTGACCGGGCAATACGTCTAGCGGAGCGACAAAACCATCCCCTGAGAAGTCTTCACTCAAATCTGTGGCTCCGTTTCCTAATCCGGTTTGGGGGCAAAAAGTGCAGAGGTCGGCTGCATAAGAACACCGTATTGGCGAACCGAGGTTATTGCAATCTACATTTGGTCCATACACTGCAAAGTCATAATCTTCCCCAAAACCACCATTAGGTGAAATGGTAAATCCTAGCTGTAATCCAACAGGGGCAGTACTTTGAATTTCGAAATAATACCAGGCTGATTGATTTTCAAACCCGGTAATACATCCTTCATCGTTATTAGGATTGGCAAAATCATCTATCCCTGGACCAGAAGGAGTAAACACTACCGCACTATCACTACAAATTGTAGCCGCATTAGAACAATCAGGTCCTTGCCCATAGGAATTCATACTTATCCCAATTAGCAATAGAATACTAGAAAATCTAACTAAACTAATACATGTATTTAATGTCATTCTACTAGAATTTATTCTTAAAATTTCAGTTCTTCAACAGACAGAATTGAAGTAGCTATCAAAATGTTTTATAGGAAGAAACAGGTAATGAATCGAGGAAACGATACTGAATTATTATGTAATAATCGCAATTAAATTTCTTATTTCCCATTAAGAGGAAAGATAATTTATATTGTGAACTGTTTTCTCCTATGATTTTAACAAAGCAATATTATAAGATGACAAACCTATATTATTCATTAGAATCGTCATTTAGTGCTAAAATTACTTTATTTACATAGCATTGGTTTTTATTAGAACGATTAATAATGCAACTTCGTCCTCCTAAACTTCAAATTTGTATCATGCCAAACAAACCATTGCCTCCTGTAGTAAATGAAGCGTTAGCAAAGAAATTTGTTCTTGAACATTATGGTTTTCTGCCAACCTCTATAAAAAAGCTAAACAGCTACATTGACTTAAATTTTTTGATCCAGAATGAGAAACAAGAAAAATTCGTTCTAAAAATTTCTCACAAGGATGCCGAAGTCCATGTCCTCGAAGGCCAACACCAAATGCTTAATAAATTGCAGGAAATCAAAAAATTTGACGCTTGTTTCCCCAAAATTATCCCAGCACTATCCCAAAAGGAAATCCTGTTCCTTAAAGATGAAAAAAATGAGCGTTGCGCGACTCGTCTACTTACTTTTTTGGAGGGCGATCTTTATGCAGAAGTTCCGCACACCAGCGAATTGATAGCTGAGTTTGGGACATTTCTTGGCTCTATAAACAAGCAACTTTCCCACCTGCCATCCACCGCTTTACAAGTGATTGATTCTCCCTGGGATTTGAAGAATGCGCATTATAATCTTGACCTAATTTCCGCTGTTTCTAATCCGGCAGATAGGAGGTTGGTTGATTATTTTCTGCTTCAGTTTGAGGAAACGTTTCTTCCAGAATTGAGGCATTTGCGCAAGGCGGTAATCCATGGAGATGCAAACGACTATAATCTACTTGTCCGAAATAATAAGATTGCCGGGATTATCGATTTTGGTGATGCTTGCTTTACTCCAGTGATCTGCGAGTCGGCAATTGCATTAGCGTATATAATGATGGGCAAAGACGATCCCGTGCAAATTGCTACTTGGTTTATCCGTAATTACAACGAACAATTCCCCTTGGAGGAAAAAGAAATTAAACTGCTTTATTATCTGATCGCGGCTAGGTTGTGTACCAGCGTTATTATGTCGGCCTATTCCAGGAAACTGGACCCAACCAACGCCTATATTTCAGTAAGCGAAAAACCAGGGTGGGCGTTATTGCATAAATTGCTAGGAATAAACCCTGCTTATTTTGAGCAAAAAATCAGGGAAGTTTGTGGTTTTGAGGGAAGAAAATTTAAGGATTATTCTAAAGAAATTTCCTTACGGGAAAAGCACCTCGCTCCTTCTTTCAGCTTAAGCTATACTCCATCACCACTCAAGATTTTCAAGGGCGGACTGCAATATTTATATGATGAAAATGGGCGAACTTACCTGGATGGAGTAAATAACATTTGTCATGTAGGCCATTGTCATCCCAAAGTTGTCCGTGCTAGTCAGCGGCAAATGGCCAGGCTGAATACCAATACCAGATATTTGTACGACAGCTTGAATGAATATACAAGTCAACTCGCCAGCAAATTTCCCGATCCGCTAAATCGAGTGTTTTTAGTCAATTCAGGAAGCGAGGCAACAGAATTGGCGTTGAGACTAGCCCGCACCCACACCAAACGAACAGATGTCGTCGTAGTAGATGGTGCGTATCACGGTAATTCTGGTGCTGGTGTAGCAATTAGTCCATACAAATTTGAGGGAAAAGGTGGTTTTGATAAACTGGGCTGGGTGCATAAAGTCCCCGCACCAGACATCTACCGCGGACCGTTTAAAAAAGGAACTCCAAATGTAGGAACGCGCTACGCAAATGAAGTAACTAAAGTGCTGGCAGAAGCTGAAAAATCTGACAAAAAAATAGCAGCATATTTCTGCGAATCGTTGCTAAGTTGTGGTGGTCAAATTCTTCTTCCACCTAGTTATTTGAAGCGCGTTTATCAGGCCATTCGAGCGCATGGTGGGGTTTGTGTGGCGGATGAAGTGCAGGTCGGTTTTGGTCGCGTCGGTGCTCAATTTTGGGGATTTGAATTGCAGGAAGTGGTACCTGACATTGTCGTTTTCGGAAAACCGATCGGCAATGGCCATCCGATGGCCGGGGTAATTACGACCAACGAAATTGCCAATTCATTTAATAACGGGATGGAGTTTTTCAGTTCCTTCGGCGGAAATCCAGTGAGTTGCGAGGTAGGAAAAGCCGTTTTAAAAGTCATTGAGGAAGAAAATCTGCAGCAACATGCTTTTGAAATTGGGAATTATATGCTGGAAGGTTTCCGTGCTTTGAAGGCTAAATTTCCGCTTATTGGTGATGTGCGGGGGGCTGGGCTGTTTCTGGGTATAGAGTTGGTTCGGGACAGGATTACTTTAGAGCCGGCTGCCAGGGAAGCGAGTCAATTGGTCACTCAAATGAAAGAAAAGGGGATCCTGCTCAGTACTGATGGCCCCTTGCATAACGTCATTAAATTTAAGCCGCCGATGGTGTTTAGTCGGTTGGATGCTGATCGGTTGTTAGGGGCATTGGCAGATTGTTTATTGGTAACTGGTAGCGAGTAGATTCCTTCGCGATCCCGAAGGGTTTTCAACGACAGTCCAAAAAGTGAAGGCGCCTATCATCGCTATTGTCGAGCGTTTTCGGGGACGACGTCTTAAACATCCCGCACGTATTGAATACATGCAATTTATTGTATATATTTACATAGCCCACAGGGTTTCTTCCTTCTATTTAATCCTACGAATATATTCCTATATCAAAATATCAACCAAATGAAAACCAAACCAAACCTAACTCTAATCTTTTTCCTATTGTTTCCTGCCTTCCTATTTGCGCAGAACGTAGGCATTGGAACAACCAACCCAACCTATAAACTAGATATTTATGATGGCGACCTACGACTTGGTCAGACTTCGGTGAATCTTGGAGGAGCAAGCCGCAGGCATAATGCTCTAATTCGATCGAATAGCGGATACAACTTGATTCGTTTGATGTACGAAGGATACGATGGTGGGTATTGGGGGAATTTGTATTTCGGTCCAGCGGGTCCTCCTGCGATTACTCCCAATAGCGGATTTAATGTAGGTATTGGGGGGAATGCTTTAAGAGCATTGACGACAGGTAGTAATAATCTAGCAGTTGGCTGGACGGCACTTTACGACAATACAACTGGTAGTTTTAATGTCGCAGTTGGTACCCAAAGTGTTTTGCGGGAAAATACAACGGGGTCTCAGAATATTGGTATTGGCAATATGGCGCTTCGAACAAACCTTACTGGATCGAGGAATTTCGCTGCGGGATTTCAGGCAGGTTATTCTTCTCAAGGAGATAATAACATTTATCTTGGTTATAAAGCAGGCTATTATGAAACAGGATCTAATAAATTGTACATAGAAAATTCGGATTCTACTACGCCACTTATTTATGGTGATTTCACGAATGATACCGTAAAAATTTATGGCGCACTCAGTATTGCAGATACGTATAGCCTTCCTACCAATGATGGATTGCCCGGACAGGTGTTGACTACCGACGGTGCAGGGAATATCTCCTGGACAAACCCAGCACCCGCAGCTCCAACCACTTATACAGTAGGCGATTTTGCGCAGGGAGGCATAGTCTTTTGGGTAGACGAAACAGGAGAACACGGTCTAGTTTGCGCCAAGGAGGATGATATCAATATGACTCGCTGGTTTGCAGGCACTAACGGTGAGACTCAGGCCCTTGGAGATGGTCCCTATGCCGGAGAAGCTAACACGATCATCATTATTTCTTCACAGGTGGCACTAGGCGATGATGGGCAAAACTATGCGGCTAGAATTTGTAACGAGTTGGTTATAAGTGAAAGCCTGATTTCCTATGGAGATTGGTACCTTCCTTCTTATGAAGAATTGGCAATTATGAACCAGCATAAAACAGTAATCAATGCGACTGCTGCGGCAAATGCAGGATATCCTTTTAAATCTGCAAGTTACTGGTCCTCTACAGAATCGAACCCAACGGATGCATGGACAATAAATTTTATGGATGACACTGGGTATCCAACTACCAAATCGTTGGCTCATTACGTTCGACCGATTCGGGCATTTTAGTTTGCAAGTGATAAATACAACAGCAGGCAATTCGCCAATCGTCTGTACCACAAATACTAGTAGGTGAAGTGTTCGGAATTTTAATAAAAAAAATAATCTTCATCAGAATTTATTAAATCCCCAATAATTTTCCGTTATTCGTATTGCGTTCAATTTTCATTTACACCAAATGCCACACACACTATGAGACACCTTTTATTTTTGTTGGCGCTGATTAGTTTTTTCGGTTGTGATCCAACAACTACAACGTCGAACAACACCACAAACACACCACCAACGACGACAACAAACACCACCACGACTCAACCCTCTACTACCACACAACCAGCGACCACAGATGGCACTACTAAAAATCCTGCTCGGCTAGACACAGACAAAACCGGATTTGTTGGAAAATGGATTCATTCGAAAGAGGAAGACACTGACAAAGAAGAGGTTTTTAGAAAAGAGGGATACAAATTCCCACCAGCAAGAGGTAGAAAAAATGTGATCATTAATGCGAACAACACCGTTTTTTACAACAAAATCGCAGCAAATGATGCATTTGACCGTGTAAATGGCAGATTGGAAAAAGTGGATGCTACTAAATTCCAAATTGTATTGGAGGACGGCCATGCCACCACCATCAACGGAGAATTGAACAAAGGCATACTAAAACTAGGAAAAAAAGCGTTACCTAAATAAATATCTACCCAATTGACGAAAGAGATATTTGAGAAGACCGGTTTTTGCCGGTCTTTTTTTGTAGTACATAATGGCAATTGAAAACCAATGAAAAAGCTATTCTTAGTTATTATTTGTGCACTTCAATTAAGTTCAATCAGTGCACAACCTGAACCTTGCAATCCCGATGCAATGACCTCCACCTGCCTCGATGCGTGCGTAGTCTGCGATATTGATGGGTTTACAGGCAGAAATAATTTAACAATTCAGGGACAAACTTTTTCAGGTTTTTGTACGACTATGTTCCACAATATGTCTTACATCGCATTTATTGCGGGGACCGTAAATTTAACCTTAAATGTATCCGTTACCAATTGCAACACAGGTTTAGGAATAGAAGTTGGTATTTTTGAAAGTTTGGATTGTCAAACCTTCACCCCAGTTACGATATGCGACACAGACATTCCAGTCAATGGTAATTCAACTTTCAGCAATTTAGTGCCCTTAGTCATTGGCCAACATTACTATTTGATTATGGATGGATCGAATGGGGACATTTGTGATTGGACTTTTGACGTTATCAGTGGTAGCACCTTAGTTGGCGACTTAACCACCTCTGGAGTTATCGCGGGTCCGGGAGAAATATGCTCAGGATTAACCACGACCTATACCACCATACCTGAGGTAGGTGCCACTATTTTCGATTGGACATTAAATGGTGTTGCACAAACCAACAACACTCCTGAATTGGATGTTACCTTTCCATCCGATGGTGTTTATCAACTGTGTGTTACTGCTTCCAATGTATGCGACAATGCACCTCCAACTTGCACTACTGTCAATGTAGTTAGCCCAGTGCCAACCTATTTAATAGAAACACTTTGCACCCCTGAATGTATAGAAGTAGCAGGGGATACCATTTGCGAATCTGGCTCGTATCAATATGTAATTCCCCTGGCTGATGGCTGCGATAGTTTGGTTTTCCTGGATCTGACGGTTTCCCCAGAATTAAACTTTTTTATAGATATTAATCTTTGCATTGGAGCCTCTTTTTCCATTGGGAATACTGCCTATTCGACAACGGGAGTTTATGTGGATACCATTCCAAACTTAACTGGATGTGATAGTACGATAACCCTTGATTTGACGATGATTGATTGTGAGTTAATTGGTACTGTTGATTTTACACCTCCGATATGCAATGGAGCGAATAATGGGTCCTTGCTTTTTGCCATACAAAATGGGATACCTCCTTTTACTTACGAATGGAATAACATTAATAATACAAGTATTGGTGGTTCCGGCAGCACCAATTTATTGACATCCATTTTAATAGAAAACCTCCCAGCAGGCATTTATGAAATAAATATCACCGATAGTTTTGGCGACGACATTGTGTTTATTCAGGAGCTGTCAGACCCTCCAGTTTTGACGGTAAACATCGATGCCGTAGATAATAATGGGTATAATCTAACTTGCTATAATGCCAACGATGGAGTAGCCTCTGTTGTTGGTAGTGGTGGTGTACCTCCCTATTCTTTTATGTGGAGTAATAATGAAACCCAGGGCACCATCTCCAATTTATCTGCTGGATTTTACGAAGTGGAGGTAATTGATGCCAATGGGTGTATTGCCACAGCCAATGTAAATTTGACAGAGCCGGATCTGTTCGGAATAATGGCCAACTATATCGACCCAAATTGTGATGGCCCCGAGACGGGTATCATTCAATTGGATGCTATTTTGGGCGGAACGCCGCCCTATTCTTTTTCCTTGAATCAAAGCCCCTATAGTTCCGTAGAAATTTTCCAGGACCTTGGTTGGGGAAATTATAATTTTTCCGTTGTAGATGCCAATGGATGTTTTGCAGATACCAGCGCCATCTTATATGCTCCTCACCTACCAACAATCTATATGGAGGAAGCGCAGGAAGTCGATTTAGGTTGTAGTATTTTGATTTCTGCGCAAATCAACAATACCTCAATAATTGACATCAGTTGGACAAACATCGACAATACCTTAGCATGCGATACCTGCCTATCAACTAATGCAACGCCTGTAAATGACACTGAATATGTTTTGACCGTTACGTCTATAGACAATTGTTCTACAAGTGATTCTATCTTAGTAACGGTCAACAAAATACGAGACGTCTATATTCCTAATGCCTTTTCTCCTAATCGTGATGGCATTAACGATTACTTTTTCATAAATGCCAATAAGTCTGTTTCGAATATCAAAACGTTCAAAATATTTAACAGATGGGGAGCATTGGTGTATGAAGGAACAGACTTGACACCCAATCAACCTTCTGCAGGATGGGATGGATATTTCAAAGGAAAACCAGTAAATCCGGGCGTTTATGTCTGGATCGTAGAATTGGAATACTGGGACCGAGAAGTCGCCATATTGAGTGGAGACGTTACCATTGTAAAATAATCAAAAAAATAATATAAACATCCGAAGGATTTTAAGATTTCCATTATCAAAAGAATAGTAGGCAAAAAGAATTTTCAGCTCCAGCACCTGTCAATAATGTACTAGGCACCAATGCTTATTAGCATTCATTCAATTTTATCACAAGACTACTTTTATCCCTGTTGTTTTCAACTTCTTTGCAGAAATTACTACTTTTACTCAGCTTTTGAATGCTACTGGACAGTTACATTTCTGATTAGCAATCGACAGGCAAAGTGAGTTATCGTGTTTGAGCGGAACGACGGGGCCGGCTTCCTGTTCGATTGATTAGAACAACAGAAGATCAAAAAAAAGAAACAGAGTAGTTACCAATAAACTTAATTCTCTATACCATTTAAAACCAAGACGATGAAGACCATATTAGTTACAGGGGCATATGGCCATGCTGGTAGCGAAATTGTAAATGGGTTGCTGAACAAAACACCATTTTCCGTACTCGCAACAGGCAGAAGAATTAATAAACTTCAGGAACTCAAAGAAAAACATCCTACAGATAGACTTCAAATTCAGGTAGTCGACGTAGAAAGTGAAGAAGAAATTTTAATGGCTTGCCAAACCGCGGATTTGATGATCAACGCATCAGGGCCGTATTCCATGATTGGATTTAAAGTTGTGAAAACAGCAATAGATGCCAAGCTTCCATACATTGATCTAGCGAATGAGCAGCTCCAATTGAAACGGCTAAGAGATATCAAATCTGAAATTGAAGCAGCAGACACTATGGTTTTTACTTGCACAGGTCAGTCGCCTGGAGTTTCTACACTAGTGATGAAGCACATGGCGGACTTAGTAGAAAATGTAGATTCCATTCATATGTTTGGTGTCATCGGTCGGCTCCCAACGGCAGATAAGACCTTAGGAAGTATGATGGGAGGAATCTTGGAAGCAGCACTAGACTCTGTAGTTTATGTAGGAGGAAAGCACGAAATAGAACCGTTCGGCTCTAATATTATAAAGCACACTTTTCCAGCACCTTTTGGCACAATGAACATGTTGTCTATCCCAATAACGGATGCTTTTTTAGTGCCTGAGGTCGTAAAATGCAATACCGTGTTGACGATGTTTGGACTTGACATGGATCTTCCCCCACGCCTAGGAACCATCCTTAAATTCCTAAAACCACATAAGAGAAAATGGGCATACAAACTACTAGAATCATTAATGCGAAAAACCATCAAAGATTCCTACAAAACAGGTCTAAAAGAAGGGTTTAACCCTGGTGGGTATTTTAAGGTAGTTGTGCAAGGAGACAAAACCATCGAAGCCCAAATCAAAGTTGCCGACAACAGTATTATGACCTCCTATTTACCTATCGTAATTGCCTTAAATTATTTTGAAAATCCCAATAAATTTAAAGGCCTTCTAACCCCAACCGACGCCTACACTTTTGAGTCATTTAATGCAGAACTAGCAAAACTGGATTGGGAAATTCCACTTAAAGTAGTAGAGTCTGTTCAGGTGGTAAGTTGATCATTGTTTTTAATTCAGAAAAAGGAGGGTTGGACTACTTGAAATTTGGTAGCAACGATAATTTCGGAATCTTCATGATTCTTTATATTTATTTAGGTACGGTAGAATACACGCCTGAATTTTGCTGCCAATAAATATTGTCATCTCCGTTAATGTCTCCATCTAAATTGCTGTCTGGGTAAGAATAAATTCCGAAGTTTCCATTTTCTATATTCCAGAGTGCCTTGTCTTGACCATTAATATCGAAAGAAGGAAAATCAGACTGATCAAAATCTCCGGAAAACAATGCCCATACTCCACTTAAGTCTTTCTGAGCTAATCCATTATTGGAGGAGTAGCTATCTTGCGTGCTAAAATTGTAAGAGATTTGATTATTGGCCAAACTTACCGTAGAAGCTGACATGACCCCCATATGATTTCTGTGTTCTACTACAATATAGTATGCCCCATCTGCTACGGTACCGACGAGCTCACAATCCGGTAGAAACAGACTACCATCACTCAACAACATAGCTGCAGTCTTCAAGACCTGGGTAGATGGAGCAACATCACTACGCAAGGAAATCAGCACCCAGTCTACAGAATTAGCAGGAAAATCAGTTATGGCCATGCCGTCTCCCTCCGTACCAGTATAATTCCAAGGAGCAGTATTGTAAGGCTGTGCGGTTGGTAATAGTCCAAGACCATACAGGTTGTTATTCATCAATCCAGCAATTGGATCGTAGGGACCTTCCAGTACTAAGGTCACATCAATTTCGAGGCATTCTTCAACAGAAAAAGCATAGCCAAATGTTTCGTAATCTCCGACGGTAGTACCTCCTGGGATGATTGGCGCGTCATCTACCGTCCAATCTGCTTGAAGCCAACCGTCCATAAATAAACTTAGAATGGCGACTTGATTATTACCTAAGTCTTCCCAGCCAAATTGCTCCCAAATTCCAGGTGCATTGCCACTTGCTCTTATTGCTGCAGTAGTACTACCTCCAACTGTTTGTAGGTATTTTCCTGTGGCTACAGATTTGAAAGCGACACATCCTAATGGATGAGTTTCTACTACAAATAGGTCTGCATCTGCATTTAAATCAGCACTTGCCGATATGTTCGTTGATCCAGGACCAATGATTATCCAATTCTCGTCTCCGCCAATTTTTTTCAAGGAGATCGTGTCACCTATTGGCGCGTTAGTATCACAAGTAGGAGCGGTGACCACTTCCCCCTTAACAGCATAACCAAATGTTTCATAATCTCCGATGGTAGTTCCTCCTGGGATAATTGGGGCATCATCAACCGTCCAATCTGCTTGAAGCCAACCGTCCATAAATAAACTTAGAATGGCAACTTGATTATTGCCTAAGTCTTCCCAGCCAAATTGTTCCCAAGTTCCTGGTGCATTGCCATTTTCTCGTATTGAAGCAGTAGTGCTACCACCAGCGGTTTGCAGGTATTTTCCGGTCGCTACAGATTTGAAAGCGACACATCCTAATGGATGAGTTTCTACTACATAAAGGTCAGCATCTGCTGCTAAATCAGCATCTGCGGATATGTTCGTTGACGAAAGACTTTTGGTCACCCAATTCTCGTCTCCGCCAATTTTTTTCAAGGAAATCGTGTCGCCTATTGGCGCGTTAGTATCACAAGTAGGAGCGGTGACCCAACCAAGGCGGATCGCATCATCTTCAGGAAATTCAGAGGCGGTTCTTATTTTGATATCACGGTAGTAAACTTCAGCACCTTCCGATTGAATTTGAATTTGTCCTTGAGTAACTGTATTGCCGTTGTATGTTGCGTTTTCTAGTGCATTAACCATTACTCCATTGACATAATGGATCGCTCTGTCCCCAATAACAATTACTTCGAGCGTATTCCACTGGCCATTAGGATTTTCTAAGTCCTGCTCCGCGTTTACTTTGCCTACATTTACAAGTGACCCATTTTCAGGATCAAACGTCAAACCTCCACCATTATTACTTGCCAGAATTTCACCATCCACATTTGCCAGACTATAAAAATCGCCACAATCTGTTTCTTGAACCTGCATTTCTAAAGAGGCTTTCCAAACGTCCCAGAAGGTTCCATGATTTCCTTTTGCATGGTATAGAATCCCACTATCTCTTAGTTGATTCAATCTTGGCTCCCATTTTAGTGTACCCCACTTAAACTGCATGCTTAAATGATAATTGCTGTATTCATTTATTGTTGTTAGTCCTCCATATACTTCTCCAGTAATGTACAGTTGTTTTTCCCCATTCACGTCGATTATACTAAAGACATTTGCGGGATCATTGTTCAATCCCAATGGAGTTCCGGATCCATTCGTCACATTACTACTAGACCCCGGAAGACCTGTCGTCGTATGAGGTACACCCATCCATAATTCCCAGCAGGTAAAATCTTCTGCAAGTAGATCTGTCCAACTAGAAGAAAGTGGGCTTGTACAATCTTGTATCGTGTTTATTCTGTCTGCCGCCCATAAAATAGCTATTTCAGACATGGTTCTAAATTTTTGATCATTTGAATAGGTGCTACCATTATGACCTAAAGCAGTGTAAAATGATCGTCCACCATCAAAATTTTTGTACCAGGTAATTGGTCTTTTGGCGTCATAGCTATCATTTCCTGTTGCCTCTACTTCTAGTAAGACGACATTGTTAGGGCTTACCTGCCCTCCATTTTGCTCCCAGTAATACCATTCTTCATTATGGACCCAAGTAGCACCGATCCCTCCAAGGTGATCAGTCGTAACGTGATCGGTAAGCACATTCATTGTTCCTTGTGTATTGTTTGGGGTATGGTATGGGTTTGATTGAACGATTCCTCCGACTAATTCATTGTACCAAAGCCATTGTGAATTGGTATTGGTATTCCGATAAGTATCTGTAGCGGAGTGGTAACCGACAAAGCCTTTTCCACCCTGAATGAACGCCTCCATTGCTGCTTTTTGAGATGCATCAAGCAATCCTCCACCTGAAGTACAAAGAAAGACAATCACGTCATATTGGGCCAGATTTGCAGTGGTAAAGACGGAGGCATCAGTTGTATTATCAACATCCCAGGTAGCTATTGCCGAATTAGTCCCTAAGGTTTCTAACATCGTTATCCCAGCATTAATCGCGCCGGTATGTCGATAACCATTTGTTTTATGAAATGCCAGAATCTTAAAATCTGCTGCAACACCTATTTGTATGCTGGTGAATAGAAAAAAGCATAGGAATAAAAAATAATGCTTACTTGACAAAATGAATGGAGCTTTCATGCTTGTAATTATTTGTTGTTAGTTCATTATGGAAATCTAAGCAGAAGCAGCCTAATAGGCCATCATGCATTAGATTAATTAGGGGGTGAGAGGTGGTCCAAAACATTATTCTACGAATCTTTGGTTATCAACACAGTAACTATATGTTTTTCACATATGAAACACTTTGACAATGAGTCACCTGCCTCTTCTTCATTCGGAAATGTAAAATACGCAAAATCATTTAAGAATGCCACTTTAGTCAGGCAAAATCTACTTTTGGAGGTGCTATCCACTGTCCCGAAATAATTCATCTACGCTAAAACAGCTCCCTAGTCAATCTGTCTTTCAATTTCCAAAAGCAATGGTTTCTATTCTGTCAGCGAAGCTGTATAATAATACTCCAACATCTAATTCGAAAAATTACTATCTTTACTCATAATGAAAACAATACCGCTCCTATTAGCAATGCTTTTCTTTAGTCTGTCCGTCATCCCCTGCTCGGATGGCCACACCTGTGAGGAAGAAAAAATGACCGCAGAACACCAGCATTCAAAGGACGAGAAAGATCACTGCACCCCCATTTGCATCTGTAGCTGCTGCGGCGTCACCTACACCATACCGCAACCGACAGAATACATAGAACAATTGAACACATTGACTACCACCCACAATTTTTTCTATAAAAAGAAGTATTCCTTTTCTTTTCAAATTAGTATTTGGCACCCACCAGCCTCTATTCTTGTCTAACCCATGGATAAGTACGCCCAGTTGGGAGTAATTATTAAGTTATTGGAAAATTAGTTATTGGGTAATGTACCAATCATCGTAACTACCCACTACTTTTAGGTCCTTGTATATTGGTTATTGGTTAATAGTGGATTGGTTAAGGGTTAAGGGCTTGATTAATAGTCAAGAAGTGCATTTGCCCCTCTACCCCATACACCTAGTTTTGCAAAGTAAAACGAGTCCCTTTACAAAAAGAGAATACATGTTTGATAGCATCATAGCCTATTCAATAAAGCATAAATTTGTTGTCGGATTGATGGTCATTGCATTGATCGTTGTCGGTTCTTATTCTTTGAATAATTTACCTATCGATGCGCTGCCAGACATCACCAACAACCAGGTTCAAATCATCACCACCTCGCCGAACCTAGCTACTCAGGAAGTGGAACTGTTTATCACTTACCCGATTGAGTTGGCCGTAAAAGCCATCCCGGAAATTGTCGAATTGCGGTCTACTACCCGCTTTGGATTGAGTATTGTCACCGTCGTCTTCGAAGAAGACACAGACATCTATTGGGCAAGAACTCAGATCGTTGAACGCCTCAAAGAAGCGGAAGAAAACATCCCATCAGGATACGGAAGACCACAGCTCTCCCCCATCAGTACCGGGCTAGGAGAAATCTACCAGTACACCGTTTTTGCCGCTCCCGGTTACGAAAAAGAGTTCAATATTATGGAATTGCGGACTGTCCAAGATTGGATTATTGTCCCGCAACTCCTAGGAGTAAGCGGCGTAGCAGAGGTAAATACCCTAGGAGGAGTCCTCAAAGAATACGAGGTCTCCGTAAATCCAGACCGACTAAAAAGTCTCGGGGTGACCATGGCCGAAATATTCGAAGCGCTGCACCGTAACAATGAGAATACAGGCGGCGCGTACATCGACAAAAAACCAAACGCTTACTTCATCCGTAGCATCGGAATGGTCAATTCGATAGAAGACATTCAAAAAATTGTAGTAAAAACCCAAAATGATATTCCCATCCTCATCCGCGACATTGCAGAGGTAAGATTCGGCAGTGCTATCCGCTATGGAGCAGCCACAAAAAATGGAAAAGGCGAAGTGGTCAATGGAATGGTCATGATGCTTAAAGGCGAGAATTCCCAGGAGATCGTCCTCAAAGTAAAAGAACAAATGGCGAAGATCATAAAGACGCTCCCAAAAGGAGTAGAGGTAGAACCTTTTTTAGACCGGAGTAAGCTCGTAGATCGCGCCATCGCCACCGTCCGTACCAACTTGATCGAAGGGGCATTGATCGTTATTTTCATTCTGGTTTTGTTGATTGGGAATTGGCGTGCGGGGTTGATTGTGGCAACAGTGATCCCTTTAGCTTTGCTGTTTGCCGTCACCATGATGAAGTTGTTTGGGGTGAGTGGCAACCTGATGAGCCTTGGGGCAATTGATTTCGGACTCATTGTCGATGGCGCAGTGATCATCGTAGAAGCGATCGTACATCGACTACAAAACATCGACGGTACAAAACGACTAAACGCCAAGCAAATTGACGAAGAAGTGTATGCCGCCGCTTCCAAAATCCGAACCAGTGCGGCCTTTGGCGAAATCATCATTCTTATTGTCTATTTGCCGATTTTAGCGCTTGTAGGTATTGAAGGAAAAATGTTCCGGCCCATGGCACAGACGGTTTCATTTGCGATTCTCGGAGCGTTTATTTTGTCCTTGACCTATGTCCCGATGATGAGTGCATTGTTTCTAAGAAATTCTACGTCAACTAAAAAGAATTTATCAGATCGTATTATCGACTTTTTCCACTGGCTTTACCGACCAATTTTAGACCTGGCTTTGAAAATTAAACCCTTGGTGTTGCTAGCGGCTATTGGGTGTTTTGTGGTTTCTATACTTACGTTTAACAAATTAGGTGGTGAATTTATCCCGACACTTGACGAAGGAGATATTGCCATGCATATTATCATTCCTCCGGGAAGTTCCCTCGAACAGGAAATCGAGACAACAACGAAAGCCGAAAAACTGATCTTAGAGCACCTTCCTCAAGTAGAACAAGCCGTTTCCAAAATCGGTAGTGCAGAAGTGCCTACAGATCCAATGCCTATGGAAGTAGCAGATTTAATGCTGATTCTCAAAGACAAAAGCGAATGGGGCGATATCAAATCCAAAGAAGAAATGTTTGTCGAATTGGAAAAAGTGGTGGCTGATCTTCCTGGAGTGACCACCGAATACAGCCAACCCATCCAAATGCGTTTTAATGAATTGATGACTGGTATTCGAAGTGATGTTGGGGTCAAAATATTTGGAGAGGACATCGAACGACTGGTTGCGCTCGGAGATGAAGCTGCTGAGATTATTAATAGTGTTTGGGGAGTCGAGGGGGTACGTGCGGAAACAGTCTCCGGCCTACCGCAAATCACGATTAAATACAACAAGGACAAATTGGCACTTTATGGGTTGAATGTCGATGCCTTAAACCAGTCGGTAAGTATGGGGTTTGCAGGACAAAAAGCAGGTGTCGTCTATGAAGGGGAGAAAAAATTTGACCTCGTCGTCCGACTGGCAGAACCCTACCGACAAAGCATTACCAACATTAAAAACCTGGACATTACCCTTCCTTCTGGCAGACAGATGCCCTTAGAACAAGTAGCAGACATCCGCTTCGAACGCGGCCCTGCCCAAATCAGTCGTGAAAACGGAAAACGGCGAATTGTAGTTGGGTTTAATGTACGAAACCGAGATGTGCAAAGTGTCGTTTCTGAAATCAAAGAAAAAATTGCAGCACAAATCAAGATGCCTCCTGGTTATTATACTGCTTACGCAGGGCAGTTTGAAAACCTGATTCGTGCCAACCAACGACTTTCCGTGGCAGTTCCTGTCGCCTTGGCGCTGATCTTTGTTTTGCTGTATATGACTTTTCATAGTGTCAAACAATCAATTCTCATATTTATGGCCATTCCCCTTTCAGCGATCGGTGGGGTGTTTGCGCTTTGGTTGCGGGATATGCCGTTTAGCATCTCTGCGGGTGTTGGGTTTATTGCGTTGTTTGGTGTCGCGGTCTTAAATGGGATCGTTTTAATTGCTTATTTCAATCAACTAAAAGAAGAAGGCATGACGGATTCAATAGAACGAATAAAAGAAGGAACAAGGGTCCGTTTGCGGCCTGTTATTATGACAGCTTCGGTGGCCTCTTTGGGCTTTTTGCCGATGGCTTTGAGCAATAGCGCTGGGGCGGAAGTGCAGAAACCACTGGCGACTGTTGTGATTGGGGGATTGATCACTGCGACATTGTTGACGTTGTTGGTATTACCGATTTTGTACTATTATTCTGAAAAAGAGTACTTCAAAAAATCAGGGCCGGTTTTGTCTGTTATTTTTGTGCTTGTCCTTGGGGTTTCTGCTGGAGATTTGGTAGCACAGACTTCGAAGTCGATTACGCTGGATCAGGCAATTTCCATGGCAATGGAGTCGAATAAATCGCTGGCAGCTGCTAGTCTGGACATCCAACGACAAGAACAAATTAAGGGAACCATACTACGATTCCCAAAGGCTGATATCGAAGGCGCCTTCGGGCAATTGAATTCCAGGGATTTTGACCATAGTTATTCCATTTCTCAGCGATTTAACCCCTATTCCTATAAGGTAAAAGGAGCACTGATTGATCAACAAGTGGCAAAGGGTAAATTAGATCTCGATGTCCAAAAACAAGAAATTGTCTACGAGATAAAGCAGGTTTGGAATGAAATTCTCTATCATAAAGCAGTACAACAACTCGTCAAGGAGCAACTCCCAGACTGGAAAAAATTTGCCGATCATGCGGCGCTGAAACTGCGTGTCGGAGAAACCAATCAACTGGAAAAAATTGTGGCGGAAGCTAAATTGCCAGAGTTTGACCTCTACATCCAAGAAGCAGCAGGCCACGTCCTGCATCATCAAATTTATCTAAACTCCCTGCTGCAATCGGAGGAAAAAATTGAAGTAGCTGCGGCTAATTTTACGCCGTTAGAATGGACAGGGATGGCCGACTCCACATTGATCGCCAACAATCCTATGCTAAGATCTGCGCTGCAAGACGTCAAAATTGCAAATGCACAAAAGGCAATCTATGCAAGCGAAAAAAAGCCAGACTTCACAATAGGGTATTTCATTCAGTCTTTTCAAGGCGATCAAACCAAAGGGACGGAAGTGATTTCTTACAATGCTGTCCCTCAATTTCAAGGAGTAAAGCTAGGGGTAAGCATTCCAATATTTGGAAGAAAATCGTATTCCGCATCGGCGAAAGTTGCTGAAACTGATCAACTAGTTCAACAAGCAGAAGCAGATTATCTAAAAACAAAATTGACACAGGAGTTAAGTCTGCACATCCAGGAGATCATTAACAAACAAAATGTCATCAATTACTATAAAAACACGGCGATTCCAACTTCCCAATTAGTCGTGGCCAATGCGCAACGAACTTATGTTGCCGGAGCCACTGGTTACCTAGAATTGATCAATGCTTTAGACCATCAATTTGAAATTCAAAAAGCCTATTTAGAAGCCATCAAAACGTACAACACCGCTGTGATCGCGCTTCGCTTTTTATTGAACGAATAATATTAATTATAATGAAATATACTTCCATCAAATTATTCCTAGGATTTGTAGTTTGCGTTTCCATTTTGCTGGTTTATTCTTGTGGGCACGACCACGGGCCAGAGGGGCACACCCATAATCCAGATGGCAGCCACCCGGAGGCTACCGCTACGGCAGGAACTGACAACCATCATGACCACGACAACCACGCAAATCACGATGACCACGATGACCATGATGACCATGATGACCATGATGATCATGACGACCACGGTCATGAAAAAGTCGTTATTCTAAACGAAGCCCAGTATAAAAATGCGGGTATTGAAACGGGTTGGTTTGACATGAAAAACCTCAGTGATGTCGTACATGCCAATGGTTATACCAAACTAGACCCTAGGGATCAGGCAGACGTCAGTGTGGTCATAAAAGGGATCATTCAACGCATTGAAGTGATCGAAGGAGATTATGTCAGAAAGGGAGAAACGATCGCTAGTATGCTGAGCCTTGACTTCAATACGATCCTTTTGGACAAGGCAAAACTCCAGGCAGAAGTAGATGTAGCACAGGCCAAACTAATCTATTTGCAACAAGAATACGATCGTCAAAAAGTACTGAGCGAGGAATTGGTCACTGCCAAAAAATTATTCCAGAAAGTAAGCGGCGAAATTCAGGTAGAACGCGCAAAAATACAGTCTGTCAACCAGCAAATCGCCATCCTCGAACAAACTATCGGATTGATCAATGACCAACGGTCTCCAAACATCAATATCACTGCGCCCATCAACGGGTACATTACGGATGTTGCTGTAAAAATTGGGAGCGCGGCCGAAGTTGGTAAAACACTCTTTTCGATGGTCGACAATTCAAAAATGCATGTAGATTTGCTGGTTTACGAGAAGGATTTGAACAAGGTAAAAGCGGGGCAAAATGTTCGGTTTATTTTGACCAATCAATCCAATAAAGAGATCAAAGGCAAGATCTACAACATCGGCCAATCCTTCGAAAATGAGACAAAGTCTGTCGCTGTACATGCGGACATCGACCGCGGAAAAACAAAACTGATACCCGGTATGTACCTGAATGCATTGATCGACATTGGGAGTAGTAAAGTGGAGACTTTACCCGTGGAGGCGGTGGTGATGGCGGAAGGTAGGGAGTTTGTTTTCTTGTGGAAAAAGGAGAATGAGCACACTGATGAGCATGACCATGAGGAGCATGAAGGACACGACCACCCCAAGGAGATTACCTTTGCTCGATTGGAAGTGAAGACTGGAGCTAGTCAGCTAGGCCGCATCCACGTGACTCCCCTTGGAGAAATTGAGGAAGGAGATAAGATTGTGAAGCGGGGGGCGTATTATTTGCAGAGTCATTTACAGAAAAGTGAAGGTGGTGGTGGGCATTCACATTGATAGGAGTAGGGCGAATCATCATTTCGTCATATACTATTGGATTGTTGTCAAAAGCGGAAACATCATTCTCCAAAAAACACTATTCAAACAAACACTACAAATTATACATCAACGACAAAGTAATACCAGTAATGCTTCTGTTGGAAAGCGGAAACACATTCTCCGTATTATCTCCCTTAAACACCGTTTGTTGGAGGCCAAAATGACGGTTGGCAGATAGTTCTAAATTGATGGATTTTTTATTATTCAAAATAAAAGCCACTCCCTGCCCTAGTCCAATACTAACGGTTGTATGTTTTTCATCAAAATAGAGATCGCCTCGTGTACCACCCCAGGGAGTTTCGTATTGGTGATAAAGTTCTCCTTTCATCATATTTAGTTTACCGTTTAGACTTAAGAACCAAGCGGTATTTCGTTTGTATCCGTCATATTGAAATTTGTATTTTGGTCCAATAGCAAGGTAATTTTTCATTTTCCCTTCCACTCCGGTTCCAAAATAGTGATTAGGTAGAATTGCATAATCCATAATAACCCCTAAAAAATGTTGTCGGCCAAAGTATTTTCCGACACCAACATTCGCGATAAGCGTCATCAGTGTATTATTGGTGGTAGTTTCAGTAGTGCCATCAAATGTGCCATCTATGAATAAAACGGAGTACGGAGAAATTCCGATGGTCACTTCAAATTCGTTTTCTTTTCTGGGGCGTACTGATGTAGAATCTGTATTGCTAGTGCCATTTTTGACACTCTTCTTTTTACGTTTCTTCTTATAAGGAATATCTCTCTTGTAAAATTCATAATCTTCTCTTCCTAATGTATATACTCTGCCAGACTTGTCTTCAATGACCAAATAGCCGTCTTTATCCCGGAGGTTCGTAATTTTCCCTTTAATATAGCCTTGTTTATCGCCAAGATAAACAAGGTCGTAGGTTTCTTCTTGTTCTTGAGCAGACAGATTGGTCGTTGGTAAAATAACGCAGAGCATAGTCCAAACTATGGCGAATACAAGTATTCTTGTACAATTCATGGTGTTTAATATTGTGTTGGTGATTTCGTAGGGCAGCAAAGATATAAAAAGTATCCATCTATCCAAAACCCTTCTTGTTTAGGTTCTAGCTCCTCCAGGGTTGGCATTGCAACAACGATGATCCAAAATTTATCTTGCAAGTATAAGCCCTCCAAGTTGATAAACGACTGTCAGTATATGAGGCGCATTCCCAATATTAAGAAGTGTAGTGTTTTGCCCTCTTATTGTTTACTCACGGAATAGCGAATGCCGATTTTTTTGGTAATAATCAAACCACCCTGCAACTAGAGATTGCCTTTAGTCTTTATTGAGGACGTCTTTTTATCCCCTCATCCAGAATTATGGCACACTCCAACAGTAAGAAATCTTCAAGTTCGAGTTCGGCCTTATATGTTTGATATTCTTCCAATTCTAGAGCTCTAAGTGAACATTTTTGATTTAGTGTATTTGTTATTGCCTCCCTTTTTTCCTTTTCACCCATTACAACCTTGTAGGTATCCTCCACTTCTTTAAATAAAAAGGAGTGATTGGTAAGAACTTCTTCAATCATTCCATGGTCACCATTTTTCCACTTGCTTCGTACTACTTCCGCCTCTTCATTTGAATAGTATTTATACCCTTCCTGAGCAGTTATTTCCCATAGCTTTCTTAGTAAATATTCAATACACGATTGTTGACACCACCAAACAATGTATTCTACCACTTTGAAATCGTATTTAGTTTCAATAAATTTTGCCAGTCCTTTTTCAAATCCATCAATACTCGCATCAATCATTTCCTCGTGGTTGATCCATTTAAATCCAAATCTTCTTGCTACGGAACAAGCAAAGCGTAAATTGTATAGGAACAACTTATTATAATCTTCCTTACGCACAAGTTCTTTCTCCGTTTCTAAAGATAGAACGTCCTTATGTTCATCTAATATTTTTGCAAGTTTCCTAATGCCTATCTGTGAGCACCTAATATCTCCACAAGGAAAAGTTTCCTCAGGAGTTTCTACTATAATGCTTGGCGTTACCAATTTGAAATTCTCGAATATGCAAGGGTCAAAAGAACGGAAGTTTCTGTTCAACTGTGAGTCAAAACATTTAAGGCTTTGATCGAACAAAATATTTAATAGCGCATTAATCTCGTTTTCCTTAGACATGTTTTCTTTCCAGTATGGGATGGACAAGTAAACTATAGTTTCGAAAAATGACACTTGAGCAAACTCCAAGTTTATCTCAATAGGGGCAATTTTCGCATTAGGAAATCTTTTTCTAATTTCTTCTTGAATAGTGGACACTTCTTCCTCAGAAAATTTTTCATCATTAGCATTTGTAAAACTTATATCGTAACTCATTATTAATCGCTTATTTTATTATAGTCAGGTTCCATAATCTTATTTATTTGATTATGTTTTTGTATAAATGTCTATCGTCAGGTTTAATGGCCGTAATATTACGTTAATATACCTAAATTTTAAATCGGTACTTAACACAAATCAAAATTCAATATTCGAATCAGTCCATCCAATATACTAGCAGTTTTTGACTGCTGCTCTTTAACAGCATAAAACAAAAAAGAGCCACTCAATACCATTGAGCAGCTCTTTTTTATGTTGCATCGGGGACAAACCCCTATTTTTTTTAATCTACTGATTAACGAGTTGCAGTACCCGTTGGTTGATTTGCTGTACCAGCATTGTCCATAGTATAAACAGGACCAGATACTGCATCTACAGGAATTCCATGTGTCAATGGCTTCAATACGAAAGGAGCAGTAGTGTTGTCCGGTACTGGCTCAACAGAAACTACAGCCGTTTTTCCAGCTAAATCTGGAGGAATATTAAAGTTAAGACCAGCAGGTGCATCTACGAAGAAATCTTCTCCAGGAACTGCAGGAGCTCCTTGAGTTCCACTGTGTGGATTGCCGCTATCAGCCATGTCGCCACTTCTGAATGTTCCAGTAGAAACAGGAATACCGTCAATTACAACCCAGCCTTCATAAATCCAACCAGCTCCTAATGTAGGAAGCGTTAGACCAGCTGTACCATTAGCAGGATCCATAAACCAAATCCCGCTTGTCTCGTTGCTTGCAGGTCCGTTAGTTGGAGTTGCTAAAAAATAAAGACCTGTTGCAGAATCAAAATCAGTACCGACAGCATTCGCATCGCTGATTGCTAAGGAAGCAGAAGAACCACTAAAGCTTCCCGCTAAAATTTTTGTATTGCTAGGTGCAGGATCGCTGTCTACTGCTGGCTCAATGGATAAGATAAATGCAGTTGCATCTTTTAACATCGCGTAATCTGCCTGAAAAGAAGATGAAGAAGGGTTGCCATTTGCATCAACGGTAAACGTACCAGTAGAAACAGGCGCACCAGATACCATCATCCATCCTTCATAAACGTAATCATCGCCTAAGTCTTCAAGACCTGAAAGAGAAAGATTTAGATTGCCAAATTCAGGATCAGGTGTACATCCTGTTGCAGAAAAAAGAAAAAGTGCTGTCAGACCTATCAGTCCAAGTGAAAATATTTTGTTCATAATTTTGAAAAATTGAGTTATGTAATTAAAGGTGCAAAGGTAACTATTTGTTTTTTAAGATTAGTATAATATTTTAAATTTATCAACAGGTGTATTTTGGATTTTGTCTAATTTGTTGTTCTGACACAGAATATATCAGCGCCTCATAATACCGTTATTCCCCATTCAAAGCAGCTAGGAGCCACGATTTGTTTAACACCATCGGATTGGCAGCGATCTTTTTTTGTAAGGTGGTCGTTTTTTCCTGAAATTCTTTATTGGACAAAATATCTTTTTGTTCCAGTAGTTGAGCAATATTTCGAGTGTACTTGATTAGATGGAAGCTACTTTTACGACGATTGGTATCCAGCTGTTTGTTTCGTAGCAAGTAGATTCTGAATGTTTCCAGAAAATAGTCAAGCGTTTTCCAATCTGCCGTTTCAAAATAGATTTTTAACAACAAAATTCGCGTCAGCAAACTATAATAGACGTCTGTAAATTCTACTTTTTGTAGCAGTGTGATCGCATCTGAGTAGTCCTGCTGTGCATAATAAAATGCTGCTAGATTATAAGTATAGGCATTTTCTCGCACCTCTTTCAAGAGATAGTTTTTTTGTTCTTCAATAAACGATTTTGTCCACGCTTTTTCCTGGAGGGTGCAGCCTAATGAAACAATGTTTGTATAATCCCAAAGTGGTAAAACGCCCTCCAAATACAGCAACTCCTTGTCAAGCATCTGCTGGTATAACTCGAGGGTTTCTTTTTGGAATAATGCCTCTCCTGTATTGATACGGCCAATACAATAATTCAGTGCGTGCGTATAAAGATCCCTGGCTTCCTGATGACGAAAAAGAGCAGCATCCTGCTTCAATCGCTCCTTCAATTCAAAATAGAAATCCGTTTGATTTTTAGTCATCATGTTATACACCAAATAATAGAACCAAACTCCGGGTATATTTTCAAACTCACTGGATTTATGCTGGATAAAGGTGGTCAGTTCATCCACCAACGAAAAAGAATACAACTGGCCGGTCACTTGCGTTCTGGCGAGCATTTCGCAGGTCATCCTCAGTTTTTCCCCGATATAATAAATATCAAAATTGTGTATTGCCTGCTCCAGGTAGTTGCCACTTATTCGCTTTCCGTACTTGAGATCATACGTATCCAATTGGCGATAATACCGCGCCTGCTGCTGAAAAAAGGCACTGTCGCGATATGGAAATCGGGCACACATTTTTTCCCATTTTCCGGCAGTTAGTTCAAAGAGTTTTTTTTGATCTTGCACCAGCGCAGTTTCTAACAATCTGATCTTCTGCTCACCGACCTCTTCCTTCTTGTGCTGTTGAACATAAAACTGATGAATCAATTGTACCAGATAAGACATGACTGTCCGTAAATGTTGTTCGTTAAACTTTTTTGATGGGAATAGTTGAGCAAATACCTTCTTTTTGTGTAAAACTGCGCTGTCCCAAGAGGTAGCTTTTAAGATACAAACTAGCAGTTCTTTTGTTTTTTCATGCTTATTGTAATAAGGAGAATCAACAAACGCTCTAAACAACCGTATATCTTGTTTAGAAAAAAGAGATAAATATTGGATCAATTTACTATCATGCATGTAAAATTATTTCTTAAAAATCATAATTAATTATCCCTTAAATCACTAATAATCATACAATTAAAATAAATAATAAACATTTACTACCTTAAAATTACACAAAATTGTACTTTTATTTGACTATTAGGAAGTGCATATTTACATTATGAATAAAATTGAACATTCATGAGACAACAGGTTCTTACTCTTTTGATGGCAGTGCTACTTAGTACATTTGGCAAAGCGCAGTGCACTGTAGACTGTGTTTGGCCCGGCGATTTAAATGCCAATGGTGTAGCCAACAACCTGGATTTCCTGACTCTTGGATTTTCATTTTCCGCGACCGGCCCTTTACGCGCCAACCAAACGGTCCTTTGGCAGCCTTTAACAGCGGCAGACTGGGTGGGAACAATCCCTTCACTAGGCACTAACTTCAAACATTGCGATGCAGACGGGAATGGCCTCATCGACGAACAAGATCGACTTCCAATCAACATCAACTACAATCAAACCAACCCTGACTTTGCAGGATTCCTAGGAAACAATATACCAGGAGACGACCTCTTCATTGTACCGATTGTCCCAATTGCTGCTCCAGCAGACACGCTGGTTTTTGACATTCATCTTGGAACAACTGGCAGTCCGGTAGAAGATATTTATGGCATTGGATTTCGACTCGTGGTGGACACGCAGTATGTGTCCGAAATTCTTGTCGACTATAGCAATAGCTGGATTGGCATTCCAACAGAGGTGCTGAGCTACAGTAAATATTCAGGTGATTTTGACCATGCTGGCCTGGCAATTACCCGGCTGGATGGCACTATGAAGTCAGGTGCAGGCAGTATTGCCCAAGTAAAAATTGTCATCACGGATGTCATTTTAGGATTGGAGATGGACTCCACTGCTTGCATCCCATTTCCTATCAAACTGGAATATGTTTATGGGATTGATAACATGGGGACGGACCAACTAATCACAACTAATGCAAATTCCCTGATGCTCAAGCACCCTTCCATGCTGACTAGCACAGAGGAGATTTTCCCTAAACAAGACGCGTCCATACTTGTATACCCAAACCCAGTTACCGACCATATAACTATTTGGAGTGATCAAGCCCCCATCCATGCTATTGCGCTCTACAATTCTCTAGGAATTCTAGTACATCGTCAACAAAACGAGGAAGGAGGAAAATCCGTTAATATTAATATCAAAACCCGACAATTACCAGCTGGATATTACTTGCTGCAAATCAAGAATGGCCCATTCACCACGCTAAAAAAAGTCTTTCTTGAATAAGTAGATTCCAATAAAAAACTAATTATCTCATGTGTTCAAGGAGTAGCTAATCTGCTCCCGGTCCTCGCTATGCCAATACCCAACCAATTTACCAATCTAAAAATTGCTTTCTTATGAGAATATCCATCCCTGTTTTAGTGCTGATTTTGATCTTTGCAACCTTGTCTGAAATACAAGGACAGACCGCCATTCGTTCTTTCATTTTTGGCCATAGTTTGTTAGACCATCGTCCACCAGCTATCCCAACACCAAGCAATGAAACAACAGTGCCCCATTGGCTGCATTTATTAGCCACAGAAGCAGGACACACCTATGCAGCTGCAGGCCAATATGGTTTCTTACCACAGCATGCCAATTTGCCCCCATTTTCTCAGTGGGGATATGACCTGGTCCAGCCCGCCTGGGAATCAGACTATGAGCCCTTCACTGCTGCAGACTTCAACAACATATTAATAACGGCAGGCAACTTCATGCAATGGCAAGCACCAGACCAACCCTACCCCTACCAAGGAGGAATTACTCCAATTTCAGCAACGCAAGATATCGTCAATTGGATTGACCAACAAGAACCTACCGCTAAGATATACATCTACGAAAACTGGCCGGATATGGCAGGCTATATTTCCAATGGAGTATTCCCGCCAACTAGTTCCGACCTTGCTAATTATTATAATTACGTGAATGCTGATTTTCATGATTGGTGGATCGATTATCAGGATGCAATGCTGTTATCTCATCCCAACAAAAACATCAGAATGATACCTGTAGGGCCAATATTAGCCAACTTGCTGACTAGTGCTCCCTACAACCAAATCCCCGTCACTGAAATTTATGAAGATGATGCGCCACATGGCCGGGCTACCTTATATTTTCTAGCAAGTATGATCACTTATAGTGCAATTTATGAAGAGCCAGTGCCTGCGACATTTGTTGTTCCTAATATTGTACATCCAACTATTCGAAACAACTATACCTCCATTGCCACTACTATTTGGAATGAACTGCTTGCTTTTAATGACGCCACTGGAGACACGCGCGTGTTTTGTACCACCCCTCCAGTAAATCCTCCTGTAGATACTACCTCCAATGAACTCTGCCAACTTGACATTGGGACCAATTTGGCTGGAATGGCCGACTTTGGTACTGAACTTCCTTTTGTCGATTTGATGCGCAATGCACGTACCTGGTATACTAAAGACATTGGCAATCCCAATGCACCATTCGATAGTGAGCACGCTTCACATTTGAGCTATCGGGCAGATGGCTACCCAACGCATATTCCACAAACCATCCCAGCGTCCGCATTCCCCCAAAAGGCAGTAACAATTTGGGATGGCACAGATGGATGGCCGGTTGGTCAGTATTCAATTTTTTGGGAGGGAACTGGCACTTTATCATTCATTACTTCACATCAAAATATAACTTATACCGGATCAAACAGTGCTGTTTTTGAGGTTATCAATCCTGCAGGAGGAGTACTTGAATTGACCATCGCACAATCCAATGTTAATGATCCTATTCATAATATTAGAATAATTATGCCTGGACATGCCAATACTTATTTATCCGAACCGTTCAATCCAGTTTGGCTCGAAAAAGTACGCCTCTTTAAGACGATCCGGTTTATGGACTGGGGACAAACCAACAACTGGGGAGAAGGAGAGACCTGGAATGATCCATCTTTATTTGATTGGGCGGACCGATCCGGGATGGATCATTACACCTGGGCCTATCAGAAAGGAATCCCCTATGAAATGATGGTCAAACTGATGAATGATTATGGTCTGGACGGGTGGGTCTGTGTGCCGCATCGGGCCAGCAATGATTATATTTCGAATATGGCCGCTTTCTTCCGAGACAATTTGGAGCCTGATCGCCATCTGACAGTTGAATATAGTAATGAAATTTGGAACTGGATCTTCGGGCAAGCTCAATGGCTCAACGAGTATGGATGTGTTCAGCAAGGAGTAAGCTGGCCAGAAGGGCTCGTGCCTTACGTTCAAAACTGCATGGATTTATTTACAACTGCCTATGCCGGACAAACTCACCGAATCACCCGAGCCGTTGGCGCATTTACCGGATGGCCGGCGATCACCAGTACGATTACTTCCAGTATGACCCCAGGGAGTTTTGATGCGATTGCCCCGACCTTCTACTTCGGTATTCCTGAAAGTGGTGATCTCGTCCTGGATGCTCTTGGGGCAAGTGCAACAACAGCAGATATAGCTTTTTATGCAAGGCAAGGAATGCAAGAAGCCATTGGTGATATTACCTATCACAAAACTGACATTGCAGATCCGTTGGGAGTGTCCCTGAAGTTTTATGAAGGGGGCCAACACCTGACGCCTACCCCTTTTGGGGTAGAACCTACTTATGTCCAGGCCTTGCTTGACATCCAAAGAGATACTGCGATGTACCACCTTTATACTGAATGGTTTGATTTATTACGTCCCTTACAATCAGGAGCGGCCCCCTTGCACCTTAGTCATTTCTCTCTGGTCAGCAATCGGAGCGCTCAATTTGGTAGTTGGGGTATGTTGGAGACGATGGATCAGGATACGACGGTTATTCCTGCACCAAAATTTAGCGCGATCCTTGACCATCTTGGCCCTTGTGCTGGAGCAGCACCTGAAATTTCCCTTTGGCTGGAAGGGCCATTTGATGTGGCTAACAATCGTATGTCTACTAGTCTTTTACAGCTGGATTTATTGCCAGCGGGCCAACCTTACGCTTCTGCACCTTGGAATTACAGCGGGACGGAAGGCCAAGGCTGGACATCTGCGGACTACCCTGCGAATACGGTGGACTGGGTGTTGGTTGATTTTAGAACGGGACCGGAAGTTGCTTCTAGTGTATTGATGAGGTCGGCGTTGGTATTGGCAGATGGGTCTCTTAGTTTTCCTCAGCCTCTTGTGGATGGAGATTTCATGAATGTAGATTCGGTTTATCTGGTGATTGGGCATCGAAATCATATGGCGGTGATGACGCCTATCCGATTAGCTACGAATTCGTTGTCTTATGATTTTAGGGATGGGGATAGTTACGTACTAAGTACTAGTAACGGTCAGAAGGAGATTGCGCCTGGTACTTGGGCCATGTTTGCTGCAGACGGTGACCAAACTTCCAGCACCGGCTATGAGATTACCGGGTCAGAAAAGATTCTTTTTGAAGCGGCCAATGGCAATTTTGACATTTACCACCCAATCGATTTTAATTTGAATGGAGATATTAACGGAGATGATAAATTAATTTGGTTTTATAATAATGGAATTTTTTCTGGAGTGGAGAAGTGATTTCTAAAAAGAACTTTATAATAATAGGGAGTGCTATAAAAGTAGCGCTCCCTATTGTCATTTTGTCAAAAAGTGAATTTCATCTGCATGATTCATAATAAGCTTCTATCAAAATGAAATTTCAAGATTGCAATAACATCACTAGAAAAAGTACGTAAAAACTACTAAATTAAGAAGATGAAACATGCACTAACTATCCTTTCATTTTTGATATTAACTTTTTTCACTGCTTATTCGCAGTTGTCTATATCGGCAGAGACCTTCCTCTCCGGACCGACAGTGGGTGCTCCTACAATAGCAACAACGCCCATCTTTTTTGCAGTAGACAAAGGAAATGAAAGCGCGCAGTTTACTATCCGCGTAATCGAGTCGACAACAGGCACCTCCCATACGCCCTATGAGATATCCCCTTTTTGCAGCGGAGATGTTTGTAGTTATATTGCCTCCTTTGCAAATCTACCCGCAGAACAAAATATGACCGTCCGTATCTATCGAAATGGGAGTTTGGTCAAGCAAAGCTTAAACCCATTTAAAATAGCAAACAACAATAACATCCAGGACTTTGACTTTCTCGTCGGCAGTTGTGCAGGACTAGGAGCGGCAACCGATGCCAAAGAAGATATTTTTCCTCAAATGGCTTCTGAAAACGCAGAATTTATGCTTTGGCTCGGAGATATGGTCTATCTGCCCTCTTCCAATCTGGATACCTTTGTCGCCTTCGACACCTATTTGAGATATACCACACTAAGTCCTAAGAGAAATCAGCTATATCAAAGTTTTTTTCATTTTGGAATGTGGGATGACCACGACTATTCTTCCAACAACGGTACGGCAGATTATGCGGACAAAAAGTACACAACCAGACTTTTCAAAACCTGGCTCCCAAGTCCCGGTTATGAACATCCGGGAAGCACTGGAGGCATTCAAAACACCTTCAAATACAGGGATATAGAGTTTTTCAATACGGACGTACGATACTACAAAACCTACAACGACCATCTGGGAGACGAGCAGTTGGACTGGCTAAAACAGAAATTACTGCAATCAAATGCCGCCTTCAAATTTATCCAGTTCGGCACACCTGTACTTGACACACGTACCGTAAAAGACACGGAAACTTCTCTATGGCAAACTGGGGAGCGAGCAGAACTATTCGACTTCATTTACACTAACAATATAGAAGGTGTTGTCTTTTTATCTGGTGATTTACATCGATCTCACTTTATCAAACATAATCCAGGCTGCAATTCGACCTATCCTTTTTACGAGTTTATGAGCTCTCCTCTGAGTTCTGGCCAATCTTCTGGTTCTGTGGTTTATGCTGGTGCGTTTTACGAAGATAATACGAGGTCCTATGGTAAAATTTCTATAACAGGGCCCGCCGGAAATCGAATCTGCCAAATTGAAAATAGAGACATCAATGGCAATGTATTAGCCTCCTTCAGTATTAATGAAAATGAGTTAAAATTTTCTGGTCAATCCGATGCCGATCCCGCTGCTGCTCTGCACGCTCATTATTTGTTGGCCAATAGCACCAGTGATGTCAGCGGCAATCAATATAACGGAACTATTTCAGGGACAGACGTACTATATGCCAATGATCGATACAATAATTTTGAAGAATCCGCTCAAATCAATACGGGCGGTAGCCAATTTAAAACACTAAACCTGCCGAACCCAGTACTTGATCAGCTTTTGGATTTTACTATTTCGTTTTGGGTAAAGCCTACGACTACCGGAGTGGGTCTGGTGTCAGGGTCTTCTGCCACCATTGGTAATGAAATGCTGATGTACTATCATGGAGTGGAAACATTTTCCATCAATGTAAAAAACAACACCTTACAATCCAAAGACACTTATCCTCCTAATGAATGGTACCATGTAGTTGCTACACATCGCGGAGGCAATGGACTTTCACAAATTTATGTAAATGGCGTATTCCAAGGAGAAGAGATTCACCCTACAGGTCCTTTGTCTATTGTCTCTTTGCTTTGCTGGAATGATCAGGATGGAGCAGGAGGAGGCAATCTGAGTCCAATACAACAGCTATATGGCAATTTTGATGACTTAAGAGTCTACGATGAAGCACTCTGTCTTTACCAGATTGAGGAAATGTATGAAGAAGGTATCCCGCAGCTTTCCGCTGTTACAAGCCCGATAGTCTGCAATCCACCAACCACTGCCACCTTCCAGGCCACAGGAACCACCAATGGCAACTATCGGTGGTACAATGATCGTTTTTCTCCAAATGCCATCCCAGGGGCCACAAACGCAACTCTAACACAAACACTTACAGAATCCAAGACACTTTGGGTTTCCGCTTTTACTCCCTGGAAAGAAACTGAGCGGATACCAGTATCCATCGAAGTAGCCCCTCAAATCCTACCGGAAGCAACAGGGTATTCTTTCCCGGAAGGCCTCACCGCAAGTTATCCAATTATAGGAAATGGGAACGATGAAACAGGAAATTTTGGTGCACTCTCCCCTTCTGGACCTACCTTGACTACGGGTATGGACGGCACAGCAAACGGTGCTTATACTATTGGTAGTTATCCTAACCTTTTAACCATCCCGCATCAGACCTTAGACAAAGCGGAGCATGCTTCTGTTTCTTTCTGGGTAAATACAACAGATGAAAACGGTGGTATACTAAGCGCTGCAAGTCCTACTACTGGCAACTTAATCCTAATATACCTACAATCGTCAACTAGTATGTCGGTATGGATGAACAACGGATATCGGTCTTATCGCTCTGCGGGCCTGACTGATGGCAATTGGCACCACCTTGCCTTCACTTTTGACGGAAAAGAAGCATTGGTCCATGCCTATTTAGATGGCGTTCATATGGAAATTACCAGTTGGGGCAATGCGTATTGCGCAGGGACATTTGACATACCAAGTGGCGCTTTTGTTTTTGGGAATGATAACGATACTCCTGGTGGAGGTGGCTTCGATCCAAACCAGCAATTTGAAGGGGCTATTGATGAACTTAAGTTTTACAGGAGACTGCTCTCTGAGTCCGAAATAGAAGTACTCGCTGCTAGGAATGACGTAGTAAACCAACCCTTTCAAATTGATGCTTCGCCTAACTTTCTTTGTGAGAATGATACCTTACGACTAAGGGTATTTCCCTATCAAGAAAACATTAATTACGAACTTCTTGATTTTGCGAATGCTCCACTTAATTCAACAGTTGAAATAGAGGGCGATTCCTTAGTATTTTACCTGCCCATTACCCAGAATGAATCGCTCACTATAGTTGGGAATGATCCGGTTACTGGGTGTTCTAATACTATTAGCACTGCCAATAATGTTAATTTGGTGGGTTGTTTAGAGTTAGAGGCGTGGCTGGAGGGCGCTTACGACCAAACCACCGGGCAAATGTACGACCTGTTGCGTCAAGCAGGGTTAGTGCCAACGAATTACAACAACAAAATGCTTAATCCAGATTTGCTCAATGTTGCTGGTTCGAGGGCAATAGTTGATTGGGTGACTATAGAACTTCGTGATGAATCGGACCCATCGATGATTGTTTTTTCCAGGGCGGGACTGATTTTGGTGGATGGTACCATTGTAGGAGAAGGAGGTGGTGGATTGTCAATACCTTCCAATTTTACTGGTGATTATTATGTAGCGGTCCATCATCGAAATCATCTACCTGTTTTGACTGATGCGCCAATTTCGTTACCCGTATCAGGAGCAGCTTCCTACAACTTCAAAACCAATCTGGGGTATATTGTAGGATTGGGAAGTAGTCAAAAACTATTAATGCCTGGAACCTATGGGTTGTTTATGGGTAATGGAGAATCGAATGATCCTAACGGCTACGACATCAATGGCGTAGACTTAATCATCTGGAAAACGGAAAATGGTACCTTCAACAATTACCTGGATGGCGATTTTGATATGGATGGGGATGTCAACGGGCAAGATAAATCCAAGATGCTTCCTAATAATGGGATTTTCTCGACGGTCCCTAAATAGATTTACCGTTTCTATTCGTATTTGCGAATGCAGTTCTCAACTCCACTCCAACTGAAACATAAACTATTGATTTTCTGACAATAGCAAAGCTAGAATTGATCAAAATCTTCCAAAATTAGGTTTTGCATTCTCAACATAAGAGAAACTTGGTTCAAATTAACAACATACATTTTATTTATATTTGGAGTAGGCAATGTTCAACACCCTCAACTCCAATAAAATTCTTTGGAACATTAATAATGGGGTATTCTCAAGCATAGAAAAATAAAGGCGGATTTGGTTAATGGTTTTTGGAGCAATGGTTAATTCCTCCAAAACTATTAACCAATAAATAAAGAAGTTAGGCTTAGGTCATAAAGTACTGGATAAAGATTCGGTATTTTCTAACAACATGGCATGGAGTATCGTTAATCATAAGCACAAGACTGCTTGTTATTAGCGGCACTCCATATTTTTTCAGAGTTGAATGATGATGGGCTTTACTTGGGCCCATAGCACCTTCTTTCATTGAGCGATCGCGTATTTACTTTTTTAAGCGAACGAATATATGATTTTGATAAAAATATATTAAATTTAGAGAAGCACGTTGAGGATTAGGAAAAAGTGGGATTGAATCGTGTTTATATTTAATCAATCATTCTTTTCAAAACCCAACCTATGAAAACTTCCCCTATCTACCCTATTTTACTAGTTGCTTTTTCATTGATTTCTTCTTCCATTTTTGCTCAGGTTAAGGTAGCAGATGGCACTATTCCAAATCCAATTACTCCAGCACATCCTTCTGCAGTTTTGGAGGTTTACAGTAACATAAAGGGGTTTTTGCCTCCAAAACTGACGACTGTCCAGCGTGATGCGATAGCCGCTCCAGCAGACGGACTAACTGTTTTCAATACCACAGAAGACTGCATCAATGTTTTTCAAGGAGGCAATTGGCAAACCTACTGCAATCTGCGATATTCTGCTTCTTGTAATTGCGTCGAATATTTAACCAATTATTCATCAGCAACACCTACCTGGATACCTGTTTCCAGAGATGCGCATGACTGGTATGAGGTAGGCGCAACGTCCGCACCAGATGCCATAACCGATGACCTGTATACTCAAGGAAAGGTAGGAATAGGCATTGCCACACCGACAGCAGGCTTGCACATAAATCATGCGGATGGGGTCATTGCGCAAGGTGTTTTAGGTGCGGGCGCGGCACCCTTAGCTGGAGGAGCGGTTAAGCTGGTTTGGAGTCCAAAAAACGCCGCTTTCCGAGCAGGCCGTGTGACAGCTGCACAATGGGACGACACCAATATGGGCAATTATTCTACCGGCTTTGGCTTCAATACTACTGCTAATGGAGGTTTTAGTTTTGCGAGTGGACATACTAGTATTGCTTCAGGGATTTATTCTTTTGCGAATGGTCTCAATACGGTTGCCAGTGGTGTGTCTAGTACCGCATTTGGTAATGGAGCCAGTGCAACCGGAACCAATTCTGTAGCGATCGGAAATAGCCCAGATGCTACTGGAATCAATTCTATAGCGATGGGCCAATCCGCTGCGGCTTCATCAACCAATAATGTCGCTATCGGCTATCAGACAGTGGCTTCTGGCACGAACAGTACAGCAATAGGCTATCAGGCAGAAGCAACCGGCACCGGCGCCCGGGCCTTCGGATTTGATGCTGAAGCAAGTGGAGCCTATTCCAGCTCCCTAGGATTGGGCACTTATTCTCGCTCCTATGGAGAAACAGCGGTTGGGCTTTTTGGCACGGATTATCTCCCCTATAATGCTAACGGATTTGATGCCCTTGATCGAGCATTTTGCGTTGGTATTGGGTCCTCTGATGCTGCGAGAGTGAATGCACTTCGTATCTACAAAAACGGAAAATCCCGATTTGATGGGAATATGGATATTGTTACGAGTACCATCTCTGCAGACCAGGGATTGTACATAACAAATAATGGTACAGCTTCCGGACAAATTATTTCACAAAGCAATGTACTGAATGATCAGGTAGGGTTGTACGTTCGGCATACAGGTATTGGTGAGGGCGCGCGTGTGCGTATTCTAAATGCACAGAGTCAGGATGCGGTGTTGGTTTCTTATAATGATGGCCTAGGACGAGGTGTATATAGTACGATCAAAAATCCTGCAAATACGCAAGCAGCGGTAGCCGCTTACAATAGTGGTTTGGGGGAAGCTGTTTTTGGGGGTGGTACAACAACAACAGGTGGTGTGATTGGAACGAACTTCAGATCAGTTACAGGTACTTGGTGGAATCTAGCTTACAATCCTGGTTTTCCAGGGATTGCGGGGACTACAGGTGATGGTATTGCTGGTGTGGCTGGTTCTGTTTGGAAGTTGACGGCTGCGGAACTGAACAATACTTGTGGCGGCTATTTTTCCAGTGTTTATGGTACGCCGGGTGCTGGTTTGCCTATTGCTTTAAATTACTCAAGGGTTTCTTACATAACAGCTGGTGGTGCTTTGCGTAAAATTGATGGACCTGGGGCTGCTGGAACGGTGGTGACTGATTTGGATGAAAAACCAGTGTTGATGACATGTGTCGAGTCACCTGAAATTCTGTTTACCGATTATGGTTTTGGGGAGCTGGTGAATGGAAAAGGAGTTGTAAAATTGGATCCAATTTATACCAAAAACATTATCGTAGATAGTAATAATAGAATGAAAGTATTTGTGCAATTGGAGGGTGATTGTAAAGGCGTTTATGTTACCAATAAAACAGCAGAAGGATTTGAAGTTCAGGAATTGCAAGGCGGCACTTCTAATGTGACGTTTAGCTATGAGGTAGTGGCCAATCGGGCAAATGTTGTTCGGGATGGGAATGCTATTATCTTTGATTCTTCCAGGCGGTTTGAGCCAGGGGCAACGGATGATATGCATCGCGGGGTTGGACGAACGGACGATTTGAATGGGGAGGATAGTGCGGAGCGCGTGGGGAATGGACTTTAGGAACTTTAATTCCGCTAGGGAGCGATGGTTATTTTGATAAGGAGTTTTTTGATGTCTTTGGGTTTGTGAGTTGTTGTTTGAGGAGTGAAGGTCAGGAGAGGTTTTTTAGAGAGGAGGAGGTGGAATTGTTCTTCCCCTACCTTATTAAACTGAAAGGCAATGGTTGGTTCGGGAAGGATCAGCTCGACTTCTGGAACAGTGATAAGTGGACTCTCGTTTAGACCGCCAAACTTGGAATTTACCTGTTGGTCTCTAGGCCAATGAACATTGATTGCTCCTTCGGGGTCAATACTGTATAAATAGAGATAGGTGTTGGCTGTTGTATTTTTGATGATCAATTGTCCCCTGTCAAATTGATGAAAGGTATCTTTTAGGTGGTAAATGCCATCTGTCCCTTCTTCTAGTGGAAAATGTTCAAAGACCATCACGTTACTGTTTGGACGAGTGGTTGGTTTTATGAAAATCAACTCTGTTTGAATCAACTCCTTTGCTGAGGGGCGCTGGCTATTTTGTGTGGTGGGGTGGGTGGCTTCGGAATGGATGTCCATTTGAAAAGCAAAAACACAGAATTCCGCAAAGGTTTCATAATTTATCCAGACAAACCCTTTGTTCGCCCAGCTAGAGCCCCAACTATTCATAATTTCAAAGGCGCCACGGGTTTCGTCGAATCCGATGACGGTCATTGCGTGGTAGTCCAACCGTTCTTCTGTGCTTCGTTTCCCGCGATAGGTGGCCGTTCGCAATTGGATGAAACTTTGGTAAATGGGCATGGCGATGACCACTGGTTTCCCCTGGGCTAAGCTTAGTTTTATTTTGTTGGTTTTGAGTTTGGAATTTTTCTCCCTTGAAGAAAAAAGCGTGGTGTAATCTTTTATTTTGAAATTGGCCGCTGCGGTTAGTTCCTGGTCGGTTGGCTGCCGAAGGCAATTTCGGTTTTTGTCATACTTTTGAGACAACTGATTTCCCTTGTCTACTAACAATTGCATCGCTTCACCAATGTGGGTGCCGATGTTGCAGCCGCCTTCTTGTCCCTTCCGCAATTGATTGTAAATAAAGTGGGCAGAAAATGCATGATTCGTGATTCGCTCCTGCTGATTTTCCCAGTTTTGCTGCTTGGCATATTGAATGGATTGGGCGGCATAGCCCACAGACCATCCAGTACAGGAAGCGATTGTTCCTTGGTTAATGACTGCAGGGCAATAGGGCTTTAGGTCGATTTTGTAAATACCTTCCAGGGCTTTGGATTCTGATTTTCCGCCGTCGCCGTAGGATGATTGTTGGGGTAATTTGTCGTAGTAATTTCTGTCCAGGAGGACGCCTTGGGCTAGTAAGTTGGCTGTCGAGAATAGGAATGTTATTCCTAGTACTATGGCGATTAATTTTTTCATAATTATTTTCGATTTTTGAAATGCCAGATAGGTACGAATCCCCCCCGTAGCACCGCCAGCGGGAATAGGAGTTACTCAATTTCTTCCCAGGTTCTAAATTGGTAGGGTGCTAACAAATTCTTATTCATTAGTTCTTCGTTGAATCGTTTTACTTCGGCTTTGATGGCTTTGACGATTTCGATGGAGACCTTGACGTATTTGATGATGTCGGTGAGCAAATTGATCGGAATAGCACCAGTGTTTCCGGTGATATTGAAGTACTCTTCTTCGAAGGTGTTGGCGTAATATTCATTGGCCTTTTCCAATTTGTCTTGTAGGTTGGATACGTATCCATTTGGAAATTTGATCATTTCTTTTCGTTTTCTTTTATTCAGCAAATCGTACTTCAATCCTTCTAGAATTCGGTTGTAATATTTTGCGGAGGCGGTATAACTGTCGATTAGAATATCGATGTCGTCGTCATCGTATTGATGTTCCTTAAGCTTGACTTGAATGACCTTGTCCTCTACATTTTTTCGTACTTCTTCGAATTTTGTAAAAAAATCTGATCCTAGGAAAGTATTTAGACCATTATAGGCGGTGTTGGATTGTCCAAATGCGGTAAGTTGGAATAATAAAAAGCAAAAAAAGATTATATTTTTCATGGAAGGAATGATTTTAAAGTGGATAGTAGGTGTTCTAAATGATTTTTTTGAATTTGTATTTTCGGAGGATTTAAGGTTGCAATTTGGAAATCCACCGTCGTAGCCCCACTAGCGGGGGATAGCGTGTATTTTTAATGGTTCTTAGGCCTGTTGAATTGATAGGATAGATTGAATCCGTACACAAGGGGAGTTGAAATTTCACTTGTTCTTTTTGTATTTAAGTCCAGCATTGGTGTGAAGGAGAGTCCGCTATTACTCATTTTTTTGTTGCCAATTAGTCGAGAGACAATGATGGCTCCTGCTGCTACTATGACCGTGATCCCTCCGTAAGTCAACGCCTGTGCGCCCTTGTGTTTTTTGTTGGCTTCTGTATACAATTCCCTTCTGGTGATACCTAGATTGTTGTATACTTCGGCATCAGGATCGGTGTTGGCTTTGTAAATTTCATAGTCCTCCGATGCTGCCGATTCCTTGGTCAGTCCATAGATGATCAATCCGCCTCCTAGTCCAGCAATGCTGCTAATCCCTGCTAACAATGGAGTTGAATTGCTGCCTCCGGCGACAGGATTTGGGGTGGTCCGTGCATCCAGCACCTGACTAGCAGGAACAGCAAGAACATCAATTTCGAGATCGCCATCTATTTCGTCGACGTCCTGGGCGATGTTCCATTTTATGCGTTTGCTGTTTCCTCTTTTTGTGAATTCTCCTACGTCGCCAGATACAGAACGAACGTCTATGGTGCGCCCATTTATTTTTGCTTTTACAGTGACATTAAAAAAACTTTCGTCGCCTAGTTTGTTTAGATCGTAGGTGATCGTGATGACCGTTTCGCCGGCGGATTCGATATCGTCGTGCCAGTCGACGTTTGCTACTTGGGCGTTGCAAATTGTAGTGACTAGAAGTAAGAATAGAGTTTTAATTATTTTCATGATTTATTTATTGTTAATTGGAAATTGATGAATTATTTTTGGTGAATTAGTTAATGGTAATGGGGATTTCTCTTCTATTTTTTGGGAACATAGATGGCGATATCGCTTAGGCTGTTACTTAGTAAAATAGGATGTTGGGCTTGTGATTTGACTTCGCCGACCATCTTGGGAACTGTTTTATTAATGTAGCGGGACAATTCCAAAAGCGAAATGATGCCATCTTTATTTCCTGTTTCCAAATCGGCTTTTCCGTCTTGCAGACCAAGGAGGATGGCTTCTGTAAATGCACCATTTTCCCACTTTTCGTCCTCGTAAGATTTTTCATTGCCCCTACTAGAAGCAATTACTGCCAATCCGTTTCTTATTTTATTTAATTTTTCAATTTCAAAATTGAGCGAATTGCTGCCTCTTGCTCCTGCAGCACCACTATGACAAGCATCAATAAAAATTAGTTTTTTGCAAGGAATACGGTCTAAAATGTCCAGTATATCCACCTTATAAGACACCGAAGTACTTTTGGGCTTTCCAGAATCATAATCATCTCCCTGGATTCTAAATTCTTTACTGTCGTACAAAAAACCGTGCGAAGACAAGAACAAAATGATCATATCCGCAGAAGTAATAACGCCTCTGTCAAATTTAGTTTTCAGTCCTTCAATGTTTTCCTTAATAGCACTAGCACTTGCCTCCTTTCCAGGAAGCACTTCCACAATGGTCCGATTAAACAGTTTCTCACTTCCAGCCTGATTGGTATAAAGTTCTGCAAAGTCCCAGGCGTCCGTCTTAGTAAATTCCAGATCGGTGCTCGTGCCAATCGACAATACATACAGGTTGCCTTTGACCGGGGAAAACTCCACGTTGAGTGCTGCCTTAGTCCGGCAGACGCGCCCATTAATTCTAAATTGAACATCAATCACATTTTGTTTAGGCGCTTCCGTTAGCTGTAGAAAATCTTTAAAAATGTATTCGCCTAGGCTAACTTTCTTCAAACTGGACCTAGGAGATGGCACAAGAATATTATCATTATGAAACACCACTATGTCTTCCTTCGAAATTGATCTCGATGACAATATTTTAAGGGCAACTGGGAACTCTCGCTTCTTCTCTGTCAGTGGTTTATTATTTAGTAGCGTAGTATTCGGCGAAAGCCAGTAAATATAATTTTCCATTTCCCCTTCGCCATTCTTGGTAGTTACGCCAATGGTAGCTTTAGAATTTTGGTATTCAATTTCCTTTATTGGAGATCGGATTTTTTGTCCATTCATCAACTCATAAGTTACTTGGATCTTGTTGTTTCCTTCTAGGAGATGGACAGCACTTCCAAGGGTATATTCTTGATTTTTAGGCGTTCCGACCAGACTGACTTCACCTGCTTTTGTGCTCGTCATCCGCTTTCCGTTTATTGTAATAAACATCGACGTACGGTTTATTTTTTCCGGGGAAACCAAGCGCAATTTGATGGGCAGTTTGCTGTTCATCAACTCCAAATCCAAATCGGTAAGAGGGGCCATCCAATCAAGGAGCGTAACTTGTTGCTTTTTTATGGTAATTCGTTTGCTTTTCCCCTGAGCAAAAAGATGGACAGAGACAAAACAGGCAACTATTAAAATAATAATTTTTTTCATAGTTATTTCTAATTTGAATCACCTTGGGAATCGGTTTTTATTTGGTAGCAAGCACCATTGGCATTGCCCACAGCTATATATCCACAATCGGTAGTTTTGGTCACAGATCGAGCCTCCGCATTTATTCCTTGAAATTGTTTCTCCCACTCCAATACTCCATTAGCATCCGTTTTTACCAAATACGCTTTCGAATTTCCAGCAGGCTGATCATCATGCTTTCCTGAAAAAACATACCCATTGTCCGAGGCAATTTCCACATCATAAAATGCAGAATACGTTCCTCCGAATGACTTGTCCCAAATAATAGTGCCCGACTCATTGACTTTTGCAACGTAGGCAAACAAATCTCCTGAAATGTCACTCTGCGAACCGCAAACAATGTAACCGCCATCCAAGGCAGGTTGAATGCTATGAAATGCCCCATAAGTTCCCACCTGACTGAGTGTTTTTTCCCATTGTAAATTGCCACTTTCATCTATTTTGACGAGCGCAGCAGCGGATTCATTGTACCCTGCCAAAATAAAACCGCCGTCAGAAGTTTCTACCAAAGAATAGGCAATATCATCCCCATTATCGCCATAGTTTTTGGTCCATTGCAAATTGCCATTGGCGTCCACTTTTAGTAGAGCCATGTTGTAGGTGAAGTTTTGAGTTGCCCTACCAGCGATTGCATATCCGCCATCTGAAGTTTGGATAATACTTTCTCCGTTATTGTCCCCTGAATTGGGGTAATTTTTCTCCCACAGGACATTCCCATTTTGGTCTATTTTTATCAAATCGACAAACCCTCCGCTATAGCCTAAAACCAAGTAGCCATTGTCTGCTGCAATGATATCCGAGGCAAATTCATAGCCTGAATCTCCTAGTGTTTTTTCCCAAATCAGTGCGCCGCTTGAGGTTGTTTTTATTAGATAAATATCCGCATTTCCAGCACCTATACTTCTTGTTGTCCCCACCACTAGATAGTCGCCTTCCTGGGTAATAAGCACTTCATGGTAACCTTCATCATTGCTGCCTAGATTTCTGATGTTTTCAAACTTGTTGGTTTGGTAAATAAGGAGAGATTGGGTTTCTGTTTTTTGGTCCATTCCATCGGAAACGGTAAGACTGACCGTATAAGTTCCCGGATTATTGTAACTATGTTCCGGGCTTTCCTCAGTAGAAGTCTGATTGTCTCCAAACTCCCAAAAATAAGAGCCATTTGCACTTAAAGAATCAACTGAAAAGCCGATTGAACAGCCTTGCCAAAGCTGTCCACCTTGTACTGAAAATGAAGCACTTAACGCTGGAGAGACAATCAGATCGTCTGGTATTTCTTCATAATTGCAGGCCTGCAGCCCTAGCAACAAAAAAGCAAACAAAACAGGAAATAAATAGCTCTTATATTTAATCGTTCCAGTATTATCTGCAGATTGGTTTTTAGTTTTAATATTCATGGTTCTACTTTTTTATCTGATAAATTCTGTTCTTAATTCAAGGAGACGTTCCTGACTACTCTTATATACCCGGTGACGGAATTTTGTTAAATCCTATTTTTCATTTCGGAAGGGTAAGGAAATAATAATCCTCTCGAACAATAGTTTTTCGTCCTACGATTTTAGTTCCATTTTTGTGCTTCCAAATGATGCGAAAACGCGATAGATCATCCTTGTTTCTTCTAACTTTAAGTTGTTGAATTTGGAGTTGATTTGGGTAGATGGTTATTTTTTGTTTTTGGGAATGTTCCCCGATAGTATACTCCAGATAGAGATGGGCAGACTGATAGCCCGCTTCATTTATTGCAAGTGTATCCCATTCAAAATCAATCGTTTCCTTTACCAAATTTTGAGCCTCTGATTTGGTTGTGATATCAATTAGTTCGTGCCAGGAAGTGGTTTTGACCCAGGGAATGGTTGTATTTGATCCGTCTTTTCGGAGGGTGGTTGTTTTATAATAGAGTGGTTTAGAAAGGGTGATTGCATAAGCAGATTTTATTTGATGGGAATGTAAATCCGGTTGACTTTTGGAGAAGCGAACCGTCGGCAATTTTATTGGTTGGCCATTGACGCTGGTTGCTTTTAGTGCTACTTTTTTTAAAAGAATATCCGGGTCGATCTGGTCTTGAAAATCAAAACATTTAATTTCGAGGGTTGGATATGCTGGAGGAAGGGATTCATTGATGTCTATTTTTCTAATTAAATCCGGCCATTTTTTGGTATCTATAGCGACCGAAATTGTTCCAGTTTTTATAGAAGCAACCGTCGCAGCTGGTTCTTCGTCAAGTTCTTCATTTACTCCTTGCAATTCGTAGGATTCGGAAGTCGTTAGTTCTGCAGGAATATACTCGATGAACTCTCCAAAAAAAGAATACCCAACACTAATGGCCAATCGACTGTTTTCCAGTTGTTCCCACAACAATTGCGCACTTGAATTGTCCAACCGCACCGTAAACGTTCGCTCCGTCCAATAGCTTCCCCTATCAGATTCTTGATTTTCTGCTCTTGATTGTGTGCTAACGTCTCCTTGCAATAACACCGATTTATCCGAAGCAATATTCCCAGGAATAATCAGCTGTGCATCAATATTTTTTACTGGAAACGGACGTAGAGAAATCCCGCGCCCCAATTCCTTTTTTACAGCGGCCAATTCTGCGTAAGCAACCCCCTTCATCACCACTCCAAACTGCAGGACATTCGTAAACCGTTTTTCTCCAGTAGCGGAAGAAAGTTTTGTCCCGGTATACCGCATTTGCAGCAACTGTAACTCCGGCTTCCCATCCACCCCAACCGCCAACGACAAGCCGCCAGGCGCATAATAAAACAGTTTTTCGTCCTTCAGATCCTGGAACACAACCACCTCCCCAATTATCTGTCGAGTAGAAGCAAGTGGCTGCGCCCAGGCCTGAATCCCAAAAACAAAAATCTGCAAAATCAAAACGTAGGGGATATAATTAATTCTATTTTGGTTCATTTCGAGTTATTCAAAAAATGAAATATGTTTTTTAATTTGACGTTCTCCAATGGCAATATCCTGATCCTTACTTTTTATCCATCGGGAAGTATGACGAGCACCATCCGGCATAATGACTTGAATTTGATATTCAAACTCCGTGGTAGCACCATCTGGCACATACAACTTGCCACCGTCCAGGGTTTGGATGTCTTCTTCTATTCGCAGGGTAGCAAGCGTCTGCATGGTGTTTCCTGAAGGGTCCGCCTGGAAAGAACGCAGCTTGATTTTGATCAGCTCTGCCTCGGTAAACTCGAGTGGGGTTAAGATGTCTACCTCGATGTGTTGAATGCGGCTGCCTGCAGTTCCACCAATGATTTTATCCTTGACTATTTTCTCGCAAGATTGACAGGATTTAACGGTGTACTCCATCCACATTTTCTTGATGGAGGGATCGGTGTCAATCCAAGCAGGCACCTTGCTGCTATTGAATTTTACGCTTGCGTGCTCTGGTACTTCTACGTTATTAATCTTCCAGGTGTAAATTTGAAATTTGCCTGTTTTTTCTTTTTTCATGACGTGAAAGGCATTTAGCAGAATTGGGTAGTCGGTTTTGTTTTTCCAGCCATTTTGCCGCCAGGTTCGTGGGGTCAATTCCAAGGCTCCAAAAGTTGCCGGATCGTCAATTCGCAATTCGAAAGGCAGGGAGATGGATTCCTTCATATCTTCGCCATCTGGATAGAGGATCACATTGCCATAAAGCCCAATATTATTGAAAAACATGCCCATCAAATCATCGATGTTTGCTGTAGTAAATGACAAGTAAATTGGCGCCTCCAAATCGGAAGGTGCGCGTATTGAAATATCGTTGGCCGTAATCCCAAATTGATTTAGGTTGTCGAATACAATTTCGGGTTGCTGCCGAATGGGGATTGGGATTAGATCGGTGACGCCATGGACTTGTTCAGGATTGCCTTTTATGTTTTGCTTCAGCAATTCTTTGGTCAGCTTGGCTTCTTGCCGGTTCAATTTTGGTCGAAGGATAGCAGTGACCGTCGCTGCTCCTGAGTTACCGCTCCCTCCTGAATTGTAATTGACATTAAATTCGTACTCCCCAGTTTCTTTTGAAAACCCAAGCACATAAGCCTTCGGCGCGTAGTAATAATAACCAGAATGAATGTTTGCATCCCGATAAATCTCGTCAAACGAATTTAAAATATCCGCGCTAAAATCGTAATCATGTACTAGTTCCCGGTCTACAAAAAATGGGATATTGGTTGGTCCTTTCCGCTCCTTCGACGCGGGTTTGGATTCGGACTTAGAATCCGTTGTTGATTCTGTTTTCGGGGTTGTTTCTGCTTTGTCTTTTGCTGGTGTTTTTTGGTAATTGGGAGAAAGTACCCCATGGCTAATCGTAATTTTTCTTTTTGTTTGTGCAAACGTCATATTAATAGAAAAAAACAATGCGAGAAGCAGATATATTGGTAATTGATTCATGATCCTTGATTTATAGTATTTGCTGATTTGTAGGGAATTAAATCTACCTCGACGGTTGTTTTGTTATTGGCCGCACCGGAGATTCGCCATTTTTTGTTGCAGGCACAAACCAGTTCTGTTCCTGAGAAATTTAATCCCTCTATTGCTTCAAACCCTTCCAGCAAACCACCTGATTTTGAAACGGTAAATTTTACATATTTAGCCGCTATTGGTCCTTGTGTAGAGGCCACGTCATTTTGATTTAGTCGAAAGGTAATTTCTACCGTACCACCGCCTTTTGGCACCTCTATTTTTTCAGAAGAAATTCCGCGCAAAGCGGTACTACTTTTACGACTTAACAACTGCCCTTTCAGTGTAAAATCGTCTTCATTGAACCCCTCCAATTCCACTTCGATGGTTAGAGAATTTTCATTGTCTGCTACGATTCTGGCGCTGGTGATGTTATTTTTTTTTGAAGAAATGAAGGAAGTGATATCCTCCTCACATTTCAATTCATCCTGGGCAATTGCCAACATTTGAAAAGCGAAATAAGTTATTAATAGTAAGAGTATTTTTTTCATTATTATTTTTGTTTGAAGAAATTTCACGAATCACGTACTTGCGAATGAATTCGCCGCTATGTGGATTATGGGTGTACCATAAAAACTGCTCCTGGTGCTTCGGAATCTGTTATCCAAAACGCTTCCTGATATTCTACGAATTTCTTAAATGATTCATTTTTTATGGCTCCTTTATTGTCTGGTGCAGGGTCGTAAACAGTGAGCATAGTTCCTTCTGGTGTTCCATCCCCTTCCATTGCTACAACTACTCTCATTTTCTCCTCTGCTTCTGGCGAAAACTTAAACGTTGGATGATGGGAAGTTATATAGACTGGGCCAGAACTAAGCATATCAGCAAAAGTCTGTGGGGTATAGGTAATTGCAGGCTCCACCATCAACCCATTTCGAAAAAACAAGGAAAGATCAATCCCGCTCGCTACCAAAATTGGTTGGCTATGTGGATCTTCCGCCATCTTTTCTATATCAATAGCGTTGTAGTGACTTCCATCCCTCCAATTTAATATCATTGCCAAGCATGCCGCCCATCCATTTTCGTCATTTGTTCTGGCAATTAGGTTGACGTTCCATTTTATATGGATCGAATTTGGAGATTTTGGCTGAAGAGGACTGGAGCAGCTTTCTAATTTATAGCCTCTGTCGGTCTCAATATTCAAATACGCCGCCTGCATACGTAATATTTGCTCAAAGGAAAATCTGGAACGGCAAGGCTTTGTTGAATACGACATCATATTTCTTGTATCTGGCCAAAAGTAATTTCCGTTTTTATCTTTGCCTGTTTTTTTCCAATCAAAAAAACAATTTTGTGTGATCCGACCAGAAAGGCCCGGATCTGCAGGAGTATCACAAACAAAGTCTGCAACATTAGGACAATTGCTACCGTCAACCAGTTCCGGTGGATTGGGGTGATTGCCATTCACATTCCCTTGTGTGTGTATTAAATCAAACCAATGCCCCACTTCATGACTTAACGTCGATCTATTTCTGGCCTGCACATTCAAAATCATCACATGTTGCCGTTTGGGATTATTGGAAGGGCGCCAAGTCCAAGACCCGCCATTTGGATTAAAATAGATGTTTAGCTTTCCTTTTCGGTTTCGATTTGTCACATCAAGTATATCCGCAGAATCGCCACTAAATTTATCAATAAATAGTTTGTCGTCATCTATATAATTTATTTCGCACAATTGAAATTCAATTCTAAATCCTACAAAAAAGTTATTGAGGCGAACGATTGCTGCGTCAAGTACACTTTGACTAAGTCCACCAGTTCCATTAGACTTTCTGATGATGTGTGCAACGATATTTACATCCTGACGGCCTCCTTGTTCGGCCAATTGCGCTTTAAATATTCCGTCCAGATAATCAACACTCATCCAGTCATAAACATTGGTGCCCTTCCAGTTTTCGCGTACAAAACTTAGTCGTTTGTTCTTGTAGGAATCCGCATCTGCCCATTCCTTTAAGTATTCTTTATCTGCTACAAATTTACATTCTGCCTCTTCAGATTGCGCAAAAATCACACTTCCAAAACAAAAACCAACTAGTGTTAGGATGATTATTATTTTTTTCATAATTAATTTGAATTTCATTTTTTAATTTAAAAGCTGTTCTGATTCCAGAATTACAAAAATCGGTCGACGTCAATACGTCCAAAATCACTTGATTGTTTGCCTGAGCGTTTAGGATTTTGTCCTTTTATGGAATAAATCACTTCATACTCATAGTCCTCAATATTCCTAGGCAATAATATCTCTACTGTCCTGGACAATTCTTCCTTTTGCGTTTTCATACTAACAGATTCGACTTCTGTTTTTTCTCCTAGTAGGCTGTAGAGTTTGACCTCAATGCCGCGCACCTTTTGCTTCTTCACAAAATCCTCGTCGACTTCGATATAAATGGGCTTCCGAACGACCGGAGGTTCCAGCGAAATAGCACTGCTAGAGGTAGGCTTCCAATCCGTCTCCACCAGATGGCCACCAGCAAAACTCCAGTGTATCTTGTAATTGTAATTCAGCCATTTAGGACGATCATTATCACTTTTCCAACCGTAAATCATTTTAGAAAGATTGGCGCTGGTGTTAAATCGTTTTTGGTCAATTCTCAATTCATCGAGGGTCGATTCTCCATTTTGATGTTCTTTTTTCATGACCACATTTACGAAATTGACGTGCTTGAAATCATCGTTGTTTCGTAGGCCGAGCGTCACCAGAATTTCTCGTTGTTTCATAAGCGGATCGTCTAGATTGATCTCTAGAAAACAATCAGAGCAAGCCTTTCTTATATTGCCTGGATTGTAGTCAAACCGAAAAGTTCTGGAATCCTCCGTATACTTGTTTAAATTAATTTTGTAGACGCCTCTACGTCGGACTTTTTTCATGGTAAAAGAAACGCCGATGGCAATACCTGGGACGGCTTGTTTTTCGGGCAACTTTATTTTATCCGACTCCTCCCCTTCTTTTGATGCTTCTTTTTGGTCAGAAAATTTCATTGGCTCCAATCCAGAAGATTGTCTTATTTCGTTGGCTCTGGATTGCGCATTTTTTTTTGCTTCTCTTTCTTTTTCAGCTTGATCTCGTTCTAGTTTTTCGATTCTTCGATTTTCCTCTTTGGCCTCCTTTCTTGCTTTGTCGAGCATGTTGGTGGCGCGGTCTAACATACTGGTGTTTGCTCCTGGATTTAGCTGGCTCAAATCGGGGACGCCATTCCCAGCAATTTTATCAAACATCAGGCTAATCAGTTGATTGTAGGCGGCCTCTTTCATTTTATTCAGATCTTCATCCTCTCCGACCTGGGTGACTTTGATAGCGCCAGAATCGTATAAATCATCAAACGCCGCTTTTACCTCCGCAGCAAGTACTGGAGTTACCATGGCGGCATCAATGGCTTTATGCTCATAAATTCGATCAAAATTTGCTTCAACGGTCATATTCTTAGGAGACATGTATCCCCCAACTTCCATCTCGAAAGAAAAGGAAAAATCTGGCGTCGTCGTCTGGGTAAACATTTCCCACAGCAGCTTAGATCCCATCTTGTTTAGCTGAACGGAGACTGCGCATTTCTGATTTTCCAATACCGGTGCTGCTCCTAACCCAACTACTTGTTTGGCCATCCCGCCATCTGGTTTTGCGACCGAAGTGACTAGGGCGACCGTCCCAGATTTAAAAATGACCGGTCCTATAATTTTTGCACTGGAGTTCAGTCGTTGGAGCGACGCTTCCGCCCTACGAATTTGCGCATCCGAAACGGAAAGTTCTACCAGACTATGCACAATTCCTCCACCTTCCTCACTTTCCAAAATCCCTTTATCCTCCTTTCCACTAACTTCTGCATTTTTGACATATCGAACGAAAGAAAACTGAGGGTTACCTGTTTTATGTGTAGCCAATTGAGGTTTATCTGCCAGATAGTAATATTCACTAGGATTCGAAAGCCCAGGGAACACCGTCAACTCGCCCGCTCGTACTGGCTTGTCTAGTAATATTTGTTGCTGAGAACTAGCAGCCCAATAGCAACATAACAGACCAATAGTGATCAATAATTGTTTCATATTGTTGTTGATTTTTTGTAGAAATGAATGCAATTTGTCTACTTGGTTAGTGCACCTAAAGCACCGAGTATTTTATCCAAAATGGTTTTATCATCTTTCACCGAACCGTCAGGGTTGGTATCTTCACCTAGTTCTGAAGCAGCTTCTAGGAGTTGGTCAATAAACTTTCTGTCTTCTTTTAGCGCCGCTACTGGAATGGTGGCATAGACGTAATCATCGTTAATATTTTTGGGTTGCCAGTCAAAAACCAGTTTTCCCTTTTCTTTATGATTTAATATCAATCGGTATCCATAGCCAACTGCGTGGTCGTCCGTAAAAATTCGTTTATTGACAATACCTTTGCCGCTGGCTACCGAGATATGCAGATTGTCCTGGTATTCGACGCCGTACTTCAAGTAGCGCACTTGCAGGGTTGCCCTTGGAATATCTAGCTCCTTTAGTTGTTCGAGGTCTGCTTCAAAATCGATAGTACGCGGACGTATAGGTACGTTTAGGGTGATCCCTTCCCAATCTCCTTTTGTCCAGGCGGGATTTGGTGGATATACTGTTCCTCCGCGCAGACTCCATTGTGTTTTGTATTCGTAGTTGTCAGGATTGTTATCCTCGCCACGTGCATAGGTCAGGGAAGCCCGAATCCCATTTTCTTCTATAAATTTGCGGTCGATGGTGACTTGATCCTGGAAGTCATTCCCCTTGTTTCTTTTTTTACGAACATTAACGGTCACGTAGTTAATTTCTTCTTTGAAGATATCTTCTGCTTCCAGATCCATGATCATCATAATATCGCGGTGTTGGAAGAACGGATCATTCAAATTGACAGAATACACACAATTTTCGTTGTCTTGCACTTGATCATAGAAGGCGGCTAGATTTTCAGTGATGCTTCCTTCCATTGTGATTGGCGTTCGGTATCGGAGGTTGAAACGCTCCGTTTTTTTCTTAAATTTTGATTGTAGTTTGTCGATATTTATGGAGTAGGATATATTGGGGTTGTATCCTCTGTTTGGGTTTTTATTTTTATCTTTCTTCTCCTCGTCGTCGTCAGATGGGGCTTCTGTGCTTGCGTTTGATATGGATTGCATGAACAGCGCCATAAACTGCGTAGTAATTTGATTGGCAATTTCGTCATCCAGGTTTTTGTCAATATTGATTTCGACCACCTTTTTTTCAACCATCCGATCATACACCCTCGACATTTCCTTGTGTTCGATCTTAGAAACCACTTCTTTTGTTTCTTCGCTCGACCACTCTATAAACAACCAACTGTTGTCTTTTTTGGTGGTTTCTTTTTTCTTAGTGACTTCATGTTTGATTTTGTGTTGTTCCCACAAAGTTTCTAATTTTTCCCAGTTGAAGATTATCTCTCCGTCTACTGCAGGAAACAAAACGTCATATTTATAATCGATAGAAATGGACAAATCGGTGATGGATCTTCCTTTTTCGAAAGTAGACGCAAGTAGCTGCGCTTCATTTTTATCCATTTTTGAGGCGATTGCTACTTTTGCTCCCGGAAGAACAGGGGCGGAAGAATTCAATATTGTATTCTCCTCACTGCCATCAAGGGTTGCAGAAATCACTCTAAACTTACTTTCTCCAGTTTTGAGGGAGACGGCACCATTGATTGTTGCTCCTTCGGGTTCGATCTTTTTGTAAAGCGGATTTTCCATTTTTAGCTTCAGCAGTTTTGCTTTTAGTTTTTTGGTGGCTTCTTTTTCCAATGTTGGTGAGAGGCCCCACTGAAACAGTGCGTGGAGGATGGCGCCTTGCACACCGCCATTGTCTGTGCGTTCTTCGGTCGTGTATTTGGCAAACAGGAACTCAGGAACACCATCTGGTTTTTTAGATAGTCCCATATTTGCTGGCAGGTAGTAGTATTCATTGGAAAATGACTGATCTCTCGTTTTTGCCTTTCCATATAGGGTGACAATATCTCCAGATTTCAAGGAAATAGTGATTTTGTTCTGAGAATCCAGAATTACCTGAGCTTCTGCGTTGTTGGTTATCCCATAGCAGCAAAACAGGCTCATTAGCAGAATCAATTTCGTTATTGATTTATTCATTGTTTTATTTTTTTGATTTTGGTTTTGTATTGATAAATGGATAGTTGATAAATATTCATTATAAATTAATTTATTTTAATATTCTTCTAATTTTCACATATATCATCAACAAAAATTATTGCTGATTTTAATTTTTTTTGTTCGTTTTTTAACGCTCCATTAATTTTAAATGCGGTGATAGTGCAATCAATATTAATTTCATTTTCGGGAAGGGTGATTTCAAAATATTTATCATTTAACTGATCGAGCAATTTGATCGTATGGGAAGTCGTTTTGATTTTGCCAAAAAACGGATAGCTGATCTTCACTGAAAGTGCTCTAATGGAGTCGCAAGCGGCAGTTTCTATTGATCCCAATAATTCTATTTTTTTTCTTTTGTAGGGGACGTATAAATTGATCATTGCGGCGGAGCTGGTTTTCCATTCAGAAACAAACGCTCCCCCTCCTACAAACTGCCAGTGCGTCTGATACTCGTAGTACCGCCAGTCAGTCAGGTTTTTATCCTGATGATTCAAATACGAGAGAACAAATCTGGCCTCAGGGGCTAACGTCTCTTTATTTACATTAATTTCTTTGAGGGTTGTGGTTCCGTCTTCGTGGGTTTTCCTAAGTGTTACGGTGACGCTGTTGATTAGTTTTTTGAATTCACTGGAAAGGCTCCCGTCAATTCCCACATAGACATCCCGCTGCAGAAAGGTAATATCTTCCATAGAAACGTCTTTGAATATCTGCTCATTTTGCCCATACCGTTTGTACAGATCTCCAATATTGAAGGTGATGTAGTGTTTTCGTTGGGTGGTTTCTCGCCCTTTGAAGGTGAGTTTGGATTTGCCGGACAGATTTAACTGCTTCATCCGGTAGGAGGCATTCAAACCAAAACCAATAGTATTCCCACTACTTAGTGCCCCACTCGGCCCTAGCAATTCGCCAATAGCACCACCCAATCCTCCGCGCTGATTTCTTGGAATTGATTCAGGCTTCACGGGCTCAAAAACCAAAGTAAGCAATTTGTTGTACGCCGTGTTTAGCACTTGTTCCAGGTACTGATTGCTTCCTACAATATTGACATCGATGGTGTGTTGTTTGCGCAAGGTCTCAAATCCAGCTTCAATTTCTGCGCTCACAAAATAAGCAGATCCACTAGCACCAAACTGCCGACTACTCCTAAATTCATCCCAATTCACCGTAATATCCCCTTCAAAATCATGACTTAACCCCGCAAACGAAAATTCGAAAATCAAAGAGATATCTGGCGTGGCCATCTTAAAACTCTCCAGCAAAATCTTTGAATCTGTCGGGGTTAATTCGAAAGAAAAAGCAAGTTTACTATTTTGAAATATTGGAGCATCTCCTGTGGTAATAACCCTTCTCTCTTTTTTCCCCTTATTCAAAATGGAAGAAACAATCGTGTATCTCGCCTCTTTAAACAACACAGGCCCTGCAAGTTTGATCTCTCTATTTAATTTCATTTTCAAAGCTGACTCCGCTTTTTTTATTTGCTGGTCGGAAGTCGTGTATTCTGCTAGAAAATGAAGAATTGCCCCACCATCTGCTTTCACAATCGCTTTGTCAGAAATCGGACTATTTTTTTCCAGCACGTACCTTAAATAGGAAAATTCCGGCCACCCATTTTCTTTCTCTCCCAACTGACCAACTGCTGGCAAATAATAATACGTCATGCTATCTCCTAGCACTGGAAAACAGTTTAATGACGCAGCCTCCACCATCTCATCAACAAGAATCTGCTGAGCATTTAGAAATAAGCATGGAGCAACTACTAACAATACTATGACATTAAAAGCCAGACGGTTCATTTTCTTTTTATTTTATTCTTACAATGGTGTAGAACCAGCTATTAAAAAGTGTAATACTTTTTTGAAATTTATTTTAAAAAAATATAATTCCCTGTCAGGGTAGCTTCCTGATTTTTCAGGTTGGAATCATTCCAATTTACTAGGTATTTTATTTTGGAATTCAAGTCGTGAAATAAGGAAATGACATTGGTATTTAATTCATCAGTGGGACGGAGGATGACCATCGTTTGATTTTCTTCTTTACCGTTTAACGTTACTGTAAACTGGATGGTGGCTGGGACGGTCAATTTACTTCGGTCCAGATCAATGGTGATCTCCGTCTTTTTGTAGGGAGGAGTCAAGGAAATCGTGGATGCAGTGGCATTGGCCCAAGTACCATCGGCAGGCACAAGTAGCTCTCCCCTGCCACCAGCCATCGAAAATTTTATGCGGTAGTCGAAGTGGATAAAGTCGGCATTCTGTAGTCCTAGTCGTGGGTATTTTATTTGCTGGATCAGGGATTGATCTTGTAATAATTTTTCGCGGTCAAAAATCAAATCTTTGCTGACTTCATGTTGGCCGTTTTCGTATTTCTTAGAGAAGGAAACAGTGATAAAATTGAGGACATTATTGTAGGATCCGATGTAATTGCCGTCTAGGACAAAATCGATGTTTCGCATTTGAAAATCGGGGTCGTCCAGGTTGACGATTTTGAAATAGTTGTTGTTAGGGGTTTGGTTTTTATTGAAAAAATTGCCACCGATGTTTCCAGTACTGAAAAATGGAAATTTTGTCACTATTGATTTATTCAAATTCAAATAAAATTGATGCGATCGAATATCTTTTCTTTTCTTCAAGACAAACTGATTGTCTGCTACGTATTCCATGCTTTCTGCACCTCCAAAAACCTTCCCGAGCCACCCTCTTTCCTCTCGGCCTTGTACTTGGCCCTGTTCTACAAAAACCTCGGTCTCTGGTTGTTTCGACCATCCCGTCTTTGCATCAAACAGTAAGTCAGTAAGCTGGCTGGTGATGATTTCTACCATTGCCTCCATTTTTTCATTATCGCCCTCGGTGTTTGCTGATCGGTCGAAGATCTCGATGTTTAAAATTTCATTTTGAATTAATTCGTCGGTGACTTTTCTAAGTTGTTTTCTGGTAAATTTTTCTTGTTTATTTTGCAATTCGCTGAAGTGGGTGTAGAGGGTATTTACTTCTGCATTGATCACTGCGCCATAGGACTTGATGCGCGCTTCATAATACCCAGTAACCATGACCGAAACATCAGAGGTCGCCCCTTGGAAAGACTCCCAGAGTAAGGTGGCCCCTTTTTGGTTTAACTTTGCAGCGATGGCCGCCTTGGACCCTTTGAGGAGCGGTGCATGCCCTGATGTTTTGAAGGTTTCCGTAAAGGAAACGTCGCTTCCACTATTTTCCGTAATCGAAGACACTACTTGAAATCTAGCCAGTCCGCCTTGCTGCTCCTTGTCCATTGTTTGTCGCAGAGGGACTGGGCCGGCGATCCTTGCTCCTTTTATTTCTTCTTGTAGCGCCACTTCCAGTTTTACTATCATTTCTTCTGGCAAAGCAAACTCTACCAACGCATGAAAGAGCCCTCCATTATCACCTTGTTCGTCTACATATTTCATAAATAGAAACTCCAGGTCACCACTAGCATTTGCAGCAATTTTGGGATATTGCGGCAGGTAATAAAATTTCCGTTCGTCCTTGCTATCTTGCAGCAACTGTATTCCTAAAACCTCCACCCTTCCTTCATCGTATTTGGGTATGGAAAACAGTGACTCTGATGGTCCGACAAGCAACAGAAAAATTAAGAAAATTATTTTGGTAAAAAATTCAAAAAATAAATTGATCATTGATGTTTCTTTAATAAAAAAAGAGTTCTTTTAGAAAATCTTATTTTGGTTTTATTATTCATTATAAATTACCATTTATAAATACAATTCTATTTATAAATGATTATTATTAATATCTAAATTACAACACAGATAAAGAACCGGTCATCATTTTTTGTAACTTTTTATTTTTTGGTGAATCAAATTTGAAATGATTTTAAGAGCGAATAAGGAAGGTAATTTATACTCATTCCAATTCCCAAGCAAAGATAACTCCCCACTGTAGCAGTGACTCCAGTCGCCAGCCTTCTGTTGCGCAGTAGGCAGTCCATTGTCAGAATGATTTTGCAATAACAAATTTGTCTGTTGATTTTGATCGATAGAGCGTTCAGGCGACTGAAGTCGGCGTTGCGGAGGCCAAAAACCTTTTTCTGGGAATTGGAATAATCTGCAATCTAGGAATTGCCTATAAGAAAGGCTCTAAAAATCCAATCAGTTGGCTACCTCCCGCCTTCCATCGAAGACCATGACCACTAGCTACCCGTATTTCGAAAACAAGCCCATGTTTGTAATGTTCAAAGGTATTCCACCAAGTAGTCTCTTCAAGGAGTTGGGTGATCAAACGTTGTACTTTTTGTTCTTTTTCTGCTGCATTCCCTTCCACAACGCCCCAAAATGCATCCGTTGATCTACCGATATGTTTCTCCCAAGCCCTAGTGCCCTGGCTAATTTGATCATTGTAGGGTAATAAACAACTTTCCAACAACGTCTTTTTCAAAGGAGGAATTCCGGCTGCTGTTTTTATGGTGGTGGAAGTCCACCGTTGTCCAAGCAGAATAAGCAGGTACTCAAAGGGCGCTTCCTCGATGGTGTTGGCCCATTTTATAGGAGGAGCAGATTTTTTTTGAGTTAATAGCGGCTGAAAAATGGCCAATGCCTCTGTCTTAGGAGGAGTTATTTCCTGATCAAAAAATGGAGGTGGGTAGCCTCTAGAGTTCTCCTCAACTGATCTTTGTTTCAATTGTTTGGCAAGTGTTTCAAGATGTTCTACTGCAAGGAAATCGCCATATTGCTTTTTCCAGACATTGGAAATAAACGCTTTACTCATTATCAATGATTTTATCGTTTGATCCATCTCTACGGCACTTGCGTATTCAAATTCCGATTATTCCAAACCATGCTTCGATCGGCAGCATCACAATACCCATTGAGATCACTATCTTCTCTGAGGTAACCTGTTTGATTTCTGTTGTTCCATGCAAGGCTGCGGTCGGAAGCATCGATCAAGCCATCTGCATCAGTATCTCCTTGTATCATTGCCCAAAGTCCGGGAGATATTTCCACAGAACCAACTCCCCCCGAAACGTAGGAATCTTGCTGGGTAAAATCGTAATCTATTTTGCCGGAGGTATATGTCCCCCTAGTACTAGAGATCACTGCCAAATGATTTCGGTGCTCAATGACCAGGTGGTATTTGCCGCCGTCTGCCAATTCCAAACAGTCTTCCAGCAAATGAATAGCCCCATTCTCCAACAACAATGCAGCAGTTCGATGTACCTCCGTAGTGGCGGAAAGCCCCGTCCGAAAAGCAACCAACACCCAGTCTACAGGCTTTAATCCGTTGTTAGAAGTTACAATATCTTGATAAGTAGCATCCGTAAAATTGGTGCCTTCCGTACCTGCAAAATTCCAGGGGGCACCGGAGTAGGGATGGCCAGCTGGTGTAGGCGTATTTTGATTGTTGGAAGGGGTTTGCCCGGGTAATAATCCAGCATCATATAAGACAGTAGACATAAGACCAACACCAAGGGAAGGTCCTTGCAAAAACACCTCAATCGAGGATCTTGAGCACGGCGGCAGACAAGCATTTACTTCTGTGATATTAAGATCAATATTATCCTCCTTTATGTAGCGAATCAAGTTGTCATAATTTGGGTATTTGCCCACCGTTGCCATTTGTTGATGGGTGATCGGATTGGTTTGCATAGCAGCACGTTGGACGTACAACGCAGAACAACCATCCGTATTTAAATCAGCAAAAGGAATGGTATCTACTTGTAAGCTATTCAGGTCAATGTCCTCCGTTAATTCCGAAACTCTCAATTTTGAAACAAACAAATCGTAATACCCGTAATTTACAATGGCCAGCGTATCGGTATGAACATCGTAGCTAAATTTGGAATCAAATCGATCGGTCATCCGTCCTTTGTATTGCCAATCTTGCCAAGTAGAGGATCCATCGGGGCGGTAATAATAAATTGCGTCCCCTGTACTAGTGCTGTATCCCAGAACATGCAGATCATTATTGCATGGGTTTTTCCAAATATCGGTGACTCGGTTGGCGGCAGTCGCGCTATTGCCCAACCAGGTGAAACCTTGTGGGGTCGCTGCTGTGGGAGTAAAATCAATAGCCTGGTGTGCTGGAATATAAAAATCAGAGATCCCTGATACATTGTAAATTCCGCTTTGGCCTACCAATTCAAGGCGGTTATCTCCTACGAACGTTCCGTAAACATAGAGGAACATGTTGTAGGCATTTCCATTGACAATTTCGCTCATGGCGATTGGGCCGTTCCATGTTGTTTGCGCCGGGTATTTCCAGATCAGGTAAAATGTAGCGGGTAGCGTACTACTGGAAAGGTGCCACCAAACTACCTCCAGACCATTTTCGGGATTTACTGCTGCTCCGACGTAGTTTGCTGTATTACCAGGTAGATTTATGGATCCATTCACCGTAAGGTATCCCATTGTACTTGTATTGGTTTGGGTATTTCGGCTTACTTGCACAATTCTATTGGTCCACACATTGCCATTGTCCAATCCGGTAAGTTCTATGCCGTAGGAGTTGAGTTGATTGCCGACCATAACGTGGGCCATATTTTGCTGTATTTCGTAGGGAGCGATGTTGGATTGTCCTGCGGAAGTCCAGGTGGTTTGATTGGCTGCTAGTTGGTAATATTGAATTCGGTCGTTGTGGTAAACGTCGGCTCCGTTGTCGATGGCCATCCATTGGTCTTCCTGGTGGGAGCGCATGATGGATCGCAGGTGTGGTCCCCAGCCACCAAACATGTTCGTATAATTTCGGTTGGTGTTGGTGAGGGTACTGATGTTGTAGGGTTGAGCTTGGGCAAGAAGCGTGCTGCCTATGGTGATCAGGAGGAGGATTATTAATTTGAGGTATTTCATGGCTTATTGTTCTCTTTTTGATTCGTAGAATTCCAGAGGTATATATTCTAAAAATACTAAAACATTTCCTTTTTTAAGGTTGTTTTTTTTCTACTAAAAATAAAATTCAACACAAACACTTCCCAGCCAGCAAATGCAATAAAATCTAACTGAAACAGGCTTGTAATGGGAATAAAACATTCGACACTGATAAGGAACAAATGCAGTAGGGATAAGGTAGTATTTGGCTTTATCTTAAAAATATATAGGACACCATACCCTAGCGCGAAAAATGGTATTGATAGGTGTAAAGGAACTACATTCAGCCACCTAACATAGCTTGGATCATATCCTCCCCAACCAATTGATCTATTTAAATTCCATTCTCCTCCGCCGTAAAAATTTAAAATTGGGGTCAAGAAAAAAAAGGTCAATACCAGCATTATCCAAAAAATATGCTTCACTATTAAATCTTTAACTTTATTCATCTGTTTGCTTTAATAGGTCTTTTCTGAATATCAGGTTTTCCTTGATGACTTTCT
>CALLWB010000074.1 GCA_938016265.1 uncultured Saprospiraceae bacterium
CAATCTTTGCGCTGGAAGCCACTCGGTATCTGTAACCGACGCAAATGGATGTCTATTAATAGAAAACGTGACCATTACCCAACCAAACATCCTAACAGTAAGTGTCAATGCAATATCGGATGTGGTTTGTTTTGGAGAGGCGAATGGTGTGGCCACTGCTACTCCTGGAGGAGGAACAGCTCCTTACAGTTATTTATGGGATAATGCAGAGAATACTGCAACTGCTTCTGCGCTTGATGCGGGAAGCCATGATGTTACTATAACAGATGCTAATGGATGTGTTGCTGTTGGGAATGTTAATGTAAATGAACCAGCTTTATTAGTAGTAACCATAACAAGTACAAATATTTCTTGTAATGGTGATGCGGATGGAAGTGCAACCGCTAATGTTGTGGGTGGAAATTTAGGATATACCTATAATTGGAGTTCAGGTGATGTTGGACAAACAGCCGGTCCCTTAGCACCTAACAATTATACAGTAACAGTTACAGACAATTTAGGTTGTGTTGTGGTTGGCAGTGTTTCTATTACAGAACCCCAAGCTTTAGCTACAACATCAACGGTTCAGGAGGTAACTTGTTTTGGTGGAAGTGATGGAAGGGCAACCTTATTTCCTGCAGGAGGAACCGCTCCTCTGCTGTATAATTGGGACAATGGTGAAGTAACTAATCCCGCCGTATCATTGACGGCAGGACAACATACCGTTACAGTAATAGATGCAAATGGTTGTGATCTTGTTCATACGGTAAATGTTGGATCTCCAAATGCAATAACCGTTAATGTGGTTGATACGCCGCCAACTTGCGAAGGGCAAACAAATGGATTTACTACTGCAACTGTAAATGGGGGGACACCACCGTTTACTATTGTATGGAATACAACACCACCACAATTTGGACCTACGGCTACAGGTTTAGTCCCAGGAATAGTAACCTTAGATGTCGTAGATTCGAACGGTTGTCCGTCTGGAACGATATCTACTACTGTTGGAGACGCTCCATTGTCAGCAATTTTAGAGACATTCTCGACTGATGCATCTTGTAATGGTGGGTCGGATGGATCTATTGTCTTGGCTGTTTCTGGAGGAACACCAAACTATAGTTATGAGTGGAACAATGGTGCAACCACACAAAACATTGACAATTTGGATGCGGGCAATTATGCAGTTACGGTAACAGATGCAAACGGATGTACTTATTTTGCTACCGAAACTATTGGTCAGCCAACCTTGATCGTTGCTGATTTTGTGTCTGAAGGGGCGATTTGCTTTGGCGAGGCAAATGGAAGCATTACGGTCATTGACACTACAATAACAGGAGGAATGGCTCCATATAGCTACTCTCTCAATGGTGAAGACTTCCAAATGGGGAACGTATTTGGAGGACTTGAGGCTGGATTTTATACCTTATATGTACAGGATATTAATGAATGTGTCATTTCTTATCAGGTGCTAGTGGACGAACCGGCAGAGTTAATCGTTAACTTAGGAGCGGATGTTGTGGTTGAGCTAGGTGATAGCATTCAGCTTGACGCAATTGTGACTCCCAACATAGGAGTTACTTACAGTTGGACCCCTGCAGAGTACCTAAGTTGTACCGATTGTTCTTCGCCAATGGTTGTTCCTTTAGAAACATTAACGTATGATGTAATAATAACGGATACCTTGACGGGATGTACCGCAGCGGATATGATTATTGTGACAGTCGACAAGAATAGAAATATTTTTATTCCTAATGCTTTTACGCCGAACGAAGATGGCACGAATGATGTATTTATGATATTCGGTGGAACTGGTGTGGCCAAAGTATCGGCATTTAAAGTATTTGACAGATGGGGCGAGAATGTATGGACAGGGCTAGACTTCCAACCTGATGATCCTACCTTTGGATGGGACGGAACCTTCAAAGGGAAAAAACTTAACCCATCAGTTTTTGTGTACTATGCAGAGGTAGAATTTGTGGACGGAGAGGTAATCCAGTACAAGGGAGATGTGACTTTATTGAAGTAGAATTTTAACGCTGAAAAGGCTAAAAAAATGCAGCTTTTTCAAACTTTAACATAAAAAATCGAAAAAAAATTACTTGCTTGACAACGATTTTTAAATTTAGATAGACTAATAGATGTAAAAACGTTTTTAAATGATGTTTTTACTCCATTCGAATCCGAATTTTATTATTTCTGCTTAGGAAGAAATTTTTAAAAACACGAACAAAATTAAACAGACTATTCGCTCAAAAAAATAATTCTTTGATAGAATTCGTTTTAATGCTTACGTTTAATTTATTTTTTTTAATTTAGCCAACTAGACTTAACTATGCCATTTCAAAATGGCGAATCTAAATCGAGACTTATGAAATTAACAAGACTCTTTTTTGTCCTTGCACTTTCTTTTATTATTGGTTCAGCGACTAATAATGTGAAGGCTCAGGACATACACTTTTCTCAGTTCTATTTAAATCCATTGGATTTGAACCCTGCATTGACGGGAGTGATGAGCTGTTCCCACCGACTTGTGGCGAACTATAGAAATCAATGGGCAAGTATATTAAAATCTAATGCGTATAATACGTATTCTGTGTCCTATGACATGAGAATGCCTTTGGGACGATATGATAATTTTGGTTGGGGTGTCCAATTTTGGGGTGACCGTGCTGGAGAATCTGACTTCTCGACGCTTGAAGGTAAACTGACCTTGGCTTATAGCAAAAGAATAAGCGGTTATCGTAAAAAATCGAACTATCTGACTGTAGGTTTGGATGCTGGTGTTGCTCAACGTAGTATCAACTTCCTGAATCTTCGTTATGGTACACAGAATGATAATGGAACTTTTGATCCGAATTTGCCTTCATTTGAAAACTTTGAATTGAACAACTTCTTGTTTGCTGATTTAGCTGCTGGTTTGTTGTGGTATTCTATTTTGAATGAAACAGACAACTTCTACATCGGTGGTGTATTCAGTCACCTAAACAGAGCCAATCAATCTTTTGGTAACCTCAATGATGAAGACCAATTCGAAGCTTATTATAGTAAAATTACTATCCATGCTGGTGGTGAGTTTATGTTAAGTGATAAAATGGGGTTAGTCCCTGGTCTTGTTATGTTCTCACAAGGCCCATCTTTACAAATCAACGGTGGTACAAGTGTTAAGTTGAAACTTGGAAAAGGTAGAAATAGCAAACAAGCATTTCACCTTGGACTATGGGGAAGACTTTCCAATACCTTTAAAGGAATCCACATGGATGCACTTATTCTTTCTGCGAGATTTGACTACGATCAGTTTAGCTTAGGATTTAGCTACGATGTAAACGTATCGAGTCTTGCTCCAGCATCTAATACCAATGGTGCGTACGAACTTTCACTAGTTTACAAAATATGTAATCCAGATCGTCGAGGTGTTTTCTGCCCTGACTTCTAGGAATATTCTTATAAAGAAATAAAAAACCTCTTTGCTGTCTCGGCAAAGAGGTTTTTGTTTTTTGTATGGCAACCCTTTTGTCTGCTACCTATATTGACCAACCATTGGCAGTGATAAAATATAACAATCTGAAGTTTTTAGAAGGAGGAACAGCACGAAGATCCAGTGCAGTATAACAGATAACACATTGGCAGAAAGCTCGAATCATTAGAATATAGAATGTTTCTCTTTCTCAAAAAAGAAGATATATGAAGAGAGTATAACACAATCTAGTCACCAGAAGGGGCTAACGGTCCTAGGGAGTTTGGGAATATTCTTATTCCTATTAAGATGAGACTTTCAACCGAGTTTTCTTGCCTGAATGAGCGCTGGTTCTAGATTTTCGAGAAATTCTTAGTTCAAAATTCTTGATATATGCTAGGAAGGTTTTTTATAGAATGGAGCACGAACAATTGTCGCCTTCTCCTTGTTGTTTCGGATATCAATGAAAATTTCGTTGCCCCGTTTGCTGTGTGATTTTTTGACGTACCCCAGACCGATACACTTAGACAAAGAAGGGGATTTCGTACCTGAAGTAACTTTGCCAATAGGATTGCCGTCTTCATCTACAATGATATGATCATGCCGCGCTACACGCTTGCCTTCCATAGTGAACGCTACAAGTTTTTTCTCCAGGCCATTCTCTTTTTGCGCCCGAAACTTCTCTGCAGAAATAAAATCTCCTGCATTCAATTTGGTAATCCAACCTAATCCAGCTTCTAGTGGCGAAGTGGTGTCGTCAATATCATTTCCATACAAACAATACCCCATTTCCAAACGCAGCGTATCACGAGCTCCCAATCCAATCGGCTGAATGCCAAACGACGCACCAGCTTCAAAAATGGCTTTCCATATTTCGTCTGCTTGCGATTTTTCGAAATAAATCTCGAATCCTCCTGACCCTGTATATCCAGTGGCGGAAAGAATCACATTTTCAACTCCTGCAAATTTCCCTTGGTTGAAAGTATAATATGGAATTTCTTTAAGATTGATATCCGTAAGTGACTGAAGGGCATCCGCAGCGAGTGGGCCTTGCACCGCCAACAAGGCGGTCATATCTGAAATGTCGATTATCTTCGTATCGAAAGTGTTGTGTTTAGTGATCCAATCCCAGTCCTTTTGAATATTGGAGGCGTTGACCACCAACATATAGGCCTTTTCTCCTTCTGAACATTGGGTTTCAGGAAGACGGAAGACTAATAAATCATCCACAATTCCTCCTTCATTATTCGGCAGACAAGAATATTGAGCCTCCCCAATCTCTAATTTGGTCACATCGTTGGAAGTAACATATTGAATGAGATCAAGCGCTTCTTTTCCCCTTACAATAAACTCTCCCATATGAGAGACGTCAAACACACCAACTTTTTCTCTTACAGTGAAATGCTCTTCCTTGATTCCAGAATAGGAAATCGGCATGTTGTAGCCTGCAAATTCTGCCATTTTTGCTCCTAAAGCAATGTGGTGATGGGTAAACGGTGTATTTTTCATTTGTGTCTGTTTCTAAGGGCAAAATTAATAATATTTTGGAGAATAGAGTTGGATGAATGTATTTATTCCATACAGATCTTCCCCTAAAAGTCACGTAAGAATCGATTTCTGAACTTGCAATCCATATCCAGGCACATCTGAGTAGCATTCTTGGAAAGCCTCTTAGGAATTGAACGGACAGCAGATCATCCCAGATGGTCATTAGGCATGCCACCATCAATCCAGTGCGACGAGACTTGTTTGCTAGCAGGATGGATCTTAAACAAGAATAAGTCACATTTCCTCCTGCAGTTGACTATCTCCATAACACCAAAGAACTACCTGTAGTAGACGTCAATGAATAACAGTAGACTCTGCTTATTTCATTACTGAAGACGAGATTCCGTTGTTTAAATTTAGTAACAGTCGGTCAAGGCCGTTTACATCACCGTCCATATTTATATCTTCAGGCAAGTAGGTAGAAAAAAAACCATTGGCCGCTTGCCAAAGAATCAAATCTGCTCCTGTTACTTCATAGCCAACCGGTGATGCCTGATCTGCATCACCTGCATACATGGCCCACTCCGTTCCTAGTTGTGTCTGTCCAAAACCTGTTCCTTGATTATAGCTATTGCCAGAACGGAAATCATAGGAAAGTGTATTATTCACAATAGGCACCGCCGAAGACGACATAGCTGGAAGATGATTCCGGTGCTCCACAACAATATAATAAGACGTTGCTCCGAAAGTACTAAGTTCTAAAGACGCAGGCACTATATTTCCATCTTCCATCAACAAGGCAGCAACTCGCGCCACCTCACTTCCTGGTTGAACTGTCGTTCGAAAAGAAAGCAATACCCAGTCAACCGATCCAGCAGGATAATCAGACGGCTGCCAACCAGTCCCTTCATTTCCACTATAATTCCAGGGAGCTATTCCGTAAGGTTGACCCGATGGAAGTACTGCAATTTGCTGCAAACTATTCTCCATCATTTCCATGTTAGCATCAAAAGCTCCTTCCAGCCAAACGCCAATATTACAAACAACAGGAGACCCCGTCATTGTAATAGAACAAACGGTAGAACATCCAGTAGCGTCAGAAACGGTCACCTGGTAAGTACCCGCTGCCAATCCAGTTGCGATTGCACTAGTTTGCCCCATGGGATCATCCCATAAAAAAGAATACGTTGTATTCCCCGTTACTAGAATTTTGCCTGCGTTTGTTGCTACGTAAGCCTCCACCTGATTTGCGGACACCAATGAATAACTATAGGGAATTGTCCAGGGTGCAGGAGGAGACACCACATTTCCACTAACTACATCACCGTTATTATAAATGGCCCCACTAGAATAAATATAACCCGGGATTTGAATTGGGCCACCCCAATTTCCACCAGAAGGCAAACCGAACTCAGCAGCAGGGGCATTGTTTGAAAAAACATTGTTTTCTGATAAGGTTCTGATCGGACCGTTTTGTCCTGGAGCACTATTGGCACCAAAGCCTGCTAAGGAAGCACCATACAAAGAACCATGAATATAGTTGTTCCACATATGGAAGTGCGAAGCACCATCATTGTAAGGTGCATTTTGTTGTGCATTGATTACTGAATTGAATAAGGAAATGTATCTCGGAGTATCGTTTGGATAATAAAGCCATACTCCATTCACCGTATTTACAATTTTCAGATTGGAAAGAGAAATGTTGTTCCCTCCCTGAGCAATCATGATCGACTGCCCACTAAAATCAGTAATCGTAATATGGTCGTACCAAATATTAGATCCTCGTACATTAAAGGCGCCTACGTTTCCGGAAGGAAAATTAGAGCTGACTCTGTTGCCGCGCATTTCTATAGAATAGATGATACTATTGTTGGTTGAAAAATGATTAAACATTGAAGTATTTGCTGGAAAACCCGAAATATAATCCGGGAATAACCAGGAGTCCGGCGCTAAAGAACCATCCAAGGTAGTATTGGAGGCCGGATTTATTCTGCCGGGAAAACCAATGCCCTGACCCGCTAAAGAAGGGTCAAGTAATACATAGTTTCCCGAAGTTTCCAATGCATTTTTTAACTGATTAAAATTGGTGACATAAACATAATTGGTTCCTCCTGTTGCAGCTGCGCCATAGCCAATATGGGCTGGACTTGCCAGGAGATCCGTTCTTGGATCTCCAGTTGTAACCGTTCCACCCTCAGGTATTACTTTAGCTACGCCATCATTTCCACCAGCAGAAGGTGGTGTCGTTTCTTCAGTGGTACACGACAAGCTACTAGGATCAGTCAATGTGATGGAGCACTGGGTGGTACAATTGTTTGCATCTGTAACTACCACCGTATAATTTCCAGCAAGAAGTCCGTTAGCCGATGAAGATGTCTGGTTTTGAGTATCGCTCCATAGAAAATTGTAAGGGGCAATTCCTCCTTGTGGTGTTACCGTGGCAACTCCATTATTCCCACCGCAGTTTGGAGCAGTAGTTTCATTTATTACACAGGTAAGTCCGGCTGCTCCAGTTACTGTTACGGTACAAGAGGAGGTACAATTATTCGCATCAATAACATTTACTGAATAGGTTCCTGACCCTAGACCGTTTGCTGTCGCTGCGGTTTGAGCTTGCGGGTCATTCCATAGATAGGTGTATGGAGGGGTTCCGCCTTGTGGTGTGACAGTTGCCGACCCGTTATTGTTGCCACAAGTAGGTGCGGAGGTTTGACTTCCAGAACAGGATAAACTATTAATATCTACAAGGGTTACGTTACATGATGTTGTGCAATTGTTTGCATCAATTATAGTTACTGAATAATTCCCCGCTCCTAGACCGTTTGCTGTCGCTGAAGATTGAGCTTGTGGGTCATTCCATAAATAGGTGAATGGCGTGGTTCCTCCCTGGGGGGCGACAGCTGCTGACCCGTTATTGCCATCACAAGTAGGTGCAGAAGTTTGGCTAGCAGAGCAGGAAAAATTGCAGGAAGTATTGCCTGGCATAAATGCTATATAAGAATTGATTTCTGAAGAGGAATTGCCCCTCCAGTCACTTTTAAACATAACGATACTGCCGTCTCTGTTTGGCACAGCGTGAGCTTCCCGATCGTATTGGACATTTGTGGAATGCTGAATATGTGCAAAGCTTTCAGTCAGTGCATTATCATTTGCATTGGGATCTAATTTTACAGCAAAGACCCTTTGATAGTAGGGCTTATTTGTTTGCGAATTCGGGTCTTCAAAATCTGAGATATAAGCATAGCCGGGGCGATCTATATTACGGCAAGAGACATGGATGTACCAACTCATCTGAGCATCACTTAATAAATTGGTAACGGAACCATTGTCTAGCCGTTTCATTCTTAGTCTTCTGTTATTTCCCATTGTTCCTACGGCGACTTCATTTCCTTGTGTATCATACCCGAGGTCGATATGAGAACCTCCTTGTGCATCAATATTCCCTATAGGGCTCAAGTTTCTATTGTAAATCCATGTCCCCTGGTATTGCCCTGTTCCATAAACATTCCATTGGATCATAATAAAATCTCCACTTTGGGACATCGTCACATTGTTTGGCCAAACAGGAGCATTCGTAGTGGATACAATTGAGTTACTTACAAAGTCATAACAGGCGACCTCCATTGCTCCACCAGGTTTGATGCATTGAAGTGCCATGTATCGATCATCGTTTGACATGTTTCCCTCGTATTCTCCATAGGAAACTTTAGTGTATTGAGAAAAACAACTAACTGCTGAGTAGGTGTTGGTATTAACATCAAGTTGAACAATACAATTATCTCCAAATCCTCCCTTATTTGTTCCATACATGATATTAGGCTGTGTATTTGACCAAGTGTTTGGCCCTCCTGGAGGTCTTACCATGTCAAGCACCTGATACGTTTGAGGATCCAAAACAGCCCCAGGCCAACCTCCCATGTGAATCAATGTCCCATCGCTATTCCAAGGTTGGTTTTTTGAATACTTATGCCAGGTTCTTGAATTTGGATCATGTGTATCGAATACTGCTCGGTCTGTTACTCTGATTACTGTTGTTCCAAAAGTGGGATCGGTAATTGGTGATAAATAGCCGGGCTTCGGTATTGAAGGCATCGTCTCAAAAACCAATTGCTGTTGTGGTGGATATACTTGACTATACATGGTCGTTGTCAAAAATACCAAAAGAGCTGCTTCTAAATATTTATTAAAAATGTTCATGTTTGATTATCGTTAGTCATTGAACACCTAGTTTAGGCATACCAATGTTTTTAATAGAGATTTTTTCCTTCACTTACTTCATTACCGAAGATGATATTCCATTATTTAAGTTTAACAATAACCGGTCAAGCCCATTTACATCGCCATCCATGTTGATGTCTTCTGCCATATAAGTAGAAAAATTTCCATTGGCTGCTTGCCAAAGGATCAAATCGGCACCTGTTACTTCATATCCTACAGTTGAGGACTGATCCGCTTCTCCAGCAAACATTGCCCATTCTGTTCCTAGTTGTGTTTGGCCAAAGCCAGTTCCCTGACTATAGCTATTGCTTGGTCTGAAATCGTAGTTCAGGGTATTATTCAGAAGTGGTACAGCAACAGAAGACATAGCAGGAAGGTGATTCCGGTGCTCTACTACAATATAATAAGACGTTGCTCCTGAAACACTAAGCTCTACTGAAGCTGGAACGATATTTCCGTCGTCCATCAGCAAAGCAGCTACCTTCGCCACCTCGCTTCCGGGTTGAGGAGTAGTACGGAAAGAAAGTAGTACCCAGTCGAGAGAACCAGCAGGATAATCCGATTGTTGCCATCCAGCCCCTTCATTTCCATTATAATTCCAGGGAGCCATTCCGTAAGGTTGTCCTGAAGGAAGCACCCCAATTTGCTGCAAGCTATTATTCATCATTCCCATGTTAGCATCCAAAGCCCCTTCCAGCCAAACGCCAACATTGCAAACAGCAGGAGTTCCAGGCATTGTAATTGAGCAGACGGTAGTACACCCAGTGGCATCGGAGACTGTCACCTGATAAGTTCCTGCGGTTAGGCCTGTTGCAATTGCTGTGGTTTGCCCGGCAGGATCATCCCATTGATAGGAATAGGTAACACTTCCCCCACCGATAATTTTTCCAGCATTCTCCGCAACATAATCTTCCACTTGACTTGCTGGTAACAAAGTATAACTGTAAGGAATTGTCCAAGGTGCATTCCCAGCAATGATGTTTCCAGAAGTAACATCTCCATTGTTGTAAACATTGGCATTGGTATATACAAAACCAGGTAATTGGACAGGGCCACCATAGCTATGTCCCATAGGGAACCCATGTTCTGCAACCGGACTGTTGTTAGAAAAAACATTATGTTCAGAAAGTGTACGAACAGGCCCATTTTGTCCTGGTGTGTTACTTTCGGCAACCCCCGTCATAGCTGCCCCATATTGAGCTCCATGAATGAAATTGTTCCACATGTGAAAGTGTGATGCGCCTTCATTATACGGTGTCAATTGCTTCGCATTTATTTCTGAATTGAACAAGGAAACATACCTCGGTGTATAATTTGCAAAATATAACCATAGGCCATTTTCTGTATTTACAATTTTCATATTAGAAAGTGAAACGTTATTTCCGCCTTGAGCAAGCATAAGACTTTGCCCCCAAAAGTCTGTAATAGTAACATGGTCATACCAAACATTTGCCCCTCGAATATTAAATGCACCGGCATTTGCTGAAGGGTGATTGCCATTGTAAGGAGTCACTCTGTTACCACGTAGTTCTACAGAGTGGATGATGTTATTATTTGTAGAATAATGATTAAACATTGACGTATTTGCAGAATAGCCAGCACTGTAATTTGGAAAAAACCAAGAGCCTGGTGCTAATGATCCGTCCAATGTCGTATTGGAGGCTACATTGATTGAACTTGTGAATCCTATTCCTTGACCTGAAAGACTTGGGTCTAACAACACATAGTTGCCAGCGTTCTCCATTGCATTTTTTAGTTGAGTAAAGTTGGTCACATAAACATAGTTTGTTCCACCTGTTGCTGCGGCGCCATATCCGATATGGTCTGGACTCGCTAATAGATCTGTCCTTGGGTCACCCGTTGTAACGGTTCCTCCGCTTGGTGTTACGGTTGCAACGCCATCACTACCTCCTGAAGAAGGTGGAGTTGTTGCTTCAATAGTGCAGGATAGTCCACTAGCATCTATTAAGGTGATTGAACATTGTGTTGTACAGCCGTTTGCATCAGTAACGACTACTATATAATTTCCAGCAGTAAGATTGTCAGCTACTGCGGAAGTTTGCGCTTGGGTGTCATTCCATAAATAGGTATAGGGTGGGACACCTCCTTGTGCGGATACTGTTGCTTCTCCATTGTTTGCGCCACATGTTGGGCCGGTAGTTTCAGTTGCGGTGCAAGTAGGTAGCCCTGGAGCGACCAGCGTAACGGTGCACGTTGAAGACGAATTATTGGCGTCTGTAACGGTCATGCTGTAAGTGCCTGCTCCAAGTCCGACTGCGGTTGGTGTGGTTTGGCCATCATTCCAGGAATAAGAATAAGGTGTTGTCCCACCATTTACTACAACTGTTGCTTCTCCATTGTTGCCTCCGCATGTTGGAGCGACGGTTTGAGAGGCCGTGCACGTTACATTGCAATTGGCCGTGCCACCACCCGTTCCTCGAATGATGTAGCTGCTGAGTGGTCCATTTGGAACTCCCCAATCGCTAGTAAAAATGACTTGATTACCATCAGGAGACACGGAGGCTTTTTGACGATCGTCATTTCCGCCATTTGAAATGGCAGGGGCTGAACTATGGTGGTCATACCCAATAACTTTTATCGTTGAAGTATTGGTATTCCCATCTAATTTTAACAAACCTAGCGGGTGATTTGGAGATCCTATCCCAGGTTCGCCACTGAAGACTATCCATCCCGGCGACCCCGTTTGACCTCTACCTGATATATAATCAGGAGTCACCGTCCAACTTCCTGTATTAGGATTAGCACCTCCAAAAACTGAGCTGATGTAATTTTTGCTTGGATCGTCGATGTTTACCACTTGCACAGATCCATTATATCTCGTCAATACCTGTACACTTTCACCTGCTGTATTGTAGGCAAAATCAGAATGACGGACTTGGTTGTGAACTTGCGTAATATTTGTGAGATTGGGTGTCATTCGGTAGAGCCTGTCAGATCCATCTCCCATTCCAACCACAACCCAATTTCCTGACCAGTCATAGCTTACATAACCCCCTCCAGCAGAAATATTTCCATTTGGCCATATGATCTCAGCAATAATTGAATTTGTTTGAATATTAAAGGAAATAATCCGATTGGTAGAAGGTTCATATAAGGCAATTTTAGAGTCATCGCCTGGTAAATTCCCCTTAGATCGGATATTTATTATTGTCCCTCGAGTGAATAATACTGTGGTAACACCTGTTGAAACATTAAATCGACAGAATTCTGTTTGCGCTCTTATTCCATAAATAAAATCCGGATTGGTATTGCTCCATACCCGATGGGAGTTTAATGGAATTCTAGTGGGTAATAGGGCGTAATTGTTTGTCGCATCCAGTAATTTATTGTCTGCAATAACGCCATCTCCAATCATCATTTTAGTCATGTCAATATTCCAGACTTGCCGGCTGTTGTAATAGTGTAGTCCATTCCCAGAGGCATCACTTACCCTCATGATTTCTGTACCTGGGGCGTCTCCTGGTTCCCAGACACCTAGGGCAGGTTTTGCTCTGTTGGCGTATTGAGCACCTCCATTCCAGGCTATCGAAGCTTGGGTGGTAACATTCGCGAAAGCCGCTCCACCTCCACCACCATTTGCATCTGTTAGTGTTACGGTGCATGAGGTACTGCAATTGTTTGCGTCTGTTATGACTACAGTGTATGTCCCAGCGGATAAATTTATGGCAGTTGCAGAGGTTTGGCCATCATTCCAAGAATAGGAATAGGGTGTGGTTCCTCCCTGGGCTGTTGCTGTTGCTGACCCATCGTTATTGCCGCAGGTTGGGGCATTGGTTTGGGTGGCTGTGCAGGTCGGACTATTTGCTCCAGTTATTGTAACGGTACAAGATGTAGAACAGTTGTTGGCATCTGTGATGTTTACGGTATAGCTGCCCGCAGCAAGTCCGTTTGCGGTAGATGTTGTTTGTGCTTGTGAGTCGCTCCATAGATAAGTGTAGGGAGCGGTTCCGTTTGCAGGGGATGCGGATGCTTGTCCGTTGTTATTGCCGCAGGAAGCTGGAGAGGTTTGTGTTGCAGTACAAGATAAACTGCAGGATGGATTTCCTGGCATGAATGCGACGTAGGAGTTGATTTCTGAGGAAGAACTTCCCATCCAGTCACTTCTGAACATGTATTTTGTACCATCTCTATTTGGGGTGCCAAACGTGCTTCGGTCATAATTGACGTTAGTAGAGTGGTGAGGTTGAGCAAAAACCTGGACGACTGCACTTTCATTCGCGCCTGGATCTAGTTTTACTGCGAATACTTTTTGGTAATAAGGTTTTGATGGTTCCCCATAGCTTGCTTCAAATTCTGAGATATATGCCCATCCTGGACGATTGATATTTCTACAGGAAACGTGTAAAGGCCAACCCATTTGGCTTTCGCTAAGAAGATTGGTGGTTGCCCCATTGTCGAGTCGTATCATTTGTAATCTTCTGCTATTTCCAAGAGTGCCAACAATCACTTCATTTCCCTGGGTATCGTAGCCTAAGTCATAGTGATTACCTCCTCTATTAGAAAGAAATCTGGCATTGCTTATATTGTTTCTATTATACACCCAAATTCCTTCGTTACTAGCGGTGCCAGTTGCCCCCCATTGTATGACGATGTAATTTCCACTTTGGGACATGGTCACATTGTTCGGCCAAGTGGTATTTCCATTTATGGTAGCGACAATACTGTTAGTGACAAAATCATAGCAGGCAATTTCTACGCCTCCTGATGTCTTGTTGCATTGCAGGGCCATATATCTGTCATCGTTTGATATATTACCTTCCCAGTCTCCCATAGAGACCGTGCTGTATTGGTTGAAACAGGCTACCAATGACCTTGTATTTGTGCTTACATCCAGCTGTGCTATGCAATTTCCATCATAGTTGGGGTTGTTTGATCCATAAATGATGTTTGGCTGAGTATTGGACCATGTATGATGTCCTCCCGGGGGAGTAACTGTTTTTATAAATTGGTAGGTATTTCCATCTAAAATAGCAGATGGCCATCCGTGTAGTTTTATCATTGTGCCGTCACTATTCCAAGATTGAGATTTAGAATAATGGTGATAGGTGGACAATCCATTGTAGTGTGTGTTGAATACAGTTTGATCTGAAATTCTGACTACAGTAGTTCCGAAGATAGGATCTGTGATTGGTGCAAGGTATGCTGGTTTAGCAATGTTGGGCATCGAATTGTAGACCAATTGTTGATCTGGCGGATAAACCTGAGCAGTTGATAGAGTCGTGCTAATTATTAGTAAAACTAATAATTGAAATCTGGAGGAGATTTTCATAATGTTTTAGTAGTTAGTTCATTAATACTACTAATATAGAAAATTACTTTGAGGTTACCTAGTCCACAATTTGTTGTAAGTGATTGAATTAAAATAACTTATGCAACTCATTGACGTGGTTGTTGAAGTAAGTATCTTAAAAGTTACTTTAAAGCGATCTGGCCTTGTTTTATGTAGGGAGAATTATAATAAGCAATAATCGCAAATATGTATGTTTTTGAAAAAAATTCTCTAAATGGGAATTCTCCCTCTCTTTAAAACAAATTTCATGTATTCGATTTTATCGTTTTTTTATCTTGAGTTAGTATTGTTGAATAACTTCACTGTTTTGCTTAACTTTGTGTTACCAATCTGAGACATCTCTAATACCAATTTTTCCTCTTTAAAATTTCCCTATGTATATTCGGCTAATTGTCTTCCTGTGTTTTCTTGCCTTTGGTGTAAATGCTCAGAAAACTTGTTCTCCTCAAGAAATTCAAGATGTTCTAAAAAATTCAGACTTCACCTATCAATTGGGAGGGCTGGATGGAGAAGTTACTCCTAAAGATTATTCGAATAAACTAAACTCCTCTGAATATCATAAGAATGGAAAAGGAGAAGTTGTGAAATATCCTGCTTCAGACGATTTTGTAAAAGCAAAGAGCCTATTGAAACAAGGCAGCATCCAAGAAGCAAAAGATGCCTTGACAAAGGTATTAGGACAATTCCCAAAACATGCGGCAGCAATGACTCTAATGGCAAATGCCTTTGCTAAAGAAGGCAGTACTGCAAATGCAGAGCAATGGTTTCAAAAAGCTATAACGGCCAATTATTCAGATTATAAGGCGCACTTGGGGCTTGCCAATCTGTATGCCGCAAAAGGCAACTCCAAACAAGCAGTAGACGAGATTACCATCGCCCATATCCTCAACAGAAATGAGGCAAGTATTTTCAATTCCTTAAAAACAATGTGCAGTAAACAAGGGGTCGATCAAGGAGATTGGACGTTCCAACCTCAAATTGCAATGGAGGAAAAGGAAGGTAAAAAACTGGAGGTAAAATTTAATATGGCATGGATGGGGTATGCACTTCCTAAGGCGATAAGAACTTATGAACCCGGCCACGTGGTTTCTTCAAAAGACCACCAAATTTTGTTGGCTAATGAAAAAGAAGGACTCATCGCTATGCTGCCTGCTGGCATGAGAGACACCAAAGTAATGCGTACACCAGAATTCAAATTCTTAAAAAAATCAATTGACAACCAAGTCTTTGAAGAGTTTATTTACTATGAAATAATACTTCGCGAACATCCTGAGGTCGCTTATCAGCTTACGCAAAAAGAGGTAGAAAAAATTCGTGATTATGTGCTAAGTGGTAGAGGATAGTTGGTAGCAAATAAATGGACTCGTTTTGCTGCGCAAAACTAAGGGTAGAGCGTTTAGGACAAATGCACTTTGCGACTATTTTTCAATGACCAAATTACCCAAGGACGACAATTTTCAAAGCGCTTTTTAGGAGTGTAAATTCTGCGGGGGTGTTGCCTACATATTCTCCATCTAATTCTAATAGTGTGGGTTTGTCGTTGGAGGCTTCTACACGAATGCTTTCTGCTTGATGGGTATGAATTTTTGGATGATCTCCAATTTTTCCATTGTAAAAGCGGTGTGTGTTCAATATTACTTCGGTCTTCGTTACGTCTTTTGCAACTGTCAACGCAAACAAACCATCATTCGGTTCTGCATGGGGAACAAACTGCATACCACCTCCCGAATATTTACAAAGACCAATATTCACCGTATAAAAATCCCCTTCTATTTCCTGACCGTCAAAGAGCACCTTAGCTTTCCTTGGCTTAAACTTATAGAGGCAAGCAAAAACTAAGAAAATATAAAACAGTTGGTTGGTTACAAAGTTTCGTCGTTCGTTGGATGTTTTGGTGACAAATGCATCATATGACATTCCTGCAACATTGACAAAATACCTTTGTCCGTTTTGACCATTGTTGTCATAAGTAGCGATGCCAATATCTTGATAGGTGGTTTTGCCTGCTTTAATGCACTCAATTGCCTTTTTTGTGTTCCTAGGTATTTTATGGGTTTTTGTCCAGTCGTTGCCGGTTCCCATAGCAATTATCGAATAAATAATTTCATTGGTCGGGACGACCTTTTGTTTCATTATTCCATTAATGACTTCATTGTTGGTGCCATCACCGCCTACGGTAATGATTTTCCGGTATCCTTCTCTGATGGCATTTCTAGCAAGAAGTGCGGCATGTCCTCCTCGCTGGGTAAAAGCATGCTGATGCTCCAAACCGGCATCGGTAAGCATTTTAGATATTTGAGGCCACTGTTTTGCTGCTCTATTTACGCCAGCTGTTGGGTTCACGATTACGAACCATTGGTGTTCTGGATTCATAGTGGACAAATGTAATTAATTTGTCATTAAGTCCTAGGGATTTTAAAAATTTGTATGCAAAGTTTGTGAAATTATCTTAAAAAAGATAAAAAATCCTGTCCATAACCCTCATTGACAGTTAATAATCTCTCCGGTAAAATCTACACCGAAGTCGACCGTAAAAGTGGTATCTATTATAATTTCATTTCCTGCTTGAAAGACAACATTCTCCCCAGTTTGGATTCTCCCACTAGAAGCATAAATAGAATTGCTGACCTCGTAATCTCCTGAAACCACGTTGCCGGCCAAGTCAAGATTTGCTTGACATACCCCTTGCTCAAACTCATGGCAGCCGATGTCTTCTTTGTTGATGTTTCTTGGGGCAGCGTTGATATCTGCGGTTATTGTTGGATGGTTGGTGTTGTCTGCTCTGTTGGCAGCGATGCTGGTCACTGACGGGATATACTCTTGTCCGGATAATTGTAGGTCAGGGTCAGCAAACAACAATTGATTGGTAGACGAGAAACTAATGTTTTGAAAAGGAACTGACGGGGAGAGGTTGGAATAAAAGATATTCGTATTGAGTACGCTATTTTGTAGGGTTTGATTTGGGGGTGGCAGCGATCCTGTATTTCCTCGTAGTTCCATAAATGGTTTTGCTGTCGTCGCTCCATATCTACAGATGATGTTGTTTTCAAACTTCATATGCCTGGGAAGTTGGTTGACGTTGGCCGCTGGGCAGCTTGCATTTGCTGGAAGGTCAAAATATATAATTCCCATAGGAGGTAATCCCTCCTCCGTGGTGTTGACAATGGTATTGTAGGCAATTGTTGCACTGTCCGGGTTTTGATAACAGGGTTGCACTTCTCCTGCTTGCAACTGATATTTGATTGGCCCATACCCACAATAAATATAAATAGAATAGGCCTTAATGTTTTCGAAATAATTATTGATTATTTGATGCCCGGGACCGTTAAACCGGAGGCCAGCTGAGCTTGGACGATTTTTGTTTAGTTGTCTGACAAATCGATTGCCATCTATGGTACAGTGGCTGCCAGACCTTAGTTTTAGACGACCATTACAATTCAAAAAAGTATTATTAATATACAGATTACCCGAGCTTTTGTTGCTGATAATCTCATCGTAGCCAAAGACGTCTGTGTCGTCATTTGGGTTGACATTGTAATCTTCAAAAATATTATCTTTCACTAGGACATTGCTGAAAATATGGGAGGTTTCGCTCCTTGGATCACCAGCCAATCCAATCGCTATCATACTACTAAATGTAGGTAAATACTGGCCTTTGAAATGGCATCCTAAAACCTGATGGTGTGCTCGTGATGCCTGGTTTGCTTGAGTAGTGTCTACTTGTATTTGAACGACATTGCCTTTCGACAATTTGTACTCAAAATCACAGTTTCGAAGGGTGTTGTGGGCTCCTTTGAGTAGTTGAATATAGTAGTAGAACTTTGACGCATCAATACTAGAAGGGATATCATAAAAAGAACAATTTTCAATTATACTGTTTTCGGCATTGGTAAAACGGACGATCGATCTAGCGACATAATGCTGGTTGCGCGAAAATCGAATCCCGTCAACATGGTACTTCCCGTTTTCAAACAACATAAATTGATAGCCGACAAACTCCACACCACCAGTTGTTTGCGCTTCTATTTTGTACGTACAGTCACTTCCCATTCTGTTGATGAAAAAGATCATGTTGTTCCCATTACTAGTATAAATTCCATCTTGAATGGTAATGGTTACTTCACCTTGATAGTTTTTAGTATTGGAGATGGTAGTTTGAAGCTGATTGATGGAGGACACGAATGCAGTGATTGGTGCATTGCAGGGTTGGGAATTTCCAGATATGGAAAGAAAAAAGCAAGCATATAGGCATAGAAAGATCAGCATACATTTACGCTTTGGAAATGTTCTGTTAGTTGCCATCAATGCCTAGTTTATTGATTAAAACAAGTAAAAAGTTATTACCCAAAGTAAAAATATATTGGTTCTGCTACTGACTACTTGCTAATAGGTTTATTATCCCATTTCTGCGACAACCTCTTTCACTTCAGGAACCATTCTTTTGAGCATTCCTTCGATGCCTGCTTTAAGTGTTACGGTGCTTGATGGGCAACCGCTGCAGGATCCTTGCATGATTACGGTTACGGTTCCTTCTTTATACGCGCTGAATTCGATATTCCCGCCGTCCATTTCTACTGCTGGCTTAACGTATGTTTCGATGAGGTCTTTGATTTTTGTAACAATGGCAGCGTCATCTCCATCGTAGACTTCCATGTGTGCTTTTTCGATTTCCTCTTTTGCTTCCTGGAAACCTTCCTTTACGATCTCTTTGTCTGACTCTACGTAGTCCTTGATAAACTCTTTGAGTTTGAGCATGATGTCTTCCCACCCATAGTTGAATTCCTTGGTGACGGTGATGTAGTTTTGGCTGATATACACTCCTTTGACATATGGTAGTTCAAAAAGAGCCGTAGCGATTGGCGACCACTCTTGTGCTAGCGCTTCTTCTCTGAAATCTGCTGTACTGTGCGGGTAAAGCATTCTATTGGTAACAAACTTTAAAGATTCAGGGTTTGGAGTTTGCTCGGTGTAGAGCATTACGGGGCCTTTTGTTATTGTAGACATACTATTGATTTTGTTATGAAAGCTGCTTAAAATTGGATATTGGACTTTTGAAACAGCTCTTATTTAAAAATTCCCTTTCGGGAATACAAAATTAACAAATTTTGGGGTGATATGTTTCGATTTTTTTGAGTAAAAACAAGTTAACCTTATTTAGACCTAATAAAAATGGCTTTGTTTGTTGGGTTTGGGCTATCAAAATAGAGCGGAATTATACGAAATGATTTATTTTATTAAACTTTCAGAAAATATTGAAAGTTTAATAATTTAGTTGTATGTTTGTACTACACGAAAGAAATTATAGAATGAAAAATCGAATTCAAATCAGTTTACTTTTACAAACAATTTTTGTGGTGGTACTGGTTGGTAGGCTCCTGGATTTCGAAATTACTGTCAGCATGTTTGGATGGGATCTTTTTAATGTATTGTTTAGTTTTTTTGATAATGAACTATTTCTTGGGGTTGGTGGAATTCTATTTTTAATGCAGTGTATCGATGCCTGGAAGTTGTACCCAAACCGCAGGAAGCGAATCAAATATTTCTTTCAGAGTGCTGGAGTTTTGTTTCTTATTGCGGTTGGACTTCTTGTTAGAGGAGTAAGCAATGGCGGGTTTGGAACCTATTTATTAATTCTTCTGGTATTTTTTGGTGGATCATTCTTAGGTTATACTGCCTTATTTTTTATCCCTTACTACTATTTTAAAACATGGATAAATGTAATAAAATTGGTGGAGAGTATTAGAAACATTGGTCATTGGAAAGAAACAGGACCGCTGGATGACCATTTTTTTACTCCTAAGTTGTAGCCGTCTCCTAATTTCGATATACGATCTACAAAGCATATTAATCATGAAAAAATTTAACCGAATCACCGCGAGTTTGCTTGTCCAAAGTCTATTTATGTTGGTAATTGTACTTGGCTTTTTTGGTTTAGTAGACAATGATCTGGTGTTGATACTTGGTGTTTTTCTGCTTTTCATTCAGTGCTTAGATGCCGTTGATCAATATCCGACTTTTAGAAAGGTCATCAAGTATTTTTTGTTGTCTGTTTTCTTTATTGTACTAGGTATGGCAGGATTGAGTGTTTTGTCTCTACTTCGAGATTTTGAATTTTTCATCGGTTTCATTTTTGGTTTTTTGATGATTACTGTTACCATTTTGGTAATTCTTTCATTTGTTTTTATTCCTGCCTATTTTCTGGGGACGTTACTATACTGGATCTACCTGAAGGACTTGACTGTGAAGGATAAACACAAAAAGGAATGGACAGAAACAGAGATTCTTGATGACAATATCTTAAATACCTTAGCATGATACCATCCTGGAGAATAAAATTGGACGTCTTGGTTTTAAACAGCTTACTGGTTTTTGCATGCTTGTTTTATTTGGTGGCTGCGACTTGGATTCCTTTGATGGTAATGGTTGTTTTTTTTGCCTGGAGTGCAATTAGTGAGTTGTTTTACCGACAGCGGTACAAATGGGCAACCTGTTCTGTGTATTGTGCGCTGTTGCTTGTTTACCTATTAGGGCTAGGCATGGTAATTCTTCTTGGAAAAGCATGGCTAACAAATCTGTTCCTCTTCATTGGGCTTGCCTTTTGTATCTGGTTTTATCAGAAGTCCATCCGTCAATTGTTTGTATGGATAAACCGCCCTCGGTCATTTTGGGATTTGGCTTGATTTTACTAGGAATTTCAATCTCCCAAAGCAAATTTTTACTCAAAATTACTAATTTTTAAGGTCTGTAATATGACTAAGTATATTGAAATATTGTCTATAACCGTAACCCTTTTGTTAACATTTATCTTAGGGTTGGTTTCCATTCAAGTGTTGGGAGAATATGGATGGACCGTTTTTGTCCTACTTCCATTGATAATTGGTTTTTTACCACCGTTCATAACAGGAAAAGTAAAGGAGACTTCAAGAAACAACTCCTTCAAACTTAGTTTTGCCACTTTGGGACTAGCGTGTTTTGGGTTGTTAATATTTGCACTCGAAGGGCTGATATGTATCTTGATGGCTTCTCCAATTTTGTTGATATTGACGCTAATAGGTTCTTACACAGCGTATAACTTACAAGGAGAGGAAACAATAAATTCGACGAACTCTACAATTGTTTTGCTGATCGGAGCAATTGGATTTATGAGTTTTGATAATCTGAATGAACCTCAAGGCCTAATACCTGTTAGAACCAAAATAATTGTAAATTCTAACATTGAAACTGTTTGGAAAAATGTGGTTACTTTCAATAAAATAGAGGACCCGACAGATTGGATATTTAAAACCGGTATTGCTTATCCGACAGATGCCACAATTGACGGAATAGGAGTTGGTGCCGTTCGGTATTGCAATTTCACAACTGGAAGTTTTGTAGAACCTATCACAACTTGGCAGGAACCTAATCTACTGCAATTTGACGTAAAGGAACAACCAATTCCTATGAATGAGTTGAATCCGTTTTGGGAGGTTCATCCACCACATTTAGACGGGTATTTCAAATCATATAATGGTCAATTTAAGTTAAAAAAGATCGACATTAATAAAACAGAACTAGAGGGGACTACTTGGTATCAAGTAGATATTACTCCAGAAAAATATTGGAAATTTTGGTCAGACTTTATCATTCACAGAATTCATGAAAGGGTTCTTAATCACATTAAGAAAGAATCAGAAAAATGATGCTTTGATAACCTGACTCTTGGCTTCGTTCCTATTTAGCCTTTAAGAAATGGACACTCCCAGAGGAGTTAAACCACTTGCTACCCATCATAAAGTCTCGCTTTTCAAAATTGTAGGTAGCTAGAGCTTGTCCTATTTGGGCTCCGCGATAGTTATCTGAGATATTTAGCATTTTTACATAATCCCAGGTTGTTCCGTCTTGCTCAAAATAGAATAGCGCACCAGCGTCTCTTCCTTTCGCGTCGTACCCAGGGGCGGAAACAACCATTTTTCCATAATACATGGCTATTGCAAATCCAAAATTGTCATTGTTGGAGGTAGGTGGGACTGTTAGTTTTTGAGTATTGTAGAAGGTATTGGTACTTGTATTTATCTGATAGACATAAACTGCACCATACGTCGTGGCACTTGTATTGTCATAATCTGAAGCACCAATCATTAGCGTACCATTGAAGTAGGCCAAGCTTCTCCCAAACTGAGTATAATAGGAAGGTGTCGGATTATCAATAATTTGATTTAGGACAAAAAATCCGGTAACATTTTTTTTGAAATGATACACTCTTCCTACTCGACTAATTCCCGAGACCGTTTCTCTTGGGGTATAGACAAAAAGGTTACAACAATCGACCAGTAGAATCTCCTTTCCAAATTCTGCGTTTAATTCCGGATTTGGTAAGGTAATCTTCTGTTGGAAAGTTGGAAGGCCAAAGGTATTATATCGGTAGATGTAAACAGACCCCTCATTGTTTTGGCTATTGTCATCATAAGGAGCGCTAATCGCCATGTCGTTAAGGAATACAGATACTCTCCATCCAAAATAATCGCCAGTCGTGTTGTCTGAAGGAATTATGGTCGTCTTATAGGAATGAGTGGTTTTTTCAACAGCATAAATCCCAACCCCACCTGAAGCAGAACCGCCCCCTTGGTATCCTGGAGCACCAACAGCCAGAAATTTATTGTTTACATACCCCCCCAACCCAACAGATTTTCCGAATTGATCGTAAACCGTATTATTTAACATTTGCCAATTTGAAATTTCATAATTATAGCCCCAACAGTCTCCAAATCTAGCAAAAATGTTCACTCTATTCTTGCCCGGCACCCCCGCTGCTGCAGTTTCGAAGTCTATGTCAACACTTTCACCAAAGTTGTCCCCACTTGCCCCATTCGGGTCCATATAGCCCGTTGAAATATCTGAATTATTGAAGGTGAAGGATTTCCATTCATTGCCAGTCCATCCTTCAAAATCAAGGGTGGAGGTATTAAATCGGATCGTTCCAGTCGTTGGAGGTGTAGCGTCATTGCCCACTCTTAATTTACCATTAATGGATAATTTTTGATTTGGAAGCACCGTTCCTATTCCAACGTTTTGAGCAGGAATTAAAACCGGCAATAATATAAGCAATGAGGCAATCAGCGTTTGTAGAATTTTCATGGGTATAAGATTTACATTTTAGGAAAATAGAGTATAAGGTTCAGTTATTTATTACCGGTAAATCTGTTTTGTAACCAACTATTTTAAAATAATTTCAAAAACTTTTTAAAGATCCCTATAAAACTTCAACCAACACAGATTCATGCAGATTAAAACAACATATAAAAACATAATTACCAACAATATACAGCTAATTTTAGAGGTTATTTTTACAATAAATTCCGTTTCATTTTTTTGAGATTTCGTCCTTTGCTTTTTTGAATTTGTCGCTGGTTTTAGGAATCATCCTATAGCTGAAATGAATTCTTCTCTAGGCAGGAAGTGGAGGAATAAAAGAAAGTACTTAGGAGGAATTACCATTATTTGAATATCCCCGCAATACAACGTACTTTTGCAACTTATTTTCTAACATCTGTGTTGATGTTGAAAATTAACTATTTATTAATACAAGAAACAGCAATTTTACATGCAATTAAGTGAACAGGAAGTTGTACGCCGTCAAAACCTCCAGGCGATTGTCGACCTAGGAATTAACCCTTACCCAGCTGCGGAATTTGAAGTTACCGCCTACGCAAATGATATCAATACCAACTATCAGCATGACGAAGAAGAGTCGAAACGGAACTTCCAAAACATAAAGGTTGCAGGTCGTGTGATGACCAGAAGAATCATGGGAAAAGCAATGTTTCTTGTTATTCAGGATGCCACTGGAGAAGTGCAGATTTATATTCAACGGGATGCTATTTGCCCGGACGAGAATAAAGATTTATACAACACTCTTTGCAAAAAATTGCTTGACCGTGGTGATTTTATTGGAATTGACGGCAGTGTTTTTATGACCAAAACGGGTGAAACCACTGTCAAAGCAAGCGTATTTACGTTCTTGTCTAAGTCCTTGCGCCCACTACCAAATCCAAAGACGGATGAAGCCGGTGTGGTCCATGATGCATTTACCGATCCTGAGTTGCGCTACCGACAACGGTACGTCGATCTAGTGGTCAATCCGGAAGTCCGAGAGACCTTCAGGAAACGAACAAAGATGTACTCCTCTATGCGACAATACCTGGATGCAAAAGGATACCTGGAAGTAGAAACACCCATTTTGCAGCCCCTTTATGGGGGAGCAGCAGCTCGTCCATTCAAAACCCACCACAATACACTAGACATGACCTTGTACATGCGTATTGCCAATGAGTTGTACCTAAAACGACTGATTGTAGGCGGTTTTGAAGGCGTTTACGAGTTTTCGAAAGACTTCAGAAATGAAGGAATGAGTCGATTCCATAACCCGGAATTTACGCAGATTGAATTGTATGTCGCCTACAAAGACTATGAGTGGATGATGAATTTGGTGGAAGAAATGCTTGAAAAAGTAGCCATCGATGTAGCAGGGACCACCAAAATACAAGTAGGAGAAAACATCATAGACTTCAAACGTCCATGGAAGAGATATACCATGTTTGAGGCCATCGAGCATTTTACAGGAATCGATGTTTCTGAAATGGATGAAGACCAACTGCGTGCCACTGCAAAAAAACTGCACGTTCCTGTCGATCCAACTATGGGCAAAGGGAAATTAATCGATGAGCTATTTGGGGAAAACTGTGAAGCTCAATTGATTCAACCGACGTTCATTACCGACTATCCAGTGGAAATGTCTCCGCTCGCCAAAAAACACCGCACAAAAGAAGGGTTGGTCGAACGATTTGAAGCCATCTGCAATGGAAAAGAAATCCTCAATTCCTTCTCCGAACTAAACGACCCCATTGATCAGCGTGCTCGTTTTGAGGAGCAGCTTGAACTGGGAAAACGAGGAGATGATGAAGCAATGGTTTTGGATGAGGACTTCCTTCGTGCGTTAGAATATGGCATGCCACCAACTGCAGGATTGGGAATTGGTATGGACCGAATTGCCATGATTATGACCAATTCTAGTTCCATACAAGATGTCTTGTTTTTTCCGCAAATGAAACCAGAAAAAACGAATGCAAAAGTCCTTGAATTGAATGAAGACGAACAGCTGGTTTTCAACCTACTAACCAAGGAAAACAGAATGGAACTGGCTACCTTGAAAGAGCAAGCCGGGCTCTCGAACAAAAAATGGGACAAAGCCATCAAGGGATTGACAAAAGCAGAGATAGCGAAGGTCGAGAAAAACGACGACGGCTTATTTGTTTTTATTAATGAATAATGGATGGGTGTTTGTTGATTTTCAGTCTTCTAGAATAAACGTAGAGTGTGCACCACTAACTTCGAGCAATCACCTTGAGTGACTGTCGGACAATTTCCTGGGTTTGTTGATGGATTTTGTTGTCGGTGTTTGCTTTTGCAGCAATTTTTCGCATAAACTCGGTGAAGAAGGCTTTCGCGTCTTCTATGGTTCTTGTTTGAGTGATTAGTTTTGTGGCAACTATCTTCGAAATTTTCACATTGGATCGGAATACTTCTTTATTGCCGTATAGCTTTTCGAGGGTGGCGAGTGCCATGACTTGAGGAATGGCGGTAAATTTGAATATCCGTTCGTTTTCTAGGCGACTGAGATAGGTTAGGCTGTCTGCTACATGAAGGAGCGCATTATTCAATAATTCATTTAGGCAGTCAATGGAAGAGGGTTTGTCAAAGTTTTGTTCGAACGCCTCTATGGTGGATTCGTATTTGCCCCAGATTTCTTTTGGAAGAAATACACGCCCGGCATGCATATCCTCGTGGTAATCCCTGATGATATTTGTTTTTTGAAGGGTCATGCCGATAGCATTGGAAAGGTCTTCCATTTCCCTCAATTCTGGTTTTTCGAGGCCGGAGTCGGCAAATAGTCGGGAGAGTCCTATTCCTACAAGGCCGGCCACATAATGACAATACCGATCAAAGTCTGCGATGGTATCAACTTCTTTCTGAATGAATTCAGCCATGCCATTTCCCATTCGTTTAGTGATCTCTTCTATAGTTGCTTGAGCGTAGTCTTCCTGTCCTTTGAATGCGCGCACGACTTTTGGGAAATTCTTCATTAGACGTCTGTATTCTGGAGTATCTCCTACGCCGTTCATAGAAAAAGATTCATCCCAACATTTGGTATAAAAGGATTGTAGTAATGGTATTTTCTTTTCTTCAGGAAAGTCCATGTCATCTTCGACCGTATCCAACGCCCGCAACACCAAATAAAACAGACAAACCGACTCTTTCATCCCATCTGGCAATTGACAAATAACGGCAGAAAAGGACCTGGACACACTAGCAAGCATCTCAAAGCAAAATGACAAATCTGCGTCAATATCCTCTTGCTGGTCTAGAGAACTTTGGCGTGGTTGCCCTTCCTCTTTCATTTTTGTTTTAGACTGGGCAAAAAATTGTGCCGGGGCTAATGCCGACTTAAACATTTCGAAGATCATACAATTGTTTTCTGGGGTTCAAACTTGTGCTATTTCTCCATCTAATTTGAAATAACACGATATGCTTCTGCCATTAAATTAGTTTATGCAGGCATCCAATTGTTAATATTACATAGGAAGATGTACAACGATTCCCCATCCAAAAACAACAAGATTACCAAATCCAAGATATAAATTTATGGTTATACATTAAACATTCTTATCATTTTTTATGGAAAGTCCCCGATTTTTTATTCAAGGTTGACAATTATTAATCTGTAGGAAAAGAATATTGTTACAAACCGAGAGTGGAACTACATCGGACTAAACGAATCACTTAATATCAGTAAATAAATTTTTGACATAAAACACTTACAATCAATAAATTAATAAAAATTTGCTTCCATAAATACGCACTTCAACAGAAGATTTAACAGAATAATTGTACATTTTTTATATCCCGCTGAACATCTACTTTTGAATTATGATCAAGCACTAATTTCATTCTCGAGTAAACCAAGGTAATTACTTAACTCATTTTTTCTACTAGGAACTCGCCACAAAAGGCGAACAGGCAGTCGATTGTCTACTCCTAAAATTAAACATTATCAAAAAACATTTTAACGAAAACTTATCATTATGAAAAATCGAATTTTTATTCTCCTTGCCCTTTTATTTTTACAAGTAGGTGTTGGGAGTGCACAAATAACAGAAGGATTTGAATCTCCAAATTGTCCAAATTATTCCAGGGCATTTTTTGTTGGTTGTGTAAACAACTGGATTAACACATCGGGTACTGCTGACACCAGATCCGTCTTTGCGGGAGTCCCAACACCTCCTGAAGGTGCACGATATGCTCATATGTATTCTAAATATAAATGGTCATCAACTTGCCCCACATTTGAAAGAGGAGAAACCGTTGCTCTAAATGAGCAATTTCAAGCGGGAACTTCCTACACTTTAGATTATCAAGTATTCTGGAGAAGTGGCTCTGGCCAATGCCATCGATTTGCTGTTGAATGGTTTTTGACCGATGGGTTAGTCAATCAGGCAGGAGGCAATGGCTGCCACCCAAATGAGGTCATACCACCTGTTCAATCAACTGATCAGCTTATCAGTTCATTCCCTGTGGTTGGAGGGCTTAGTGCCTGGGAATCCAGAAGCGTTACGTTTACCCCTACCAGCAATTACAGTCAGCTATGGTGCCGCCCTAAGGTTACCTTAAATCAAGGTTGTGCTCCAAACAGTGAAGCGACTCACCATATTTTTATAGACGACTTTCAGCTGACCACCAACACTTGTCAAAATAGCGCGACTTCTGCTGTTTGGCCACAAGACTGTATTTTGGCAGATGCTGATTTTAGTGGAAATATCAGCTTATGTCCCGGAGCAACAGTAGTTGGTGTAGGACTACAGTTTTTACAGGACAATGCATTAGTTGGTTCTACGATACCTGTTGATGATTTCGATCAAACATCCTGGAGCATAGATCTGACGCTGTCTGGTGATTTGGTTGAAATAAACGGGATGGAGTATGGAGCGTCGTATGACATGCGACCTTTTTTCATTCTTTCTGATGGTACGATTTTCATAGCGGACCAAGTAAACCCGGGCCTCAACGATGATCTCACCCTAGGAGATGTATCTAATCCTGAAGTAACAGTAAATACAAACCCTAATTCACCATTTCCACAGATGAGTCAATTTTGTGATGATGATCCTATCTGGTTTTATGGTATGGAAGACCTCATAAGCGATAGATACCACCCTAGCCTAAAAGGACGGCCTATTGGCTGGACAAATTGGACCTGGGAAGGACATCTTCCAGTATTCGACCCTTTTGGTGACGACACCGGAGACTTGAGAACAATGTTTACCATCCTCCAATCCGGCTGGGAATATGAGTTTATCGTAGGTACTTCCAATCCCGCCGAATGTAGGGCTTGGTCAAGAACTAGTGTTTTCTTTGAAGTGGTCGATTGCAGTGCATGTGTTAACATTCAGCACGTTCCAAATTTCACTACTTCAATCAGCGGAAATACAGTTACTTTGACAGACAATTCTTCGTCCAATTCAAGCAACAATCCACAGGTACGTATTCAGTGGGGAGAAAATGGCAATGGAACTTCAATTCCACTAGGAGGATCAGCTAGTTATACTTATTCACAGCCAGGTCCTTATGAGATCTGTTTGTCGGTTGTTTCCAACGAAGGTGATGTAGAATGTTCAGAAACTGTTTGTTCTACGATTGTCATCCCAACAGGTATTACTTGTGATGACGTTAATTTTCTCTTTTCGATGCAAGATTTCCTGTGCAGCATAGTAGCACAGGTTTTTGTAACCGACCCCTCCATCACCATCCTTAATGTAAATTGGCAATGGGCACCAGGAATTTTTACTCAGGGACAATCTACTGCATTTCAATATACATTTACACCACCTGATTTCATTATTGTTCGGGTGAGGGTTAGACTACCAGATGGTACCATTTGCGACCTACAACAAATCCAACCGATTTGTATGCCAAATTGTAAACTACAACCTGGCTGTCTTTCTAATTCTGATAAAGCTGCGGCTAACAATAATTGGGATAAGGCATGGACAAATGAAGGAACAACACCATCGTTTACCAATCTTGACCAACTCGAAAACGCCATTGAAATACAAAGCGATGAGCAAGTTACTATCACTGCCTATCCGGTTCCTACAAGTCATTCTATCACTTTTGATATTGTGTCTATAGATGGCCAACCAGGTACGATCAACTTGTATGATTTGAATGGCAAATTATTGAAACAAACGTCCATCAATGGACAGAGATCAGTAGAAGTAGATTTATCTGAAATTGCGCCTGGGATCTATTTTTACAACTTCCAACAGCAAAACAACCAACCAACAGGTATGCAAAAACTGGTTATTGTTCGATAGTTATTGTTGATATTAGTAATGGCTAGAAAGTAGGCGGAAACTTGTTTTTCGCCTACTTTTTTTTGTTGTAGGATCTAAGTATCAAACCTCTTTAAATACTTCTCCATGGATTTTTTGTCTTCGAAGAAGATTTTTTCATCTATCCCCCGATCTTTGACGATCTCTACTTCGAACCCCTTTTTTAATTTTTTGACGGAGTAAAAACCTTGATGGGTGTACTTGGAAAAATCTGGTTTATTTTCATCGTAGTATTGTTTGATGCCTCCTTTTCTTTGATGTGGTTTTTTCTTTGCCATTTGTGAGGTGTTTTTTATAGTTAATCTTGGTGGTTTACTGATGTAACATAAGTGTAGTATGTTTAGTTTCATGGATAAAAAAATTCTGTTTTTACAGCGTGCTTGTACCGGCAACCAACTAATTATATACACATGCCTTCTTTATGTTTACTAATTGCCGTCCAGGGACAACCCAGGCAGGATTCATAATAAAAAAAGAAAACACCTACCTCCTACACCTGGACATCGCTGGATTCAACCAGCCCATTCCACTCCAAGTGGCAAAATAACCTAAACCTAAATACCGACAACCCCTCGCTCAACAATTTCCAAACATTTCCTAAAACTAGGAAATTTCCTGAAATTTCTTGCAAGTAGGCTAAACTTCCCCCACCTTTATACTATCAATTACGGAGTTCACAATTACGCTCCCTTGTTGATCGGATTTTTTAAACTACTAACAACAATCAATTAAAATCATTAGTCATGAAAAAATTATTTCCTCTTATTTATTTACTAGCAATTTCTATTAGTTTATTTAGCCAGCGAACGATAGATATAAACGGTACAGAAATTTCTATTGAAGACTTCAGAAAACAACTAAAAAACGGCAATATCCTAGGGCTGCAAACAGGCACTTTGGAAATTACTGAGGAACAAGGAGGTGCAGACCAACAATCTTACTCAAGTCGTTCTGGATCCGAGCAACTCCTCCGAATACTCAGAAATCGATATGATACAGTATCAGGAACGTGGCAACAAAGTTCAAAAGATGAAATAGAAACAACCGCTTTGAAAAAAATCGAGGCCGTAAATGGCTTTTATTGGAATAATCAAATTTGGAACCCTTCATATAATTACCAATACGATTACGATCAGGAAGGGAGAATTGTTAAAACTGTTTTTTTAGGTTTTAATTCTTCTACAAATCTAATTGAACCAATTAGAAAAGAGGAAAGAGCTTATGATGTCCATGGAAATATTGCGGCAGTTTCTCATTATGATTGGAACACCTCCACTACTTTATGGGAAAAAAATATCAAGAACTTGACCACTTACACTGCTTCTGGTGTTTTAGTCGAGTCTATAACTCAAACAGGAGATCCTGGTTCAGGTCAATGGGTAAATGCTTCAAGGTACGAAGCCTTCTTCAACACCAACGAAGAAATCAACTATACAATTAGACAGTCCTGGGAAAATGGAATCTGGGTAAACGATAAAATAACAACCTATACTTACAATGCCGATAACCAACTAATACAAAATATTACCTCTGATGCTATATCAGGAGTTGATATACAAAGGAGGTTCTATCAGTATGATATTGATGGGAATATGATTGAATATCTGAACCAGAAAATGAACAGTACCAACCAATGGGAAGATTCTTTTAAGTACAATGCTAGCTTCGACAATTATGGAAACGAAACGGAATACATTATTTACAGCTGGACAAATGGAATACTGAATTTTGGCGTAAAGGTGGAACCTCAATTTGATCAATTTGGAAATCAAATAGAAAAAGTTGACTACGATTTTGATATTCTTACAAACGATTGGATTGAATATTATAAGTGGGAAACAGTTGTAGACACCAACACTCCGATCACTGAAATCAGCCCCACAAACTATTATCCGTATTTGATAAACAATAAAATGCTTAAAATTTATGGATCGAATTGGGACAAGGATGCTAATGATTGGATACCAATAAGTGAAGATATATACGAATATCAAACTACGACAAGCAACGAAAATTTGAACGTCGACCAACTTGCTCTTTATCCGAACCCTGCAGCTGATTATTTTGTAATAGACGCAAACCTTACACAGGAAACAACTCTGCACATCTTTAGTACCCTAGGACAACAAGTTGCCGAAACAACAATATCCAACGGCCAACAAATAGACGTCAGTATGCTAAACAACGGCACTTACCTCTGCCGACTGCAAGCAGATGGCCAGCAGCACAGCGGGAAGTTTGTCGTTCAACGATAATTTGCAGCGTAGACATTATATAAACAGGAATGCAAATAGATAGCCGGACCATCCCCAAAATATAGGTCCGGTTATTTTATTTATATCAACAAAATAAAGGTTTTCATCAAATATCACATGCTTTCTAATAACCACGGCGCACCAATGATTTTCTAGGATAAATTCCCAAAAAAAATTATCCGAAAGTATTGAAATATAAGTACCTTCATTACATGAAAAAGATAAAGACCAACAAAGTTACCCAGCGCATTGTCGATTTTGAAAACAGTACTACTGAATCTCTACTTAGAATAAGTGAATACAACCAAGAAGGCCTGTTGATCAAAGAAACAGATTATGATGAAAATGATAAAGTAGCTACAATTACCACCAACACTTATTCTAGCGAAAACTTGCTTGTTGAGTGTTCAACAGAATACGTCCAGGAAAAAGCAACGCAGCGCACAGTAAACACTTATGAAGGAAAATTGCTGGTCAAAAAAGAGGAGTTTCAAGTAGGAGAAAACGCCATCATCACAGAATATGTCTACAACGACAAGGGGCAACTCACGGAAGAACTTGAAAATGATACGGATGGAAACTTGTTGCGCACCCTCGAAATTGACAACAACACCAGAGTAAGAATAGAAAGTTACTATGAAGAAGAAGGCTTGATCGGGGCAAGAATGATCACACTTTTCGATGAACACGGAAACACTACGAAAGTAACTGAGGACGACGACTACATCACCACCTACACTTACGACGACCAAAACAAACTGAAAAACGTAACCATTAAAGAAGAGGGGAAAATCACGTTAAATGAAGACTACTTTTACAATGAAGAAGGGCTGGAAATACGAAGTTTAGGAGTCGACCACAATGTAGACACCACCATAGAAATACTCCGCGTCTTCAACGAAAACAAACAACTAGTAAAAGAAGAACAATTCTCCAATACCGAACTCCACTTGTTGTTCGAAAACAAATACAACGAACAAGGTCACCTCATTCACGAAAAGAAATCAGAATTTGATCAGGGACAACAAGCCACCACCGAGTTTACCTACGATATCGAATATTACTAGCCCAAAATCAAACCGCCTTCCAGGAAATTAACCCGGCGTTTCATTCAAAACAGATAAGAACGGCTGTCGGTAGAATCGTTTTTTTGTTGCAGCAAATAACGCATTGGCTACTGCACCGCCTGCTGGTGGTAAAGTCGGTTCGCCCAAACCAGTCGGGTCATTCGTACTTTCAATAAAATGGACCTCTATCTCTGGAGTTTCCGACATTCGAATTAGTCGATATTGATGGTAGTTGGTCGATTGCGTTTGGCCATCTTCAAAACGGAAATCACCGTACATCGCATGCCCAATTCCGTCCACAATCCCGCCTTCTATTTGATTGATGGCAGCAATTGGGTTGATCACAATCCCACAGTCCACTACACAGATTATTTTTTTGACAACAGGAACGTCATTTTCCATCTCCACCTCCGCCACTTCCGCCACATAAGTATTGTGAGAAAAATACGCGCAAAATCCTTGATGAACACCCGACTTTGCCTTTCCCCAATCAGCAACTTCTGCAGCTCGTTTTATAACACCTGCATATTTGTCTACCTCATAATTATGCTCCTCACCGACTGGCTGAGTCTTTGTTTTTTCTAGGAGCTCCAACCGCAATTGGACGGCATCTTTTCCTAGTTTTTGTGCTAATTCGTCGAGAAACGCTTGTTCAGCGAAAGCTAGAAAATTAGCATACGGGGCACGCCAGGCGCCAGTCGTGATATTGCTCTCAATTTTATGGCAATCCACTCGATAATTGGGGATTGCCCCGCAAGGAAAGTTGCCTGGCATTGTACCAAACATTTCTCCATTAAAACAAGCTTCTGTAAGGTGGTAAGCGGTAATCTCGCCGTCCTTGATCCCAACCTTAAACCGATAGGCAGATGCCGGACGATAAGTCCCTGCCAACATATCATCTTCTCTGGAAAACACCAATTTGACGGGTTTCTTGGCAAGGCTTGAAATCTCTGCAGCTTCAAGGGCAAAATCTCCGTACAACCGACGGCCAAATCCCCCACCCATTCTTGTCATAGCGATAGATACTTTTTCCTTGTCGATTTCCAACAATTTTGCGATTCGGCTCTGGGTCCACTCTGGAGTTTGTATGGGGCCGACCATTCTAGCCCCTTCTGCCGTGACGTCTGCAAAGAAATTCATGGGTTCCATGCAAGCGTGCGGCAAAAATGGTGCTTCGTAAGTTCGATCAATGATTTCGTCAGATTCGGCGAAAGCCTTATCCACATTACCGTCTACCCGTCGTGGCTTTTTTGATTTTTTCTGAAGATGTTCTACCAATGTCTTGGAATGGTAAGCAGACGACTCGGCCTTTTCTTTCTGGGCCCAAACAGCTTTCAAGGCCTTTTTTCCTTTCATGGCTGTCCAGGTATTTGTTGCTAACACGGCTACCTTGTCTCCAAACTTGATGACATCTGTTACGCCATTTACCTTTCTTGCTTCGGTGTCATCCACACTTTCCAGTACTTGCCCAAAAGCCGGCGGCCGAAGCGCTACCGCATAAGCCATACCTTCTTCTTTATAGTCCATCCCAAACAATGACTTCCCAGTGAGGATTCCCTCCAGGTCTACATTCTTTTTGCTTTGGCCAATAATTCTAAAATCTTTCGGGTCCTTGAGGGTAACTTTCTCTGGGACGGTTAGTTTGCTTGCTTCACTTGCCAGATCACCGTATCCGAGCGTTCTTCCATCTGTGTGCGTGATGATTCCATCTTTTGTCGTACAATCACTAGCAGTGCATTCCCATTTTTTTGTGGCGGCCTCTACTAACATGTGACGTACGGTGGCTCCTGCCTTCCGCAAAGAATCCCACCCCTTGCGTATGGACTGACTGCCTCCAGCAACTTGGCGGGTGTACCATTCGGTGTTGAGCGGGGCTTGTTCGACGACTACATCCTTCCAGGCGACATCGAGTTCTTCCGCGATGATCATCGGCATGGAGGTTTTGATGTTTTGCCCTATCTCTGGATTGGGCGATAGGATGGTCACTAAGCCGGTTTCTCCAATCTTCACAAAGGCATCAAAGCTGATCCATTCCTTAGGAAAAGCCTTCATAATTTCCTTGGGCACGGTGTCCGACTTACAGCCAACGATATTAAATCCAACCAGCATTCCACCTCCTGCAACACTTAGGACTTTGAGAAAATTTCTTCTATCTGTATTCATTGGTTAGTGGTTATTGAGATCTGGTAAATAGTTAATTGGGATTGGTTGATGGTTGATGGGCCTTTTTGTCAAGGTAAAGGGGCCGTTTTAGCTGTTTTTTGCAGCGGTTTTGATCGCGGCTTTGATTCGGACGTAGGTAGCGCAACGGCAGATATTCCCTTGCATAGCGGTGTCTATGTCCTTGTCGCTTGGGCTTTTGTTTTCTTTTAGTAATGCTGCTGCGCTCATGATCTGTCCGGCTTGGCAATATCCGCACTGAGGGACATCGTGTTCCCGCCAAGCCTCTTGCAAAGGATGGGTAGCCTCTGCAGACAATCCTTCAATAGTGGTTAGTTTCCCATCTTCGACTGATGATATTGGTACAGAGCAAGACCGAACTGCCACCCCATCCAAATGTACCGTGCAAGCACCACACTGGGCAATTCCACAACCATATTTAGTGCCTACCAAATTCAATTGATCTCGGAGTATCCACAAAACTGGCGTGTCGGGATCTGCCTTTATCTTTTGGGAGGTTCCGTTTATCATGACCGTATATTCCTTCATATCACTATTTTTTGTATACTGTTAAGGTAACAAATACCTAGGAGATATAGGCAGATGTGCATATTTTTAACTAATAATTAGGAGGTGAGGGTTCTGAAAACAATGACTTATGCGTCTACGACACAGAGTCAATTTTTGGATGGTCTAATTATACACAGGTGTGTATTTATATATTTTAATGCGCTGGTCTATAATTTAAAGCCTTTTCCTGGCCTATCGCTTCTTCACGATAAACCTTTGCTTCTTAGCTTGCTCTGCTATCTAGAAAAATCAGACTTCCCTCCAGTTTTTTTGAGCAGTTTAGTCTCTTTGATAATAATGTCATGTGAAAAGGCCTTGCACATATCATAAATAGTCAACGCAGCAACAGTTGCTCCAGTCAATGCCTCCATCTCCACGCCAGTTTTAGCAGTGATCTTCGTAGTACAAGTGATCGCCACTGCTCTATTTTCCGTTATCGAAATGTCAATTTTACAATCATCAAGCCCTAGCGGATGGCAAAGAGGAATCAGCTCACTAGTCTTTTTGGAAGCCATAATGCCTGCAATGATTGCGGTTTGAAAAACAGGCCCCTTTTTGGTTTGAATATCCTCGTTTTCCAACAAATCCATGATCTCCGCTCCTAGTACTACAATACTCTGTGCAACAGCAACTCTAGGAGTTATTTTCTTTTGACCAACATCCACCATATTCGGATTGCCCGATCGATCAATATGTGTAAATTCTTTTTTTTCCATAATATGAATTGAATGTTAGCCACCTATAGTAGACATGGATTCTGTAATCGGCAAACCGGAGTTTCGATTTCGCTCTGCTTCATGACCGTCCTTGGGTCGGTGTCCTAACAACTCTAGGAATAAATCCCGTAATTGCTCATCTGAAGCGCCTTGTCGAATAAAGTTTTTGATATTGAATACCCCGTCGTCGTACAAACAGGTTTTCAGTGTTCCGGTAGCCGTAAGACGAATTCTGTTGCATGTACCACAGAAACTTCTGGTGTAGGCAGCAATTACCCCAACAGACCCCACATGGCCAGGTATCTTGTAATTGAACGAAGTCGAATAATCAGGATCTTGTATTTTTTGGAGTTGTGGGTGTTCGAGGCGAATGTGGTCAATTATTTTTTTGTGATTCCAAACAAAACTTTCCTTCACTCCCTCCCCATTGAAAGGCATTTCCTCAATAAACCGTACGCTGATCGGGTGTTTTTTAGCCAATTCAATCATTGGATAGATGTCTTCCTCGTTTCTACCGTTCAGCACCACCATATTGATTTTTGTTGGAATTTTTTCTTCCATCAATTGATCAAAAAAGGTCATTACCTGACCAAAGCAATCCCTTCGGGTCACCTTAAAAAACCGCTCCTTGTCTACACTGTCTAGGCTCAGATTGACTCCTCGGATGCCCATTTTTTTGAGTGCAGGAACGACGCCATCAGTGAAGGTGCCATTCGTAGTAATATGCATTTGATTAATACCGTCAATTTCACTTACCCGTGTCATAAAGTCCAGCAACCCCTTGCGCACAAAAGGTTCGCCTCCTGTTATCCGAACTTTGGAGATGCCCATTGGTGCAAGTACTCCTAAGATACGTTCCAGTTCTTCATAGGTGAGCAATTCTGCTCTTGGAACGTACTTTATCCCTTCTTCCGGCATACAATAGTAGCACCGCAGATTGCAACGATCTGTCACCGCAATCCGAATATAGTTGATCAGCCTTCCATGGTTATCATAAAGCATATTGCAATATTAGATTAAATTTCGCCTTTCGGCAAATTATTTAGAGATTTCTAATAACTTACGACCTATGGATTTGTTAGTGACGGTAGAACTATTTAGTCTATTTTTTTTTATTGCCATGCTCTATGCTTCTGTTGGGTTTGGTGGTGGCTCCAGCTACCTGGCGCTACTTGCAATTTTCGGACTTCAATATCAAGCACTTAGAGCGGCAGCATTATTATGCAATATTACTGTTGTAACAAGTGGCACCTATATTTTTTATAAAAATGGCCACTTAAAGTGGAAGAAAGTTCTTCCTCTCGTTATTGTAAGTGTGCCGCTTGCTTATTTGGGCGGAACCATTCAAATCAAAGAAAAAGCCTTTTTTATTCTTCTTGGGGTCGTTTTGATTTTGGCCGCTATTCTTATGTTATGGCAAACCCTTGTTCCCCAAAAAGAAAATAATCCTATAATTGCAGACCTCAAAGATACTCCCTTGGATTGGCCTGCGGGACAGGCAAGTTCAAATGAACCTCAAATAAGCGATGGAATAGTCACTAGTGGTGGTCTAGGAGGCAGCATTGGTTTTTTATCCGGTTTGGTCGGTATCGGAGGCGGTATTTTTTTGGCGCCCATCCTTCATCTTTTATCGTGGGACAAGACAAGGGTTATTGCGGCTACCGCTAGTTTTTTTATTTTGGTGAATTCTATCGCGGGCCTGGCTGGACAACTCAGCCATCCTGAATTTTCCCTTGATTGGACATTGATGATCATTTTGATGGTGGCGGTGTTTCTGGGCGGACAGATCGGCTCACGTCTAGGAGCTTCCTGGCTAGAACCGATAGTTGTCAAACGGCTTACTGCGGGATTGATCTTTTTTGTAGGTCTACGGATCTTGTGGCAGCAACTTGCAACCTCTGCTATTGGCTAGCTTCAAATCATTTCCATTCCTAAAAAAAGATTGACTTTAGCTCACCAAATGATGAACTAAAGTCAATTTAGTGCAGAAAACCAATTTCAAAACTTATCAATTCATAATAATGCCAGGGAAAAAGAAGGTTGCCTTCCCTCAGCAGTCTTCCAGATTCAGTTTATGTTTGGCAAACTATTTATTTATTCAAAATGTACCAATTCATAATAATGTCTGAAATAGGTATCATCTCCTTGACCGGATTGTCCATAATAAGGACAGCCCGTTACCATAACTCTACCATCTTCTGTCAAAGCAGTAGTGGCATAATAATTAGCTAAATAGTGTCCAAAAGGTTGTACATCGACAAATTTGACTGCTCCATTTAATTCATCCATCACTTGTACGAAAAGTCCATCGGGGTCTGCAGAATGTGTTGATCCTGTCCCTAACTGTCCACCGGAATTTTCACCGCACGCCCAAATTCTCCCAAGGGTGTCTAGAACATGTACTGATTTTAAATTAATATAGGACTGGAACGCGACTTTTTTCACCATTCCCTGAAAAGGTGCGGCTGGCATTACAAGATCTGTAACATTGGCCGTCGAAGAATTTCCAATCCCAAGTGAATATTTCCCATTATAACCTGCGACATAAAGGTAGCCATCATCCGTAACGACAGCTGTGGCTTGACCATCCGCATCAAAATGGATGGATTTGGCATTGTTGATTGCAGTGGAGGTCGGTGTAAAAACAGAACGACTAGTCAAGGTTCCATCTCCTAATGCACCATATAGGTTTCTGCCAGCCCCCATTACTTCCCCGGTTGGAGTTATGATCAATGAGGAGCCAGACCCGACTCTTCTCATAACGACGTCTGTCGCTGCTACTCCATTTACAAAAGTAGGAGCACTATAGTTGGACGTATTCCCTAGTCCCAATTGGCCGTGTCCATTATACCCCCAGGTGTATAAATTATTGAGTGTGTCTAAAGCAGCAACAGAAACGCCAACACTAGGCCCACCAGATTGCGTCATTTTGTGGATATATTGGAAATCCAATCCAGATATCTTTACGGGAGTTAACTGGTCTACCGTATTTCCTAGGCCAAGTTGACCAATATTATTTCTACCCCAACAGTATACATCCCCATCATCAGTTAGAGCAAACACAGACATACCTTCACTCTGGAATGGTTGGTTTGTTGTTGGAGAAATATATAGATAGTTTACTTTAATATTGTTGGTCTCAAAAAAAGACATTTTTGTCAAATATGGTAAAGCTACAGTAGTAGACCCATTCCCCAGCTGCCCATTTACAGCGACACCTCTTCTGAAAACTTCGCCTTCATCAGTTAAAGCCCACAAGGAGCTTCGTTGTGTATAAACATGCTTCCATTTCCCATTTTTTTCACCATTTGCTCGGTTTATAACCTGTACTACTGGTTTTACAGCATTTGTTGTTCTGCCGGGCATTCCGCAGGCATATTCTAAACCATAGCCATGTGTCCAGATGTTGTCGTCTGCACTGATATAGGCAGTACCAAGAATGTCATATTGACATAGGGCTTCAACGAGTTTTACTATTTTGACACCGGAATAACCGACAACGGGAGTTGAATTGGCGGTATTAGAGGAAGCACTTCCACCAGATATCGGAGCAAGATCAACCGTAGATCCATCGGAGATGGTAAGTTCAGTTCCGGTTAAAGAAATGTCCTGAATTTCGTTGGTAGTGTCACCGTCCATTTCGGTCATTTCTAATGGATTGGCTGCAGTACCGTCTCCTGAGATATTTGTCCCCGTAGTGTTCACTACATCTGTTCCCCAGTTGTCTGCTCCTGGTCCGGCATCTTGAGCGATCCAGTCTGATCCATCCCAAGTGAGGACTTGTCCGGGCATGGCGGTCATTGGAAGTTCGATCTCATTGGTTGGGTCATTGTCTGCGTCGTCTTTTAGGGAGGTCAAGTCTACCATTGCAGACACGCCGTCTTCGATATCAATTTGGAGCATATTCCCGGTAAGGGCTGCATTCAAACCTTGGTTGTCCGTTCCTGAATCGTCGAGAATTGACCAGGCGATGCCGTCCCAAAAGTAAAATTGGGCGTCGTCTTTGTCGAAGACTAATAGTGATTCATGTGTTAGACCAAGAGCACCGCCTAGCGACGTTCTTTGCGCAGTTGTCAATCTTGGGAGGAGGACTCCTTTGTCAGTGGACTCAACGTCGAGGACTGCTTGTGGGTTTGGAGTGGTAGTATTGATACCTACATTTTGAGCAATTGCAGAAACTGTAAGGCATATCAATAAAACTAAATTAGTAAGGGTTTTCATAAGCGTTCTTTTTTACGATTTAAAAATGTTGGGCAGAGAGTTAGAAAGATAACAGAGTGATGCGACCTTTTTGGCTAGGAATATTTTTAATCGAACTTTATCAGTTCGTAATAGTGTCTGAAGTAATTGTCATCTCCTTGTCCCGTTTGTCCAAATTGTGGAGCTCCCGTTGTCATTACCCGTCCATCTTCAGTCAAGGCGATGGTGAAAAAGTAATCATATCTATAATGACCAGCTGGCTGAACGTCAACAAACTTTACCGTTCCATTTAGTTCATCCATCACCTGGACAAAAAGTCCGTCAGGGTCTACGTTATGTGTGAAGCCAGTACCTAGTTGACCAGATCGATTTTCACCGCAAGCCCAAATTCTGCCAAGTGAGTCAAGTACATGGATTGATCCGTCATGCGCGTATCCCTGAAATACAGCCTTTTTTACCATCCCTTGGAAAGGAGCAACGGGCATTATCAAGTCAGTTATCATGGCAGGCGAAGAATTTCCAATACCAAGGCCATGTTCCTGATTAAAGCCAGCAACATATAGAAAACCATCCTCGGTGACTACTGCTGTAGATATTCCTGCCGCATCAAAATGGACAGATTTGGCGTTTGTTAATAGTGTGGCTGTTGGTGTAAAAACTTGTTTATCGGTCAATGTTCCATCTGCTAATTGCCCCCAATGGTTTCTGCCTGTTCCCATTACCTCTCCGTTTGGGGTTACAATCACAATAGAACCAGCACCAAACCTTCTAGTAACAATGTCTGTTGCAGTAACACCGGTTACTAGGGCGGGGGCACTATAGTTTGTAGTGTTTCCTAATCCCAATTGACCAAATCCATTATATCCCCAGGTGTATATGGAGTTTAAAGTATCCAAGGCTGCTACAGAAACACCATTGCCCGGACCACCCGATTGTGTCATTTTATGAATAAACTGAAAGTCTAATCCAGTAATTTTTACTGGCGTCAGTTGGTCTGTGGTATTCCCAATTCCAAGTTGACCAACAGTGTTTCTTCCCCAGCAATAAACATCTCCATCGTAAGTTAAAGCGAATACAGCGCTACCTTCTGTTTGAGAAGGCCAGTTCGCCGTTGGAGCAACATACAAGTATTTTACTTTAATGTTGTTCGTCTCAAAAAAAGCCATTTTTGTTAGATAGATCAAACTTTCAGTTGTAGACGCGTTGCCTAATTGTCCGAACACAGGAGAACCCCTTCGAAAAACTTCCCCATCATCTGTGATTGCCCACAAGGTGGTTCGTGTTGTAAAAACATGTGTCCACTTACCTCGTTTTTCTCCTTTAGAACGATCAATGACTTGTACAACAGGACGTAAAGCATTTGTAGTACGTCCTGGCATTCCATATGCGTAGTCATCACCCCAGCCGTGACTCCAAATATTGTCGTCTGCACCAATGTAGGCAGTTCCAACAATATCATTTTGACATTGGGCCTCTACGAGTTTTACTATTTTGACACCGGAATACCCGACGATTGGTGATGTATTCGCTGTATTACTAGATCCACTTCCTCCATCCTGAGCAACCCAAGCAGATCCGTCCCATGTCGGCACTTGTCCAGGGGAGGCTGTTATGGGGAGTTCGATTTCATTTGTTGGGTCGCTGTCGGCATCGTCCTGAATTGTTGACCAAGCAGCGCCGTCCCAAAAATAAAATTGTGTTTCGTCTTTATCATAAACAAGTAGAGACTCGTCGACAATCCCAAGAGTTGCTCCAAGCGTTGTTCTCTGGGCTGTTGTCAATCTAGGGATGAGGACTCCTTTGTCAGTGGATTCCACATCGAGTGCTGCTTGGGGATTGGGTGTTGTGGTGTTGATACCTACATTTTGAGCAATTGCTGCATAGGAAAAACACATGACTACCAAAGCCAAGGTTAAGTTTTTCATACGTTTTTTTTTAGTGGTTAAAAAAGTGAATAAAAACCAGGGTGATTGTTGTATTTCCCTAAAAAGGGAATAGATTGTTGCTATTAATTAACATTGATCACTTCATAATAAGGTCGGAAAGAGCTGTAGCCACACAACCGAATCAGGAAAACTGAAGAGAAAGAGCAGTTTTCCCGATTTAGTTTGGGAATTGCTTTTTACTCAAAATTTATAATCTCATAATAGTGTCTGAAATAGGTGTCATCTCCTTGTCCTGCTTGTCCATAATAAGGGCAACCGGTTGTCATCACCCGTCCATCTTCGGTTAGGGCAGCTGTGGAAAAATATTCATACCGATAATGACCAAATGGCCGGACATCTACAAATTTGACTGCCCCATTTAGCTCGTCCATCGCAAGGACAAAAAGTCCGTCAGGGTCGAGATCGTGCGTCGAACCTGTTCCTAGTTGTCCTGCTCGATTCTCTCCACAGGCCCAAATTCTACCCAAAGTGTCTAGTACATGAATGGATTTGTAGCTTATCCACCCTCCAAAGACTACTTTTTTTACCATTCCCTGAAAAGGAGCAACTGGCATAGTAAAGTCAGTTACATTGGCCGTGGATGCGTTACCCAGCCCAAGGCCATAGTTCGCATTATAACCAGCGGTATAGATAAAACCATCATCAGTTACAACTGCAGTTCCTTGGCCATCTGCATCAAAATGAACTGATTTCGCATTGGTAAAAGGAACAGAGGTTGGTGTGAAAATGGTATTGTTGGTCAAGGTCCCATCTCCTAAGGCTCCGTATAGATTTCTGCCTGCCCCCATTACTTCTCCAGTAGTTGTCACAATCATTGTGGAGCCAGAACCAAGTCTTCTCATGACTACATCTTTTACAGTCACTCCGTTCACCAAAGCTGGAGCACTATAGTTGGAGGTATTGCCCAAGCCTAGTTGGCCATATCCATTGTAGCCCCATGTATAAAGAGAGTTTAGCGTATCCAAAGCAGCCATAGAAACACCTCCTCCTGGTCCGCCAGAATGAGTCATTTTATAGACAAATTGAAAATCTAATCCTGTTATTTTCACTGGGGTTAATTGGTCTGTTATGTTTCCAATACCCAATTGGCCAACATTGTTTCTTCCCCAGCAGTATACATCACCATCATCCGTTAAAGCAAAGACAGACATCCCTTCACCACCATATGGCTGATTTGATGTTGGAGAAACATATAAATATTTGACAAAAATGTTATTTGTCTCAAAAAATGACATTTTTGTCAAATACTTTAAAACTGTTGTTGTGGACCCATTTCCTAATTGACCACTTACAGCAAAGCCTTTTCTGAAAACTTCTCCTTGATCCGTTAATGCCCACAAAGATGTTCGTTGTGCAAAAACATATTTCCATTTACCATTTTTTTCTCCTTGTGAACGATCAATAACCTGAACTACTGGCTCTAGGGCGTGTGTTGTTCGACCCGGCATTCCGCAGGCGTATTGGTTGCCATAGCCATGTGACCATATATTGTCGTCTTCTCCAATATAAGCCATACCCATATAATCGTTTTGGCATTGGCGTTCCACCATTTTTTTGATTTTGACACCAGAATATCCTACAATTGGTGTTGTGTTTGCGGTATTGCTGGAACCGCTTCCTCCTACAATTGGTCCAAAATCTACGGTCGAGCCATCAGAGATGGTAAGTTCTGTTCCGGTTAAAGAAATGTCCTGAATTTCGTTGGTGGTGTCGCCGTCCATTTCGGTTATTTCCAGTGGATTGCCAACTGTACCGTCTCCGGAAATATTTGTCCCAATTGTGTTGACGATATCTGTTCCCCAGTTGTCTGCTCCTGGTCCGGCATCTTGAGCGATCCAGTCTGATCCATCCCAAGCAAGGACTTGTCCAGGCATGGCGGTCATGGGAAGTTCGATCTCATTGTTTGGGTCGTTGTCTGCGTCGTCTTTTAGCGAGGTCAAGTCGACCATTGCAGACACGCCGTCTTCGATATCAATTTGGAGCATATTCCCGGTAAGGGCTGCATTCAAACCTTGGTTATCCGTTCCTGAATCGTCGAGAATAGACCAGGCGATGCCGTCCCAAAAGTAAAATTGGGCGTCGTCTTTGTCGAAGACTAATAATGATTCGTGAACAAGACCAAGAGCACCACCGAGCGTTGATCTTTGCGCAGTTGTTAGCCTTGGAAGAAGAACCCCTTTGTCAGTGGATTCCACATCGAGTGCTGCTTGAGGATTGGGTGTTGTGGTGTTGATACCTACATTTTGAGCAATTGCAGAAAATGTTAAGCACATCAATAGGAGTGAGTAGGTAAGGGTTTTCATTAGCTTCCTTTTTTATGGTTTTAAAATGTTTAGCAGAAAGCAAGGAAGATGGCCTTCACTTTGCCATCTTCCTTGTATCGTTTTATAGTTGTGGGTGTTTTAATTAAAATTGACAAGTTTGTAATAATGTCTAAAATAGGTCTCGTCTCCTTGTCCCGTTTTCCCGTAATGAGGCGCACCGGTAATCATGACTCGACCATCCTCCGTAAGAGCTGCAGTGGAATAATAATTGTATTGATAATGACCAAACGCACGAACATCAACAAACTTTACGGCGCCACTTAGCTCATCCATCGCTCTTGTGAAGAGACCATCTGGGTCTGCAGTGTGTGTTGAACCAATTCCTAACTGACCTCCTCTATTTTCGCCGCAGGCCCAAATTCTTCCTAGGGAATCAATCACATGGAGAGACTTCCAGGAACCATATGCACCAATATGAACTTTATCGACCATTCCTTGAAATGGCGCTGCTGGCATGGTGTAATCCGTAATTGTGCCTCCAATTGCGCCTAAGCCTAAACCATTATTGAAATTCTGACCAATAGTATATAGATATCCGTCGGTTGTAACAATTGCAGCACAATCGTTTGCAACGTCCATATAAAGCGACCGCGCATTTGTAAAAGGAGTCATTGTTGGTGTAAACACATTTTTGTTGGTGGTTGTCCCATCTCCTATTATACCATAGGTATTGCTACCGGCTCCCATAACTTCGTTGGATGGTGTTATGATCAACGTTGTCCCTCTAGTATATCTTGTCATAAGGATGTCCTTTGCCGTTACTCCCTGTACTAGGGCGGGAGCACTATAGTCTGTTGTATTGCCTAATCCTAGTTGTCCAAGTGCATTATATCCCCAGATGTAAATTGAGTTTAAAGTATCTAATGCAGCAACCGATACTCCTCCATCGTTTCCAGACTGTGTAAGTTTATGGATGAATTGAAAATCTAACCCGGTTATTTTTACTGGAGACAATTGTTGTGTTGTATTACCTATTCCTAGTTGGCCGGTATTGTTTCTTCCCCAGCAATAAACATCTCCATCTTCTGTTAAGGCAAATATTGAAGCGCCCAGAATTGTTGTGTTATTGACACTTATAGCAGGTGGAATGCATAAATACTTTACCTTAAGGTTGTTGGTTTCAAAAAAGGTCATTTTAGTCAAGAATGTTAGGTGGGCGGTGGTCGAACCATTTCCAAGCTGACCATTTGAAGCGTAACCTCTTCTAAATACTTCTCCTTCATCTGTGAGCGCCCACAGAGATGTTCTTGTAGCAAAAACATATTTCCATTTTCCGATTTTACCTCCATTTACTGGGTCAATGGGCTGTATTACTGGTTTTAGTGCATTATCAGTTCGACCTGGGATACCCCATGCATACTGAAGACCATAACCATGAGTCCAAATGTTGTCATCTGCTCCAATATAAGCCATTCCAAGAGTACCGTCTTGGGCCGTTGGTTCCATCAATTTTATCATTTTGACTCCAGAGGAACCAACGATTGGTGTTGTGTTGGCGGTATTGCTGGAACCGCTTCCTCCTACAATTGGTCCAAAATCTACGGTCGAGCCATCAGAGATGGTTAGTTCGGTGCCGGATAGAGAAATATCTTGAATTTCATTGGTGGTGTCAGCGTCTATTTCTGTCATTTCCAGTGGATTGCCAACTGTACCGTCCCCGGAAATATTTGTCCCAATTGTGTTGACGATATCTGTGCCCCAGTTATCTGCTCCTGGAGCTGCATCTTGGGCGACCCAGGCTGATCCGTCCCAAGCAAGGACTTGTCCAGGCATGGCGGTCATGGGAAGTTCGATCTCATTGTTTGGGTCGCTGTCGGCGTCGTTTAGGAGTGGGGTCAGATCGACAATTGCAGAGACACCATCTTGTATATCTATTTGGAGCATATTTCCCGTAAGGGTTGCTAGTAGATCTTGATTATCAGTGTCTGCTTCGTTGAGAATATTCCAAATAGTGCCGTCCCAATAATGAAATTGTGTGTCGTCTATGTCGTAGACGATCATGGATTCGTGGGTGGTGCCTAGTGTTGCTCCTAATGCGTTTCTTTGCATCGTGGTCAATCTAGGGAGGAGAACTCCTTTGTCTGTGGACTCTACGTCGAGGACTGCTTGGGGGTTGGGGGTGGTGGTGTTGATACCTACATTTTGAGCAATTGCAGAAAATGTAAAGCACATCAATAGGAGTGAGTAAGTAAGGGTTTTCATCAACTTTCTTTTTTATGGTTATAAAATGTTGGGTAGAAAGCAGGGAAGATGGCGGAGTTATAGCCATCTTCCTTGTATGATTTTATAGTTGTAGTGTTTTAGTTAAAATTGACTAATTCATAATAATGCCGGAAGAAGTTGTCATCTCCTTGTCCGGTTTTGCCATATTGAGGGGCACCAGTAGTCATAACACGGCCATCTTCTGTAAGAACAACAGAGGAATAATAGTCGTGGCGAAAATGGCCAAAGTTACGAATGTCAACAAATTTCACACTGCCATTGAGTTCGTCCAAAGCTCGAGCGAAAAGACCATTTGGGTCAATGTCATGCGTAGTACCGGTGCCTAATTGTCCACCTCTGTTTTCTCCACAGGCCCAAATTCTTCCAAGCGTATCGATTACATGAAGAGTCTTCCAGCTTCCCCAAGCACCAATAGCGACCTTATCCACCATTCCTTGAAATGGAGCTATTGGCATGGTGAAGTCAGTTGTTTGGGTTGGTGTTAGACCAATCCCAAGTCCACCGTGGACGTTTTGGCCTACCACATACAAGCTATCATCGGCAGTTACAACAGCACTACAGTAATTTCCAACATCCATATACATCGATTTCGCATTTGTAAATGGAGTCAATGTTGGAGTAAATACATTTTTGTTCACTGTAGTTCCATCCCCAATTGCGCCAAACCCATTATAACCCGTTCCCATAACCCCTCCAGTAGGAGTAATTATCAAAGTCGCTCCACCCGCATATTTAGTCAAGAGGATATCCGTTGCTGTAACACCGGGCACCAAGGCTGGTGAACTTTGGTTGGTAGTACTGCCAAGCCCCAATTGCCCAAACCCATTATACCCCCAAACATATACAGAGTTTAACGTGTCAAGAGCAGCAACAGCGACTCCAGTTCTGCCTCCAGATTGACTCATTTTATGAATAAATTGAAAATCTAATCCGGTAATTTTTACTGGGGTTAACTGTTGCGTGGTATTTCCTATCCCGAGTTGACCATAGTCGTCTCTACCCCAGCAATAGACGTCACCATCTTCCGTTAAGGCAAAGACGGAGTTTCCTGTGAGCGGCACAGAACCATAAGTTGTATTAAAAACAGTACCTGGAATGTACAAATATTTCACCTTTAGATTATTATTATCAAAAAAGGACATTTTGGTTAAAAATTCCAGATTTTCTGTGGTCGATCCATTTCCTAACTGCCCGTTTAAGGCCCTGCCTCTTCTAAAAACTTCTCCTTCATCAGTTACGCCATATAGCATGCTTCTAGTACCAAATACGTATTTCCATTTACCGATTTTTTCTCCATCAACAGGATCAATAACTTGCACCACTGGCTTAAGAGAGTTTATATTCCGGCCTGGAATACCAAAACTATATTCTACTCCGTATCCGTGGGTCCAAATGTTGTCATCTGCACCAATATAGGCCATTCCCATAACGTCGCCTAGACAAGATGGTTCCATTAGTTTTACGATTCTGACTCCTGATGAGCCGACTATTGGTGTTGTGTTGGCAGTGTTACTAGAGGCGCTGCCGCCATCTTGAGCAACCCAAGCAGATCCATCCCAAGTTGGTACTTGTCCTGGGGAGGCTGTTGTAGGGAGTTCGATTTCATTCATTGGGTCGCTGTCGTCATCGTTTTGGAGTGTCGACCAAGCAGTACCGTCCCAGAAATAAAACTGTGCATCGTCTTTGTCAAAGACCAGTAGCGACTCATCGGTTACTCCAAGAGTTGCACCTAGCGTGGTTCTTTGTATGGTTGTTAGTCTTGGAAGAAGGACTCCTTTGTCGGTGGACTCTACATCGAGTGCTGCTTGTGGGTTGTGGGTTGTGGTGTTGATTCCTACATTTTGAGCAAATGCCATGACGGAAAAACACATTATTAATAATAAGAGGTTAAGGTTTTTCATGGATTTCATTTTACGGATTAGAAAGAGGAGGAAGATTGCCAAATCTAAAGCAACCTTCCTGTTTTTTAGTTTTGATGTAGTTGAATGCTTAATTGAAATTTACCAGTTCGTAATAGTGTCTGAAATAGCTGTTGTCTCCTTGTCCGGTTTTTCCGTATTGGGGTGCACCAGTAGTCATAACTCGGCCGTCTTCAGTAAGTACAACAGTTGCGAAGTAGTTGTACTGATAGTGGCCATACCCACGGACGTCGACAAACTTTACAGCACCATTTAGTTCATCCATTGCTCTTGTGAAGAGACCATCAGGGTCTGCATTATGTGTAGTACCTGTGCCCAATTGTCCACCTCTATTTTCTCCGCAAGCCCAAATTCTTCCCAGGGTATCAATAACATGTATTGACTTGTAAGACCCCCAACCCTGAAGGGCTATTTTATCTACCATTCCTTGAAACGGAGCTACGGGCATAACATAATCATTAACAGTCGTGGTAACAGTCCCCAGGCCAAGCCCTTTCTCTGAATTCGTTCCAGCGACATAAAGATTTCCGTCATTCGTAATTATTGCACCAAAGTAATTCGCAATGCCCATGTGTACAGACCTCGCATTTGTAAAAGGAGTGATAGTTGGCGTGTAAACATTTTTGTTTGTATTTGTACCATCTCCTAATACACCATAAACATTGTAGCCTGCTCCCATTACTCCTCCGGTTGGTGTAATTATTAAACTTGATCCCCAGCTTAATTTTGTCATCATGATATCCGTCGCCGTAACCCCTTGAACTTGCGCTGGTGCGCTGTAGTTTGTTGTATTGCCTAACCCTAATTGTCCATAACCATTGTAACCCCAGACATAAACGCTGTTTAAAGTATCTAAAGCAGCAACTGAAACACCTCCACTACTACCTGACTGAGCCATTTTGTGAACAAATTGAAAGTCTAATCCTGTAATTTTGACTGGTGAAAGTTGTTGAACCGAATTCCCAATACCTAACTGACCATAGTTGTTTCTACCCCAACAGTAAACGTCTCCGTCTTCTGTTATTGCAAATACAGAATGTCCCACATTTGTTCCTGAAGAATTAAAATCATTAGCAGGAGGCATGCAAAGGTATTTTACTTTTAAATTGTTGGTTTCAAAAAAGGTCATTTTAGTAAGGTATGGAAGGTGAATATTGGTTGATCCATTTCCTAACGATCCGTTATATGCATATCCACGACGAAAAACTTCTCCTTCATCGGTTAATGCCCACAAGCTTGTCATGGTAGAGAAAACGTGTTTCCATTTGCCAATTTTCATTCCATTAACAGGGTTTACAACTTGCACGACAGGTTTTAAAGCATCAGTAGTCCGTCCTGGCACCCCCCAAACGTACTGGGCTCCATATCCGTGCGTCCAGATATTGTCATCTGCTCCTATATAAGCCATCCCAAGAATATCACTTTGTGCTGATGGTTCCATTAGTTTTACCATTTTGACTCCGGAAGAACCGACAACAGGAGTGGTATTGGCGGTGCCACTTGAAGAACCTCCAGCAATTGGAGCAAGATCGATCGTCGATCCGTCCGAAATAGTAAGTTCTGTTCCATCCAAAGTAATGTCTTGTATTTCGTTGGTTCTGCTGCTGTCTGCTACTGAAACGATTAGTGGGTTGGCGGGAGTACCGTCTCCTGAAATGTTGTTTCCCATGGTGTTGACAATCTCGGTGCCCCAGCCATCTGCTCCTGGTCCGGCATCT
>CALLWB010000075.1 GCA_938016265.1 uncultured Saprospiraceae bacterium
GACTATAAGTCTGAGCGGTGCCGCGGTCGGATGTATGTGGAATGAGTGCAGAGCCAAGCGGAAGCCGCCCAGCTTGGTATTTGTGACCCCGCAGCTGCTTTGTGGCGGCTGCTTTATTGTCGAGGACGTGAGCAAATGCCTAGATTGTAGCGGTGCCGCGATCGGACGTGGAGTGTTTAGCCTTGTGCGTTAGCTGCCAACGAGTGGAGCATATGCCGAACACCGCTTTACAAATTACAGAATAATGGGGAGTCTAATCATCAAAAAAACAATATATTCCTATTTCCTTAGATTTTGATTCAATTCTAATTTTTCTAGTATTTTTATCAATCAATTTCGCAGTAAATTCATTGAATACATATAACTCTCCGTTTTGCTCTAATCTAAATTTGTTGGAATGCGAAAAATCTATTATATCACCTATATGGTATCCATCCTGATATTTCCATTTCTTTTCTTTAACCTCATCAATTGAAACATTACACCCAATTAAAAATAACTGAAAAATTAAAATACAGATGAAACTGGCTACCTTGGAATTAAACATAATATATTAGGGTTTTCTATTTCCTGATTGCTAGGTATTTGTGACCCCGCAGCTGCTTTGTGGCGGCCGCTTTAGTGGCGAGGACGTGAGCAAATGCCTAGATTGTAGCGGTGCCGCGATCGAACGTGGAGTGTTTAGCCTTGTGCGTTAGCTGCCAGCGAATGGAGCATATACCGAACACCGAGAAGTTGCAGTGACACTTTAGTTTAAACTTAGACTACTAGAATGCCTAAGAACTAAAGTCATCTGCTTTGTGAGATAATCATTAAAAAACTTTCCGTTGTATATCAACTCACCAAATGTATTTTTAATTTTATATTTTGCATAAACTTCATTACTTTTTATGTCATACAGAATCAATGTGTCATTGTTAGTCTTCCAACTACCGTAAATCTCAATTTTATCATGACCCTTAGTTTCTGTGAATTTGAAATGAGTCGTATTCCTTAAAACTAATTCTCGTGACGCAAACATTGTTCCCTCAATTCGTCCAATCGCAACATTAGATTTATCTTTATATGGGTCAGAATAACAACCAATACAAAATAGTAATAAAAAAAATAAGCAAATACATCTCATAAAAATAGATTTAAACACTTTATTTTTTTTGTCTTTTGCTATGCATTTTAACAATAGTATTTACTATTTGATAAATATAGCTAATATCTCTGCCATTAAAGCCAAATCGATAGTCTCCTTCCTGATACTTCCTCCCTGGCATAGACCAACCAAACGGATAGTAATTACTATACGATGTTACTAAGGCCTTCAAATTACCATTGGCGTCTTTACGCCTTTGGTCGCTTAATACAGCACGTAAGTTACCTAAATGGTCGGTTATCTCATAATTTTTTTCTCCTAATATTCGGTTTACGATTCCATTTTCGGGGATGGTGCTTGGTGTTTGTTCCATGCCATCATCAGGGACTGAAGATACCGCTAGTTCGAGGTTTCGATTGCGGATACCTGCTCTGCTGCTACCGTAAAGTGGTTGTTCTGCTAAACTAATTTTAGTTGGCCAGTTAGTGCTGCTATTGTCACCAATTTTAGAATTCTATTCCCAGAAGCATCGTACTTAAATTCAATCTTTTCTGGCAAATCGGAGTTTTGACTATCATGTACTACTTCATGAGAAAACTACCACTACCCGTTCCTGCATTACCAGCAAAACGCTGTAATGTTTTGATGTTGCCGTTGGATCAATAGTTAGTCCAGTGACTCTGGAACAAACGGAGGGCTTCCTATTTTCCCATTGACCGCGAAACAGGCCTCCAAATTAATAAAACCCTCTTTTCGTTATGCAACGAAAAGAGGGTTTGCTGACTATAGTCAGCCACAAATTCAATTGGAAGTTATCGATCAAAAACAATAACCTCTCTGATCTCTACCCCTCCTTCCAAATCATAGTCTGGATAACCTTCTGCGATTTTAACTACCTCCTCAAACGTCTCTGCTTGAACGACATAATATCCGCCAATTAGTTCTTTGCCTTCTACAAAAGGGCCATCAGAAACTACACGGTTGGGACCAGTCACTCGTTTTGCAGGAGCATGCAGTGCATTTCCGCCTTTTAGAATACCAGCCTCGCCCATTTTTGCGCTCCAGTCCATCCATTTGCCCATTCTTGCTTGCAATTCTTCAGGAGAAAGTCCTAATTCTTCGTAAGGGGTTCCTAGGAAAATCATCATAAAATCTTTCATGTCTTTTTATTTTTTTTGGTTATCCAATTCATTCATTAGAATTGGGATTAAATAATTTATCTACATGACGAATCATAAAAAACAAAGGTGGACAATTCTGTGAATTATTTTCATGAAAAAATAAATATTCTCTATCACAAAACACCAACCCGCCCATTAAACACTAATTGTCAACGAATTAGGAAATTCAAAAAAATAATGATCGAAAGCAAAATAAATGGATAACAACTCCACTTACAAAACGGGAAAAGAGCAATTCCATACCATAAATAAAATCTAATTTGATAAGATTACGGTATATTTAGGCTCAATATTTTCAGCAATAAAGAAGGCACAATGAAAAAAATGACTTGTAAACAACTAGGAGGAGCTTGCGATTTAGAATTTCAAGCAAATACCTTTGAAGAAATAGCCCAATTGAGTAAAGAACATGGGATGAAAATGTTCCAGCAAAAAGACGTTCCGCATCTAAAAGCAATGGAGGAAATGCAAAAACGAATGACCAACCCTGAAGCTATGAACGCCTGGTTTCAAGAAAAAAGAAAACAGTTTGAAAGTCTGTAAGTGATTATTGAGTGCATTAAGTGGGATGAAGTAACTTAATAACTAATAACAAGTTTAGTTCCCAATATTCCATTTTCAGTAGTGACAAACACATAATACACCCCAGTAGACAAGGAGGAAGTATCAATCGGTTGGTAGGCTTGAGACGGTGCAATCTTCTTCACCGTTCTTCCAAGATTATCCACCATAGAAATACCAGTGATTTTCAAATTTTCTATCCCTTTAAAATTGAAGGATTGGCTAGCAGGATTAGGAAAAATACCAATATCAGTATGCTGAAAATCAGGCTCCGAAACTCTGGTTAGATTGTCTTCAATGATCTGCTTAAAAGAATAAAACACCCAATCTACAATTCGGCTATGCCTAAGATTTCCTGAATACAAAAGTGTTCCATAACTAGTGTAGGTAACGTTGTTTTCTAAATGGAGTAGATTACTTCCACTCTCCCCTGGATAGCCAGTCACCATTTTTACTCCTAGGAACTCTGGCGAAGTAAAGTCAACATGTCCATATTGATAATTCAAAGTATCTCCATTGTATACAGTCGTCGCACCTAAAAATGGAAAATATCCATCTGGATAAGCAAATCTATAATATACGCCTTGTTCAAAAAAACTATCGTCCTCATTAAATCCGACACCAACCCATCCTGTTTCCGCGCCGATGGGTTCTGATAATTCTGCAATAGCCATAGCATTACCATTCGTCCAATCTTTAAAGAAATAAATTTTCGACACATAGCTACATTGGAAGGAGGAATTTGTCACCCCATTATCATAGGTAGGACACACCAAAACAGAGTCGGTAACTACTTCATTGCGATTCCCACTATAATCAATAAAATTCACAACACTGGTTAGTAAATGTTGATTACTAATCATATTACCAGAGCCAATGCTCTTTAGGGTGTCTTCATCAATCCAAAACATTTTTGTAGTCGTACGAATCGGATAGTTGGTCAAATCAAAGGAGTCAGAGACATGGCGTCTGTAGGTAAACTTTGTATTCGGGTAAACACCTGTGCTAGGGACTGTTTGCGCAAATTGTTCAATATTATTATTGTAGTTTCCTGTGTAATGATCGGTAGTTTCTGCAGTGATTGTGGGGTCAAAAGTAATATTGGTAATTGAATCTAGCGTACCGGATTGCATATCATAGACATAAACGATCTTTTGCTGTCCAAATACAAGGGAGGTCATCATCATACAAATGATGAAAAGAAGGATGTTTTTCATGGTAGTAATAATTTTGTAAGATAAAAATGCAGCATCCGCGCATCAGCGCAGCGTAGAAAATTAAATGAGTTATTAAGTTATTGTTGTAGACAAGATATGATGAGAATGAATAGGTCGCAGCAACAACTACCAATTGATAGTATTCAAGTAGTTTGACACTTACCTCTTCGGTGGTGTTCCATATTTTGGTCTAAACATTGATTAAAAAATACAACAGGAAATATCAATAATGTGAGGACGGTCGACGCTATAAAAACGGGCCAAATATTTTTTTTATTGTGCTAAGACTATGAAATTATAATTTTAATTCTACCCCCTTTCCTCTATGAATAGAACTGTTTGAAGAATGGACACCGGTTAACTAAATGTGTTAACCTAGACTCCTGGTTAAAATGAGGCCCTCTTGATATTTCCTAACCCTTGCCATTATTGGAAATTATTGGGTTATAATATAGCTTATGTTAGTAGTTGGCAGTAAAACAACTACTTGGGGACAGAGCCATACTGACCATTGTAAGAAAACCAAATAGCCTTATCAGCGCCATTAATATCACCATCAACATTAATATCCCATTTTCCACAGCAAAATTCCACATTGTCGGGTAATCTCCACTTTCAACCAACTACTTTTTATCATTTTTAAAGTAAATTAGCTGAAAAAAATCGATGAGTGCAACAAAACAAATGGCCGACCGGTTTCGCGAAATTCTACTGAATGGAACTTGGGTGGCCGAAACAAACTACAAACACCAACTTGCAGAACTGGACTGGCAGATTGCCGTAACTAAAGTTGGGTCGTTGAATACAATTGCTGCGCTGACCTTTCACATCAATTATTATGTAGCTGGCGTGCTGAATGTATTCGAAGGCGGCTCCCTGGATATCCGGGATAAATTTAGTTTTGATGCTCCACCCATCGAGTCAAAACAAGACTGGGAGCAACTTCTCCATAAATTGTGGTCCGACGCCGAAAAATTTGCAACATGTATCGAGCAACTTCCAGCCGACAAACTAGAAACCATGTTTGTCGATGAGAAGTACGGCACTTATCGTCGAAACATTGAAGGCATGATCGAACATTGCTATTATCACCTAGGGCAAATCGTTTTGATTAAGAAATTAGCTACTGGGGACAAAATTAGCCCTCAGTAGGAATCTCTTTATCTAGATATCAACCACCCAAAACATCTCCTCATCTTCTGCCCCTTGGTGAGCCACTTCCCCGTCCTTCAAAAATAGAATTGCACCAATCCCTCTGATTTCATCATTATTGAGTGCATTTGCAGAATTGATGTTTATGATTGGCACACCAAGATCACGAGCTACTCCGCAATAAGTTGCTTTGCTAATTGGTTCGACATTTTCTTCGCCTTCGCCCCTTCCCATTCGTTTTTGAACCGTGGCGGCTATTAACCATCCCCATTATTATGAACCAATAACTATTCCCGCACAAAAAACAGCTAACTTCTCCCATTTCCTACAGTTGGCAAACAATTTGTTTAGAACTACGTAGAAACTATTACCATACAAATGAAATATCCTATTATGAGAATTTTCTTTCTTTCTTTTTTCCTTTTAATTGCGATGACCATGTCCTTATCCGCTCAGATCATCAAAACCGAAGGGGACTACTTTATCATTCCTGAAAAGGACAACATGCGTTTCGAGTTTTGGGACGAATATGTGTCTTATGATATGGAGATGAATCTTCTTGGAAAAATACCCTGGCATTCATACATACGACAAATAGTAGGAGAGAAAAATCACATCATCGTCTTGCACCGTCCTCCTAATGACGCAGGAAGAACGTTTGTCACGATCTATGATCCCAGCTTCAAGATTTTACAAAAACAAGAGTTCAAAGGGACCGTTGAGGACGTAATGACCACGGATGATTTTTTCATACTAAAAATGCGCGACCGATACTGGGGTCCTATCAATTTAGTGTCCTTCAATTGGGACTTTGAAGAATTGGGTCGTATTAAACAAACCAAATTCATTAGGGAAGTCCACCTAGGAAGAAATCATATCATCCTTAAAGAATCCAACGGTAAATTCCGAAGCAGATATTACCTGCGCAGTTATGACTCCACCTTCAAACTAGTCGGAGAACGCGAGCGCAAACATGAGAGTTATTAGGTTAGTTAAGGGTAAAAAATCTAAGGGCCTGTATTTGTCCCTCTCGAATTAGGGTAAAAAATAATAGCATTTGGGGGATTTCGGTTTTGTTGTTTGTTATATCTTTCAGATTTGTGTGGAATCTAAAAGGGACTCCATCTCTTTCCACACCCGCATAGAAGCTTCCCAAATCCGTTGGCCCTCCTTGGGATCGTAGACTTTTTCATCCATTCGTTTTGGGTTAAACATGTGTAGGTATTTGTTGGTTGTGCCGTCAAAATCGGAGTGTACGCACATGTAGACACAAGGTTTTGCTGCCTTTTTGGGTGGTTGGAAGATGATCGTAAAAATCAGTCGCAAAGTCATGCGTAATACAAATGGTGCAGCTCTTGCTATGTCTGTATTCACCGGTCCTGGACACATTACATTGACAGACACGTCTGGCCTTCCTGCTTCAGGCCCGTTTTCTCTTACTAGTCGTCTGGACAATTCGGTAGCATGTGTATTCATTAACAGCTTAAAATAGCTGTAATTATTGATCGCTTTTTTTACCCCATATTCGAAATAGGTACCGAACTCCTCGAAGTCGATGGCAGATGCATTTTGATGAGAATCGGAGGAAATAAACAATATCCTGGGCAACTGATCCGCCGACCGACCATTATTCGAATAGGTATTGTTCGGTATGGTGCCGTCTTCCAATAAGCGTTGCAGCAAAATAAAATTCGACAAGTAGTTTACCATAAACATCGTGTCTTGCCCTTGCGGTGTTTTTCTAGCCCCAGGTAAAGCAATCCCAGCATTCAAAACCACCACCTCCAATACCACCTTTCTTGCTTTCAAGTCCTCGCAAAAGGCATAAATTGATGTCAGATCTGCTAAGTCCAGGGGCAGCATGCTGATCGTCTTGCTTCCAGTGGCTTTTTTAAGCTGCTCTCCTGCTTCTGGAATTTGGCTTCTACAGGCCATCAATACTTCCCCTCCTCGAGTTGCCAATCCACTAGCAATAGCGTACCCTAATCCTCTGTTTGCTCCGGTCACCAGGCAGACTTTGCCGTCCAACTGGTCCTTGTCGGTCATTCGGGAGGCGAGTTCTTGTTTTCTGAAAATATCTTTGAATCCTGCCAGGGCTGCTTGGATGGGGTTGTTGAATCTTCCGTGGGACATTAAGCTTAGTGTTTTTATTTTTGTAAAAGTAATCTTTCCTAGGATAATTGGAGCACAGGAAAGAACGTACTGGACGTTTTTTTTAACACAAAGGTGCAAAAGCACAAAGTTTTTCGCAAGGAACGCCCTATTCCAACTACCTAATGCTCTCCAACATTTGCTCCAGCCAATCTCGTTCAACGAGGGGGGATAACTGGTGGAGTTCTTGTTTTAGTTTTTGGATATTGGAAGAGCTGATTTGTGCGCCGGTTAGTTTCTTTTTCTTTCGGATGAGAATACGTTTGAATAACTTGACAAAGTTACTGTAGGAATGCCGGAAGTTGGGGGACATTTTTTTATTTCGGGAGGAGACGTTTTGTCGCATGGCTTCCAGCTCATAGTTGATAGGATGATCGTCCAGATTTTCCAGGGACAGTTGGTCAGATTCGAAGTAGATTTTTATGAGTAGAATTCGTAGATCTAGGTCGTAAGCGAAGTCTTCAGAGATTTGAATGCCTAGCAAAAAGTCTTGTGCCTGATGGTAGTCTTTAAGATGAAATGCCTTTAGGGCAAAACAGTATTTGGGTATCTTCCTTCTTGTTTCCGGGGTTAGACTTTGCTGATGTTCCTGAATGAAATCATCGACCCATTCAACTTTATGCAAAAGGAGCGCATTTTTCACAATTTGAAGGAATTGATGGGTAGAAAAATAGACACCCGTTGACCAACATTTGAGCTCCAGTCCTTTTTTGAATACTTCATGCAATTCTTGTATGAATTCCACCGACCCATTTTTCACCATCCAGTTACAATAATTGGCAATATGGTTGAGAAATTGGCGAAGTTCGAAAGTATGGAAAGCCGTGATATGCTGCCATAAATAACTTTTCAACTCATAATAGTGGCTTGGATCGCCTTCCTCCAGCATTCGGATCAATCCATAGTAAATCCAAATCACTGGAACATTTCGGTCCTTGCTTTCTGCTACATGTTGAAGGATGGCGGCTTTCAAGGGGTAATGGTATTTGACATTGAGAATTTTCTCGAAGGAAACGGCCGAACAATAATACTTGAGGAGCTGGCTGATACACCATTGTCGAAGATCATCCAGCAATTCGGGAATTTCTGTTGAAGAACTTCTGTTTTTGAGCAGGACGCTTAAGAAAAACTCGACCTCAGTCAATTCAAAAGCAGATTTGCAATATTGAATATCTCTGAATGGGGAATTGTTGAGTTCTTTTTGGCTTTTATCGAGTACTTGAGGAATATATTTATAGAGCTTTTTTTCTAAAAACACATCCATTAAATTTCTTTTTGCGGAAAATTGGTCTTTTTCCTGATGATTCCAGATTAGGAACGATTGAATTTGGTTGGTCAATTTGTGCATGGTGTCTCTTAATGTCTTTTCATCCTGAGGTCTGATCAAATTGGTAGACAGATCAGAAGACAAGCCAAGATAACCTAGTAAGGTGTGTTTATCAATTGGCTCTTTCGCCTTGGCATGATTGGATAGCCAGCCATGAAACAACTTCCGCACCAATACCGATCGATTATGAAGGTCAGAATTCAACCATAATCCCAGGGACTTACGTTCTTTTTTATTCAAAGAATACAGCAAATCCATCAATTTTGAATCATTGACATATTGGTTTTTCAACATAATCAAATTAAATTTTAACAGATTCTATAATTATTTTTTCATTAAACACTAATATCCAAAAAACTAAGTCCTAAAGTTCTGCAAATCCAAGAATTCAGCATGGTGTACACCTAAGACAAAGTACCTTTTTTTTACCTTAATTTACATTAAAATTTATGCTATTTTTGATTAACATCAATTTTGAAAGACAAATAATCCGTCTTTGTTTTGAAGTTATCCTCGAAACCCGTTATAAGAAAAAAGTACAATTTTTTCACCCAGTAATCAATTCCTCCGTTATGAAATCTCTGCCAATTTCATGGGTCGTTTTATTCGCCCTGTGTACCAATTATCTTTTTGCTCAACAATTGTCAATGAGTGTATTACATGCTCCATCGACAGAGACGCAGCAATGTTATTTTATCCACATCAAAACCCCAATGACACCAGACAATATAAATATTACGGGAAACGGGACACTGACTTCTTGCCCAAATGATGATTCCTGTCCGGCTACAATTTGCTATGACAGACCAACTTCAGGGTCTTCTACAGACTGGATAGAATGCGAAATTCAACTAGGAGGAACTAGCTTTAGAGATGGCTGCACGGTTATTATTTGGCCTGGATTTGCGCCAGAAGCCCCTTCCATTTGCGCCAATTTAGGATTGGTGACGGAATGCCACTTTATGAATACCTGTGATCCATGTGAAGTATCTCCTAGTGAAATAAGCCACGTTACTCTTGGTATATTCAACAACAATAATTCTTTTCAATATATAGGACAAACTGGGATTGGTAATATTTACTGGATGGATCATGACCACAACCTGCTCCACGACGGTGCCTGGGAGAACTATTCTTCAGAACTGGCTTTTGTCCGTGCGGAGTTATTTGTCACTGGTGGTGTTGCGTTCGATTGTGGAATGGAGGTGGACATTAGCTGCCAACAGCCTACATTTAGAGCAGTTTCTGCAATAAACACCTCGGCAGTGCGGAACTATCCTAATCCTGCCAGTGAAGAAACGACCATTGCTTTTGAGTTGGAATATAGCGCACCAGTTTCGGTGGCCATTACCAATCAAACAGGTCAACTAGTCCGTGTAATAATGGAAAATCAGTTGCTAGAGAAAGGGGAACATCAGCTCCATCTGGATGCAACTATGCTTTCTTCAGGCATCTATTTTTATACCATCGTTGCTGGCCCTTATGTCGGCACGTTCAAAATGAATATTATTAAATAATTGGGTATTGAGTTTTTGGGTGTTTTAAGTTATTGAGTGGGCATATTTTGGTCACTTAAAACTGGATTACTACTAGAAATTTAATGCATCTGAACAGGAATTAATACTCAATAACTAAACATAGCTCCAAGTGGAGCAAAACACAAATAGCCAGAATCAGAGATTTGCCTTTCTCTGAAGTAATTTTTCAAGCAAGACAATTGCCGGAATTTGATGTTCGGTGGTTCATTTCCTTAGGGGAATGGGTGGTCTTATTTGGAAAAAATTTAACACCAAACAAATTTTCAGGTGGCTTATGCTTCCAGTCTTTACCTTTTTTGTGGGTACCGGACAGTGGTATGCTATGCCTGAGTTTCAACACTTTTATAAAACAATTAACTATGAAACAACTACTATTTTTATTGGTAATTCTGGCCTGTTTTTGCTCCTTTAATGCAGCAACCGCGCAATGCCTGGTAGACAAAGATGCAGGAACAGAACCAGGAGATTGGGCGTACCTAGACAATGCCTACAACAATCCAAGCCCCTACAAATTTGGAGATATGCTAGGACTCAATGATGCCGGCCAATTCCAAAGTATTGCTAGTGGCGACAATCCACTTTCCTTGCTCACTAACAAAATGAGAGCCTTCCACGCCATGGATTATGATTTTAATCAGGGAATAGGACAAGGAACAAGATACAGCGACTTGACAAAACCCAAAAGCTCGAATGGCATCCCCCCATTTATTGCTAGCAATGGATTAAACTACGACAACTTCAAAAACTTCCAGGGGATGACAGACATCAGTTCTGCTACAGAAATATTATGGAAAGATCCATTAACATGGAAAGAAAAAATCTGGAATGAATCGGACTGGTGGCCAGCCAACACAGGCCTTAGTATACCACAAGGAATCCGAGAATCTTACAAGAACTACACAATGGCTTTTATTGACCAATATGCCCCTGCAAATGGCCCTGCAGTCGTGACGACCTATCAGGCAGGAAATGAATTGTGGGACTATCCATATGAAGAAGACTATCATGCTATGCTGGAAGGAGCTTATGATGCTTTCGTTTCTAAATACGGGACCAATCCGGCCAACTGGAAAATGGAATTGATGTCTGGTTCTTTTCAAGCAGGCACGAGAGATAATATTTGTTTTCAAGGGCTCCGCGATTTCTCTAATTGCGGCTCGGGGACAGAGATGTACAACCAAATGGGTGACTACCTCAATGTTTCTAATTGTAATATTCTAGAAGGACTCCGTGCAATCAATGTCCACTCCTACCCTTTTGAGCCGGGCAGCCTCGATTTGGTACATCCTGAAAAACCAGGCAATGAATTCCTCACGTTCAAGGGAACCGTCGCCTTCAGAGATGCAAATCCGATCCTGGCCAACAAAGGAATTTGGTTGACAGAAACGGGATATGACTCCTACGACATTGACAATGGTTCTGGATATGGTGTTGGCGTTGGTGAACGGACACATGGTGCTTACTTGCTGAGAATGTACATGTTGACCAGTCGGTCTCACTTAGAGCGAATTGACCTTTACATGGGTTTTGATTTGAATACCACCGCTAATATGTACCACGGAGACACCTACAGCAGTAGTGGATTGTGGGAATTGGCGCCTAATTACTCTGCTAAGCCATCTGATGGAGCAAAGCCAAAACCGAGTTGGTTTTCACTGATGGACTTCCAAACTAAATTTAAAGATAAAGTATTCACAAAAGCAGTAGCAGAAAACAATAATGTGTACGCTTATATTCTTGCTAATCCTGACGGCACAGAACCGTACCTTGTTTTTTGGACGCCTAAAGACTCCGACGATAACAACTTATTTAGCTCCAATCCTGTAAATCAAAATATTTCTTTGCCTGCTGGATATAAAGTTGCTACGACTAGTGCCCGTTTCTTTTCCACAACAGGCAACTCGACTTCTTATCCTTGGGGACCTACTGCAGGTAATACGTTTACAGGAGTTTCTGGCACGAATGTCGGTTCTACAACGATTGTCAACGCTAGAAGAATGCCAGCGTTCATTGCCTTATCAGACGACGGCCCTCCAGGTGGAGACAACTACACCGATTGTTCAGGTACAGTAATTAATGTAACTGGTGGTGTGATCACAGCCAATGTAAATGCTAGTAATATTAACTATGTAAAAGTGATGAATTCTAGTTATGGAACGGTAGGCATGATTTGTTCTTCCTGGGGAAATCCCAAGTGCAACAACAACGGAACTCCTTCCATAACGGTAAATCCTGGTACTTACATCATGCAAGTTGCCTATACCAATAGTAGCAATACTTGTGAAATCACTAATGTGGTAGTAGGCACCAGCTGCACCGACATTGACGATGATGGCGTATGTGCAGATATCGATTGTGATGACAATGATGCTAGTATCCCAACTACTCCAGGCACTTCTTGCAATGACAACGATCCCAATACGATCAACGACGAAATCCAGGGAGATGGATGCACTTGCCAGGGAGAAATTGTCACCACCGGCCCTTGTGCTGGAGGAACTGTTTCTTCAAATGCCAATAGTATTTCCATTTCGGTGTCTGCTTCCAACTTGAGTTATGTGAAAATTATGACGACTAGCTATGGGACCGTTACCTTTTTGTGTGCGGCTTGGCAAAGTCCTACTTGTTCTAATGGTTTAAATAGAAGTTATTCTTTACCTCAAGGGAATTATCACGTCCAGTTTGCTTATACAGATGGGACAACTTGTGAGATTTTGGATGTAACGGTAGGTGGTACAGGGTGCCCCGTGGATCAGGACAATGATGGGGTTTGTTCAACAGTAGATTGCGATGACAATGATGCCAGCATTCCTACTACTCCCGGATCCGCTTGTGACGATAATGATCCAACTACAGTAAACGATGTAATACAAGCAGATGGCTGCACCTGTGAAGGAGAAACATCTACTGGTACGACATATACAACTTGTGGTAGCGGCGTGATCACTGCCACCTCTAGCACGATAGCCGTAGATATCACTAGTACCAATGTCAAGTATGTGAAGGTGATGACTACTAGCTGGGGAACAATTGATTATCTGTGTGCGAGCTGGGAACCTCAGCAATGCAACAATGGATTTTCAAGGTCGATCGCTGTTAGTCCAGGTACGTATTATGTTCAGTTTTCTTATGAGAGTGGTTCTGGAACTTGTGAAATATACAATGTAGAAGTCGGCAACAATGCCAATCGAAGTTTCCAAAATTCTATTGATGTTTATCCTAATCCTTCAGGAGGAATGGTTTGGATTCATGAAAACTCGATTGTCGATGAGGCCTATTCTATCAAGGTATTTAATGTACTTGGCGAACAGCTACTAGAAGAAAATATGGAACCACAGGATTATAAAAAGCTACTTGATTTGACTGGCCTAACCGGCGGTCTGTACTTTATAAAATTAGAATTTGAAAATGGTTCTTCAGCGACTAAGAAAGTGATTTTGGAGCAGTAAAATAAGAAATCAGGTCCATTGCATCAATTGCATTCAAAAGGCAAAGGACAGCAATTTTTAATGGACTTGCTTTTTGTTGATTTACTTCCAAATGACCTTTGAGACCGAAGGTAGAGGGTGTTTTCCTAACAGGTTTGCTGCTCCTGGCAGAGAGGCAAAATGCTTGGTCGGATACATTGTTCTACTGTAGGAGGGGAATGAACAGAAGGTGATTGTTTGATTGCCTTCTTGTTCCTCCTTGTTTTTTTGGTGTAGCTGGTAGAGGCGGATTGTTTTGCTGGTGCAAAACTGATGGTGAAGAGTAGTAACCTCCGCCAACGGAGAATAGTACCCTTTTAAACAAAAAATACAGAATTGAATTAATCTAAAATAATAAAAAATAGGCTATTTGTGTGGACTTGTTCTCTCTTTAAAGAAAGTGGAGAACAAGTTCTTTTTTGTTTTGGGGATTTTTTTTGTCAATGGCTTTATTCCTAGAACATTTTCCCGTTACCCATTCAGCGCTTTCTGACTGTCTAATTCTATCAGAGGATTTCATCCCCGTTAATTTAATATAGAACATGGTCCTGTAGGGACGCTATTCAAATCACTTCAACCGGCTTTATCTCCTTGTGGTAGGGAGATGAGCTAGATATTAATAGGACCTCCTCAAAGAAAATGATTCATCCAAATTTTTCATTTATTCCTCAAAAATTGATCGGTAATTATCTTTTGACTGTTTCAATCCTAAAGCGTTACTGAAATAAACCAGACATCCCAATATTTTTCGATTTATCAATTCAAAACCTAAGTCTTCCGAGTAATTTATCTTTGCTATCTCTGGTAGCAGTTCGAATAATTTCTTTTGCTCTTCCAAATTCAACTCCTGAATTAATCCAGGATTATGGAAATATAAATCAAAAATGTTGTAAAAATTACTATGCAAACAGACTTCTTTATTTGCTTGATAAAACCCTATTAACCATTTGATTGCTTCAATTATTTTCAAACTTATCTTTCGCTCCTCTTCATCTTCAAACTCATAAATAGAATAAATAACCCTTACAGTAGAATCCAATCGCTGATAGTCATTATTCTTAATATTTTCATCAATAAGAAAGGAAAGGGTATTCCCTCTATTTTCATCAAATAAATCTAATGTCTTTTCAATTTTTGTCAATCGATTCATTAGATCATTTTCGTAATCAATGGATGAAGGTTCTTCATCTATTATTACTTCTAGTTCTTTAATCAATTTGTTAATTTTCATTTTTTATTCGCATTGATTTCCAACAACTTACTACCAAAATGCTTTAGATTTTTTCCTCAAAAAAATAGACTTCAAGGGAAAGTGAAGAAGGGCTTTACTTCACTGGGCTGGCTTCGAGGAAAACCCTTATTTTTCAAAATTTTTGTTTGGCTTTATTATAATTAAGGAGATTAAGTTCACAATTCAAATTGGCTTTATTGGAATCATTAAATATATTTGTTATCATTCATTCAGAATTGTATAAACAATATCTAAGAAACGGAGGATTCAAAGGTCTAAAATAAACAAATACCATGAGAGAAGATAATTTGAAAGAAGCGGCATTAAAGTATCATTTAGAAGGCAGGCCGGGAAAAATCGAAGTGATCCCGACCAAAGCGACGGCGAATCAGCGGGATTTGTCTTTGGCCTACTCTCCGGGGGTTGCAGTGCCTTGCTTGGCAATACAGGAAGATCCTAACGATGCCTACAAATATACGGCAAAAGGAAATCTTGTGGCTGTCATCAGCAACGGTACTGCTGTACTGGGCTTGGGCAACATCGGATCACTGGCCAGCAAGCCAGTCATGGAAGGAAAGGGATTATTATTCAAAATATATGCAGATATAGACTGCTTTGATTTGGAATTGGACACAGAAAATGTGGAGGAGTTTATCCGAACTGTCAAAATACTGGAACCCACTTTTGGAGGTATAAACTTGGAAGATATTTCTGCGCCAGATTGCTTCGAAATTGAGGAACGGCTGAAGGAGATTTTGGATATTCCGGTGATGCATGACGACCAACATGGTACGGCAATTATTAGCGGTGCTGCTTTGTTGAATGCGCTGGAGATTGTTAATAAAGATATTTCTTCTGTCAAAATCATAGTAAATGGTGCAGGGGCTTCTGCGATTTCATGTACAAAGATTTATCTTTCGCTTGGCGCGAAGAAGGAGAACATTTTCATGTACGATAGCAAGGGACTGATCCATGGCGACCGGGATAATTTGAATGGGAAAAAGCCTGAATTTATAAACAATACCGTCCCTGCAAGTACTTCATTAACCGATATTTTGAAGGGAGCAGACGTGTTTATAGGATTGTCTCGAGGTAATGTTTTAAATGCGGATATGATCAAAGAGATGGCGAAGGAGCCGGTTATTTTTGCGATGGCCAATCCGACACCGGAGATTGATTACAAATTGGCAAAAAAGACCCGTCCAGATTGCATCATGGCGACTGGACGATCTGACTTTCCTAATCAAGTAAATAACGTCCTTGGATTTCCATTTATTTTCCGAGGGGCGCTTGATGTTAGAGCATCGGAAATTAATGAGGCGATGAAATTAGGGGCAGTTTATGCACTAGCAGAACTTGCGAAAAAACCAGTGCCTGATATTGTGAATATGGCCTACAATAATGCTAACCTCACTTTTGGCAAGGACTATATCATTCCTAAGCCAGTCGATCCGCGGCTGATCACTACCGTTGCTCCTGCTGTTGCAAAGGCAGCGATGGATTCAAACGTGGCTAAATTCCCAATCAAAGACTGGGATGCTTATGTCACCGAGCTTGCGCAGCGATTAGGAAACGATAGTTCTTTATCAAAAATAATCGAAACCAAAGCCAAGCAGGATGTCAAACGAATTGTCTTTACCGAGGGAGAAGAGCTGTCGGTCATCAAAGCAGCACAGATTGTTCTGGAAGAAGGAATTGCTAACCCCATTTTGATTGGTAACATGGAGAAGATTCATGAATTGATGGAGGAACACCGGATCACCTTGGAAGGAGTGCCTATCATTGACCCCAAACGCCCGAAAGACAAAGGAGAGAAAACGCTACGAAAAGAGTATGTTCAGCATTTGTATACCAAAAGAAAGAGAAAAGGGATTACAATTAGTGAGGCGGAAGAATTGATGACGACCAGTATTTATTATGGAATAATGATGGTGGAAATGGGGCATGCGGATGGTGTGATTGGTGGTTTGACGAAAAGGTATCCTGAAATGGTGAAACCTGCTTTGCAAATCATTGGCGTGAAAGAAGGTGTCAGCAAAGTGGCTAGTATGCACATTTTGTCGACTAAGTCCGGGCCACTGTTCCTTGCAGATACGACGGTGAACCATCATTTGACAGCAGAGGATGCGGCCAATATTACTGAGCTCGTCGCCCAGCAAGTCAGAAGGTTTAATATCGAACCACGGATTGCGTTGGTGACGTATTCTAATTTTGGATCGGTGCAGCACGGGGAGTCGGCAATGATGATGCGAGAAGCGACGAAAATTCTTCACGAACGGCATCCTGACTGGATTGTAGATGGCGAGATGCAGGCACATCTAGCTTTCAACAAGGAGGATTTGAAAAACTTGTATCCGTTTTCTAAGTTGGTCGGCAAACGGGCGAATGTATTGATCTTTCCTAATTTGTCGTCTGCCAATATTGCTTACAACTTACTTAATACCGTTGGGGAAATGAATTTGATCGGCCCTGTTTTGCTAGGATTGAAAAAGCCGATTCATATCTTGCAAATGAAAGCAACGGTACGTCAGATTGTTGATATGGTTGGGATTGCTGCAATTGATGCGCAGTAGATTGAGCTGTTTCGTACTATAGGTCAAGTCGAATTGCGGCTATTCACACTATAGCCCAAACGAGGCAGGCGAATGAATTCGCCGCTACGTTGTACGTGCCATATAATAAGACCTAGACCTAGAGTTGAAACCCTAGGCTATTAATTAAATCATGCTTACAGCATTTAGTACCTATCTAATCTTTCG
>CALLWB010000076.1 GCA_938016265.1 uncultured Saprospiraceae bacterium
GACCTGCTGAAAGAAAACGGAGCAGGGCACATTAAAATATTTGGTGGCGGAGGAGGAACCATTTTGCCAACGGAAATTGAAGAACTACACAAATACGGTATTACAAAAATCTATTCGCCAGACGATGGCAGAAAAATGGGACTTCAGGGCATGATCAATGACCTACTCCAAAATTGCGACTTCCCATCAGGTCTTGATCTAAATGGAGAATTGACTGAATTTCGCAAACAAAACAAATATGCGATTGCGAGAATGATCTCTGCGGCAGAAAACCACCCAAAGGAAAGCGAGGTCTGGCTCAACAAAGTAAAATCAGAAGCCCAAACAAAAACAATCCCCGTACTAGGAATAACAGGAACGGGAGGTGCTGGAAAATCAAGCCTGGTAGACGAATTGATCCGTCGATTCCTGATGGAATTCACAGACAAAAGACTCGCCATCGTATCCGTCGATCCTTCTAAACGAAAAACAGGCGGCGCCCTACTAGGAGACCGGATTCGAATGAACGCTATTAATAACAACCGTGTCTATATGCGATCCCTGGCCACTCGTCAGGCAAATCTCGCATTGTCCAAATATGTGCAAGATACTGTCGACATTTTGAAGACCGCTGGGTTTGATCTTATCATCCTCGAAACTTCAGGTATTGGACAATCTGATACTGAAATAACGGATCATTCTGACCTTTCTTTGTATGTAATGACGCCAGAGTATGGAGCAGCCACACAACTGGAAAAAATCGACATGCTTGATTTTGCCGACATGATCGCCCTCAACAAATTTGACAAACGGGGCGCGCTAGATGCCTTGCGAGACGTTAAAAAACAATACAAAAGAAACCACCAATTGTGGGATACTCCAGACGAAAAAATACCAGTACACGGCACCATTGCATCCCAGTTTAATGATCCTGGGACCAACCGACTTTATCGGGAATTGATGAATGCCATTGCAGAAAAAACAGGCGCTAATCTATCATCTAGTTTTGGCTCTTCGGATGAAATGAGTGAGAAGATTTTTATTATTCCACCAAAAAGAACCCGCTACCTTTCTGAAATCGCAGAAAACAACCGTCAATACGACAAACGACTCAACGATCAAAGCGCCATCGCCAGCAAATTGTACGGCATTCAGCAATCTAAGGAAGCAATAGCGTCCATTCCAACCATAGAAAACAAAGAAGGCTTATTGAAAGACCTTCAAAAAGTAAATGAGGAGATAGAATTGTTGTTTGACGGCACCAACAAACGGGTTTTGGATACCTGGGAAGAGAAAAAACAGGCCTACAAAAACGAGTTTTTCATCTACAAAGTAAGAGACAAAGAAATCAAGGTGCCGACACATACCACCTCCCTTTCTCATTCACAAATCCCTAGAGTCGCTTTGCCAAGATATAAGGACTGGGGAGAGATTTTGACATGGGTAGGACAGGAAAATGTGCCAGGGGAATTCCCTTACACAGCAGGCGTATTTCCCTTCAAAAGAAAAGGCGAAGATCCGACAAGAATGTTTGCTGGAGAAGGTGGGCCGGAGCGGACGAACCGACGATTTCATTATTTATCACAGGACATGCCAGCCAATCGGTTGTCGACTGCGTTTGACTCCGTGACCTTGTATGGAGAAGATCCCGATCATCGCCCGGATATTTATGGGAAAGTGGGAAATTCTGGCGTTTCTGTTTGTTGTTTGGATGATGCAAAAAAACTGTATTCTGGGTTTAATCTAGTAGATCGGGCGACTTCCGTTTCTATGACGATCAATGGCCCTGCTGCTACGATTTGCGCGTTTTTTCTGAATGCCGCTATTGATCAGCAGTGTGAGATTTACCTTACGGAGAATAATTTGGAACACCTTGCAGAAGCAAAAAAGAAAGAACTGTATGACAGCAAGGGCTTGCCCAGACCTGCGTACCATGGAGAGATTCCTAAAGGAAATAATAGCCTGGGACTAATGCTCCTTGGCTTGACAGGAGATATGATTCTGGAGGCGGCGATCTACAAGGAGATAAAAACGAAAACACTTTCTGCAGTTCGTGGAACTGTGCAGGCAGATATCCTGAAGGAAGATCAAGCGCAAAACACCTGCATTTTCTCTACTGAGTTCTCCTTGAAGTTGATGGGGGATGTTCAGGAATACTTTGTGCACAATAATGTGCGCAACTTCTATTCTGTTTCGATCTCTGGCTACCATATTGCAGAAGCAGGCGCGAATCCGCTTACTCAGTTGGCATTTACGTTGGCTAATGGGTTTACGCTGGTAGAGTATTATCTATCAAGAGGTATGGACATCGATGATTTTGCACCAAATCTATCTTTTTTCTTTTCGAATGGGGTTGATCCTGAATATGCGGTGATCGGTCGGGTTGCCAGACGGATTTGGGCGAAGGCAATTAAACTAAAATACAATGGGAATGAACGTTCCCAAAAACTGAAATACCATATCCAGACCTCTGGTAGATCTTTACATGCGCAGGAGATTTCATTCAATGATATCCGAACAACGCTACAGGCACTTTATGCGATTTATGACAATTGCAATAGCCTTCATACGAATGCCTATGACGAGGCCATTACCACACCAACAGAAGAAAGTGTGCGACGGGCAGTAGCCATTCAAATGATTATCAATCACGAGTTAGGACTTTCAAAAAATGAAAACCCTCTGCAAGGCGCCTTCATCATTGAAGAGTTGACCGATTTAGTAGAAGAAGCCGTGTTGACGGAGTTTGACAGACTGACAGAGCGAGGCGGTGTCCTCGGAGCAATGGAAACAATGTACCAACGCGGAAAAATCCAAGAAGAAAGCCTCCACTACGAAACCCTAAAACATACGGGCGAATTCCCAATTATTGGAGTAAATACCTACTTGTCGAAAGACGGCTCACCAACCATTATTCCTGAAGAAGTGATCCGTTCAACAAAAGAAGAGAAAGAGGCACAAATCCACACCAGAGACAACCTGATCAAATGCTACGAATCCGATTCCGACAAAATTCTACGTGACCTCCAAAAAGCGGCAATCAGCAACAAAAACATCTTTGACGACCTAATGTATGCCACCAAATTTTGCACACTCGGCCAAATAACAAACGCCCTCTACGAAGTAGGAGGCCAATACCGACGAAATATGTAACTAAATGGTAGCAGGTAGTTTGGAGCAAGTAGAAGGTATTGACGTACTAAAATTAGCGTGGATAATTTCTCTGCGTTCCTACCACTCTATAATGATCATTCTCTGCAGCTCTGTTTTTAATAAACCGTCAGAGCGATCTATCCTAAAACATAAATCCTTAGCGCCCTAGGGGCTCACTTTGTGTTCAATTTATTCCACCATCAATTTCCCAGCAAACAAACCATCCACTGTAATCAAATAAACACCAGTAGGAATACTAGCCAGATTCAGTGCTGCGGGAAAACCATCTACCGTCTGCTCTAAAATCGGCTGACCTAAGATGTTAACCAAGGCGATATCCGCCTGATGGCCTTGGGCATATTCTATCACGCAAAGGTCAGCAGCCGGATTTGGATAAATCTCCACCTGATGTTCGATACTAATATCGGCGTTGGCAACGGCGTTATTGCAAACCGTTGGGTCTGGGTTTAACTCGATGTAATCTCCAGGGGTCAATACCTTGCCAACAAACGCTGGATAGTCCAATGGATAACGAATGAGGCGCCAAACAAAATTGGTGTTTGGCAACACCACATCCCCTTGCGAAAAAGGAACGCCTTGAATAATTGGATTGATGTGCGACCAAACCACATCCCCTGCAGGGGTAATTTCATTCGTTCGGCCCTGACGACCAGAGCAAACAAGGATATTCCCATTTGGTAGTTTCTGTGCGCCTGATAATCCCGTCGAATACATATTAGAAGGCGGATTGTCTACATAGGTGAAATCTGGAGTAGCTGGCCCGTAGGCAGCCCCTGCAGTATAAGTATATTCCCCGGCTGCATTAACCGGAGGGGCAATAATATTCACTGAAGAATAATCTGCACCGACTCTATTATTAAAGATCATGATCTTTCCATAGTCATCATCTGTCGTTGGAAGACCATAACTGTCTACCCAATGCACATCATGCTGAAAAAACAATTGCTGATCCGCGACTGCTCCCTGATCATAGGTCATTGGATTTCCCCAGCGGTACAACAAATCACCGCCTTTACCACTATTCCCTCCAGTAGATCCAGCTGCCTCCGCAGTGGTGGTACTGTGGTCAATTACCCACAATTCGCCGAAGGAGGGTATGCTCAATACAATTTGATCTAATGTACTATTGTAGTCAATAGAATTGGCGTGCAACCAATCCGCTTCCCCATTGCCGTCGTCAAAATTGAGGTTGATCAGCTCTGGGTGATCAGCAAGTACGCCGAAATTGGCTTTGGTATTGTCAAAATCCTGGATGAGGTGATCCCATGCATTCCATTCCCAAACCACAACGGCAGAATCTGCGGTGGGTTGTATTTCTACCACTTTATCTGGCCATACTTCCCCATCAGGAAGGAGGTTTGGATCTCGTCCAGCTGCGATGGCCTCTGCCATTCCCTTTTTCTCCCAAGCAATAAACAGGATATTCCCATTCGGCATAACCGCTACATCATGGTGCATTCTTACTAAAGAATCATTATAGGTAAATTTCCAAATCAAATTATCGTCCCAATCCCGCTCTTCCACATATTCTCCACCACCACCGGCGTGTATCCATTGGTTGGACATTGCTCCTCTTGAACCTGTTAATACCAAATTGCCATTTTCTTTTAGATAAACCCCGTTTCCCGGCCGCTGGGTGCCTGCCCATTTATTGATGATGCGTCCGCAATTGTCAATCAAAAAAGCATCTGTTTGTTGATGGGGAAAGTATAAGTTGTATCCTTCTTGCACAAAGTCAGCATCAAACTGAAGGACTCCGACAGTATTCTGCGCTACAGAAATGCTTGCAAAACACAAGCACAAAATGGTAATAAATGTATGGGGTCTCATTATTTAATAATTTTATAAATTCCTATTTTGTTGGTAATGGGGTGTCGAACTTTCATAATATACATGCCGCTAGACCAGTCTTTAGAAGAAATAGTATTAACCGATTTTTTTAGTACACTTTCGTGAATAATTCGCCCTTGCAGATCAGTGATGATAATTTGAGCATTATCCGCATTTTTTTGATCAATGATAAATTGGTCAACGATTGGATTAGGGTATATTTTTATTTGTTCCTTCGGGAAAAAGTGTGGTGCAATACTGACTGTGGTATCAATGATCATCGTATCTGTGACCATTGTATCAAGGTAAATCAAACACGTTGATGGATAAGGATATAATTCGAGCTCCAATCCCGGAGTTAAGTCTTTCCCATCAAAACCGGAAAAATCAGGAGCATATCGTTCTGCTCTAAAAGTATTGTTGCCACCAGGTATGAAAGTCCCTTGGGGTACCGGTCCTGAGTTGGTCACAGGGTTGATGTATTCCCAAACTATCGTGTCAGCGGTTAAGTCTACTTCAAAAAAATGGCCTTTTACCCCTTCGCAAACTAATACATTTCCATTTGGGAGCGCCTGAGCCCCTGAAATATTGACTGAATAAAAAGCAGAATCAGAAAAACTCCAAAACAGGGTATCTGGAAGAAAGGGATCTATTCCAGAAATAAAATAATTTCCACTAGAATCCACAGGAGGGGCAAACATGTCCACAGAAGAAATAGAACCTCCTGGTCTGTTAACACCATTGTTGTAGACTAATATCTTTCCTTCATTTGGGTAGCCGGGAGGAACCCATGTTGCATTGTGTTGTAGGAAAAACTGTCTGTCCGCAGCAGTCCCTCTGCCATAATTTTCCGGGTTGCCCCATCGGTAAAGAATATCGCCACCTTTACCGCTGTTGCCTCCAGAATGACTGGCGGCTTCTGCAGTGGTGGTACTATGATCGATTATGAAAATTTCATTGAAATTTCGAATACTTATCATGATTTGGTCAAATCCTGGATGGTAGCTTACCCCGTTTGTGTGATTCCAATCCGATGCAATGGGATTTCCAAAAGGTGGAATATTGAGGTCTATCAATTCTGGATGATCGGCAACGACCCCGTAGTTTAGTTTAGTGGCATCAAAATCTTGAATCAAATGATCCCAAAACCGCCACTCCCAAACAACAGTAAACGAATCCGCATCAAAAGGTTCTATCTCCACGATTTTATCCGGCCAAAGCTCATTGCCTATAAAGTTGGGATCTCTTCCATTGTCAAGGACTTCTTGAGCAGATATGCGCTCCCAGGCGATGTACAAAATATTTCCGTTTGGTAATTGTTCGACATCGTGATGTTGATGATGGGAAGAATCAGCAAGCTCATATTGCCAAACAATTGCATTGTCCCAATCCAAACGCAAGAGTCTGCCCCCAATGCCGCCTCCTGCGAATCCATTGCCAGCATTGATCCGCCTTGTTCGCAATAAATCACCATTGTCTGTAAGGTATACAGATAAACCAGGAGAGCCGGAGTTAAGCCATTCATTTACTGCAAATCCGCAATTGTCGATCAGGTAGGTGTTGCCATTCGTAGAGGGTCCGAATAGCGTGTATCCATTATATGCATCTGGAGAATTCTCTAATAACCCAACTGTTCTGGGTTGTGCAAATAGAAAGGAATAAAAACAACACCCAATTAGGAGAAGGAAGCCGGGTTTTTTCATTTTAAAAAAATTTATTGCCACAAATTACTTTAAAATGAACTATTTTTTGTCATAAATGATTCAATTCTTCAAAACAGGAGAAATTACTGACAGCCTCCAATTTTGGCATCAAGGGTACTTCCTGGAACGGCGTCAAAACCTGGATCAAGATTAACAGCACTAGACGCATCCAACACACAATTACTGCCATTTTGAACTTGGCCTGTACTAGTAATAGTATTCCCAGATATATAGGTTCCACTTAGTGCATTACTTGGAAGATTCAAATTTCCAGGGCAGGAGCTTGTGCAGGTTGTTCCTATATGGGTTTCAAGAGCGTCAATATATGCTTGAGCAAACGCGTCTCGCCAAGAGTTGCTATTCAGTTTTGCAGCATCCCCGGGGGTGTCTACAAACCCAATCTCACTAAGGCAAGAATACGCTTGATTGGTTGTCAAGACGCCAAAATGATACCCCAGAAAACCATGTTCTTCGACGACTCTGCGGTCAAACCACTGACCGCCTGCAGCCATGGAACTTTGTATACCCTCTGCGAAATTTATATTTGCAGCCCCATTTGGTGAGCTACTTTGATTGCACCAAAAAGTTTCGGTACCCGTGCCGCCTCCGGCATTGCAATGTATACTAATAAAGTAATCCGCTCCCCAGCTGTCAGACATATTTTGACGTGTTCCTATAGTAACCCAACCTCCAATATTTGTAGTTCGGCTCATTAGAGATTGCCAACTGCAATCATTGTCTACTAGTGCTTTGAGTTTGAGGCCCGTTGCTAATGCCGTATGTATTTCTGTTTGTGTTCTTCCATCCGGGTTTCCGCCATTAGCAGAGTATCCATGACCAGGGTCAATAAATATCTTTTGTCCATTGGAAGAATAGGAAACGAAGACTATTAAAATAGCGATGATGGATAAGATAAATCTCATTTTTACATAATTTATAAACACAAATTACTTCAAAATGAACTATTTTTATCATATATGACTTAGTTTCTTCAAAAACAGAAGAAATTACTGACAGCCCCCAATTTTGGCATCAAGTGTACTTCCAGTAACAGCATCGAAGCCAGGATCAAGAATAACAGCATTCGATGCATCCAATACACAATTGCTGCCGTTTTGAACTTGACCTGTACTAGTAATCGTATTCCCAGATATATAAGTTCCACTCAGTGTATTACTTGGAAGATTCAAATTTCCTGGGCAAGAACCTGCACAGGTAGTGCCGAGTTGTGTTTCTAAGGCATCAATATATGCTTGAGCGAACGCATCTCTCCAAGCATTGTTATTCAGTTTTGCTGCATCACCCGAATCCACAAATCCAATCTCACTAAGACAAGAATACGCTTGATTCGTTGTCAGAACACCAAGGTGAAAATTTAGATAAGAATCATCCTCTACCACTCGACGGTTAAACCACTGGCCACCAGCAACCATTGAATTTTGAATGTTGACTGCGAAATTCACATTAGTAGTCGCATTTGGAGGGCTACTTGCATTGCACCAAAACGTTTCTGTACCAGTACCACCTCCAGCATTACAATGTATGCTTATAAAATAATCCGCTCCCCAACTATCAGACATATTCTGACGTGCGCCCAGAGAAATCCAACCGCCAACATTAACGGTTCGGCTCATTTGAGATTGCCAGTTGCAATCATTGTCAATGAGCGTTTTGAGCTTAAGCCCTGTTGCTAAGGATGTTTCGATTTCTGTTTGGGTTCTTCCGTCTGGATTGCCCCCTGTAGAAGTATATCCATGGCCAGGATCAATAAACACTTTTTGTCCGTTGGAAGAATAAGAAATAACTAATAAAAAGGCTAGGATATATAATGAAAATTTCATGATTCTGATGTTGGGTAGTTAGGAATTACAAATTGATTTTTGCCACGTATAGGTGGCCCGTATTGTAGTCCGAGAATGAAATTTTTGTTCCATCGTGCGACCAATCCGGGTACATTTCAAAAATATCTGGCGTGAAAGTTAATTGTTCTTGCTGGCCAGTTGCCAGACTAGAAAGGTACAGTTCTGAACCAGATACTTGATGTCCATCCACGGAAGAGTCTAAATATGAAATAACGTATTTGCTATCTGGCGACCAGCTTCCTGCAATGCCGTTGCCTAGTGATTTTATCAGGCCACTGCCGTCTGTAGCGAATACAAGCATTTCTGAGCCTCGATGTACGAGTATTTTTGTTTTGTCTGGGGATAAAAGTGGCATGAAGTAATTGCCTGGCTCAGTTGTGATTACAGTTGGTCGGCTATCGTTGATACTGCTTACTTCTATTTGAAACGTCTGGTCGTTTACCGTGACGATTGGGTCGGAGGCGTCTGTAGCAATTGCTCCGCTGAAAAAATTGTACGGTTTTACATGAGCAGGTGTTTCGTGCATATTCCCATACAGATCTACCGTTTTCACTAGGAAGTATGGAATGGAGTTCGGCTCCCTTACCTTGTGTCTGAAGACGACTTTATTCCCTGACAATGTCCACGTCGCCCGAAAGCCAGAAGTTGGGATATTTGTAAGTACGGACGTTTTTTTATTAGTCAAATCAAGTAAGAAAATCCCATTTGATTTCATGGTGCTAAAGATCAATTTCGAGTCGTCGGGTGAAAATTGAGGAGAACGAAAAAATCCTTCATCTAGCACCATTTCTATTTCGCTCAATTTATTACCTTTTTCCTGTTCTTGAGTGAGGTAGCTGCTAAAAAGAAAAGCCATGGCGAGGACTACCAGCAGAATACTGATCTGTTTCATAATATTTGATTGTGTTATTACATTTTTGCTTTGTCGGGTTTATAAATATAACAAACTTAGGGCGAAAACAAGAAAACAAAGTCGCTAAAAACTAGGTGATTAACAATAAAAAATTGACGTAAAACGAACTTCCAAAACTTTCAAAAAAAAATGAAAATTAATTTGCTACACAATACAGTTTGGGTTATCTTTGTTGGTAATAAAAACAATATTCATGGCTGTTAGCAATTTATTAGGTCGGGCACTCGCATTGGAACATTTATCGTTGGAAGAAGGGTTATTCCTGTTTGATGAAGCCACCACAGCGGAATTGATGTATACTGCCAATGCATTAAGAACGCACCATGTGCCTGGAAATAAAGTAACCTGGATTATCGACAGAAATTCAAATACAACGAATGTATGTATTGCAAATTGTAAGTTTTGCAATTTCTTTCGGAAGCCCGGACATGAAGAATCCTATGTTACTTCTATCGAAGTCTACAAGCAAAAAATTGACGAACTTTTTAAATTTGGAGGCGATCAATTGTTGTTGCAAGGTGGGCACCACCCAGATTTGGGTCTCGACTACTACTGCAAATTGTTTAAAGAACTGAAACAACTGTATCCAGATCTCAAACTTCACGCACTTGGCCCACCAGAGATTGCCCATGTCGCCAAACTAGAACAAGCATCACATACAGAAGTTTTAAGCGCGTTGAAGGAGGCGGGGCTGGACTCCTTGCCGGGAGCCGGTGCAGAAATACTAAGTGATCGGGTGCGCCGACTCATCTCTAAGGGGAAATGTGGGGGCGAGGAATGGCTAGACGTTATGCGTGCTGCACACCAATTGGATATCACCACCTCTGCCACCATGATGTTTGGACACATCGAAACCAACAAAGAACGATTTGAACATCTTATTGCCTTGCGGCAGGTACAATCTGAAAAACCAGCGCATGCCAAAGGGTTTATCGCTTTTATCCCTTGGCCATTTATGGATGAGGGAACATTGCTCAAAAAACTAAAACGAGCCAGAAATGATGTGACCAGTGATGAGTACGTCCGAATGATTGCTTTAAGTAGAATAATGCTTCCGAATATCACCAACATACAAGCTTCCTGGCTTACTGTTGGAAAGAAAGTAGCTCAAATTTGTTTGCATTCAGGGGCGAATGATTTTGGTAGTATTATGATTGAGGAAAACGTGGTTTCTGCAGCTGGAGCGGCCTTCCGATTTACTGCAAATGGTATTCAAGAAGCGATCCGCGAAGCGGGATTTGTGCCTCAACTTCGCAATCAGCAGTATGGGGAGCGGGCGCTTCCTCCGCAGATTGTTCAACAGCAGTTGGATCATAATACGATGATTGTTGACTAGTTTGTGAGCTATCGATCTTTCACCCATTCAGGGTTAACAGGGGCATTTTGTCTCTCTACGACTTTAAAATTTTCATAGCTGTAACTTTTCGTACGGATGGTTCGTCTTACTGATGAATTCACAAAAACATCCTGCAGGATAACAACTTCTTATTATCAATCAAACAACAAAGTTATTATCATGAAAAAAAGTTTCTTCAACCAGCATAGCCCTGCCTTCCGGAGCACAGCAAGCAGGATTCCAGCATTAGCATTAACGATATTCAGTTTATTTATTACGCTTTCTCTCTCTGCACAGATTAGCGAAATCCCTCCAGTTGAACCCATAGATTCTCTCGAAGAAAAAAAGGACAAAGACATTGAAATTAGCATTCCTGGCAGTTTTGTCAAAGGGCGTTTGAAAACTTCTTGGCTTGGGCTAACTCTTGGTATCAATGGGTTTGCAAGTGGCGGGGCTTTAAATTTGCCTTCTGAATTGGACGATTTTGAACTGAGGTATTCAAAATCAACTGAATGGACAATTAATCTGATCAAGCAACGGTTTGATTTGTACAAAAAGAATGTTTATTTGGAATATGGACCCGATATTGTTTTTAATATATATCGATTCGAAAACTCAACAACATTGGTACCTGGGCAAGAGGAAGTGACGGTAGTAAACGAGTCCGTTCGATTTAGTAAAAATAGGTTGCGTATTACGTCGCTTAGTTTTCCAGTATTGTTTGATTTTCATACAAAAAAAGGAAAGCATGGGCATAAGTTTAGATTTGGCGCAGGAGCATATGGGAATATTGTCTTGGCGGCCATGCAAGGACAAAACAGTAAGGACGCTGAAAAGACACGGACGAGGGATGATTTTAATTTGAATAAATTTAATTACGGGTTGATGGCTCGAGTCGGGCTTGGTCCTATCACCCTGTTTTCTAAATATGGATTAACTACTTTTTTCAAGGAGAATGAAGGGCCAAATTTAACTCCGTTTACCTTCGGAATTGTTCTGATCGGTGATCATCAATAATAAAGTACAGTTGTGGCGACTCAAATCGCCGCATTCCCATTCATTATTATTCAGTTAGGTGAATTTGCCTGTTAAGACTCCGACCAGTTTAAATAATCGGCAGTCTTCCAACTCAAGAAATTTAAATTCTAACGAAAGTCAAACAGTAAGGTTGAATATTAAGCATTAATTGAGAGTCATGCCTTAATTATCATAGGTTGTCTGTTTGATGCCTTCCATTTTTCGAAGTGGAAGGCTTTTTTGCAATAAAAAATGTTCTACCTTGCAAGTTCAAATTGATACATGACCAAAAACGATCTCATTTTTCCTAAAATTCGTACCAAACGATTGATTTTAAATCAGTTTGACGACCGGCATATCGGAGAATTATTTGAGATCTTTGGAAGCACAGAAGCCATGCAGTACTACGATCTGGAGCCGTTTTCCAATCCAGAACAATGCCTAGAATTAATAGACCTCAACAAAAATCGATTTGAAAACAAAACCGGTATTCGGTGGGGAATTTTTCTGGAAAAAAAATTGATTGGAACTTGTGGTTTTAATGCTTACCGAGCCGATAGAAAAGGCGTCATTGGATACGACCTCCAACCCGCGTATTGGGGCAAAGGCATTACCACAGAAGCACTGCAAGCCATCGTCGATTTCGGATTCAATAACCTTCAGATTCACAGAATAGAAGCTTATGTGACTCCAGGAAACCTCGCTTCAGAAAAAGTATTGATCAAAACAGGCTTTGAGCTAGAAGGCAAACTAAAAGATGTCGCATTTTTCAAAAACAAGTATCAAGATCAACTACTGTACGCCAAAATCAATCCTTTCAAATAATATCCTACTGAGTGAATGACTGAACTACCCATCATAAAAAAAACGACAGAATTAGTCATCCAAAGTCTCGGACTAGACATGAGTCCGCCAGATTACAATGAAGAAGAACTGCTTGATTTGATCGGTGATGCCGTTGCTCAACTACTAGAAAAACGGTTGGAACATTTGATGCAAATCCTGTACACCATGGACGTGGCGGAAGAAAAACTACGCGCAGCATTCGCACCAGAAAATAAAGAACCTACAAATATCACGATCGCAAAAGCCATCCTCGAACGACAGAAACAACGAGCAAAAACAAAACTTGAATACCAACGTCGATCCAAGGGGGATTGGTTTGATTTTGGGGAGGAAGAAGAGTGAGTAGAGGGACTCGTTTTGCTGACGCAAAACGGATGGTATAGACTATAGGGATGAATAACCGAATACACCCAATTACTTAATAACTAAGGATTATGAAAAAAATATTATTCCTGGACAGAGATGGTACCTTAATTGTTGAACCGCCGGGCGATTGGCAAATAGATCGATTTGAAAAACTGGAGTTTTTGCCAAAAGTCATTCAAAACCTGGCAGACATCCTTCAGAAAACAGACTACGAACTAGTAATGATCACCAATCAGGATGGTCTGGGAACAGAAAGTTATCCAGAAGACAGCTTTTGGGGACCACATCACCTAATGATGAAAATTCTCCAAACGGAAGGCATCAAATTTAAAGAAGTGCTGATTGATATCACTTATCAAAAGGACGAGGCGGACACTAGAAAACCATTTACCGGTTTGTTGCGGCATTATATGGACGGCAGTGTGGATATGGCCAACTCCTATGTGGTCGGTGATCGTCTTACCGATATGCAATTGGCCATCAACCTTGGTTGTCAGGGCATAATGATCGGCAAAAGTGAAGACGCTACCGATGATGGCATGTGCGAGTTAGACAAAATGCCAGCAGCCATTGCATTGGATGCCAACAATTGGGATGAAATTCGTGATTTTTTGTTGACGCAGTCCTAGGAAATTAAACCCGTTGAACTTTCAAATAATGGACTTGAAGATCATTGACCTTTAAGACTACAAAGTAGTGCCCTTTAGGCAAGGAACTTTCTGGATTCCAAACTGCGGTGTATTTTTCTGGCGCAAGGGTGCGTTCTTCTAGAACGGCTACTTGATGACCAGCTTCATCATAGACTTGCAGACTGATTTTTGATCTATTAAAGACCCCGTATTGGATTTCGATGCGATCTGCAAATGGGTTGGGGCTGGCTTTGTAGACCATTCCTTTATTGATGTGCAGGTCGTTATTCCCAACGATTCCATCTCCGTTTATGATAATATCCCAAACACCTTCTAGCACACCATTCGCATTCAATGTAAGTGGGATGATTCTGCCTGTGGCGTCATAGGTGCCTGAATTGATAGAGGCCGAGGCATCTGCAGGAATGGAAGTGTCTCCCTCAAAGTAAAGTTGGGTGGTGAGGGTTGGAAAACCAGGAGGGGTGATTTTGAAATGAATATGACTAGGCCGGAATTGCGCACCATTTAGGTATTTGCCCGGCTGAATGGTCTCAAAGAGGTAGAATCCTTGGGTATTAGAAGTAGTGATTCCCCGCAGATTATAGGTTTGATTGTCGTATTGCCCTGCGTCATCGGCATGCCAAACATCGACTATTGTGTTTGGGATAATCTTCCCACACGTTAAATCATGTACTCGACCACTGATGATCATCCTAGTACCTGGCTCGTTTGGATCGGCTAGAATGTTGTTGACAATCGTCGGCGGGTTTTGGGTATAAAAAGGACCTTCTCCGTAATAATCAAGGGTAGTTTTATCACAATCCTCTGGGTTTTGTGCCGGCTTGGATTTTGGCGTACTTGCACAAGAAATGTTAGGTGCAACGCCAATTCCTATACTGGCCAAAGAAATGTTCTTTAAAAATTGACGTCTGTTTTTATTTTTCATGATTGTAATTCTAATCGTTATTATTTATTAGTTCAAAGCTAGCCTATTTACCGGAGTATGGCAATGTACTTTTCTGCTTAATTATAGTACTTTTTTGATAATCACTAAAAGTTATTTGACTAACTCTTTTAGTCGTTGCAGGCTTTCCTGGTTGTCTTCGTGGTAGATGGCATTTAGAATATCGATCTTTTCCCTTGTGGTCAGGTGCCAGGTCATTGATGCACGGGCGTTTGTTTTACTAGGGCGATAGATAAAGCGAACCATATCAATTTTTTTAGGCGCCAACACTTTTGCAACATAGTCGAGCTGATGGTCGTGGGTGTAATCCTGAACGGTACTACTCAGTGCTGCAACATTCAACGGATTGAACATTCGATTTATTATTCCATTGCTGATCTCTGATTCAATTTCGTCGACTTTGTCAGACCCTCTTATTTGGACAATTACAATGCCACTTGTGTTTTCCTTTATCCAATCATCAAACACGCTTGCAAATCGAGCAACGGATTCAATCCCATAGTTGTCTCGCCACCCGGCATCCATTACCTGTATCGGAGGCTCCGACGGCAGATGCACAGCAGGCAATATGTACGGATAAGTGCAGTTCATCCGCAGGGCACTGGAAAACGACATTTTATAGGCATCCTGATCGGCAAAAAACTGTCCGAAGTCTATCGCGTCGATCTCCGTTACTCCCTTATCGTAGTTGCCCATTTCCGATTTTGCCATGTAGGAAACGCCTTGTGGCGAAATAATCAGTCGTCTAGCGTCATTGATGATGACCGGCGTGACAAACATCATCGGGATGTCGGCTTGTTGTTCTGGTATTCTATAGTCTATCAGGTCTTTATCCAGGTATCCGTTTAGGTTTTCGACGAATTGTTTTTCGAAGATGTATCCTCTGTCTTTACGGTATTTGTGCCCATTTTTTTTGAACGTCATCCACGGTAAAAACAGGTCGTTGGCTACGGTGGTAAAGATAATTGGATTGAGGAGGTCTTTAGCCATTGCATCCAGGTGTTTTTCGTCGTAAATATTGATGTCTGTACCTTGTTGTTGCCGAAGTTTTAGCTCGCGCATGTAGGCGGTGCCTAGCATTCCACCAGAGGCGCCGCACATCAAAACGGTATTTCTAAGAAGTTTGCCATTCATCAAGGAGTCGGCCGTTTGTAGGACTTGCATGGACCAGACGGCTTGTCGCAACCCACCTCCGCTCGTCACCACCATTACCATTTTGGGTTTTCGGATCAATCGACCTTTACTAAACTTCGATCTCCAGTTATCTAGGATTTTTAGTGTGGAGTCGATGTCCTTGTAGTATTGTTCTTTATTGTGAATGCTGTCGATGTTGGAATAGGTGTACGGTTGCAATTGGGAGTAATCCAACCCGTAGGCGCTATTTTCATTTTGGAGTACCGTCTTACCGGAAAAAAAGTTGATCATTACAATCAGAAAGATAAAAACCGTTGTCCTCCAACTGCCAAACCAATAACTAATGGCTCCGGTGATGCTAATGAAAATTGCAAAAAAGATCATGGAACTCGCTCCTGCCGGAATACGGAAAAACGGATTTTCAATCAAGGAGCCAAATCCAATTAGTAACATAATGCTTGCTACTTGGAAAACGAGGGCATTGCCGTTGTTTTGTCGGAAGACTTTCATTAGTAATTCTGGGGAATAGTGGTCTACGTTTCTGGTGAGTCTGGCGGAGAGATTTTCGGTAACGTAGTATTCTACTGGCCAGGCGCGACTGTTGAGTTGTTCTTCTTCTCGCTGTTGAATTTTTCTAGCGGCAATACTGATCGGGTTTTTGGGGTGAAAGGTTTTTTTTGCTTTTCTAAAATTGAGAATGTCCTTGTTGGTGAGTTGAAAATACAAGGCGGTCATTGCCAGCATAAAAGACAATCCTAGCACAAACCCCAGACAGTAAACTACAATGGTAAAAATAGAGGCCACCTCATTGTACCACTGAAAATGGACGACAAAAATGAAGTATAACACCAGAAAACTCAATGGCACCAGGCTATTGTTCAAACAAAATTTAGTGAACGGCCGTCCCAAAGAAGCAAGAAATGGAAACCGAAAACTATTGAGAATATAGATGGTGATATTCCAAGACATAATAAACCCTCCAAATGCCATTCCCAGAATAAAAAAGCTGTAAAAACTAACATGACCAAGATATTCAGGGTTTAAAAAGAGATATTTGGTACCATAGGTTTTACCGATTGCTCCCGTAGCCATTGCTCCTAACAACACCCAGAATAGCAAGAATAGGTGGTTGTTCTTGATATGCAAAACAACCAACTGAATTGGAAAGGAATAAAAAATATTTCTTAAAACGTTCTTCATTATTTATTCGTGCTACACTGCTTACTATTTTTACTGCCTTTGGTGCGTTTTGTTGCCAAAATCTCCAAATATTATATTCGATTTTTTTAGTAACAAAAGTATCGGAATACTTTTTGTTTACTTGCTATTGGATTTGGCGAAAATAGAATATTATCTTATCTATGTAATTGAAACTGCCTTTTCATAGATTCCACTACCGTATAATAAGTAGTTGCGTCAAATCATATACCAAAACCAATTGAAGTTCACAATAAGATGATTTATTGATTATTTTAATGTCATCTCTAATAAATACTTGTATAAAAAACAGAATATGAAATTGTTTAGAAATTTTTGTTTGATTGCGTTTGTCTTTTACCTGATCCCTTTGACAGCTCAAGACAACGAAGAGAAATTTAGTTATAGTTATATCACAGACAGGAAATTTTTTGTGCCGGATGATTTTATTGGATATACTTTCTTCCCTAGTGAAATTGAATATACCGACGGTGATAAGGATGAAGTCAAACCCGGAGAGATTGGCTTTGCGATAAGCCCTCAGGACTTGATGATTACGGGTGGCGAATTCAAAGGAATCTACAGCATTGTGTCTATCGATGCGGCAAGATTCGGTTTCCTCCTCAAATTGATGGATGCCAGAAGTCCGACCGACCAAGGCCACCTCAAAGTTATCCTGGATGGGAAAAACAATGTAGATGCTTTCGTATTCAAAAAATCAAGAGACAAACAGGAAGTGATCTTCTATCAGGAACGTATAAATGGAGATTTAGCGGAAGCAGAAAAAAAATACTTCACGGATCGGAATGAGGTCGTTTTGGTGGAACCAGATTCTCTCTGGGGAACGAGAGTTAACCCTTTCCTTCGAGTGTCGAGAAAGGAGCAAGACCGAATAGAAAGAGCTGACAGCGTATACTTCGAGTTTGTCAAAGAGGTCGTTTCAAAAGAAAAACCACCAAAACCAGAAGTGAAAGAGGAAGCAGAAGAGGAAGAGGAAGTCCAGGAGGAAGAGTTAGCGAAAGCGGAAAAACCCAAGAAGGAAAAAGAAGAAAGTACTCCCGTTGATGAAGAAGACGAGTTTATCATGACCGATGAGGACGACGACGACGAAGACGAGGACTTTATTGACGAAGATGATCCTCTGGCAAACATGATCAGAAAAAAACCGAAAAAGAAGAAGGAACCAAAGAAAGAAATCGTCGAAGAAATAATAGAAGAGGAAGAGGAGCTCATCGGTGAAGCAGAACTCGCCGCCATGGAAATAGAAGCGCAAGAAGAAGAACTTAGAGCCGCTGGTGAAAAAGGAAAGAAAGGCAAAGAAAAAATCGAAAAAGCCCCCAAAGAACGTTATGTCTACAAAATTGTACTCAACTTCAGCCATTGGGAAGGAGAAGGGGAGCAAGCCTACAGAAAGGAAGAAAAAATAGTCTACCCAATAAAAACCTGGAAAAAATTGACTAGCAGCGATCCAAAAGATGTCAACGAACGATTTTTGTTTGAATATTCCGCAAAACCAAATAGTATTCTGGTTTTTCTGGATGACAATAGCTCAATCAGCAAAATACAGGTAGGTAGTGTAACTTATTTGATGCGAGGATATTAATAGTTGTTTACTACATAATCCTGCTAGCTATAAAGGGAAAAATTAGGAATGTGTAAGCTCTAGACGATAGTCAGATGGCTTGCACATTCCTAATTAAAACAAAACTTGGTGGGATGGATGGCCTACTAAGGTAAAAGGAAATCCCTACAGCCTGTTTCTACCGGATCGACGAATCCTGCCTTTGAACCTTAAGGCTTGTTTCCTAATCACTTTCACTGTTCTTTTTCTTTAAGTACTGATGTAATCCTTTATCAGTAACCGTAAGAATATTCCGATCTAATTTGCGACTTATAAATGCGTTGAGGTTACAGCCATGTATAAGAGCTTTAGCCCTCAAGGTATTTTATTTATCTTTGCGCGTCCAGCGTATTGCACGTTGAAGAATGATAGCGAATAATATATAGAAAATGATAAAGTTAATTGATAAAATAGGATATCGGAATGATATAGATGGGCTTAGAGCTATAGCTGTTATCGCCGTATTGATATTTCATCTTGGACATTTACCTAACGGTTATTTAGGTGTAGACATCTTCTTTGTGATCAGTGGTTATCTAATTACAAAGATTTTATACTTGCAGGCTATTGGATCTAACTTAAGAATTAAAAACTTTTACCTCAAAAGAATAAGAAGGATCATCCCGCTGGTTTCCTTCTTTACATTAATCTCATTACCCATTGGTTTTCTGTTAATGCTGCCGGATGATTTTGAAAATCTAGCACAAAGTGTTGTTGCAACTAACTTATTTTCAAACAACATTTTACAATACCTAACTACTGGCAACTATTGGGATGTAGTCAATGAGTTTAAACCATTAATGCATACGTGGAGTTTAGCAGTAGAGGAGCAATATTATTTCATTTATCCTTTTCTATTTTTCTTTTTAAAGGGGAAAAACCTCAAGTATTTGGGCCACGTTCTGATCTTGTTAACCATATTTTCATTGGCATTATATTTTTCTCAAATCAAGGAGGCTGCAAAATTTTATTTATTACCCGCAAGATTTTTTGAATTGTCAATCGGTGGGTTAGGCGCTGTTTTCTTGAAAAATAAATTGATAGTTTCCAACTATAGACTCCTCATCGTCTTGGCGATATCCGTTTTGTTGGTGTTTAATGTGCCATTCTTAATGGACTTTTTATACATTCCTGTTGTAGTGTTGTTAACGTTAATCCTGTTAACTACCTACTCAGAAAAGAAAGGACTAACCTCATTATTACTGGAAAATAGTGTAATGGTATTTATTGGAAAAATAAGCTTTAGCATATACATGTGGCACCAGCTAATCCTTGCTTTTTCAAGGTATGCTTTATTTCAAGAAATGAACATTCAAAGAGTTCTACTTCTATTCCTCTTGACTATCTTCCTTTCTTATCTTACTTATAAATTCATAGAACAACCTTTTAGGAAAAAAGATAAATTCTCAACAAAAGCCGTACTTATAATACTATTGGTGGCAAACTTGATTTCTACTGTCGGTGCATTTTATGTTTACAAAAAAGGTGGTGTACTAAAGGATTTTCCACACTTAGAGATATTTAATGGCGATTCAAAAAACCTATCACATTCAGCATACAATGATAGGATTTATGCGAAAGACAAAGATTTTCCAAACAATGAAAAAATAAATGTTTTAGTTATTGGAAACAGTTTTGCTAGAGACTGGGCAAATGTTTTATTAGAATCTAACTATGGCGAAAAAATAAATCTCTCTTACTATTTTACAATAAGATCAATAAATGATAAAATAAAGGATAGAGTGGCAAAGGCAGATTTAGTCTTCTGGTCTACCCTAGAAATGAATAGCTTAAAGAAGTTGAACCTTCCAAAGAGTGACCTTGATAAAGTATGGTGCACAGGGACAAAAAACTTTGGTATTAACTCAGGTCTTTTTTACAACTATTCAGGTAAGGACTTTTGTGCGCAACGAACTCATTTGGAAGATGGATATTGGGAATCTAATGAGCAACTAAAAAAAGAGTGGGGTGCTAAATATATTGATCTAATTGCTCCTGTCATTGATTCGACAGGAGAAATGCCGGTATTTACGGATGACTGTAAGTTTATAAGCCAGGATTGCAGGCATTTTACAAAGGGAGGAGCGGTTTTCTATTCAAAAATGTTAAGTCAAAAGCTTGATTTAATATTTGAAAATTAAACGGATAATAGCTTGATCAGCAATATACAGGCAGTGTAACTTATTTGATGCGAGGATATTAAGCACAAATCTGGCAAAAACAAAATGGAAGAACCCACATCTGAAAAAATGTGGGTTCTTTTTCTTGCTGATATGGTGTTTGGTGGCGAATTCTTGTTATTTTGCGAACTAAATCCCGTATCATGACTGAAGTAAAATTGTTCTCGGGAACAAACTCCCGATATCTTTCCGAAAAAATCGCCGATTATTACGGGTTGCCGCTTGGTAAGGCGTCTATCCAACGATTTAGCGATGGCGAAATGCAGCCTAATATCCTGGAGTCTGTTCGAGGGTCGTATGTGTTTTTTCTGCAATCGACGTTTTCTCCTAGCGACAACCTGATGGAATTATTGCTGATGATTGATGCGGCAAAAAGAGCTTCCGCTGGATATATTACGGCAGTGATGCCTTACTTCGGTTATGCACGCCAGGACCGAAAAGACAAACCGAGGGTCGCAATCGGTGCGAAGCTTGTTGCCAACATATTGCAGGCAGCTGGTGCGAATCGAGTGATGACCATGGATTTTCACGCAGATCAAATTCAAGGATTTTTTGATATTCCGGTTGATCATCTGAAGGGAGAGGCGATATTTATTCCTTACTTAGAACAATTGGAGATTCCGAATATGCTTTTTGCGGCACCAGACGTAGGTGGAGTAAAACGTGCAAGAAGCTATGCTAAGTATTTTCAAACAGAGCTGGTCATCTGCGATAAAGTCCGAAAAAAAGCAAATGAAGTAGCAGATATGACCGTGATCGGGGATGTCAAAGGCAGAGACGTAATTTTGGTCGATGACTTGGTCGATACGGCAGGTACCCTTTGTAGAGCCGCAAAAACGATCATGGAGCAAGGGGCGACAAGCGTCCGGGCCATTTGCACGCACCCAGTACTGTCAGGCAATGCCTACAAGAACATTCAAAATTCATTGTTGGAAGAACTGATTGTATCCGACACCCTTCCCATTAAAAATACATCAAAGAAAATAAAACAGCTTTCTGTTTCCAGATTGTTTGCCAGAGCGATCCGCTATACACATGAAAATCGGTCGATTTCTTCGTTGTTTGTGGATGAAAATTCTAGTAATTTGTTTAATGCACCTTCCTAGGAAATAATCAGACTGATTTCAATTTTTATTGCCTGTTTGCATAGCTACGCTCCTGTCAGTTCTTAAAAGTGCCTTTACAAAAAAACAGTGGTGCATATGAAATAAGAACATCTTATATGTAATGGTGGTAACTAAAAAATAAGCGCCTCAAATCAATTAGATTTGAGGCGCTTCCTTTATCGCTGTACCACATTGAAAGACTAGCTTTCAGTGAAGTGTGTCATTATTTTATCGGCGAGTTCCAGTCCGATATTGCGTTGCGCTTCTCCAGTAGATGCACCAATGTGTGGAGTTAGGGAAATGCTATGGTTTTCCAGTATTTCTTTCCTTGGTGTTGGTTCATTTTCGAATACGTCGAGGCCTGCTGCGGCTACTTTGCCACTCGCTATAGCAGCCAAGAGTGCGTCTTCATCAATCGCTCCTCCTCTCGCCGTATTGACCACACGAACGCCATTTTTCATTTTAGCAAATTCTGCCTCACCAATCAACGGGCGGCCCCCTGCTTTGAATGGAACATGAATAGTTAGGAAGTCTGCTTTTGCCAGCATATCGTCCATCGTATCCGTCTTTAGTGTTACGCTTAAGGACGCATCTCTAAGTTTGAAGATATTGACGTCGATTTTCATTTCGTCGAAGGCCAGGTCTACAGGCATGATGTTCATCCCTAATCCTAGACCAATTCGGGCAACTGCTTGTCCGATCCTTCCAAAGCCAATAATACCGAGTGTTTTTCCTCTCAATTGTACTCCTTTGGAGTAGGCTTTTTTCAAGCGTTTGAATTCTGAATCGCCGATGTCTGGCATATTTCTATTGGCGTGGTGCAGGAAGCGCGAAATCGTAAACATATGCGCAAAAGCTAGTTCTGCAACTGCTTCTGAGGATGCTGCTGGCGTGTTGATCACTTTTATTCCTTTCGAAATTGCATAGTCGACGTCGATGTTGTCCAGGCCAACGCCTCCGCGAGCTATAATTTTCAGATTAGGACATTGATCGATGAGCTCTTTGCGCACTTTAGTAGCGCTTCTTACGCAGATCACATCGTACGCGTTCAATTTTTCTGGTAGTTGAGCTTGTGGAATATGGTCTGAATGTACTTCAAATCCAGCTTTTTCAAGCATTGCTTTCCCGTCAGGATGCACACCGTCATTTACTAGAACTTTTATCATGATTGTCCGAAATTTTTTATGGTAATTAAGATGGCGAAGGTAGCCAATTATTTTTTAACTGCCATCCAACTCGTCAATATAAATTGTATCTTTCTTGGATGGAATTAATTGGAATTCTTCAACTTATCATTTGTCTTGTGACACCGCTCATTATGATGCGGCTTTCCAGGCTGTTAAAGCTGGAGGATTGGTTGAGTCCTGTTGTTTTAAGTTATCTATTTGGTATTTTTTTGGCGAATACTCCCATTTTTCCAATTAATGAACCACTGGCGACGAATACAATGGGGGTGACTATTTTTTTAGCGCTGCCCTTGTTGTTGTTTGCTACTCAGCTTTCTGCTTTTTTTAAGAATGGAAGGAGTATTGTCTGGTCTTTTTTTCTTTGTGTATTTTCGGGGGTCTTTTGTACCCTTGTCTTTTCTTGGGTGTTTCGAAACATTGGAGAGGATACATCTGTGATTGGAGGGATGCTGGTTGGTTTATATACAGGGGGCAATCCTAATATGGCGACGTTGTCGCTTGCGCTTGGAGCACGGGATGGATTGTATATTATTATCAGTACGATTGATCTGGTTTGGTCCGGTTTGTACTTGATTATTCTGACGTCAATTTTAAAACCGTTATTAAGCCTGTTTTTAAAACCGTATGCAAGCCCCATTGAAGAGGATAGCGAAGAGACAGCGGTGTATTCCTCTACAGCAGGCTATTCTTCATCAAAAAAACTAAAAAACTGGTCGCTGGCACTTGGATTGTCTGTAATGGTGGCAGGGGGCGCGCTTGGTTTGACCTTTCTGTTTACTGGAGGCATTGAGGATATGGGGGTTATTATCTTACTCCTTACTTCGTTGAGCCTTTTGGCGTCGTTTATCCCTTCTATCCGAACACTACCGGGGAGTTATGAGCTAGGAGAATACATCCTATTTGTTTTTTGTGTGGCAGCAGGTCTGCTCGCCGACTTCAGTGAATTGAAAGGGGTGGGGTTGTCTTTGGGGATTATGGTTGGGCTGACGATGTATGCTACGATAACCCTTCATTTTCTATTGTCGAGGTTGTTTCGAATTGATGTTGACACGGCAATTATCACTTCGACCGCCGCCATTTTCGGTCCGATTTTTATTGGTCAAGTAGGAAGCGCGATAAAAAATAGAAACCTAATTTTCCCTGGAATAGTTGCTGGGCTGGCTGGTATGGGATTGGGAAATTATTTAGGAATTATTGTTGCCAAAATCATTGCTTCTCTGATCTGAAACGAAGCACCATAAATTATCTTACCAATCATCTTTCTCCTCATATTCAGGATTGTTGCGTTCTAGCTCCTGCGCGAGTCGTTTTTTGTTCTTTTTGACATCCGCCAGAATTTCGTTGTAAGGTCGGACGCGGTATTTGTCGTCTGAAGGGGTCTTCTTTGCCAGTGTAGCCGCGAGGGTTTCCTCTGCTTCGATTCGGGCCTCCCGCTCCATTTCTAGTTCGGACTGTATTTTATCTTTTGCCTTGTTGGCTTCTGCCAATTGGACCATTATTTTCTTGTTTTCTTTCTGGTCTCCAGCCTGCGCAAGTTGTTGTTCTAATTGTTTGATTTTACTATTCAGCAGTTTGTTAGCAGACTCCGATTCTGCCAGTTTTGTGTTCGCTGCTTGCACTGCTTTCTTAGCCATTGCTGCTTCAGATTTTGCATCGGCCAATTCTTCTTTGCTGATCGAAGGTATTTCTGGAGTAGATTTAGTTGGTTGCGGTTTCCTTGCTTTTGCTTGCACCAATGCCTCTTCCAACTTACTGATATCAGCCGTTAGTTTTTTGTTTTGCTTCAGCATCGCATCGAGGTTTGTCTCCGCTTGTTTTTTCTCGTTTTCAGATTTTACGAGCGCGAGTTGCGACTTTTTGAGGGCCGCTTGTGCACGCTCCAGTTGAGAACTGAGTGCTGCTTCGTTTGCAGCAGTAGAAGGTTCCGTACTACTTTTCGCTTGGGCTTCTAAATTTTGAATCGCTGTTTCCAGCTCCCCAATTTTGATTTGGAATGCGGCGTTGGCTTCCTGCTCTGCGGCGAGTTGTTCTTCTAGTTGTTTGCTTGCTGCTTCTGCGTTCTTGTTTGCTGCTTGCGCTTTGCTTAGCGATTGTTGTATTTCTGCAAGGTCTTCCTTGTTTTCTGACACTTCGTTTCTAGAAATTGCTTCTGCCAACTGATGTTCTAGATGCTGTCTTTTGGCGACCTCTTGTTCGAGGTTTGATTCGGCTGTTTTTCTGGCTTTTACAGCAGCGTCAAGTACATTCTCTGCAGATCTTGCTTGTTCCTCTGCTTTTAAAAGGTTTTCCTTTTCCTTCGCTTTTGTTTTTGCGAATGCTGCTTTTTCTTTAGCGAGTTTTTCTTCTTCTTTCTGCTGTTTGTCCAATTGCTCTTTGTAGATCCGATCTTGTTCTTTTCTAAAGGTCTCTCTTTCTTCTGCTTCCGCGATTTTTATGCCTTCTTCTTTTTCTGCTCGTTGTTTGGCAGCGATCTCTTTTGCTTTTTTGTCCTCTTCGATTTTAGCTTTGGCGATGGCCGTTTGTTTCTTGGCTTCTTCTTCCTTTTCTGCTTTCGCTAATTTGTCTGCTTGTTTTTTGACGTCTGCTTGTTGTTTGGCAGCGATTTCTTTTGCTTTTTTGTCTGCTTCAATTTTAGCTTTGGTGATGGCTGTTTGCTTCTTGGCTTCTTCTTCTTTTTCTGCTTTCGCTAATTTGTCTGCTTGTTTTTTGACGTCTGCTTGTTGTTTGGCAGCGATCTCTTTTGCTTTTTTGTCTGCTTGTTTTTGTTGAGCAATGTCATTTTCTGCAGGTTGGTCTTTTACTCTGGATTCAGCCATTGCTTTTGCGGCTTTGGCTTCTGCTTTTTCCTTTCGAGCCAGTTCTTTTGCAGCAATAATTTCTTGCTTTTCTCTTTGCTTCTTTCTTTCTTCTCTTTCCTTAGCAGCTTTTTCTTTGGCGGCAAGTTCTTCTTTTATAAGACGTTCTTTTTCCTCTTTTTCGGCCTTTTGTGCCGCTATCCTAGTGACCTCTGTCTTTTTTCTGTTTTGTTTGATTCCCTCTTCCCGCTGTTTTTTCTCTGCCTCATATTGAGCTATTTTTACTGCGGCCTGTTCTTCCAGTTCTTTTTCTTTTTGTTTCCTAGCTTCTTCTTCCTCTCGTAATTTTCTCGCTTCTTCTGACTCTTTGAGTTGTTGCGCTTCCTTGAGTTGTTTAGCAGCTAGCTCTTCAGCTGCTTTCTGTGCAGCTTTCTGTTTTGCCAATTCCTCTTTTTCTTGAGCAGCCTTTCTTTTCTCTGCAATTTCTCTGTCCTTAATTGCTTTTTTTCGTTCATTTGCTTTTCGGGCAACTTCCGCTTTTCGTTCTTTCTCTATCTCTTTGAGGCGTTTCTTTTCTGCTTTTTTGTCTTTACTGTCATTTGATTTTGGGAGGCTCCTGTCACTCCCATAGCTCACTTCCACTTCCTCTCTATAATCATTCTCTTTTTTATCCACTTTTACGGACTGCGCCTCAAGTGCTGCCTGCACCCTTGCTTCTTTTCTTGCCTTTTCTTCTTCTTTTTCTTGTCGTTTCTTGAGTTTTGCAAGTTCTTTAGGAGATAGCTGGGAGGGATCGGGAGCGCGTGTTGTTGTTTCTTCTTGTAATTCTGGCTCCTGGACAGGAGTTACCAATGTATCAATTAGCGATTCTCCAGGATAAATTTGGAAGAATAGACTAACATTAGATGTTGCAAACAATGCTGCACTTATATAAAAGACGAGCGGTACTGTAATTAACAATTTCCTCATATTACCCACTTTTGAAGTTCTTTCGCGTTTAATAATGATTAAGTATAATATTAGAGATTTCGGGCAAATTTTCTAATCAGTGACATTCTTTGGAATTTGTATTTTAATAAAAAAATTAGATTACTCTCTCAGAATGACTAGCTTCAATATGAATTACTAACGCACATAAATAAGTTGGTGAACTGTGTGTGAACTAGAGGTTAATATAAGAGTTTTTTTTGAAAAAGGATATGGTAAGGGTAGAATAACTAGGATAATTTAACACAAGTCTGCCCTAAATACATCTAAATACTAGTTATGTTTAATATAAAAATTAATCCATTTCTTGTCCATATTCACGGAAAGAAGCATTCAAATTAATAGACAAATGAAGCATATCGCTCCTCTATCTCATTGAGCACCCCAAACAGATAATCCGTATCCATATTCGTTACCAAGCGCGACCGATATTCCTTCACCCCAGGCAATCCTCTAAAATAGCTGGAATAATGCCGACGCATTTCAAGTACCCCCAATTTAGGACCTTTCCACTCCAATGAGTGCTGCAAATGCTGGCGCGCAGCGTCTACCCGCTCCAAGATCGAAGGTGGAGCCAATTCCTCTCCCGTAGCAAGAAAATGCTTGATCTCGTTAAAAATCCAGGGATAACCAATACTCGCTCGACCAATCATAATACCGTCTACCCCATACCGTTCTTTATATTCCTTCGCTTTTTGAGGGGTATTGATGTCTCCATTTCCAAAAATAGGAATATGCATCCGTGGGTTTTCCTTTATTTTTCCCATTAGCGTCCAGTCCGCTTCTCCTTTATACATTTGTTTCCGAGTTCGACCATGTATACTCAGGGCTTGAATCCCTACATCCTGAAGTCGTTCAGCCACCTCCACAATGTATTTCGTGTTATCATCCCAACCCAACCGCGTTTTAACGGTTACAGGAAGGTTAGATTTTTTGACAATAGCTTCTGTAAGCGCCACCATCCTTGGAATATCCTGAAGGATGCCGGCTCCTGCCATTTTGCAAACCACCTTTTTTACCGGGCACCCAAAATTGATGTCCAACACTTCCGGTTGCGCTTCTTCCACGATTTCTGCCGCCCGCTCCATAGAGTCCAGATTGGCACCAAATATCTGAATGCCAACTGGTCGCTCATAGTCATAGATGTCCAGTTTCTGTACGCTCTTTGTCGCATCACGGATCAGCCCTTCCACCGAAATAAATTCAGTATACATCATATCCGCTCCATGCTTTTTGCACAAAGCACGAAATGGGGGATCACTTACATCCTCCATCGGAGCAAGTAGCAATGGAAATTCTCCAAGTTCTATGTCGCCAATTTTAACCATATTTCCTAAAACAATGTTAATGTACCAAATGGTTCATTTTAGTCCGCTAATTTGATGTAAATTTACAAAAAATAATACCACTACATGATATCCAGAGAAAATCCATTGCGGCAAATGCCCTATTTCGAACTGCTAATGGTTCTTTCAGCACTGTTTATCAGCATGTTGCTCAGTGGATTGGTCATTCAAAATTTAGCCCCGGCCCTAGGAATTGCTGACATACAAGAAACAATAAAAGGGTTTGACGACCAGACCAATAAAGACACAATTAGTGCCATTAAAATTCTACAAATAACGATTCATCTATTTTTGTTTATCCTCACCCCGTTTATTTTCTTAGGCATTATTAACCATCAAAGGCCGCTTAACTACTTAATGTTAAACCGAGTTCCGGGCTTTCGCAATTTATTCCTTGGTATCGTCCTTATGTTGAGTTCCTTTCCCTTGGTCTTTTTTGTGTATTGGCTGAATAGTCTGTTGCCAATGCCCGCCTCATTTGTAGAGATGGAGTCTCAAGCAATGCAAACCGTGAAATATTTCGTCAGGGCAGACAGTCCCGAGGTTTTGATGTTTAATATTTTTTCGATTGCCATGATCCCTGCAATTGGAGAGGAGTTATTATTTAGAGGTGTTTTACAACGAATATTTGGCAAAATATCTGACAATCCGCACATTGCTATTTGGGTGACGGCCCTAGTATTTAGTGCTTTTCATATGCAATTTGCCGGATTTTTCTCCAGGTTATTGCTTGGAGCTGTTTTAGGCTATCTACTATACTGGTCAGCTAGTTTGTGGGTACCCATTATTGCCCATTTTTTATACAACGGGGTGCAGGTAGTTGGGGCTTATCTTCGCCAACAACAAGGATTACCGATCAACTCTGGAACGGTGGAATATTTTCCAGGTTGGATTACATTAATTTCTATTATCTTGGTCGTCGGATTATGCTATTTGATGCATAAAACTACTTCTGCTAATCAACAAGTGTACGAGGCACAAATGAGCGCAGAACAGTAACTTTAAAAACAAATTATGAGTGGGTTTAGAACTAGAGCGATTACCGGATTAAGCTTTGCGGCAGTAGTTTTTGGCAGCATTTTTTTCAGCAAGTATACCTTCGTCTTGTTGTTCTTGCTTATTGGTGGGTTATGTTTGTGGGAATTATTCACCCATACAATGAAAGATGAACAGCCGACTTCCCGCAAGGTTAGAAGGTTGGCTGGACTTGTTTTGGCCTTGTTGCCTCTAGTTTTTATAGATGCAGCACTACTCCAGAATTTGCCTGCTCTTGAATATTTAAGCCGAGTCTCCTATTTCCTCTTGCCCTTATTTCTGCTTGTATTTATCTATGAATTATTCACAAAGACAGAACAGCCCTTCTCCAATCTTGCGTTTATTGCCTTAGGTGTCTTTTATGTTACGATACCGATGATTCTCTTGTCAATTGTAGCATTTAGAGGAGCCGCGTTTAGCCCGGCATTGGCATTTGGAATGCTGATTTTAGTTTGGGCCAACGATACCGCAGCCTACATGACCGGATCACAAATTGGCAAACATAAGTTTTTCCCCAGGATCTCTCCCAAAAAGACCTGGGAAGGGATTATCGGTGGAGCCGTAGGCGCAATAGTCATTTCGTGCCTGTGTTCACTAGTCTTCAAAAGTGAAACCCTGTCGATGATAGAGTGGATGGGACTGGGAGTCGTCATCGCAATATTTGGCCCACTAGGAGATCTAGTAGAATCCATGATGAAACGAAGTCTGAATATCAAAGATTCTGGCAATTTACTCCCAGGACACGGCGGTTTTTTAGATCGCTTTGACGCCTTTATTTTCATTATTCCCTTCTCCGCACTATACCTCCATCTGATCGGACAACTTTAGAAAGGTAACTGGGGTATTAAGTAAAATGGCCAAAAAGCAAACACTCCACCTGACTAAGGGTTTTCCTGGAAGCCAGCCCAGTGGAAGCCAGCCCAGTGGAGGATAGCACAATGGAAGCCAGCCCAATGGAGGATAGCACAGTGGTAGATAGCCTACTTTAAATAAAAAACTAAAAAGCGAATCACAGATTTTCCATGATTCGCTTTCAATATTTTTATACTTACGTAGAATTTTATGTTGGTTTACTTAACCACCAGTTTTCTGGATTTCCGATCTTTTTCATTTCTTACACTCAACACATAGACACCAGGAATTAACTCGTCGGTTGGGACTTCAATGTTTTGAAATCTATCGTACTTTCTCGGAGCAGATTGATAGACCATTACCCCTTGAACGTTATAAATTTCTACCGACAACTGCCCTTCAATATCCCCAATGAAATTTACAGGCGTTCCCTGTACAGTGGGGTTCGGATAAGCAACATGCGCTTCAGGTGCCAATTTAACCGACACCACTTGTGAGTATTGAAACGTACCATCCAAATCAACCTGCTTCAACCGATAATAAGAAGTCCCCAATATCGGATTTCTGTCCTGGTAATTATAAAAAGTATTTTGACCATTGGCGACTGTCCCTGCACCATCCACTTTGGTTAATGTATTAAACTGTACTCCTTTTTTAGAGCGTTCGATCTCAAAATAATCGTTGTTTTCTTCAAAAGCAGTGATCCATTCCAAATTGACGACAGCCCCTTTCGGAGTGGCGGTAAACGAGACCAACTCAACAGGCAAGGTGGTATTCAAATCGATTTCTATCGGATGACGGACAATCGTAAGTCCTCCAAACACCTTGCTTATTACATGACAATCATACACTCCAACATCAGCAGATTGGAAATCAGCAATCTTCAGTTGTGGTGTATTCCCGCCTGGCACTTGCACACCATTCAGACGCCATTCATATTCATTATCACTACCTCCAACAAGAGTTTCCATCGTAACAATTGTTCCCGGATTGACTGAAAATGCATCTGCTGTGCCCACTTTTTGCTGAGGAGCAAAGGTAAAAGCACCTGGCGCAAGATCCTTATTCACTTCCAAGTCTTCAAAAGTTAATTTGTTGTTTTCAATTTTAAAATGCAGCAATCCCGTCATTGAGGCTAGGGTTGGCAAGTCTTCTATATCATTATCACTCAAATCGAGGTACTTCAGATTCGTAAGGTTGATAAACGTTGTAGGAACAGAACCTTCCAGATTGTTGTTGTGAAGGAATAAGGTTTCCAGTGAAGGAATATTTCCTATTTGTGGTGGAATTGCCCCTGAAAAATTATTGTTATCCGCTACAAATTTTCGTAATGAAGGTAGGTTTTCAAGCGTGGAAGGTATAGCACCTGTAAGTGAATTGTTTTGTATTTTCAATTCTCGTAATGAAGGAAAATCACCAACATCAGCAATGCCTGAAGGTAAAATACCATCCAGATTGTTATCCTCCAAATATACATTGATGACACTATTCATGTCGCCCAACTCTTCTGGAAGATCACCCGTCAATAGATTTCCAGACAAATTAAGCACAAGCAAATTGTCCAATTGTCCAAAGCCGATAGGTATAGTTCCAGATAAAAAATTATTATGCAACGAAACACCTGTCAGAAAACTTGCTAAACCAATATCTTCAGGTATCGACCCTACAAGTTGATTGTCATGAAGGTTGAGCAGTCTAAGGTTTGGTGGGCGTGTTAGGGATGTTGGAATAGCGCCGTCCAATTGATTGAATTGCAATTCAAGCGTTTCCAGAGCGGGGATATCTCCTAGTTCTGTTGGGATGTTTCCAGTAAGGTTATTCCTGGTAATACTCAATGTTCTAAGAGCAAGGCACAAACCAAATTCAGCAGGTATTGCACTATCAAAGTAATTACTGTTGGCGTTAAATTCGTTCAGGTTTGCCAGATTGCCAACGCTCGCTGGTATTGGACCGGAAAATCTGTTCCCTATCAAATAGAGCGACCTTAGTTGATCCATATCACCAATCTCTGTTGGCAAAAGACCACTCAACGAATTCCCAATCAGCCACATGACCCGAACTTCTGTCAGATCACCAATCTCTCCAGGCAATGAGCCATCTAGTCCGTTCCCATTCAGGAATAATTGATGTACCCTGTTGGCGAAGGTGGTAATCCCGTACCAAGTAGAAACCGGAGCTGCTGTCAGCCAATTGGTGTTGTTTGTCCAATTCGGACCATTGGTGGCGTTGTAAATTGCTACAAGCGCTAGAGAATCACTTGTATTGACCTGAGCGGTCAAGGAAAAACTACTACAGAAAAAAAATAGAATAACTAGATAATTAACCCTTATTCTCATAGTGTGAATAAATTGCATATATGGAGTTTTAATAATCGTTTGGCTAAATGTGGGTTCTTATGTAGTTGAGCATTTCTGCGCATTAACAAAATACTAAATCTTCGTCAAAAATAGGTGGTCTAAACAAAAAAATAAGGAAAAAAAACGAAGGTTATTACCTGCTCAAAAAATCATTTTGTCCTTTTCGTTACAACTTTAACTCCTCAAAAAGACTACTTTTGAAATATCAAATAATTTAGGTGGACCACAAAATTATGCAAAAAACAATTTATTTCATTTTCTTTTGTTTGTTGAGTGCAACAGTCTTCTCTCAGTCAGACTATGATCTTTTTATTAAGGATGTGAATGCGTTCTATTCAAAATACGTTGAGAACAACTTAGTTAACTATGGAAAAGTCCAGGAAAACAAGGCTGAATTGATCCGACTTACTGTATCCATCGCCGACTTCAATCTGGCCGGTTTGTCGGACCAGAAGAAAATCGCATTTTATATCAACGCCTACAATCTTACAGTTATAAAATCTGTGATTGACAAGTATCCGGTCACGTCCCCTAGTCAAATAACAGGTTTGTTTGATCAGAAAAAACACCAAATCGCACGGGTTCAGTTTACATTAAATGAATTAGAGCATGAAAAATTATTTAAGTTTTACAATGATCCCAGGTATCACTTTGTCTTGGTCTGTGCAGCAAGAGGCTGTCCGCCAATTTTGAATAAAGCCTACCAGGCGGAGACGTTAGAACAACAACTTCATGAGCAAACAACAAAGGCATTAAACGACTTTTTATTTATCAATGTCGATCCCAATGGAGAAAAAGTAAAACTATCTCAAATTTTCAATTGGTATGCAAAAGACTTCAAATCTGAGGGGACAGTCATCGACTACATCAATCAATACAGAGAAGAAAAAATTCCAACTACCTATAAGGTATCCTATTATGAATATGACTGGTCACTAAATGATCATATTCCCCTTATAGTTGTTCCGGGCAGTAAAAATATTGACAGTGGAGTGTCGTCAGGACCTAGACCGACTCCAACGAGAAATCTTCAATCCTACACCCCAGACGTCCTGCTAAGCAAAGGGCAAATGGAAGGCAAGATTTTCAATAATCTATACACGCAGAATAAAAATTTTGATAGTGATAGTAAAAAACAGCCTGCGACCAATCGGTCAAATTTTTTTACTAGTAATATTCAATTCAATTACGGTATTTCGCCTCGTATTAATGTAGGAGCCGATCTGGTATTCCGATCTGTTTCCAATCGAGCGCCGGATAGTTCACCCTTGGATGTCTTTAGATTTCAAAATAACAATGATGCCCGAACAGGAGTCACCGAGATCGGACTACGAGCAAAATATGCCCCTTTCAATGTCAAGGGATTATCCTTTCAAACAGTCTTCTATCTTCCTACAGGCAAGCGCCTTCAGGGAGATGGATCTAAGCCTTTTATTGACTGGGATGCCACCCAATGGTTTCAACAGTTTTTCTACGGCAAAAATATCGGCGACAAAGTCAACCTATTCGGAGAGTTGGGTTTCATTACTAGAATAGACACCCAAAATCCCGATGCAAAATCCGCTGGGTTGACCATTCCATTCAAACTATTCCCAAGCTTTTTTATCACCGATAAATTCACGGTATATGGTATGACAGAATATGCGCCAACAATAGGTAGCTGGTTCTACGTACAATCAGGACTAGGAGCCAAATATCAATTGACCAATCATTTTGAGGTGGAGGTACTATACACGAATTTCTGGATTGGCAAAAACACCGGTGCTGGACAGACTTACAATTTGGGATTACGGTATTTGTATTAGGCAGTATTCTCCGTAAGGAAAAATCATACAAAAACCACCACAGGCAGTATTACTGAAGGGCAGGTACGCCGACTGCCCTGACCATTGAAGGGATAGGCCTGAAAATTTTTTCATCCAGAAAAGAGGACAGTAGTAGTAAAGAATCAAAAAAGCCTGGAATCTAATGATTCCAGGCGCTCTATATCTATGAGAAAAGTTTCTCTTGTCTTGGTTGTTTTTAAGTAAGGTTATCTGGTTAAATTGTCTCTACTTTCTACCGAAAGTCGGCCCAGCTAACACCTTCTACTTACTACCAACTTTACTTTTCAACATCTTCGTTTTTAGCTTTCTTAGAAGAACCAGCTGCTTTTGTTACTATAAGCGCACCTTTTTCTTCGTCAAGATCTGCTTGTAAGACCGTACCTTCTTTCAACGTTTCAGCAAGAATAAATTCTGCTAGTGGATCTTCGAGGTATTTTTGGACTGCTCTGTGCAATGGTCTCGCACCATAAGCTGGATCATATCCTTTTTCAGAAAGGAATCCTTTTGCTTCATCCGTAAGCTCCAAGCTATAACCCATTTTTTCGATACGTCCATAAAGGTCTTTGAGTGTGATGTCAATGATCTTGAATATATCTTGCTGAGTAAGACTATTGAAAATAACCACATCATCTACCCTGTTCAAGAACTCTGGTGAGAACGTACGCTTAAGTGCGGTTTGAATAACACCTTTCGCATGATCTACCTTAGAGTCTTCACGAGCTTTAGTTGCAAATCCAACACCTTGTCCAAAGTCTTTCAACTGACGAACACCAATATTGGAGGTCATGATAATCAAGGTGTTTTTGAAATTCACCTTTCGGCCCAAACCGTCTGTCAGTTGTCCATCATCCAATACTTGCAACAAGATATTGAAGACATCAGGATGCGCTTTCTCTATCTCATCAAGCAATACTACGGAGTATGGCTTACGACGAACACGCTCCGTCAGTTGTCCTCCTTCTTCATAACCGACATAGCCCGGAGGCGCACCGATCAATCGACTTACAGAGAATTTTTCCATATACTCACTCATATCAATTCGAATGAGTGAATCTTCTGAACCGAAGATATATTTTGATAATACTTTTGCCAATTCTGTCTTACCGACACCTGTTGGTCCTAGAAAGATAAATGAACCAATTGGTTTACTCGGATCTTTCAGTCCAACGCGGTTTCTTTGGATGGCTTTAGTAATTTTGACAACTGGATCGTCCTGACCAATAACCATTGTTTTCAGGTCATCTGCCATATTGACCAATTTGTTGCTTTCGCTTTCGGCCACTCTGCTCACAGGTATGCCTGTCATCATGGCTACCACTTCTGCAATATCTTCTTCGTTGACTGGATATCGTTTTATCTTAGACTCTTCCTCCCACTGTACTTTTGCGTACTCGAGTTGTCGGACGAGTTTGGACTCATCATCTCTAAGGTCGGCAGCTACTTCATACTGTTGATTTTTAACAGCTTGGTTTTTCTGCTCTTTAAGTCCTTCGATTTGCGCTTCCAATTTTACAATGTGTTCTGGCACATGGATGTTTTTCAAATGCACACGTGCACCAACTTCATCCAGTACGTCAATTGCTTTATCCGGCAAAAACCGATCAGTGATATATCGATCGCTAAAAGAGACACAAGCCTCAATCGCTTCATCAGAATAGTTCACATTATGAAACTCCTCGTATTTACCTTTAATATTATGAAGGATATGAATAGCTTCTTCTGGTGAAGGCGGGTCGATGATTACTTTTTGGAAACGTCGGTCAAGTGCACCATCTTTTTCGATGTGCTGACGGTATTCATCCAAAGTGGAAGCACCAATACATTGCAATTCACCACGAGCCAGCGCAGGTTTAAATATATTGGAAGCATCCAGTGATCCCGTAGCACCACCAGCTCCTACTATAGTATGAATCTCGTCAATGAACAAGATGACATCTCTTGATTTTTCCAACTCGTTCATAATTGCTTTCATCCGCTCTTCAAACTGGCCACGATATTTCGTACCAGCAACAAGTGCCGCTAAGTCAAGCATTACAATTCGTTTGTTGAACAAAGCTCTGGAAACTTTACGTTGGGTAATGCGCAATGCAAGACCTTCAACGATGGCAGTTTTACCAACACCAGGTTCACCAATTAATATTGGATTATTTTTCTTTCTTCTACTTAAAATTTGAGAAACACGCTCGATTTCAGTTTCTCGACCGATGATCGGATCAAGTTTACCTTCCTCCGCTAATTTTGTTACATCTCTACCGAAATTGTCAAGAACTGGTGTTCGGGACTTGGTATTTCCTTTTCTGGAAGAACCAGAGGAATATCGTCCGCTAGCACCTTCTTCTTCTTCTTCAAACGGTTCTTCAGAACCAGGCGCTTCGTCGCGAATTTCTTCACTGACGTAACTTAGTTCTGATTTATAAATGTCGTAGTCCACTTCAAATTGATTAAGAATTCGAGCGGCCACATTGTCATTATGTTTGAGGATAGAAAGTACGAGGTGTTCTGTGCTCACTTCTTCGCTCTTCAGCATTTTAGCTTCGAGGAAGGTTACTTTAAGTACTTTTTCTGCTTGTTTGTTGAGGGGTAGATTGCCAACATTGATGGTTGTTCTTGCAAGTTGACTTGCGCTGACATTATCATCAATTGATTGGCGAAGTTGCTCAACATCTACACTGAGGGAATCAAAAACTCTTGACGCCAGGCTGTTTGGTTCTCTGATGATTCCCAAAAGCAGGTGCTCAGTACCTATATAGTCGTGTCCTAATCGCATGGCTTCTTCCCTGCTATAGGAGATGACTTCTTTTACTTTTGGCGAAAATTTTTTCATGTTAATCCTTTTGTATGCAGAAATAAATTCTGCAGTAATTTCTTTTTCAAATTCAATCTGTCTATAGGCTGCTCACGTATAAGCTTGTAAGATAAGCAGTATTACAAATAAAAAAAAGTTATTCTAAACAATAGAAACTTCTGTGGTCTGTTATATTTTGGTAATTGACAATACAGCGCTTCTATACACATTTAATTTTACTACTATTTTCCTACAAAAACAAGCTTTTCAGACAGTTTGTCAACAATTCTAAATTTAATGTATTTTTATCTTCCTGTTTAAATAACGACATTTGAGAATTAAAGTTGCATAAATCCAGATTTGAAGAACTTTTGAGGATTTCTTTATAATCCTATTGACTTGCTAGGCGTAAAAATGATGCCAATTGATAGTTTTTTAAAAAAATGTTCCACTTAAGTTAATTAGAATTGATCAAGAATAGATACTTTTGTTTTCCTGAAATGATTTTGGGAAAATCAAAATAAGACCATTTTAATATGAAATATACTGTTGATAAACAAAGTAAGTACACGGTTGTCGCTCTAAATGAAGACAATCTTAACTCCGTCCTAGCTCCAGACTTGAAGTCTAAATTTATTGTGTTGAGAAATGAAGGCGCAAATAATTTGATCCTGGATCTTAGTGATGTCAAATATGTCGACTCTTCCGGCCTTAGTGCCATATTGACAGGAAACCGACTTTGGAAAGACGATGGCGCATTCATTTTGACAGGTATCGAACACGTAAGCGTCAAAAAACTAATTGAGATTTCCAGATTGGGTTCCGTCCTAAATATTCTTCCTACCGTAGATGAGTCAATTGACTTTTTGATGATGGAAGATATCGAGAAAAACTTGCGAAAAGAAGATTAGACAATACGTCTATAAACATAAAAAAAGGTACGAACCATTTCGATTCGTACCTTTTTATATTTATATAGATTTATACTTTCCTTAAGCGGAGAAGGACGTTCCACATCCACAAGTATCTTTCGCGTTCGGATTATTGAAGGTAAATCCCCGATTGTTCAAACCTTCTAAAAAATCAATTTCAATTCCTACAAGGTAGATTCCATGAGCTTTGTTCATAAATACCTTCATGTCTTTGATCATAAACTCATCGTCCGTTTCTTTCTTTACGTCAAAGCCAAGTATATAAGAAAAACCGGAACATCCGCCACCCTTTACGCCTACTCGTAAGCCGTGGTCTTGCGTCACTTCCTTTTCCTTCATGATTCTGGTCAATTGATTTATTGCTGTATCGGTAAGGGTGATCGGTGCTTTTACTAATGTATCTTTCATAACTTCTCTTTTTTTCTGGCTTTACTATATTATTACAAATCTAAGGATTTTATCCTAAAGATGCTCTCCTTATTAACATAGAACTAACCAATTTTGTTCCAATCCACAAATAATGTAGATACAACAACAGAAAAAAGATAAAAATTTGTAACTTAAATTACATTCCAGAGTAAAAATCCATAACAATAAAGTCAATTTCCCACAATCCTAATCTGTTGATTATTAACAATTAAGACAAATGAAAAAATTTTCTATCCTACTTCTATTTTTACTATTTGCCACAAGTCTTTTGATGGCACAAACTCCAAATGTCACGATCGGCGGAAAACTGAAAATAACAGACGTTGGAGGTGACAATTCGGCCGATTCTGTTTTGGTGAGACAGGCAAACGGCACAATTGCCCAGCAACCCATCCCATCGCTCAATGATCGAGATGCAGTAGGGTGTAGCCTTGGATACCATGTTATTCCAGAAGATTTTGACTTTCAGAATATTCCTACCAGTCATGCTTCCTCAATCTGGGAAATCAGATATTGTCATGATCTACAAAATAACACCGTTACCCTTCCGGCTAATGTCATTCTAAGCTTTAAAGGCGGGAAGCTGACCAACTTCCAAAATTTGGTAGGCGACAAAACAGGCATACAAGCCTACAGTGCACAAATCTTTGACGGCAACACGATGTCTGGCTCCTGGTTACTTGAGTATGTCAATGTTTGCTGGTTTGGCGCTACACCCAACCCTGCAATAGATAGTAGCCCCTTTTTCGACAAAGCCACCAACTTTATGACCAACCAGGAGGTCAGAAGGCTGCTCATTCCTTCAGGAAGTTATCATTTGGAGGAAGTTTGGAGGATTTCTACTACTATTTCTGGTTCTTGGAAACCTGTTCAGGTAGATGGTTATGGTGCAATTTTGGACAATACTGTTTGTGTAGCAATGTTTAGTGTCAGCCTCCGCGGGTTGACCGTATCGGGAGCACCAAGACATGGCTTTGTTTTCTTAAGAGGACAGGGAGCCAATCACGAACATTTGCTTGCAGAAAATTGTGGACTGGATGGTTTTTATTGTGGAATTGACCAGGGAGGAAATGATTATGGATACAATTTTCAGGTAACCCGATGTGTGTTTTCTGGTCTAGTAGCTTTAAATAATGGTAGACACGGTTGGGCATTCAATGGCCTGTCAACAGCCAACCGGTCGTGGTTTAATGCAAACGCAGTTACAAGTTTTGGTGCCGTAAACAATGTAGGAAAAGGTATGGTCTGGATAGAAGGAAATGGCCCAAATGGCGTTTCTCAACTTAACTACAACACTTATTTAAATATGAATTGCGAAGGAAATGGAGACATTTCTGTAGACTTGCCGACAAGCCGCTCTTGCACCTTCATTGGGGGACATTTTGTAGACAAAGATACAGATGGCTATGCGTTCAGAACACCTGCCCCGTTCAACTTCAATTTTGGAGGACGTTATGTCGGGCAGGTCGCTAGATCCTCCTTCACTTATGTAAATACAGACCTATCTGGTGAAGGAGGAATCATGGGATACATCACAGGAAGCGATGACATTAAAACTAAAGACCTGGAGGTAACCAATGAACCATTTATTCCAAAAGGCTGGTCTATCCTACCCAAATCTCTAGAAAGCGCTGTCGTAGCAGCGGACAACCTTTCCAATCATCAATTTGCGCTAGACTTGGATGCAATGCCAAATACTGACGGACTAATGCTGCGAATAACTCGTTTTGGACAGCGAAATTTTTCTGGGGGATCCAATCAAACGTATTCCTATTCTATGTTAGTACAAGTCACCGTAAACACAACAGGAACGATGCACTTGGATTGGAATATTGTAACAGAAGATGGGTGTACTGTAAACTCGGTCACGGCTTCTGCCGCAGGTCTTATTACTGTAGATTTTAACACTGACAATACGACCTTTGGTACTGGTTTTGGCGTGACAGAATACCAAAACTCGAAAGAAACTGACTTTCGGTAAGTCTTTCCTCTTCTATTTTTCATTACAAAAAAATGTCACGATTTTGGCATTTGCGTATAAGCCGTAGGCACAATTCGTTTTACAGGTCAATAAAAAAGATTGACTATTTCTGTATTTTTTTGCCATTTTGAGGTCACGATAGACAGAATTACGGCATGATGTTTTTTTTATTTGCGAACATTAATAGCTATATTTAAGTTATACCACAATTAAAAATGTAGAAAGTTAGCACTGTCTCCAATCCTGTCCCCTTCAAATGTTCTTCATTGGAATAAACCCTAGCCTATGAAACACGTATGCCTAAAACTCACGTTTTTACTATTGTTTTCGATTGTCTTCTCTTGTTTGATCTTTGCACAAGTCAAAATTGCAGCTGATGCGAATCTAGCAACCCCTGCTCATCCTTCAGCAGTACTAGAGGTGTTTAGTAATATAAAGGGATTCTTACCTCCAAGACATACAACTACCCAGAGAAATGCAATAGCTGCCCCTGCAGAAGGACTTGTCGTTTACAACACCTCAGAAGATTGTCTAAATATTTATCAAAACGGAACATGGCAAACCTATTGCACCCTGCGCTATTCTAATGCCTGCAATTGTGTAGAATATTTGAATAATTATGGAACCGCAACAGCAGCTTGGATACCAATTAATGTTACTGACCACGACTGGTATGAAGTAGGAACGACCAATCCTCCAAACAGTATCAATGACAATCAGTTTACTCAAGGAAGTGTTGGTATTGGTGTTGTTTCACCTACTTATAGACTAGATGTCAATGGAGAAATTACATCAAGAACAGCAAATGCCTTCAGAATGCGGTATGCTCCCTATTCACTATTCCATAGAATCGACGCCAACAGATATTACCAACTCATCACTAATGCGAATGACCAGGATGGAGGTTGGAATGCATTGCGCCCCTATTATGTAGAATTGGCAACTGGAAATGTAAGTATTGTAAATAACGGAATTTTTGCTCGACATTCGGATCGATTTATCGGTCTTAATGTAAATACTCCAACCCAAAGACTAGATGTCAATGGAGGCGCTCGTATACGTACATTGCCGACTGGTGTAGCCAGTGACCAGGTAGTACTAGCAGATGCAACTGGAGTGCTTAGAAAACTTCCATTTAGCTCCCTTTTACCAAACACCAACGATCATGATTGGTACGAAGTAGGAACGACTAATCCCCCCAATAGCATAAACGACAACCAATTTACTCAGGGAAGAGTAGGAATAGCGCACGCAAACCCTACAGCAGGGTTACATGTAAATCATCCTGACGGTGTAGTTGCTACAGGAATCCTAGGTGTTGGAGCCGTGCCATTACCAGGATCCGGGATTAGAATGGTATGGAGTCCAAGGAATGCAGCATTTCGAGCAGGAAGAGTAACTGGAACGCATTGGGATGAAGCCAGTATGGGCAACTATTCCACAGGATTCGGCTACAACACAAGAGCATCTGGCAATTATAGTTTTGCCAGCGGGGTAAATTCTCTGGCTAGCGGAGTATCATCAATTGCAATGGGAAATGGTGCTGCGGCGTCCAATACGAATACGCTCGCATTAGGCTTTCAAACGATTGCCTCTGGAAATGCTAGTGTTGCAATCGGATATCAAGCATCTGCTACAGGAACAGGATCTAAATCATTGGGTGGTCAAACCGTATCAAGTGGTTCTAATTCCGTCTCAATTGGTGAATTTACCTATGCCCGATCAAGGGGGGAAGTAACTGTTGGTTTGTTTAATACCGATTATGCTCCTCTTGGAGGGTCAGGTACCTTCAATCTCGGAGATAGAGCTTTCTGTGTGGGTATTGGATCGACGAATACTGCCCGTGCAAACGCCCTAAGAATATACAAAAATGGAAAATCCCGTTTTGATGGCAATGTAGATATTGTTACCTCCACGACTTCTGCAGATGAAGGGCTTTACGTGATAAATAATGGCACGGCTATAAGTACTGTTGTTTCAGCTAGCAATGCTGCCAATACAGCATTCGGATTGTATGTCCGGCATACCGGGCTGGGAGAAGGTGCAAGGATTAGAAGTTTGAACGCCGCCAATACAACTGCAACGCTGACTTCTTTTCAAGGAGGACTAGGAGAAGCAGGCTATTTTAGAACCCTCAATGCGAATAGCCCGGATCCAGTGTTGACTTCTTACAATGGAGGCTTAGGTAGAGGTATTTATAGTACCATTCAGAATGCCGCAAACGACAATCCTGCAATTGCCGCATATACAAGCGGGACAGGAGAGGCTATTTTTGCAGGAGGGACGACAACAACGGGTGCGGTCATAGGCACTAACTTTAGAGATGGCGGCGGTGTATGGCGAAATGTGTCTTACCTTATGGGCGCTCCCGGCGTATCTGGAACAACAGAAGATGGTCAGGCTGGAGTTACTGGTGCCGTTTGGAAACCATCTCTATTCGACTTAAATAGTACCTCTGGAGGGTATTTTTCAAATATCTATGGTATTCCCGGTGGGGCGATCTTCGCTCAAAATTTCACTAGAGTTTCATACATAACACCAGGAGGAGCACTTCGTAAAATTGATGGTCCCGGAGCATCAGGCACAATCATTAAAGATCTAGATGAAAAACCAGTACTCATGACTTCCATGGAGTCTCCAGAAATTCTATTTACAGATTATGGCGACGGACAATTGGTCAATGGCAAAGCGATAATTCAATTAGATCCGATCTTCTCAAAAAATATTATCGTAAATGAGAAAAACAAACTAAAAGTTTTTGTTCAACTAGAAGGGGATTGCAATGGTGTTTTTGTAACAAATAAAACGGACAAAGGGTTTGTAGTCCAGGAGCTGAAAGGTGGCACCTCCAACGTCTCTTTTAGCTATGAGGTAGTCGCCAACAGGGCCAATACCGTTAGAAATGGCCATAATGTGATTTTTGATTCTTCTCGGCGTTTTGAGCCGGGTCCAGAAGAAGACCCAATTGTAGGAAGGGGCAATTCTCCTGGTGAAGATGATACAATACTAGAGCCTGAAGAAAGTCAAATCTCAAACCTGGACGTAAGAGCTGACAAAGACCAATTACCAAAGTAGCTACAAAAAACAAGAGATAATGCTCAATTAGCTGCCAAGAATCAGAATTGAACCCTTCAAAAAATCATTAGATTTTAATGTATTCGATGTGCGTTTTGTTTTGGGGAATGCGGCAAAGCCGCCAAGGCTATCCGCTCCAGTCTTTTCAGACAGTTTTGACTAGTAACGTTTTTTTATTGATGCCTTAATATCAATAATGAATAGTCATCTATAAAATTTCTTTCAGTGAAAAAAGAAAGTCTTCAAAATTGGAAGTAAATAAACAATCGAATAGGTCAAAAAAGGTTCTTCTAAAAAACAAAGCACCATTGACCGCAAGTGCCAATGGTGCTTTATTATTTAGAAGAATCCATCGATTTATTGTCCGATAATCCCTGTTCTATTTCGATTATTCCAAGTCTTACTACGATCAGCGGCGTCTACATTTCCATCGAGCGTGACATCTGGTAACATATAACCAGATTGATTTCTACTATTCCAAGTGCTACTTCGGTCTGCAGCATCAACGGCATTGCTATTGTCAGCATCTCCTGTAATGTGTCCCCAAAGTCCAGTTGCCAATTGTATTCTAGCACCAGTACCATAAGTCGCCATACTGCTTAGCCTAAAATCAATCAAAGAAGAAACCCCATCAAAAACCAATGGGTTGGCAGACATTACAGGAAGGTGATTCCTATGGAAAATAGCTAAATAATAGCTGTCATGCGCAACAGGGAAACTTAACACATCAAATTTCCTCCCATTCGCGTAAGCAAAAATTTGCCCGTTTTGATCTAGTAGCATAGCTTCTGAATGAACAATGAGGGACGGATCGTTTTTATCCCGAAGCTGGACAAGCACCCAATCAACAATGTCATCCTGAGTTCCTGCCCCATTAAAGATGGCTGCACTAGAAACCGAAACTCCAGGGTTGTTAATTGCTTGCCCTAAGGACGAATAAGGTTCTACTAAAGGTAAATACCCACCTTCTTTCAAGGCATCGCCCATGTTGCTGCCAGAAAACGGTCCTTCAAGCAAGGATTTCGCTTCAAAGCAAATCGCATTATTTGGATTTACACTTACGGTTACTGCGGTAGATCGGTAGGACAAACATCCATCGACATTAGCCAAAATATCATAACTCGTAGTTTGTGTAGGAGAAACCACGAAGGTTTGTCCTTGATGTACGAGGGTATTTGTTCCCGCTATGTACCAATTATATGTTTTTGTGCCAGTACCTGTAGCGGAAGCAGTCAATGTACCTTCGCGCCCTGCACAAATGCTCGTTGTACCAGATGCCGTCGCTATAGGAGCAGCTTCTACTGTGAAGTCTGTAGTATTAGAACCTTCGCAACCATTTGCGTCTGTATATTCATAAGTCAAGGTATGAGTACCAGCACCTGCATTAGTTGCGTAAAACTTATTCCCTGTTATAATACCTGATCCCATCCACACTCCACCAGTAGGAGTCGCTGTTAAGGTAACAGGTGTTGCTCGCTCACAAACAGTTTGAGGAGCGGAAACAGTAGGAGTCGAAGCTTGATTTACTGTTACTTGTACCCAAGGAGAAGGATAAGACCAACATCCGTCAACAATTGCGATAAGTCTGTAGCTGGTCGTTTGTGTCGGATTTACTGACAAGTTTTGTTGTTGTGAAATAAATCCAGAGACCCCACTTTGATACCATCTATATTCTGTTGTCCCATTTCCAGAAGCAGTTCCCATTAAAGAAACTGATTCTCCTAAACAAGTGCTGGTGTTTCCTGATGTTGTTACAACTGGAGCGGCACCAACCGTATAGGTAACACTCTTAGACCGATCGCATCCAGTAACTGGATCTATATACTTGTAGGTCAATGTATGGTTTCCTGGACCAGCTCCCGTTCTATCAAAGGAAAGAGGAAAAATAGAAATAGCGCTTACTTTAGGGTTTTCAATGTTTTTCAATAAATCTAGATTTATGACTCCATCTGTTACAGAGATATCATATGTCTTTCTTATTGCTTGATTTCCTCCAACTTCAGCAAAAATATCAAAATTGGTTTCTACAGTAGTACCTTCTAGCTCAATACTAAATACTCTGGCGCCATTAGATTGCAGAGGAGGACGAGTTTCGGAAAAATAAAGTCGAACCTGGTAATCACCATCTGGCACAGGAATTTCATAGGCTAGGTCGCCTCCAAACCAACGCTCTGATTGGTAAATTGATTTGCTAGCCGTTCCACCCGTATTGTAGTTTGTAGTATATGCGTTTCCATTTGTAAAATATTGATCAGAGAGCCAGGTTCGACCTCCTTCTGTAACTGTTGGTCCGCCAGCATTAATATGAATTGGAGCGCCAACAATTCCAGTCCCAGACCATTCACCACCATCTGGCGATGCACTTAATGATAAGGCTGGACCTCGCTCACAAACTGTTTGATTTGCAGGTACGGTTGGTTCTGGCGTGTCGAAGGTATATATAGAAAGGCCCTTAGCTTCTGATAAACATCCCGTTGTTGGGTCTATATATTCATAATATACTGACCCTAGGCCAGTAAAGGAAGAATTAGGGTCAAAGCTCCTTGGTAGTATAGAAATACCGTTTAGTTTAGGGTTTTGTGCAACACCTAACAAATCTATATCTATCGATCCATCAACAACATTTGTTCGGTAAGTAACAATTGAAGCGGAGTTGGCTCCACTAGTAGCAAAAATATCAAAACTTGCTTGTACCGTATTTCCTTCTATTTCGATGTCGAAAACTCGAACACCGTTGTTATGTGCAGTTGGCCACAACTCTGCAAAATGAAGTTGTACGGTATATTCCGCATTTGTAACGGGAATATCATACTGCAGGGTTCCTCCATTCCATCGTTCTGTATGATAGATTGGATCGAAAACTGTATTTCCAACAGGAGTAGTAGATGGGTAAGAATAAGTCGTTCCTCCATTGTTATACGTATCCGCAATCCAGTCTATTCCTCTTATACTTGCAGCAGGGCCACCCACATTTATATATATTGGGTCTCCTACAATTTCTCCGTTTGGAGAGGCATCAGTCCAAAAACCTCCTTCAGGAGAGGCTTCTAGCGAATATAAGTCTCCCATACTACAAAGATTAACATCTTCTACAGGAAGAGTAACCGCTGGAGAGGCTACCAATTCTACCTCTAATGGACTACTAACTTGTTCACAACCATTTCTTTCTATTTTTATTCTGTGTAATTTGTCGATATTATTAGAAGAAGAGTAGAGCAAGGAAGTCGCTCCAGCAATATCGTTCCAATTTTTATCGGCATCTTTGTATTGCCATTGATAAGTGTCAGATGGATCATTACTATTTATTGTAGCAGAAAACTCAACCAAGTCTCCGAGACATGGAGCATTAGCAACCTCTATAGTTGCAAAAGTGGCATTTTCACTACGAATGTAATCTATAGTTGTATGCAGCCTCTTAGTAGAATCTGAAGGCATGTCAAACCTTAATTTAGTAATAGTTTCACCATTCCAATCTGGGTGACCAGACATGTCGAATACTGCGACCACCCATTCTTCAGTAGTAGATTGATAGTTGTAGCTTACAGAGCGAGATGCATGGAAAGTTGTATCCTGTGCTGTTGCCCAGAAAAACTCAGCATTTCCTGCCCCTTGACACTTAAATCGGACATGGATTTGCGAAAAAGCACTTCCTGGGAAATCCAAGTCATGGCGAAAAATTTGAGGGTCGGCTTCATAATCTACTCGCATTACCCAATCTTCCCTCGAGGTAAAGTTCTCATCCGTTATGTTGCGTTTGAACCAAAGTAAATCGTTCTCGTTGAAATCAAATTCGAGGTCTGCAGCATTGTTTGGGTCACGGCAATCTGTCAATTCGTCTTCGTCGGTTGTGCCGTCTCCATCGCTATCTCCTTGTCCGGTACCGAGGGTGATTTCATGAAGATTAATCAATGTTGGAGAAGGACCGTTACCAATTTTACGGTCTTCCCAAAATCGGATTATGATTTGGTTGACTTCCCACAGCTTGGTGCTTTTTCCTGCAAGGGATAAAGCATTGTCACCATTATTCAATAGCCCTAAATAGTGAAAAGTTGTCCCATCTTTGATAAAGACCTGGGGTTGCCAATTACCCGCAAAATTGATATTTAATGTTGGCATACCTGTCCAAACTTGTGGAGTAATATCGAGTCTGTAGTCTGTGAATTCTGTATTGGAGTCATTGTCGTTGTATACGCTAAAAACGTTAAACTGATTGTTGCCAGAAACAGTTATCGGGCTAATTTGTAAATCGCCATTGGTGTGTAAACTTCCTCGGCTATCGATTTCAGTTTCATTGAACTCCGCAATTGGAATTTCTTTTTTATCGTACCAAGCTTGTGCCAGCGCATCCGTCCAGATAATATTGAATAATTCAGATTCTGCCGTTCTGTAACTTCCCCCATAAACATTGTTTGCTTTGGAAGCTACATATCGGAGATGCATGGTGTTGTCTTTAATGTAGTATCCTGTTTCACTCGTTTGACTGCGCAAGGCAAACAAGGAGGGGAATGGGCCAAATGGAATATTATTCGTGGTAATATCATCTTCATCCTCATATTCCACAACGTCTACTTCATTTGGAATGTTTATTATATCCACATCGACATATTCTCCATAACCAACATTACTCAACTTCATGAACCTTTGCGACTTAGAAACTTCTGATGGTTGGATGACATAGGAGTACCCATCATCCATAATGGTTAATATTTTCCAATGATTGCCATTTGCTTTAGAGGCTTCCTCTAGTGTTGTCGTAAATTTAGTTCCGTTTTTATTTCTTGTGGTATAGATGTTTGTTTCCTTATCGGGAATAGTTACTCCCTTCGATTCTATGATACCAAACTTAGCGGTTGGATTGTACCAGGCATCCCATATCGGTTCAGGAGTTGCATTTGGCTGTCTGAAGTAATCTTGATCGTATGGATAAATGGCGTTTGGAGGAACTATTTTTACGGAATAAGCTCCAATTTTGCCGGTCATAGAATTGTCCAAATCGTTGAAGATGGTGGTATTTCTTTCGTCTGTGTGATTGGTTCCGCGAAAGCCATCTCTGCCAGTTGCTAAAAAGGAGAGGATGTTATCCGTAGAGACGTCAGGACCAAAGGTGATGTCTCTACTATAGTTCGATGAAGAGACCACAGCCGCACCAAGTATTTGCATGATTTGTGAATACTCGTCATTAAATCCATCAAAATGACAGTCTTCCAATCCTAGCGGACCATCATAAAAAGCAAACGCATTGAAACGAGCCTTCCGTTGAATGATAAGGTCGTCCGGGAGATTGTATCCTAGTGCATTGTCTTCTGCACCAACAAGCGTTCCGTAGTTGTCAGATCTGCCTACAAATAAGTTGTTTTTAAAGGTTTGATGGAATACATGAAAGGTTGATGCTCCATTATCAGCAAAAATAAAATTTTCATAAACGGCTGCACGGGTCAATGTCCAGAGTCCATTCCCTTCATTTTTATAAATTAAGTTGTTGTAGAAGTGTGGATTTGGCGCTTCCGTTTTAGTTGTATTTAAAGGATCAACAGAGTTATTGACATCAAATTCTCCATTGAATGCTACGCCCAGTGCCAGATTGGAGTGAGCAACATTATTGTCAAATTTGGTAAATGGTTGATCAAAAAGAACCTTGGTTGTGTCGTATCCTGCAAAGTCGTGTTCTGGCGTAATAAACCAAAATCCAGTTCCTTCAGAACCAGCAGCGACATTTCCTTCCAACAGGGTTTCATTGTTGGTGATCCAGAAAGTAGCGGGAGATAGGTGTCTGCCCGCTCGTATGACGACATCATGATTTTCGATTACGTTTGGTGGTGTAGGAACACGGGATACGAGGCCCAGATTGCCAATAAACTTGGTTCCGGTTTCAGAGGCATCTTCCAGAAAATAACCATGACCAATATGATCGTAAGCGACATTGTCTTCCACCAAGGCATTATCGGTACCATGCACGGTTACCGCACGATTCCATGATTTTTCTATGGTTGAATTTTTTATATATTGACCATTAACATTACGACATAAATGCCAATGAAATGGATATCTTCCTAATTTTCCAATTTGCCCCATTCTATAAAAATGGACTCCTGCAACATAGGCTTTACTAGAAGCCATAATCATCACATGACCGCCAAATTGGGTAGTAGCCGAATTGGTGTTTCCTTGTATTCTGATATTTCGCGTCAGTAGTCCGACCTCCGCTCTTTCATCAAGAGAATAAGCGCCATTTTTGTAGGATTGTAACGTGCCCCAATGCATATAGTCGAGTCCGGTATCAAGTGTTAATGTGCGTCCATCTGGAGAGATCGAAGTAATTGTTCTTTTTTCAGCTTCATGCGGATCAAAATCAGTAGATGCGATGACGATCTGGTCGTTAACCTCCCACTCTACTGAATCCAATAAATGGATAGACGTTGCTCCAATATCTGCCTTTTGATCTATTTTTGTCCAGGAACGTTTTGTTTCACCATGCATTTGAAGTGTTGCACCCCCCATGACTCCTAGAAATTTGTTACCCAACATCTGAAGGAAATTGTACGCCTCATCATTCCCATTTAAGGTAATTACGGCATTTCCGAGATACGGATCAGCAGCTGTTCCCCAATCAAGCAAAGCGCTCGTTCCATTTACCAGTATCCAGTTGGAGGTAAGGTTGATGTCTTGATTACGGTTTACGAACAACGTACCATTTATGGTAAGCTGGAACACGGTTATGCTTGGTACATCGAGTGTCACTGTTATATTGTCTGGAATGGTCACCTGATCTGAAGGGCCTGGCAGTTGATTGGTGCTCCAGGTGGACGGACTACTCCAGTTTCCACCGATAGCAGTTACTGCAGCAGCACTTTTGTAGCTTTCGTCTACGTCACTGCAAATGGCCACCTTTGGCCGTTCGGAATTATCCTTGTCTTTTTCAACTTCTAAGGATGGGAGAAACCAACTAAATAGTAGGATGATTAATAGCTTATTCATGGGAGATATTTTGATCGAATACTCAAAATAGGCATTTTCTTAGTCTAATTCAAGGAATTGCCACTGTAAACACCTGTTAATTAATTGAATATAACCCAATCAACTCCTAAGTCATGTTTACCTGAAAATAATATTTGATGAACTGAACACATGCGACGAATACCTAACGGAAAAAAAGCACAATCGAAGTTGCCGATGGTGCTTTTTATTCGAATAGCATTTATGTCTATTGGCCAACTACGCCAGACTTATTCCTGTTATTCCAAGTCTTACTTCTATCAGCAGCATCTACATATCCATCCAAAGTAACATCAGACAACATGTAGCCTGATTGATTTCTGTTATTCCAGGTACTACTTCTATCAGCAGCATCTACCGCATTATTATTGTCCGCATCTCCTGTTATTTGCCCCCAAAGTCCTGTCGCCAATTCAACTCTAGCACCAGTACCATAAGTTGCCACACTACTAAGCCTAAAGTCTACCATAGAAGAAACGCCATTAAAAACCAAAGGTGTTGCTGACATTACAGGAAGGTGATTTCTATGGAAAATTGCCAAATAATAACTGTCGTGTGCAACAGGGAAGCTCAACACCTCCGTTTTCCGCCCATTCGTATAAGCAAATATTTGTCCCGTTTGATCAATTAACATCGCCTCGGAATAAACAATACTCGTCGGATCGTTTTTGTCCCTAAACTGCACAAGCACCCAATCTACAATATCATCCTGCGCTGCAACTCCATTTAGTACTGAAGCACTGGACAAAGAAACTCCAGGGTTATCTATCGGCATTCCTAAACCAGAATAGGGCTCCATCAATGGCAGAAAACCATTTTCTTTAAGATTGTCCCCCATCCCACCACCAGTGGATGGCCCTTCCAGTAAGGATTTAGTGCCAAAACAAACTGCATTCGTCGGATCAACATTAATCGTCACTGGCGTTGAAGGGAAAGATGGACAACCATCTACCGTCACCACCAATTCTACATCTATATCTCCTGTGGGCGTGGTCGTATAGTTTTGCGTACTGGCCAACAAGTTATTGGTTCCTGCTTCATACCATTCGTAACTAATCGAACTACCAGAAGTCGATGTATTTCCCGTAAGGGTAACTTCTCTGCCCGAACAAGTAGACACTCCAGCTGAAGTCGTAGCTACCGGAGCAGCCTCTACCGTATAATTGATTGTTTTAGAGCCAATACATCCAGTTACATGATCCCGAAGATCGTATGTCAGAGGATGCACGCCAGTCCCAGCTGTAGCAGGATCAAAACTTCTTGGCAAGACAACAATACCACTAATTTTAGGGTTTTGAATTATTTTGGTCAAATCCAGATTTAATATCCCGTCACTAACTGTCACTGAATAAGATTTGATCAAAGCGGCCTCTCTCGAAACGGAAGCATATATATCGATACTGTTTTCCACGAGTGTGCCTTCCAATTCAATACCAAAGCGCCGTACTCCATTGTTGAATGCACCTACCCACATTTCTGCAAAGTGTAGCTCCACTTCGTACTCCCCATTTGGAACAGGTATTTGGTATTGTAAATCTCCTCCTGATGCATTACGCTCCGTTCGATAGATATCTTGATGGATGGTATTGGCTACAACGGCACCAAAAATAGCAACATTCCCATTTACAAAATTCTGGTCGGGAATCCAGTTGAATCCTCCCTGACTGACAGGAACGGTTGCTCCAGCATTAATATAAAGAGGAGAACCAATCATCCCGGCACCAGACCAAACACCTCCATCCAGGGAGGCGGTTAAAGCTGCCAGACCGGTTTCTGATTCGCAGACAGTGGTACTTGGGCTTACTGTAGGATTTGGAGTGTCCCGCACAGTTATCGTAAAAGCATCGTCAGCTACACAACCATTCTCAGGATCAATATAGTCGTATACCAACGTTCTTGTTCCTGGGAAAGTAGATGTCGGATCAAAGCTCCTTGGTAAGATGGCGATGGCATTGATCTTAGGATTTTGCACTATAGCTAATAGATCAATATCAATATTGCCATCGGTTACCGATGCATTATAAGAAACAATGGTCGCTGTATTTGGGCCAGCATCTGCAAAAATGTCAAAATTTGATTGCACCGTATTCCCTTCCACTTCGATATCAAACACGCGGATTCCGTTGGTGTGAGCAGTTGGCCAAGCCTCTGCAAAATGCAATTGCACAGTATATTCACCATTCGTAACAGGAATATTATACTCTAGACTTCCAGCATCCCATCGTTCTGAATGGTAAAGGGAATTGAATACTGTATTTTCTATTTGAGTTGTTGGAGGATAGGAATAAACAGATCCTCCATTATTATAAGTATCTGCCAACCAGTTGATGCCTCTTAAGCTTACTGCTGGTCCACCAGCATTAATGTAAATTGGGTTGCCTACCACTCCATTTCCAGACCAAGCACCTCCTTCAGGAGTTGCTACAAGAGAGACCAACCCTGCCTCATTACAAACCTCTGCATTTGTTGGTAGAGTAAGTGAAGGAGGAGCGCTAAACTCTGCTTCAATTGGAGTACTAAATTGTTCGCATCCGTTTCTTGCAACTCGAATTCTATGCAATTGTTCGGTATTTGTGGTTGCGGACAACAACAAAGTAGTAGCTCCAGGAATGTCATTCCAATTTTGATCATTGTCTTTGTATTGCCACTGGTAAGTATCGGAAGCGTCCGTGCTTAGGACATTTGCTGAGAATTCCACAAGATCTCCTAAGCAAGGAGTATTGTCAACCATTGTTGTAACAAACGTCGCATTTTCGCTACGAATATAATCTATGGTAGTATGAATTCGCTTACTTACATTTGAAGGCATGTCAAATCGTAATTTGGTAATATTTTGACCTACCCATTCCGGGTGAGCGGACATATCAAATACGGCAACGTCCCACTCATCATTTGTGGAAGCGTAGTAGAAGGTTGCTTTTCGTGTAGCTGCAAAAGAGTTGTTGGCAGCTGTCGCCCAAAAAAGTTCTACGTTTTGTGCTTGCTGTGACTTAAACCGGACATGTATTTGTGAGAAATCACTTCCTTGAAAGTCCAATCCGGTGCGTTCGATTCTAGGGTCTGTCTGGTAGTCAACTCGCATGAGCCAATATTCTCTGGAGGTAAAATTTTCAGCAGTAACGTTATGTTTTGACCATCCTAAATCCCGCGTATCGAAGTCAAATTCGAGATCTGCAGGGTCATTTGGATCTCTGCACTCTGTTAGTTCGTCCTCGTCTATGGTTCCGTCACCATCGCTATCTCCTTGCCCGTTTCCGAGGGTGATTTCGTGCAGGTTTATTAGTGTTGGTGATGGGCCATTTCCTATTTTTCGGTCTTCTGCAAATCGGATCACGATTTGATTGACATCCCATAGTTTTGAATTGACATTGGCCAAAGAAAGCGCATTGTCTCCATTGGCTAATAAACCTAAATAGTGGTAATTTGTCCCGTCTCTGATAAATACTTGAGGCTGCCAATTTCCTGCGAAATTAATATTTAATGTTGGCATTCCGGTCCATACTTGAGTGGCGAGTTCCATTCGATAGTCCGTAAATTCAGTTACGCCGTCATTGTCACTATAAATGCTAAACACATTAAATTGGTTATTGCCTGATTGAGTAATTGGACTAATTTGTAAGTCGCCATTGGCGTGCAAGCTTCCTCTGCTGTCTACTCCGGTATTAAATTCCGCAATTGGTACTAGGTATTGGTTGGCCCAACTTTCTGCTAAAGCATCTGCCCAAATAACATTAAACAATACGGACTCTGCCGTGCGATAGCTATCGCCATAAACGTTGTTCGCATTTGTTGCTACATAACGCATGTGAATGGTATTGTCCTTTACGTAATATCCAGTTGTATTGGTCTGACTACGTAATGCTGTTAGTGAAGAAAACCCATTTAATGGTTCCGTGTCATTGGCGTCAAACTTTTGAATGGTTACTGCATTCGGTACATTGATAATATCAAGATCCAGGTATTCACCATGGCCTAAATTACTTAGTTTCATCGAACGATAGGACTTGGAGACTTCGGTTGGCTGAATAATATAGGAATAGCCATCATTCATGATGTTTAAAATTTTCCAATGATTGCTATTTGCTTTCGAAGCTTCCTCTAAACTTGTTTTGAATTGGGTGCCATTCTTTAATCTTGTTGCGTAAATGTTTGTTTCCTTTGTATGAACAGTAACGCCCTTGGCTTCAACAATACCAAACTTTGCGGTTGGATTGTACCAGGCATCCCAGACCGTTTCTTCTGTTGCGCCTGGCTCTTTGAAGTAATCTAGGTCATATGGATAAATGGTGTTTGGGGGCACTATTTTTACAGAATAAGCACCTGCTTTCCCTGTCATTGAAGCGTCCAAATCATTAAAGACGGAAGTGTTATTGCCATCTGCATGATTGATACCACGTATTCCTGTTCTACCGGTTGACAAATAAGAAAGTATATTGTCTTGCGATACATCCGGGCCAAAAGTGACACCAGAACTATAGCTCGAACAAGAAACAACAGCAGCACCAAGGATTTGCATGATTTGAGAATATTCATCATTGTATCCGTCAAAATGACAATTTTCGAGACCAAGTGGGCCATCATAAAAAGCAAAAGCATTAAAACGTGACTTACGTCGAATGATCAAATCGTCTGGAAGATTATAGCCCAAGGCGATATCTGTTGCTCCGACAAGCGTACCATAGTTGGCCGACCGCCCTACAAATAGATTGTTCTCAAAAGTTTGGTGGAATACATGAAATGTGGACGCTCCATTATCTGCAAAAATCCAATCTTCATAAACTGCAGCTCGAGTCAATGTCCAGAGCCCGTTTCCTTCGTTTTTGTAGATAAGGTTATTATAAAAATGAGGATTGGGGGCCACGGTTTTTGTAGTATTTCCTGACTCTACTTCTGTAGTTGTCACTCCATTATCATCTAAAATAAATTCGCCATTAAAGGCAACTCCAAGTGAAAGACAAGAATGCGCTACATTATTGTCAAATTTTGTGAATGGCTGTTCGAAAAGATTAACATTCGGTCTACGGCCAGCAAAATCGTGCTTGGGAGTTATAAACCAAAAACCCGTACCATCAGAACCAGCAGCAACATTGCCGTCAAAAGTATTTTCGTTGTTGGTTATCCAAAAAGTTGCAGGGGATAGGTTTCTTCCTGCTCGAATTTCTATATCGTGAAGCTCTATTGCCTGCGATGCTAGTGGGACACGGGAGACTAGTCCCAAATTGCCAATAAACTCATTTCCCGTTTCGGAGGCGTCTTCCAGAAAAAACCCATGGCCGATATGGTCGTAAGCCACATTGTCTTCAATCAAAGCATTATCAGAACCGTGTATCGTAACTGCTCGATTCCATGATTTTTCAATAGTAGAGTTTTTCAAATATTGTCCGTTAACGTCCTGACACAAGTGCCAGTGAAAGGGGTATCGTCCCAACCTGCCGACTTGTCCCATTCTATAAAAGTGAACGCCTGCGACGTATACCTTACTTGTTATCATACTCATCATATGGCCCCCAAATTGGGTGGTTTCAGAGTTGGTATTTCCTTGCACTCTGATGTTGCGTGTTAATAGGCCAACCTCTGCTCGTTCGTCAAGGGTGAATGCTCCGTTTTTGTAGGATTGCAAGGTGCCCCAGTGCATGTAGTTTAGACCGGCATTGAGTGTCAGTGTTCTCTTGTCTGGTGACATTGCTGTGATTGTTCTTTTTTCTGCTTCATGTGGGTCAAAATCGGTAGAGGCGATCACAATTTGATCACCGACCTCCCAGTCTACAGGTTCCAGCAGGTGGATGGACATCGCCCCAATTTCTGCCTTCTGATCTATTTTTGTCCAGGATTGTTTGGTTTCTCCATGCATCTGTAGCGTTGCTCCTCCCATGACGCCCAGGAATTTATTACCCATCGTTCCATTGAAGTTATAGTTTTCATCGTTCCCATTTAAGGTGATTACAGCATTCCCAAGATACGGGTCATTGGCAGTTCCCCAGTCAAGCAAGGCAGTTGTACCATTTACTAAGATCCAGTTGGATGTCAGGTTGATGTCCATATTACGATTTACGAACAACGTACCATTTATATTAAGATGGGACACTGTTATGTTTGGCACATCGAGTATCACGGTAACAAAGTCTGGAATGGTGACCTGATCAGAAGGACCTGGTAGTTGATTAGTACTCCAGGTGGAGGGATTGCTCCAATTTCCATTGCTGGCTGTAACTGCTGCGACGTTCTTGTAGGTTTCGTCTACTTCACTAGACATGGTCAATTTGGTTGGCTCGAAACTATCTTTTTCTTTTTCGACGTCCAATGAGGGAATAAACCAACTAAAAAAAAGAATAAATAATAACTTATTCATAAGTAAAACACATTTAATCGAGGGTTAAATAAAACAAGCATACTTTCCTTCAACAGAAGGAAAAAGTAGGTCGTTTAGCATGGGATTCATCTAAGTGAACCTACAAAATAGGCAAAAGTTTTCCATTCTACAAAGTTTGGTAACCAACTGGCTATCAATAATGTATTTGTTTTATTTAACTATATAAGTAGCTTCGGCTGATTTAAAATGTTGTTCTTGTTATCCTGAAATGACTTTGCAACAGTAACTATCTAAAAAAGCTTAAACGGTTGTTAATCAATTGTGCCATTTTTGTTTCTATTATTCCATGTTTTACTTCTATCTGCGGCATTGACATCTCCATCAAGTGTAACATCAGGAAGCATATATCCTGATTGGTTTCTGTTATTCCAAGTTTCACTTCTATCCTGAGCATCAATACTATTGTCGCTGCTAGCGTCCCCTGTGATCATCCCCCAGGTGCCTGTTGCTAATTGTATTCTGGCTCCTGTACCGTAAGTAGACATTCCATTCGAAGTAAAGTCAAAAATGGAAGATATACCGGAAAATGCAATCGGGTTGGCTGTCATAACAGGTAAGTGATTTCTATGGAAAATTGCTAAATAATAATCGTCATGCGGTACCTGAAAACTTAAAATGTTAGATTTTCTGCCTTGCTCGTAGGTAATAATCTCTCCATCTTGTTCTAGCAACATGGCAGCCGAAGCAACAATTGTCAAAGGGTTGTTCTTGTCTCGTAATTGTACAACTACCCAATCAACAATATCATTGTTCGCACCTGCCCCTGTAAGTACAGAGTTAGGAACGACAATTCCAGAATTAGTTAAACCTGCATAGCCAAGAGCAGTGTAGGGCTCTGTCAACACCAAAAAGCCATTTTCCTTTAGGTTGTCAATCATCACACCCGAAGCAAATGGACCTTCCAACATCGTATTTGCCTGAAAGCATACAGCATCTGAAGGATCAACATTAACAGTAAGTGTGGAAGACGGATAAGAAGCACATCCATCCACCGTAACAATCATTTTGTAGTCGGTGTCTACTGTTGGAGTAACCATAGGGTTTTGCTGTGTTGAAACTTGTGTGTTCGTTCCTGCCAAATACCATTGATAATTATAGCTGGTGCCACTTGTAGGACTACTTCCGTTTAGCATTATTTCTCTACCTGCGCAGATACTCGTGCTACTCGCTGTAGCATTAGCAATCGGGGCTGGAGTAACTGTAAACTGGGTTGTATTTGAACTAGAGCAATTGTTTGCATTTGTATAAGTATACGTCAACGTATGAGGTCCAGGTCCTGCCGTAGTTGGGTTAAAGCTCGAACCACTAGTACCACTTCCTGCCCAAACACCTCCAGAAGGAGAAGCTGTGAGAGAAATCGTATTGCCTCTTTCACAAAGTGTCTGCGGACTAGAAACTGTCGGTGCCGCAGGCAATGAGTTTACAGTAACCGTCACCGCAGCGGATCGATAGGATAGACAACCGCCAACATTCGCAAGAATATCATAACTCGTTGTTTGTGTAGGAGATACAGTATAGGTTTGCCCTTGAAAAATAGCTGTATTTGTCCCCGAAACATACCAGGTATAAACTTTAGTACCAGTACCCGTTGCTGAAGCGGTCAAGGACGCTGAACTTCCTTCACAGATAGTTGTGCTACCTGAGACAGATGCGACCGGAGCAGCTTCCACCGTAAAATTCGTTGTATTTAAACTCGAGCAACCATTCGAATCGGTATAGTCGTATGTCAGGGTGTGCACACCTGGTCCTGCTGTCGTTGGATTAAAACTATTGCCAGTTATGCCAGACCCAGCCCAAGTTCCTCCAGTTGGTGTGGCAGTAAGACTCACTGCTCCACCTCGTTGACAAAGTGTTTGTGCGCCAGAAACTGTTGGCGGTGCAGGTGGTTGGTTTACCGTGACGGTTGTCCACGCAGAGGCATAGGACCAGCAGCCATTAACTACTACAATAAGTCGGTAGTCTGTTGTTTGTGTTGGACTTACCACAAAATTCTGTTGTTGAGAGATTAATCCACTTACTCCGTTTTCGTACCAACGGTAGGAGGTGGTTCCTGAGCCAGAAGCTATCCCACCGAGTGTTGCAGATTCCCCCAAACAAATGCTTGTATTTCCAGAAGTTGTTGCGACTGGAGGTTGAGTAACTGTATAGGTGCTTGTTGTAGAATTTTCACAACCCGTCAATGGATCAATGTAGTCATAAGTTAATACATGAGTCCCAGGACCTGCGACTTCAGCATTGAATCCTTTTGGCAGAATTGAAATTCCACAGACCTTCGGATTATCAGGGTTTCTGATAAAGTCAAGATCTAATACTCCATCTGTAACATTTACTGAGTAGGTTTTTATTAATGCCGTGGCCGGCCCTGCCTCATCAAAGATGTCAATATTTGCTTCAGCGACAGTGCCCTCTAATTCTATATTAAAAATTCTGGCACCGACGGTTTGAGATGGCATATAGGTTTCCGCAAAATGAAGTTGTACTTGATATTCACCACTTGTAACAGGTATTTCATACAAGAGATTGCCACTAGACCAGCGTTCTGTTTGATAAATGCTTTGACCTGCTGTATTTGCAATAGAAGTATTCCCAAAATTAGTAACAGATCCATTTACAAAACTTTGATCGGCTGACCAGGAAATGCCTTCTTCTGTCAATGCTGGTCCACCTGCATTTATGTAGATTGGCGAACCGACAATTCCTGTACCAGACCAAACCCCTCCAACGGGTGTGGCGGTTAAAATTTTATGTGGGCCGCGCTGACAAACTGTTTGTCCTGTGGTTACCGTTGGAGTCACAGGGTTTGGATTGACCGTTACTGTAACTGGTGAGGAAACATAAGACCAGCAACCATTCACAATACCATATACTACATAGTTTGTAGTTTGTGTTGGCGTGACCGTAATATTTTGTTGTTGTGAAACAACTCCATTAGATCCAACAACATACCATCTATAGCTCTTATTACCTGTGCCTGTAACAGCACCATTAAGAGTTGCTGATTCTCCTTCACAAATTGTTACACTCCCTGCTATTGAAGCGACAGGAGCAGCTGCAACGGTGATTGCTGTCATATTGGATTTACTACAGCCTGTGGTTGGGTCAATATAGTTGTAGTCTAGTGAATAGGTTCCTGGCCCAGCGGTCTGGGCATCGAAGCTTTTTGGTAAAATGGAAATAGCAGAAACTTTAGGGTTGCTTGGGTTTCTAATAAAATCAAGATCTAAGGTTCCATCAGAAACATTGACCGTGTATGTTTTAATTAAAGCTGTTGCGCCTCCGACTTCATCAAATATGTCCACATTATTTTCAGCGACAGTTCCTTCTAATAGTATATTGAAGACTCTGCCTCCAACTGTTTGTGAAGGAGCATGCAATTCAGCAAAATGAACTTGGACCTGATATTCACCATTGGCAAGAGGTATATCATAAAACAAATTGCCACTAGACCAGCGCTCTGTTTGATAAACGCTTTGCCCTGCGGTATTCGCAATCGATGGGCCTCCAAAATTTGAGGTAGATCCATTTACAAAATACTGGTCGGCCAGCCATGAAATCCCTTCTTCTGCAACTGCAGGACCACCTGCGTTAATGTAAATTGGTGATCCAATAATTCCTGTTCCAGACCAGACTCCGCCTACAGGAGAGGCTGTTAATATCGTAGTACTCAATTCGCAAACGGTTTGGGCTGCTGAAATTGTAGGTGTTGCAGGCAAAGGGTTTACTGTTATGGTAACCGGCGCAGAACGGTTGGAAGTGCAATTGCTTGCACCAGAAACCGAGGCGGTCGTTATTAGTTCGTAAGCGGTTGTTGTTGATGGAATTACCGTTGGATTTTGAGCTGATGAAACCAATGTGTTAGTTCCTGCGACATACCATTTGTAGGTTTTTGCGCCGCTGCCGGACGAGGTGCCTGCAAGCTGGGAAGATTCTCCTACACAAATGGTATTGTTTCCATTAGCTGTTGCAACTGGAGGAGCTGCTACAGTAATTGTTGTCGTTTTGGTGTTCGAGCAACCTGAAAGAGGGTCAGTATAATTGTATGTCAAAGTATGTGTGCCTGTTCCTGCAGTAGAAGGATCAAAAGTTTTTGGCAATATCGCAAAACCGGAAATTTTAGGTTGTGCAATATTCTTAATCAAATCTAAATTTAAAGTACCATCAACAACGGTAACTTCATAAGATTTTATCAGGGCGGTTTCTGCTCCTGCTTGCGCATAAACATCCATCCCCGTTTGTACTGTAGTTCCCTCTAGTTGAATATTGAAAACACGGTTATTGTTAGCGAAATATTGTGGATACATTTCCGCAAAGTGGATTTCTATTTGATAGTCTCCATTTGGTACAGAAACAGCATAGTTTAGGTTGCCATTCCGCCATCGCTCTGTTTTGTACAAATCCTGATTGGATGTACTTCCTATGCCCGCGATTGGATTGAAGTTGGAAGTAGAGCCATTTATGAAATGCTGATCTGCAAGCCAGGTAATCCCGTCTTCTGTATAATCAGGCCCACCTGAATTAACATATATTGGCGCACCGATAATTCCTGGGCCACTCCAAACACCGCCATCTGGTGTTTCTGTTAATGTAATGGATTGACTCATGTCGCAAACAGCTTGAGGTGGAGCAACTGTTGGAGTCGCTGGGGCAGCATGCACAGTAATTGTTGCTGTTTGGGTGTCGTAACATCCGGTAACTGGGTCAACAAAATTGTAGGTAATGTCATGTGTTCCTGTCCCTAAGCTGGATGGCGCAACAATTTGTGGAAGAATTGCAATCCCATTTACTTTCGGATTTCCGGCGATACCTTCTAAGTCTAAGTCGATATTCCCATCTTCTACGGATATGAAATAAGACTTAATCAATGCGGTATTTGCACCTGCTTCATTGAAAATATCCATTGTACTTTCTACAACATCTCCTTCCAGTTTTATATCGAAGGTTCTCGTTCCAACTACTTGATTAGGTATGTAGGTTTCTGCGAAGTAAAGTTGAACTAAATATGTGCCATTAGTTACGGGAATGTCATAGTTTAAAACTCCACCCCTCCATCTTTCTGTTTGATAAATTTCCAGACTTGTTGTATTATCTATTTCCTTGTTGCTTGAACCAAGAGCGCCCAAAGTATAATATTGATCAGCTTGCCAGTTAATATTTTCGTAGTTTATTGCTGTTCCACCACAATTAATAAAGAGTTTAGTCCCCGTTGTGCCAGGACCTGTCCACCACCCTCCAATTGGCGCGGGTGTTGCTATTGTTGCGTTTGTTTCAGTGACACAAAAGTTATTGTGGTCTGGTGTAAATAAGGGCTCATTATACAAAAGAGGGCAGGCATCAACATCATCTGCAAAAGAATCATTATCCGCATTACCATCTGAAGCCACAATCCATTCTATTTCAAAATCGAAATTTGTTGTGTTGTGAGGATCAAAGCGCATAGCAGTGATTCTGTCTGACCAATTTGGGTCGGATCCAACATCAAAAATTAAGGTTTGCCATTCGCCATTTCCTGTATAGGATTCTGCAATTGTTCTAGTGCCAGCAAAACCGCTATCGGTGTTTCTCTCCCAATATAATCTGGCAACTTTTGGTGAAGGAGCTTTCATTTTGATCAAAATATATTGTATTGCACCGGAGAAAAAATTGTAGTCTGTTTTTACAATTTGAGGGTCTCCTGTAGTGGAGGTTCCTTCCATCGCGCCTCCTGTCACAGAGCCGGTGGCATTATTAAATGACCAACCTTCAAAATCAGTATCGGTTTCAAATTGTGTTGCTAAATCTACCTCGTCGTAGGGATCTCTTCCCATTGATGCTTCAAAACCGTCACTCGAACCATCTCCATCAGCATCTATCACAGGCATCACGATACCGGCTTGTGTCCATTGAATTACGAAATCCTGTGTTCGGTCTCTTGCAACAGCACGAATGTAAAGATCACCATTGGAGTGAATATACTGTCCGGATACATTAGCTGCTTCTAGTAGGGATAAGGTTGAAAAAACGGGCAGAGGGTCTCTAGTCAATGGTTCGTTGTTAATACTAGGGTTACTTCTGATAATATTCAACCCACCAAAATTTCCAAACTCTGGGAAACGCATTAAATAATTATCACCAATATTTGCATCGTCCATATAGAGAATGACCGTGCGGTCGGTAGGCAAACTCTCAAAGTAATAGGTGTATAAGAAATCATCGTTTACAATGACAGGCAGCTGTTGCTTTTCCATATAACCATCAATAAAGTAGGCTCCAGCTCTTGGTGTCCCAACCTTTGTTCTTGTCATCGATGTATTCGGCCAAATAGAAGGATTCCCATTAAAAGTTAGAAAAGAAAGAGCGAACTCATAGTTGCTGATATAGGCATTTGTCCAGTTTGATGGCTTTGTTTCCCCTCCAACGAGATGTAAAGGATGATTGGACACGACGGATGTTTTTGTTCCTGTTTTTGTAAGGGTACCATCTTCATCCAGTAATATATTGTTCCAAAACCTTGGGTGCATAAAATGGTCAAATGTTAGGTTTCCTGGCGGTGGTGCGGAACAGTCCTGATACACTAGATTTGGAAGGCCTGAGTGATCCATGGTAATGTCAGAAAACCGATGATTCACATGTTTTGTTGCGGCTCCACTTTCTAGGATCAAAAAGGCATCTGGGGCATCCCACCCAATAAGATGCGAATCGCGTATTTTACCAGCTCCATCATATGTTGTGTACATAAACCGATCTCCAGTAATGATTTCTTCTCCAGAGTCTGCTACAAAAACAGACCCATCGGCTTGGTTGTAACTTGCCAACAAGATTGCTATTTGGTTATCTACAAAAATATTGTTTCGAAATTTTACTTGGTCTGGATAAGATCTTGCGTCTCCGATTCCTGAATAAACACCTACATGATTGGCATACCAAGTGCAGTTTTCCATGATTTTATCCTGAGGGTTTTTCCAACCTCCATTATTTAAAATAGCATGTGTACTATCCAAATGATCAAAAATATCAAATCCACTCATCGTACTATGTGCCTTGTTTCCTTTAAAGCGCCCCAAAGGTTCTTTATAGGGTTCCTGATCATTGAAATAGGGATCGGTACTAGAAACCCCAATAGGTTTTAGAGGCATGATAAACCAATACCCTGTGCCGGCTCCTTCACTATTTTGAAGGTTTGGGGCACCTGTAGTCCCTCCATTTCCAGCACCATTTTCTGATGTTCCTGCTGCTACATTATCTTCAAATATGTTATTAGGGTTCGTAATCCAGTAAGAAGCCGGGGATCGGTTTTGAAATTGATTAAATTGATTGTCGGAAGGTGTCACCTCATTTTCAAAAGGTTTTTTGGTGAGAAGGACTACATTTTTTCTGATGGTATTATATCGCTCTGAACCATCTTCTAAGAAGATACCATGACCGATATGATCGTAAAAAAAATTGTTTTCTACTAATGTTGATTCTGTTCCATGAATGGTAAGTGCTCGGTTGAATGATTTATGGACACTACTATTTTTGAAATATTGACCGGCCCCTAAATTTTTCACCATATGCCAGTGAAAAGGATATTTCCCAACAATACCCTCTTGCCCCATTCTGTAAAGTTCTACTCCGTCTATATATGCCTCCCCAGAAGTTGTTATGGTACCTAGTACGTCAGACATTACCATAATGTGCGCACCAAATCCATTAACATCAGAAACGGCATCACCCTGGATTTTAATATTTCTGCTCAGCAAGCCGACTTCTGCTCTCATATTGACTGTCCAGGAGTTGGGGGCTGGAGAGCTGTAAAACTTTTCAATTCCTAAATGCGGATAATTAAGCGGTGCATCCAAAGTAATGGTTTTACCATTTGGACTTATCGCTAAAATTTCTCTCTGTTCAGCTTCATCACCATCAATCCTTGAAGACGCAATGACAATTTGTGCACCAACGGGCCACGATACCGGATTAAGTAAAGTAATTTGAGTTGCACCAGGGGCAACATTACCATCCAATTCTGTCCAGGTGACCTGAGGTTCTCCTTGTATTTCTATGGTTCCTCCGTTCATTGCCATGATAAACTTGGTAGTCCCTATTGAGTTGGAAGTATCTGCAACAGGGCCTCTTAGCGTAATGATTCCCTCCGTCCCGTTGTAAGGATTGGCAGTAATTCCCATGGCGGTATTTTCTCTTATTCCAATTGCTAATTTGGCACCACTGCCATTGACCATAATGTAATCCGTTTCCAGATGGAAGTCGTATTCTCCTTGATGATTTATTAACGCACCATTTACCTGAGTGGTTTTCGACTCACAATCTCCCAGAAGCTTTACTATTCTGCCCTGTGGGATTACAACATGATGCGCCGCTGTAGGGACTACTTGAGGGTCCCAGGTTGTCGCTATGTCCCATCTACCGTTTGATGTCGCAGTTAGCGTCATTAAACTGTTATTTTCTACTTCACCGCACATAGTAAGTGTTGGTGGTTCAAAATTATTTTTGGTTTTTGTTTTCTCGTTTGCAATTGCAATACTACAAATCAGGCAACCAAAAAACAGGAATAGGACATGCTTCTTCATAACAATGTGTATAATTTGGATTCTAATAAAGTTACGCAATTCGAGGTTAAATCATTAAAGATTAAACCCTTAAAGAGGAATAATTGTTTTTATTATTTGTAATAAAAATACACTCTTACTGTTATGGATTTTTCATAAAAAGGCAATTTATAGGTTGGATTTTTATTGCCTATCGGTCAATCGTTCCTGTTTTATTTCTGTTGTTCCATGTCTTACTTCGATCAGCAGCATCCACATTCCCATCAAGAGTCACATCAGGTAACAAATAACCTGATTGGTTTCTGCTATTCCAGGTGTCGCTTCTGTCTTGTGCGTTGATCTCATTGTCGCTACTTGCGTCTCCTGTAATCATTCCCCAGAGACTAGTTGACAGTTGCGTTCTAGCTCCGGTACCATAAGTCGGCATACCATTCGACGTAAAGTCAAAAATTGAACTTATTCCATTAAAAGGAACTGGATTTGCAGTCATTATTGGCAAATGGTTTCTATGGAAAATCGCTAAGTAATAATTGTCATGTGGCACATTAAAACTAAGAATACTAGACTTCCGGCCTTGTTCATAGGTAATGATTTCTCCATCTTGCTCAAGCAACATAGCGGCAGAGGCAACTACGGTCTGTGGATTGGTCTTATCTCTAAGTTGGACAACTACCCAATCTACAACGTCATTATTTGCTCCTGATCCTGTAAAAACGGAGCTAGGAACAACTATGCCAGAGTTGGTTAATCCTGTAAAACCTAGAGTCGTATAAGGTTCTGTCAAAACCAAAAATCCATTTTCCTTCAAGTTGTCGATCATAACCCCTGAAGCAAATGGTCCCTCCATCATGGCCTTGGCTGAAAAACAAACAGCATTCGTGGGATCAACATTGATAGAAATTGTCGGTGAAGGAAAAGACGCACATCCATCTACCGTTACAATCATTTTATAATCGGTATCAGCCAATGGAGAAACAACCGGATTTTGCTGCGTCGAGACTTGTGTACTTGTCCCAGCTAGATACCATAGATAATCAAAAGTAGATCCACTAGTAGAGGTACTTCCATTTAGGGCAACTTCCCGCCCGGCACAAACACTAGTCGATCCAGCAGTAGCTAAAGCAATTGGGGCAGCATCGACAGTAAAGTTTGTAGAATTTGAATTGGAACACCCGTTTGAATTTGTATAGACATAGGATAAAGGATGAATCCCGGGACCAGCTGTTGTGGGATTAAACGAGTTCCCACTTATACCACTACCAGACCATACTCCTCCTGAAGGAGAAGCAGTTAAGTTAATCGCAGCACCGCGCTCACAAAGTGTCTGCGGTCCAGAAACAGTAGGCACTCCCGGCAAAGAATTTACAGTCACTGTAACATTTGAAGATCGGTAAGATAGACAGCCATCTACTGTCGCAAGAATAACATAGCTTGTTGTCTGTGTAGGAGAAACAACATAGGTTTGTCCTTGATGTACTAATGTATTGGTTCCTGCAAAATACCAGCTGAATGTTTTGGTTCCAGTCCCAGTAGCTGAAGCAGTCAAGACCGCTGAACCTCCGACACAAATTGTAGTGCTTCCAGAAACAGAAGCGACTGGAGCCGTTTCTACAGTGAAATTTGTAGTATTTGAACTCGAACAGCCATTTGCATCCGTATAATCATAGGTTAACTGATGAATTCCTGGACCAGCAGTAGTCGGGTTAAAATTTGCCCCTGTTATACCAGGCCCAGACCATGTTCCTCCTGATGGTGAAGCTGTCAAGTTGAAGTTTCCTCCTCGTTGACAAAGTGTTTGAGCACTAGAAACTGTTGGGGGAGCTGGTGGTTGGTTTACATTAACGGATACTGGAGCTACAAACGACCAACATCCATCTACAATGGCATAAAAATGATAGGTGGTGTTTTGTGTCGGACTAACTGTTAAGTTTTGTTGCGCAGAAATAAATCCACTGACCCCAACTTGAAACCACCGATAGACCATAGTTGCACCGCTAGAGGCTGTCCCAAACAACGTAGTAGACTCCCCTAAACAAATATTTGTATTACCAGAAGTTGTTGCGACTGGTGGATTGGAAACAGTATAGGTCACATTTTTTGAACGGCTACACCCTGTAGCTGGATCGGTATAATTGTATGTCAAAACATGATCTCCAGGGCCTGCTCCCAATCTATCAAAAGAGCGCGGAAAAATGGAAATCGCGTTTATTTTTGGATTTTCAATATTCGCCAAAAATGCAATGTCCAAAACGCCTCCTGTAACAGTTACATCATATGTTTTTCTAAGTGCTTCATTACTGCCGGCTTCTGCGTAGATTTCGAAATTGCTTTCTATTACGGTTCCTTCAAGGGCAATATTAAAAACTCGGGCACTTGGGCATTGAAGCGGCTGATAAGTTTCTGCAAAGTACAATCGAACTTGGTAATCGCCGTTGGCTACAGGAATTGCGTAGTTTAGATCACCACTAGGCATCCAGCGTTCCGATTTATATATTTGTTGGCTAGCTGTCCCATTAACAGCAGGATTAGCAGTGTAAGCATTCCCATTTAAAAAATATTGATCTGCCTGCCAGGTTCTTCCTCCTTCAGTGACCGTCGGTCCTCCAGCATTAATATGTATTGGTGAACCTACAATGCCAGTCCCTGACCATTCTCCACCATCAGGGGAGGCACTAAGTGTAAGTGCTGGGCCACGTTGGCAAACTGTCTGATTTGCTGGGACGGTTGGTTGTGCCGGGAGCGGATTCACAGTAACCCTAACCGGGTCCGAAGGAAACGACTGACAACCACCAATAGTCACCCTTGCTTCATAGTCCGTTGATTGGGTGGGGCTTACATTGGCGGTAGCTCCATTTGTGACGATGGTATTTGTTCCTGCCAGATACCATTTGTAATTTGCTGCTCCAGAATTTGACGAGCTTGCAATTAATGAAACTGCCTCATTCTGACAAATTGTCTGATCTCCATTTGTTGCGACAGAAGGGGCTGAATTAACGGTAATACTTGTCGATTTAGAAGCAGCACAACCTGATGTTGGATTTACATAGTGGTACGTCATGGTATGAGTTCCCGGGCCTGCATCTTGAGGATTGAAACTCCTTGGTAAAATCGTTATGCCGGAAATTTTTGGGTTTTGGGTGATTTTAGTTAGGTCAATATTCAATTCACCATCTGTAAGATTTACGTTGTACGATTTTATTAGTGCAGCGTTTCCACCTACTTCATTGAATATGTCGATTTGAGGGGCAACCGTTGCTCCTTCAATGTCGATTCCAAACACTCTAGCTCCAGGATTGAACGCACCACTCCACAATTCAGCAAAATGAAGGTTGATTTCATAGAACCCATTTGGAAGGGTTATTTCATAGTTTAAATCTCCTGTAGCATTTCTTTCTGTTCTGTAAATTTCTTTGCTGCTTGCGTTTGCTACACCAGCATTTGGGCTGTACGAGTAGGTCGTGCCATTCAAAAAATGACCATCCTGGTACCAACTAAATCCACCTTGGCTGGAAGACGGCCCTCCTGCATTGATGTATATGGGAGACAGGATTCCGTCTACTTCCTCTTCCGCATTATCGTGTGTCCAGTAACCGCCGGATGGGCTTGCAGTGAGCGTCTGAAGAGCAACAGATTGGCAAACTGTCGTATTTCCTTGGGTAGTTGGGGTTGGAGGAGCGATGACGTTAGCAGAAATTGGGTCACTGAATACTTCGCAGCCATATAGCCGATGCCCTCTTACCCGATGTGGCAGTAAAGCTGTTTCGGGAGGAGCCGTGTAATTTACTAAAGTAGCTCCAAAAATATCCAACCAGTTATTCCCATCATTATATTGCCATTGTATATATTCTTGTCCTGTGGGAAAGCTTATGTTTGCTAGGAAGGACGCAGATTGTCCGCAGTTTGGTGTGCCTACATTTGATACTGTAACAAAATTTGGAATGTCATTTCTAATGTAATCTATATGCGTCCAAACCTGACCTCCTCCTGTTGTATTCTCCGGGAAATCAAACAACAAGGACGTTATTGTTCTTCCTGCCCATCTTGTGTCTGCACTAAAATCGAAAACTGCCTTTACCCATTGGCCCGGAGTGGTATAATTGAATGTTTGTTTTTTTAATTCTGAATAATTTGGTCCTGTGGTGGTTGTATAATATAAAGAGACAACATCCGCTTCATCCGATTTGAACCGAACAGCAATTCTATTTGCTTGATTTCCACTAAAGTTTAAGCCATTTTTAGCAATTTGTGGATCTGTGTTGATTGGTGCTGCTAAAGAAATTGCTTCTAGCGTTTCAAAATTGGACCCCACATTTGCTACCCAGCCTAACTTCTCTGTATTAAAATCGAATCCTAAATCTATAGCATTCGAGGCTGAACGACAGGAAAGTTTTTCATCCGCATCTAAGGTGCCGTCTCCATCTGCGTCTGCCAACCCAGAGCCAATTGTTATTTCTTTTATGTGAATAAGGGCCGTCGTAACTCCAGCGTCAAATTTGTCCTCCCAGAAGCGCAGCTTGATCTGATTGACATCACCTAATTTGGTAGCCAATCCATCTAAAGAAAGTGTATTCACACCATCCGTCAACACGCCTAAATAATGATCCGTCGTTCCATCTTTAATAAAGACCTGCGGAGTTGCAGTTCCAGCGAAGTCTATTTTCAAATAAGGTAATCCTGTCCAAACCTGTCGGCCAATATTGAGATCATAGTCTGTCCGCTCTACAATATTATCTCCATCTTTGTAAACATTAAAATTGTTGAATTCTGGTTGGGACCCAATGGTACCAAGAGGAAGCCCTACTGCAGACAGGGATGCTCTATTGTCAACTCCAGTGTTAAACTCTGCAATGGGTAGTTCACCTGCATTTCTGAATGCCTGCGATTTTGCATTGTTAAAATTAATATCTAAATACTCTGAAACAGCAACCCGGTAATCTGTTGCGTGTTTAAGGTTTGGATTAGTAGCAACATACCTAATGTGCAGTGTATTGTCATCAAAAAAGTAAGCAGTTCTTGATGTTTGAGATCTAAGCGCCATCAGAGAGGGCTCCTGGATCATATGATTTGGGACTCCATAGTTTCCTATTACAAAGCCCGCAGGGATATTTACATATTCTACATCGATGTATTCATTCTGCGCGGAATGGCCAAGTTTCATTCGTTCCCATTTTTCAAAAACTTCAGTTGGTTGTACCCGATAGACATAATTGTCACTCATTATTGGCATAATCTTCCACTGGTTGTTTAGCGCTTTTGCATTTTTGTTCCACTCCAATGTCATTGTGCGAAACTCTCCTGCTTTCATTCGGGTAAGAAACATATTTGTTGTGCCTATAGACTGCTGTTTACTTTGCGATTCAATTACACCATATTTAGCATTAGGATTAAACCAGGCATCCCAATCTGGTCGGAGTGTACCAGCCGGGCCTTTCAAAATTTCAGATTCATAAGGATAGTAAGTGTTTGGTGCGACTACGTCTACCGTATAGGTTCCTACTTCGCCTGAAAAAGTTGGGTCTAGCGTAGCAAGTGCAGTGGACTGAACCCCTTCTTCGTGGTTTTGGCTGGTACGCCCGTCCCGCTCAACAGGTACGAATGTCAATTTTTGATCGTGGGCCACATTTTCAAAAGATAGATTTTTCGTTTGTGTAGAAGGAGAGACAACCGCTGCTCCTAGTATCTGCATAACATTAAAATTCTCATCTGGATAGTTTGCAAAGTGGCAGTTTTCCAGACCTAGTGGTCCGTCATAAAACGCAAAGGCATTGAAACGAGATCTTCTCTTTATGAATAGCGGCTCCGGCACTTGATAACCAAAAGCAAATTCCTCGGCAGTTCTTGGTGCCCCCTTGTTGTCTGATTGTCCTACAAAAAGGCAGTTTTTGAAAGACTGGAAAAAGACATGAAAGGTATGGGCTCCATTGTCAGCAAGGGTCCAGTTTTCGTGCATTGCCGACTCTGTAAGCGTCCAAAGTCCATTCCCTGAGCACTTATAGGCGAGGTTGTTTTTTAATGTTGGGTTTGGCGGGTTATTGAATGTTCTGGTATTATCATGAACGACCTCTAATATTGTACCTCCCGCAATTGTGTCGGGGAAAAAATATCCATTGAACGCAACCCCTATAGAAGAACAAGAGTGGGCTACATTGTTTTCAAACTTTCTTATTGGTTGAATAGTAAGATCTTTATTGGGAAATCGACCTGCGAAATCTCTGTAAGGAACAATATACCAAAATCCGATTCCTTCAGAACCCGCAGCTACGTTGTTGATATAAGTGTTGTCATTGTTGGTGATCCAGAAGGTGGCGGGAGACAATTTTCGTCTATCGTCTCGTTGAGCAAGGTCATGCTCCTGAATATGTTCTCCTTCTAAAGGAGCTCTGGATGATAATCCTAAATTTCCATCAAATATATTGAGGTGTTCTGATCCATCCTCCAGAAAAAACCCATGTCCGATATGATCGTAAGCAACATTGTCTACAATCTCCGCTCCATCTGTGCTGTGGACAGTAATGGCACGGTTGAATGATTTTTCAATGGTGGAATTTCTAATGTACTGCCCACCAACAAGTCCACATTTATGCCAGTGAAAAGGATATCTGCCTAACCTACCAGATTGCCCCATATGACGAAGATTGGCTCCTTCTATCTGTGCCTTTCCTGTTCCCATGACCATAATATGACCGCCAAATTTAGCGTTTGTTTCGAGTACTCCTTGTATGGTAATGTTTCTTGACAATAGGCCGACTTCAGCACGTTCATCAAGGGTCCTGGTTCCGTTTTGGTAGGACTGTAGGGTGCCCCAGTGTTGGTATTCAAGTGGTTGGTCGAGCGAAAGTATTCTCTTGTTTGTAGAAATTGAAGTGATTGTTCGCACTTCTGCTTCCTCAAAATCAAAACCTGTGGAGGCAATGACAATTCGATCTCCAACCTCCCAAGTGGGCACGGGATCTTTTAGCAATATAGATGTAGCTCCGACATTTGCCGTTGCGTCTAGTTGGGTCCAGGATTTTTTTGTTTTTCCGTGAATACTGATCGTCCCATTGTTCATTGCCATTATAAACTTATTTCCCATATCATCGACATTCGAGTTGGTATTAAACTCATAACTTATATCATCACTTTTCAGCGAAATTATTCCCTGTTTATCATATTTATTGGTGTCGGTGCCCCATTCAAACACTGCACCAGACCCAATAACAGCAATCAATTGGGCGGTAAGATGAAGGTCGATATTGAGATCTGCCTTTAGCACTCCATTGACAATAAGTTTTTTTATGGTAACGTCCTTGTTGAGAGTAACAGTGTGGCCTGCCGAGATAGTAACATCATCATTCTGACCAGGTACTTGATTGGAACTCCAGATAGCAGGGTTACTCCATAGGCCGGTCCCTGTTGTAGTAATACTTGCCAAATTGTTGAATTCGGCTTCTGAACCACTGCACATAGTTGATTTGGGAGGTTCAAAAGTCTCTGCTTCTCCATTCGCTACAAGCGAAGAGACAAACAAACTAAGAAGAAGTAGGTAGAACTTATTCATAATTTTGGGTTGTAATGAAAACATGCCTTTTTCAAGGCCTATTTTTGATTGTAATATTGTTTCCTTGTCTATTTTTTTGACAAGATTGTATACGCTCTAAAGTGTCGTCTAATTAGGTAAACTATCTATCAACAGTTCCGGCTTGATTCCTGTTATTCCAGGTTTTACTTCTATCAGCAGCATCAACGTTACCATCCAGGGTTACGTCAGGCAATAAATAGCCAGACTGGTTTCTGCTATTCCATGTTTCACTTCTGTCCTGTGCATCTACACTATTATCGCTGCTTGCGTCACCTGTTATCATTCCCCACAAACCTGTCGAAAGCTGAATTCTGGCTCCGGTACCATAGGTCGCCATACCATTCGACGTAAAGTCAAAAATAGATGGTACACCGGAAAACGGGACAGGATTAGCGGTCATTACAGGGAGATGGTTTCTATGGAATATTGCCAGGTAATAATTGTCGTGCGCCACATTAAAACTTAGGATGTTCGATTTTCGCCCTTGTTCATAAGTAATAATTTCCCCGTCTTGTTCAAGTAACATGGCTGCTGCTGCTACAATTGTGAGGGGATTATTTTTGTCTCTAAGTTGAACAACCACCCAATCGACGATATCATTGTTGGCTCCGGTTCCAGATAATACAGAATTTGGAATCACCATGCCGGCGTTACCCAACCCTGTGAAACCAATCGCTGTATAGGGTTCTGCCAATACTAAAAAGCCATTTTCCTTTAAATTGTCAATCATACTTGCTGAAGCAAATGGTCCTTCCAGCATAGTCTTCGCTTCAAAACATACGGCGTTTGCCGGATCGACATCAACAGATATTGCAGCAGAAGGGAAGGAAGAACAGCCATCGACCGTAACAACCAGCTGATAATCGGTATCAGTAGTAGGAGCTATTGTTGGATTTTGTTGTGATGAAACCAGCATATTCGTTCCAGCCAGATACCAGTCGTAAGAGATGTTTGTCCCGTTATTCGGAGTACTTCCTGATAAGTCTATTTCTCTTCCAGAACAAACACTTATACTTCCAGAAGCAACAGCTGTTGGAGCTGCATTAACAGTCATCGTTGTGGTATTCGACTTTTCACACCCTGTTGTCGGATCTATATAGTCATAAGTCAGTGTATGACTGCCAGCACCTGCGGAGGAAGCATCAAAACTCATCGGCAAAACTGCAATGGCAGACACCTTGGGATTATCACTTGCCCCTTTCAAAAAGTCCAGATCCAATACCCCATCTGAAACAGAAACCGAGTATGTTTTTATTAATGCCGTTGCTGGGCCTGCTTCATCAAAGATGTCAACGTTACTGTCTACTGTTGATCCTTCGAGGGAAATATTGAACAGACGAGCCCCAACCACTTGTAATGGAGCATACAGTTCTGCTAAATGAATTTGAACTTGATATTCGCCGGAAGGCATAGGAATTTCGTAATTGAGATTGCCGCCAGACCATCTTTCTGTATGATAAATGCTTTCGCTTGCTGTGTTTGCAATTGGAACTGCAGCGCCAAAGGTATTCCCATTAATAAAATGTTGATCTGCAAGCCAGCTTATTCCTCCTTCAGAAACAGTCGGCCCTCCAGAATTTATGAAGATCGGCGACCCAATAATGCCGGGTCCAGACCACTGCCCTCCATCAGGAGAAGCGGTCAATATTTCTTGTGCTGCTGTTTCGCAAAGTGTCTCTGGTGGGGAGACGGTTGGAGTTGCAGGTAGCGGATTTACAGTAATTGTTATTGGGGCTGTTCGGTAGGATAAACACCCTGCTGCTGTAGTCTCCAATTCGTATGTCGAGGTGGTAGTTGGGCTTACTGTTGGGTTTTGCTGGGTTGATACTACAGTGTTTGACATTCCCAGGTACCATTTGTAGGTTTTTGCGCCTGTGCCTGTTGTGCTACCTGACAATAGGGCAGATTCGCCTGCGCAAATTGCTGTGCTTCCTGCAGCAGTTGCGACAGGAGCGGCAGATACAGTAAACGTAGTTGTATTGGATTTGGAACATCCCGTAAGTGGATCTGTGTAGTTGTACGTCAAAACATGGGCCCCAGGGCCAGCAACTTCACCACTAAAACTTTTTGGCAAAACTGCAATCGCCGAGACTTTTGGATTGCCAGGGTTGTTTAAAAAGTCCAGATCAAGGTTGGTATCTGTTATATTAATGTTGTACGTCTTAATTAATGCAGTAGCAGCTCCGGCTTCGTCAAAAATATCAATCGTGTTTTCTACAATTGCGCCTTCAATTCGAATGTCGAATACTCGTGCTCCTGTTGTTTGGGAAGCACCATGCATTTCTGCCAGATGTATTTGTATCTGATACTCTCCTGGGACAACAGGAATATCGTATCGGAGAATCCCAGAAGCCCATCGTTCCGTTTGATAAATACTTTGACTTGCTGTATTTGATACTGATGCCGCACCAAAATTAGTTGCGCCACCATTGGTGAAATTTTGATCTGCTATCCAGAAAATACCTCCCTCTGCTATTGCTGGTCCTCCTGCATTAATATATAGAGGAGAGCCGACAATACCGGTTCCAGACCAAGCTCCTCCAACTGGATTTGCTGTTAAGGAGATGGCACCTAACTCACAGACCGTTTGCGCTCCAGCAATCGTTGGCGTTTGGGGAAGTGAATTGACCGTTACCGTGACTGGAGCAGATCGGAGCGAGGGACAACTTCCGACTGTAGCTTCCAATTCGTAGCTGGTCGTCTGGGTTGGGTTGATGGTATAGTTTTGCTGATTGGAAACTAATGTGTTTGTTCCTGCTATGAACCATTTGTAAGTTTTGGCACCGGTACCAGTTGCTGACCCTTGAAGGGTTGTTGCTGTAGTTGTGCAGATTGTGGTCGTTCCTGTTGCTGTAGCTAATGGCGCTGGAGCGACTGTCATTGTTGTCGTTTTGGAACTGGAGCATCCAGAAAACGGATTGGTGTATTTGTAGGTTAAGGTGTGTGCACCAGCTCCAGCTGTTGCCGGATCAAACGTTTTGGGTAAAACAGCGATTGCTGAAATTTTGGGATTTTGAACCCCTTTAATCAAATCAATGTTGAGCATGCCGTCATTCACGGAAGTAGAATATGTTTTTATAACTGCTGTACTTGCCCCCCCTGTGGCATAAATATCGAAGGCATTTTCTACTACCGTTCCTTCTAGGTTTATACCGAACACTCTTACTCCATTGTTATGGGCACCAGGCCAGATTTCGGCAAAGTGTAACTCCACTTCGTACGCTCCATTGGGGACAGGTATCTGATAGAGTAAATCTGAAGCGGCATACCTTTCAGACCGATAAAGTTCTTGTGCCGAAGTATTTGCAACAGTAGCTATTGGGGAATAAGAATAGGTTGTTCCATTAATGAAATTTTGATCTGCAATCCAAGTGTGACCTCCTTCCTCGACGGAAAGACTTCCTGCATTTATATAAATCGGGGAGCCGACTATTCCTGTTCCTGACCATTCTCCTCCTTTCGGGAATGCTGTTAATACTTTTTGAGGGCCTAATTCGCAAATGGTTTCGGCTGCATTTACTGTTGGTAACGAAGGTGGGGGATTGACATTGATGGTGGATACTTGTGTGTCGTAGCAGCCTGTTCTTGGGTCGCGATAGTTGTAGGTAACCTCGTGGGTACCGACTGAAAGACCTGAAGGATCAACACTTTTTGGGAGGATAGCGATACCGCAAAGTTTGGGGTTTTGCACTCCCTGGTTTAACTGTAAATTTAACAGGCCGTCTGTTACTTTGACAACATATGGCTTTATTAATGCGGTGTTGCCGCCTGCTTGATCATAAATGTCTACTTGGCTTTCTACCGTTGTGCCTTCCATAGAAACATCAAAGACTCTAACTCCTGCAGCTTGGGCACTACCCCAGGTTTCTGCGAAATGGAGTTCAACTTCATATTCTCCCGGAGAAACAGGGATGTTATATTGAAGATTGCCATTCATCCATCTTTCTGATTTGTAAATGTCTCCAGTTGCTGTATTAGCAATGTTCAACCCAGCGTTGAATGGAGTAACATTTCCATTCACAAAGTGTTGGTCTGCTAGCCAGTCAAACCCATTCATTACTACTGCATTTCCTCCTGCATTTATGTATAGTTTTGTACCGATTATTCCGGTTCCTGTCCAGTAGCCTCCAGTTGGATTTCCTACCAAGCTAGCAATATTGTCCATACTGCATACATTAAATTGAGTAGGAGTTGTAGGTTGTACATGTGGTGTGAAAAGGCATGCATCGGAAGGATCGAGAATTCCATCACCATCCAGGTCACCCAAGGAGGAAATAATCCAATCTATTTCGAAGGTTATGCCATTTCCCGTAAAGGGGTCAAATCGTAAGTTTGTTATTCTGCTATTCCATTCTGGGTCTGCTCCAACATTAAAGAATACATATTGCCAGTCGCCATTTCCTGTATAAGTTCCAAAGACCTGTCGGCCTCCTGAGAATCCGGGGGCATTATCCCTGCCCCAAAACAAATGTGGGCTCCCATTGCTGGTTGCCTTCATCCGAACTATAATATAATTGACTTCGCTTGCAAGGAAGTGGAAGTCGTTCTTATAAAATTGAGGATCTGAGGTTGTAGACGTCCCCATAACGGAATAGGAGGTCATATTGCCCGAGCTATTTGTTAGTGTCCATCCTTCAGTATTTTGTTCGTTAAACTGGAAGGCAAAGTCTTTTGGGTCGATTGGGTTTCTTCCTCGATTGGACTCGAAAAAATCGGTATGTCCATCACCATCGGTATCGAGCGCCGGAAGCGAGACGTCAAAGAGCCAAGCAAACGACCAGCTTTGTCGAAGTGTGGTTGCTACTGGGCGGAAGTATAAATCTCCATTGTTTTGTCTGAAATAGCCTGTTGAAGTCGCTGCATTGAGGGACGCAAGTGAGTTGTGTTGAGTTCCGGGAATGGAAAGCCAGGTAAACTTACCTAAGTTTTCAAAACGAGCAAGAAATGTGTCCCCGACATTAGCATCATCCATATGATAATCGAAGGTGTTATTGCCTGGCAGACTTTCGAATCTGTAGGTGTACATAAACCCTTCATTGACAATAATTGGGAGCTGTTGTTTTTCCTTGTATCCGTTAATGTAGTATTGGCCAGCAGTTGGGGTACTTACCTTTGTTCTTTCCATGGAGATATTTGGAAAATTTGTAAGCGCCCCGGAATAATGCAAGTAGCCAAGCACAAAGTCATGATTACTTTTGTAGGCATTGGTCCAATTGGCAGGTTGAGTTTCATCACCAACGAGATGTAGTGGATGGTTTGCAACTACACTTGTACCGGCAGTCCCCGTGAGCGTTCCATCATCATCCATTAAAATATTATTCCACATTCTGGGATGTGTATTGTCATTTGCGTCTGCATAACCGCTTTGATTTATGGTATAATCAGGGTACTCCAATCTTGGTAGTGTCCCCGGATGATCTGTTGTTATCCCCGAAAAATGATGGTTGACGTGTTTTGTTGCTGCACCGATCGGTCGGATCAGGTTGGCGTTGTTGGCATCCCATCCTACAAAGTAGCTGTCTCTTACTTTGCCAGCGCCATCGTAAGTAGCATATAGCCACCTATTTCCGGAAATATTACCCAAGCCCGAATCTGCTACAAAAAGAGACTGATCCGTCTGGCAATAATTGGCAAGAAAGACGTGTGTTTTATTATCAACATAAATATTATCTCGAAACAGAACCCGGTCAACATAGGCTCCTCCAATACCTCCGTAAACACCTACATCGTTAGAATACCAAGTGCAATCTTCAATTAATTTCCATTGGGCACTATTCCAACCAGCATTTTTAATAATAGAATGATCGGTGTCCAATCTGTCAAAGAAATCAAAGGCACTCATGCAGCTGTGTGCTTTGTTTCCCTTAAACATTCCTAGAGGCTCCAAGTATGGTTTTAGTCCTGAGAAGTAGGGGTCTCCAGCGGAGTCACCAATTGGGTCTATTGGCATGATAAACCAGAAACCTGTTCCGTGCCCTTGTCCGTTGTAAGAGGCGGTGCCTGCAGCAACATTGTCTTCAAAGGTGTTATTGGGGTTGGTGATCCAGTAGGAAGATGGGGCTCTATTTTGAAGTTCGTTCAGCTCATTGTCGGATATAGTTACTTGTTCTCCATCGGCTGGTCTTTTGGTTAATACGACTACATTTTTTCTGATAATGTTAAATCGTTCTGTGCCATCTTCGAGAAAGAGTCCATGGCCTATGTGGTCGTAGAAAAAGTTGTTTTCTACTAAAGTATTTTCTGTGCCATGTATGGTGAGCGCTCTATTGAATGACTTATGGACGCTGCTATTTTTGAAGTACTGGCCTGTGCCTAAATTTTTGACCAGGTGCCAGTGAAACGGATATCTACCAACGATTGATTTTTGACCGACTCTGAATAATTCTATTCCGCTGATGTATGCTTTTCCAGAATAATGAACCATCATATGAGCACCAAAACCATTGGTATCCGAGCTTGGATCTCCTTCGATTGTAATATTTCGTGTGAGCAAACCGACTTCGGCCCTTAGATTTGCTGTCCATGTTTTTGAACCGGAGGAATAGATTTTGTCTTCCCCGGAATGTGGGTACATAAAATTGGAAGTAAGGGTCAATGTCTTGCCATCTGGACTGACACTTTGAATCGTTTTCTGTTCGGCTTCATCTCCACTAAACCTAGTAGAAGTGACGACTATCTTCGCGTTGTTTGGCCAATTGACTGCCTCCTGAAGGGTGATTTGATTTGAACCTACAGGAACTAAGCCGTCTAGATGTGTCCAGGTTTTTACGGTGTTGTCGCCATGCATTCGGATGGTTCCATTGTTCATGGCTGCAATAAATTTATCGCCAGAACCTGATACATTTTGTCCATCATTTGCTCCGAAAAGTTGAAATCTACCTCGACCTGTATATGGATTGCCAGTTGTACCAACTTGTAAATCAGCATTTGCTCCACTAATTAAAATCCATTCGGTAAGTACGTGAAAGTCGTCTTCCGCCGCAGTGTTTCTGAGGCGTCCGTTTACTGTTAAGTTTTTGGAGAAGCAATTGCCCTTGAGGTACACCCAAATGCCCTGTGGTATAGTCACATTGTCCACTCCTGTTGGGACTGAGCCGGAGCTCCAGGTGTTAGGATTGTCCCAATTGCCATTTTGAACGGCAGAGACATTCGCAAAATTGTTCTTATCGATAGTTTCTTCACCACAAATTGTTATAACCGGTGGTTCAAAATTTTCGACTTTAGGGGTTTTGGCTTCTTCCCCAGATAAAAACCAACTGAAAAAGAAAAGAAGTAGTGTTTTTTGCATAACCTTTATTTTTGTCCGGATGTTAATAAAGTTAACCAAAATGTCGCAATTCCTTAATAATTAAATCATTAAAAGGAAATAATTATTATTAGTATTTGATTTTTACAGTATTAAAGATGGTGTTTTTATTTAAACTTGTGTTGGAGAACTAAACTGACAAATAGTTTGTTTTGATGTTTTAATGAATATAAATGAAGACCCTATGAAGTATAATATGGAAAAATTGTTGACGGAAATTGCAGCTAACGAGCCTGTTAAATATTTATTCTTTTGGGGACATACACAAAAGGGAAACGATATTGATAAATCCTGTTTTAGCCAATGGTTTCCTTCTGAATTTGACGAGGGAGGTATTCTGTATCAAAGTGCCGAACATTGGATGATGGCCAAAAAGGCGATATTGTTTAGTGATGAGGAAATGTTTGATAGCATAATAAAATGTGCTAGTCCTGCAGAAGCGAAAAAACTAGGCCGAAAAGTTAGAGGATTTGATCCTACTGTTTGGGATGCCCAAAAAATGGAGATTGTGGTGCAAGGCAACTACCTTAAGTTTTCACAAAATGAGGCGATGGGTGATTTTTTAAAAACAACGACAAAAAGGGTAATTGTTGAAGCAAGCCCCTATGATCGAATCTGGGGTATTGGAATGGCCCAGGATCATAAAAACGCGAATTACCCGGACAGATGGAACGGGAAGAATTTATTAGGTTTTGCGCTGATGGAAGTTCGGGATATGTTGCTGCAAATGGAATAGAGAGGGACTCGTCATTTCCTTGCAATTATTTTGGGTAAAGAGTACAGAAACTAAAGTTGGCCTCGACTTTTACCATTAACTAGTAACCAACTATACGAAAGACTCGTTTTGCAATGCAAAACGAGTCTTTCGTATTACTTGAAGCGTTTTTTATTGAATTAACTTCAGAGAAAAAACCATTCCACCACATTGATTGGAATAATCTGCATCTGAATAATTCTGTTGCAGTTCAACAACATCTCCAGCAGTCAAATCTAAATAACCTGAAATTGAAGAATTGGTTCCCCAGCCCGTTGAACCTGGATAATGTGGAGACTGAGTCGACACTCCATTTACATTTATTCTCCAATAATTTAAATAAACACTTTCCCTCGGCGTCCCACCTCTTGTCGTACTGTTTGCCCATCCTGAGATAACATATTCGTACATTCCAGTCGTTGGTACAGTAATATTGTCCGTTGCCTCATTAACACTGCCTCCGCCAACTGCGGGGATCTTTATGGCGGAAGTGAAATCAACCTTATAAAATCCAAGGGTAGTCGTAATTGGTAAATTCCCAGCTCTTAAAACACCAGTCCAAGATCCTACTGGCAACTGCCAACTTCCTTTCCCTGCAGCATCGGAGGTGAATACCTTGCCTACCCCTTCTGTTCCGTCCACTATTTTCACTGTACCTTGTACTTCTAGTCTTTCTGATGGGACCTTTGTATTAATTCCTACATTTCCAGTAGGACCGTCCATGAATAGCGTTCCTGTTCTAGAAGTATTTGTATTTGAAGAATGTGTAGATATGTGTATGTTGTAATCATAGTAGGCTGTCATATTGAAGTTTTTCCCGGAAGAGCCATCTCCAATCCAAGAGTAGACTTCATCGTTAACATCGACGTATTCAATATAGTTTTGTAAAGCTGGCGAGGTATGTGGCGTTACATTGTTTTTCAACCTTTGAATATTGGCTGTACCTGCAACTTCTAGTTTTGCATTTGGTGTCGTGGTTCCAATTCCGACATTGCCTGTCCCGCCCTTAATTATCATATTTCTATTATCTAACAAATTGCTTCCAAAAGTAATATCGTTTAAAATAGATCCAGCAGTAATGCCTAAATCTCCTCCTCCATATAGGATGGTCATATTTGGGGTGACATTTGGGTAGGTTACATTGGAATAGCCATCGTTAACATGCCCTAGATAGCCGTATTTATTGCCTGTAGCTTGTCCGACCAATAGTATTTCTGTAGCATTTGTTCCTGTATTGTCTGGATTCCATATGGCAACACCAATCTGACCATCCTTATTTTCTTCGACCTGAAGCTTGTAGGTCGGAGAGGTTGTGCCGATACCAACATGCCCATTTTCTTGGATACGCATTAACTCTGTATTCCCTACAGTTCCTTCAGCGTCCTTATTAAAACCAAAGAATTGAAAATCAGAGGTGTTTGTTGCGTCAATGTTAAACAACATACTTGTTCCGGCAGTCAACATCGCCGATTGTCTAAATAAAATATCCGCGGTTGTCCCAACATTGTTTGCCGAGGATAATTGGATTGCATTGTCTCCTATCACCAAATCTCTGCTTGGCGTAGCAGTACCAATCCCTACATTTCCATGCGTATAAATATTATCATTTATATCATCCGATTGAATTGTTCCCCCTACTTCGTACCAGTCTTGGTCCTGTAAAGAAGTTAAGTCTACTGTAGTTGCATCGTTTGTTAACGAGAGCGTTGTTCCGGTGAGTGATAAATCTTGTATTTCGTTAGTTATTGATCCATCTACTTCGGTTAGCGATAAAGGGGAGGCTGGCGTTCCATTTCCTGAAAGATTGCTTCCTGTTGTATTTACGACATCATTCCCCCAGTCATCTGCATTACTTACCGCATTTTGTGCAACCCAACTGGTGCCATTCCATGTTAACAGTTGACCAGTTGTAGCTGTTGGAGGTAATTCTAATAATGGGGTTAAGTCTACTGTTTGTGGAGTCCCGTTTTCTACACCTACGGTGAGCATATTTGTGGTAGGATCAAACGCTAAGCCTTGAATGTTTTGGTCGTCAGTACCAGAAGATTCTGTTACCCAGGAGTAATTTCCAGATCCATCTGTTGTTAATACCTGCCCTATTGTTCCTCCTGCAGGAAGTTCTATCTCATTATTAGGATCGGCATCTGCGTCTGTTTCCAATGCTTTCCAAGTCATGCCATCCCAATAATAATAGCCAGGAACGATATCGGCTATCGTTGCGGTATTAAAAACTAAAAGGGACACCACATTTCCGTTGGTTATAGTAGTAACATCAGTCGTACTAGTAAGTGCAACTCTAGGAATGAGTATTCCCTTATCAGAAGCAGAAACATCTAATATGCTAGATCCATCTGGCACTGTTGTATTGATTCCAACTCCTTGTGCGTTTACTAGTAGCGTTAGTGCTACCATCAAAATAACTAATATACTTTTCATAATTTTTAATTTTAAACAAATATATAATATAGGACCAAAATAGATATAATACTTCTATTTGTGGGTGTATTCTTCACGATAAAAGAGAATCATTGCAATTGGAATAGAAAGTACTCGATTGGCTGATTCAAAACGTATTGGGTTGGCCACTGGTAGTGGCTAAGGGTAGATTCAAATTGCCATATTCAAGGAGGAGACAGAAACAAATCAAGAAACAAATTCATTTAAAAAACACGATTTGTTTAAACTCAATATAGTGACAAATGCTTGTCATTACACGCTTTATCGAGCAAAAAAGCGGGAACACGTAAATAATTTGATAATTTTTTTGATTAAATATTTGCTAATTATAAACAAAACAATTACTTTTGCTTCTGTGTAAACAAAATACTGACAGTGCTCGCACACTATATTAATCTAAAAAATCGCAAAATGTCAAAAGAAAAAGAAGAAAAACTAAAAGCGCTTAAACTAACCGTCGACCGTCTAGAAAAAACTTACGGAAAAGGTTGCGTTATGAAATTAGGCGACAAACAAGTCGTCAATATTGATACAATTAGTACTGGCTCACTTAGTTTGGATATTGCTGTCGGAGTAAATGGTTTTCCAAGAGGCCGGGTGGTAGAAATCTACGGTCCTGAATCTTCAGGTAAAACAACCCTTGCTATCCACGCAATTGCAGAAGCACAAAAGAAAGGTGGCATCGCTGCCTTCGTTGATGCAGAACACGCTTTCGATCGCTTTTACGCTGAAAATCTCGGTGTTGATACTGAAAACCTACTTATTGCTCAACCAGATAATGGAGAACAGGCACTTGAAATTACTGAAAACCTGATTCGTTCAGGCGCAATTGATATCATTGTGATCGACTCTGTTGCTGCCTTGGTTCCAAGAAGTGAAATAGAAGGTGAAATGGGAGATTCGAAAATGGGCCTTCAAGCACGATTGATGTCGCAAGCACTTCGTAAGCTAACAGGTACTATCAGTAAAACAGGATGTTGCTGCATCTTTATCAACCAACTTAGAGAAAAAATTGGTGTAATGTTCGGCAATCCAGAAACAACTACTGGTGGTAATGCCCTTAAGTTTTACGCTTCTATGCGTTTGGATATCCGTCGTAGCGGCGCAGCCATAAAAGACAAAGAAGGCAACGTAACAGGAAACCACGTAAAAGTGAAAGTTGTCAAAAATAAATTAGCTCCTCCTTTCCGAATTGCAGAGTTTGATATTACCTACGGACAGGGAATCTCTAAAACCGGAGAAATCATCGATTTGGCAGTAGAGCATGATATTATCCAAAAAAGTGGTGCTTGGTACGCTTACCAATCTACAAAAATTGCTCAAGGAAGAGAGTCCGCAAAAACATTCCTACTTGACAACCCTGAAGTCGCTAACGAAATAGAAGCTAAAGTAAAAGCAGTCTATTTGGAGACGGAAGAAGAAAAAATCGAAACGGCAGCGAAAAAGAACGGAGTAAAGAAAGAAACCGTAGACGCTTAGCCAAACAGGAGTAAAATATTTTGAATAAAAATTCCTTATTTATAAGTAGGGGCGGCTGGTAACAATTGGCTGCCCCTTTTTTATCCGAATTCGTAGAATAAAAGGAAGAACAGGATTGGTTTTTGGGCATAAATACATTCACCCTCATTCTAAAATTCGAACCTATTTTTCGATGATGTCAACACCTAGTTTCTTAAGTTCTGCAAGCACCCAAGAGATCGCCGTTTCATTGGACACCTCTTCTCCAAATATTTCTTTGATATAGATGTCACCTTTATTCAGTGCTTCCGCAGGAGAGCCATAGCTGAACGCGAAATCAGACCAACCCAATTTCTCTGCCAAGGAGAAGACAATCCGTCTTAGCATTGCCGGGTGGCCTAGACAAAATGAAAGTTCTGACAAATCTAATGGTTGATCTACTTTTTTGATGGTAATGTCTACTTCTAGCCATGCGCCATGGTTTCGGCGTTTGTTTCGACGTTTATTGCTTGTCACCCAATTGCAGATGACCTCTGTACGGTGGCCAGCATATTCTATTGCGTCTACCAATGCACAGACAATCGCGCCTCGTTGCATAATAGTGCTAGGCATGATGTGTTGTGAAAATGAAATAGAACTAACGATGGTGTATATTTTACCCGGATAATTTCTTTGATCATAGTCTCGGGCAATAAAATATTCTGGCTGGCTAGCGAGATAACTGCCAATATCTACATTGTACCCGGCGACATCAAACTTCTGTTGAGGGCGATATACTTTTTCCGTTACTCTCGGGATGATTTCTGCTCTGTATTTTTCAATTTCCTGTAAACCATCTTTCCATCCAATAAGTGCCAGATCTTTGGCTTCTTCCCAAGAGGCACAGCCATACCAATCTGGTTTGGTTATTCTTCTGGAGTGTTTTTTTTGAGCGGCACTGTCCTGCATCGCAACTTTCCAGAACTCAGAAAGGTCTTCAAACTTTAATGCCTTTCTCGTAGAATCGTTCCAGATCATAGTTTAAATTTAGTTTGATTTTATCAATGGTGGATTTGTCGAGGCCTTTCCACAGTAAGGTTTTCACAACCACCCGTAGGCTCAAGTCAGCGGCCAATAGTTTTACGCCAAAAATAGAAGCACGAGGACTAACTACATGTCGGATTTTAAGTTCATCAACCACCCGACGTACTGCCTGTACAAAATCGACCCATTTGTCATTGCCTGCGAGCGCACGCTCCAGGTCTTCATCAAATTGCCAATCAAGAAATACAAAACGGTCTAATGAAGCAGCATCGAGTTGGTTTCTTCCAACATACTGTCTATCTGCTCCCTGTCCAAAGGTATTAGCGGCAGCTATGCAATAAAAGTCTTTGTGCCGGGTCACCCGCTTGTCCGGGAAGTCCATGTAGTCGTTTGCCAACGCTGCATTGAACGCGAGGACTGCTTGTGGATAACTGGCGTCTATTTCATCAAACAAAAACAATCCTCCATGCTCATAAGCTCTACGAAATTCAGTATTGACAATTTTTCCGTTGGCATCTATAAAACCAGTTAATTTGAACTCACTCGCTATCGCGCCAGTAAAGTAGAAATTAACACCCAATGCCTTAGCGACATATACAGCAGCGGTTGTTTTTCCAGACCCTGCGGGCCCAACCATGTATGCGTTCATCTGCGCAGAAACCACCCTCAGTAGCGTTTCAAACTGAAAATGCTGCAATCCAAGTTCGACAGGAGCTTTCTTGTTTATCGATACCTCAATTTTTTTGGATTGTTGCTCCTGGAGTGCCTTTATCTGTTTTTTGATAGTATTGAGCTCTTTTTCTAATTTTTCGTCTTTGAGCTTTCCTGAATTAGAGGATTCATCCGTACCGCTTTCAGTTGATGCGATTGGTGCAGCGATATTTTCAAGCAATACTTTATCTTCAATATCCAATTCACAGGATTGGATGATTTGATAAATGATGTCCTGCAAAGGCCTGCTCATCAAGTTATTGGGGAGATCTGCTTTTTTGGGTTTTTTCAATTTCAGCTTCGTCAAAATATATTGTTTGATTAGGTAAACATTTTCAATATACGAAAATTGATTTTTGTAAGATTGTCTGTCTTCCTTGTTAGTATTAAAATAGCATTCAGGGTTTTGACGAACAAAACTCCAAATGGGTTCTGAAAACGGAATTTTATATTAGGAATCTTACTTTTTATTGGTAGAGTTTACGAGAGCGAATCGAAAATGATCTTCCCAAACACCATTTATTTGTAAATAGTTTTTTGAAAATCCTTCTTTTTCAAAACCAAGTTTTTCTGCAACACGGATGGAAGCTTTGTTGCGAGGCATGATATTGGCCTCTATACGGTGCAGTGTTAATCGGTCAAAAGCAAAGCGAACGACATGCGCTATTGCTTCCGTAGCAATGCCTTTATTGATCATCTTTTCGTCGATCTTATACCCCAAAAAACACGATTGTAATGGGCCACGAATGATATTTGAAAGGCTTACTGACCCAAGGACATATTTACGTTCATGATCCTGCTGGCTAAAAATGTAAAATTTGTATTGCTGCCCTTTTTTCAAGGAGAGAACTTCGTTTTTTATTGCTTCTTGTTGATACGCTTGAGTGAAAAAATTGCTTGGATAACTAGGGCTCCATGGCAAAAGAAAATCCTTATTTCTAATACAAAAATCCAATAACAAGTGCACATGACTCTCATCCAGCGGTTGAAGAATGAGACGATTTGTTTGAAGCACGTTGTCCATAATTTAAAAAGTCCTTTAGGTTTGAGGCCAAAATAAAAAGGTTATAGCCTTAACAGACCATAACCTTTATTTCTTATCCTTCGAGTAGACGCTTAGTTACTTAGCATCACTGGCATGATGAGCATAAGAATGTCTACTTCTTCGTTGTCATCTGCTGGTATTATAATTCCGGCTCGAGTAGGAGTTGACAATTCTAATTTTACTTCATCGGTATCCAAAACAGTTAGCATTTCTACTAAAAATTTTGCGTTGAAGCCAATATTCAAAGAATCTCCATCATAAGCACAGGTCAATTGCTCTGTTGCTTCATTGGAGAAATCTAAATCTTGTGCAGAAACGGTTAGGCTTCCTGGGTTTATATTTAAGATGACTTGATTGGTCGTCTTATTGGCATAAATGGCAATCCGTTTTAAAGAGCTCTGAAAGTCAGACCGTGTAACAGAAACCACATTGGGATTGTCTGTTGGGATTACTGCATTGTAGTCCGGGTATCTGGCGTCAATCAATCGACAAACCAAATTGACTCCTCCAAAGTTGAAAAAGGCATTTGCTTTGTTGAACGACAATTTTATATCATCTCCTGAAGGCAAAACACCTTTCAATAATTGAAGTGCTTTTTTAGGAACGATAAATTGCGTGGAGACTTCGCTATTTGCTTTTTTGTAGACATATTTCACCAATTTATGCGCGTCAGTTGCAACAAACGTCAATTTGTTGAAATCTACCTGGAAAAACACTCCTGTCATAGCAGGGCGCAATTCATCACTACTAGTAGCAAACAAGGTATTAACAATTGCATTTGATAAAACAGAAGTCGGAATATTCACAAAATCCACCGAATCCGGCTGAGGAATCTTTGGAAAATCAGCACCGTTCTCTCCCGCAAGCTTATACTTACCGTAAGCAGATGTAATTTCGATGGCAAATGTTTCGTCGTCTACAGTAATAGTAATTGGTTGGTCAGGAAGCGCTTTTAATGTTTCCAACAGAATTTTACCAGGGATGGCTACTGTGCCATTGCTGTCTGCCTGGATTTCCAAGCCTGTAGTAATCGATGTCTCTAAATCAGTTGCAGCAATGGTTAAATTATTCCCATCTATGGTAAATAAAAAATCCTCCAAAATTGGTAAAACGGGATTCGAACCGATGGCGCCTGCCACTACCTGTAACTGTTTCAATAAATCGGATGAGGATGTACTGAATTTCATATAAAACTATATTTAACTATGTTTTCTTTTGGAAATGAACAAGCAAAACAAAAAAATAAGGAGTTGGACATTCTGCTAAATACTGGCTATTTCATTCTCCATTTCGATAAAGAGCCAAAAATACAAGTTCTTATCAACTTTTTTACAATAAAACATTAACAAAATCACGATAATAGATAAGAAGTCAGTTATAGAGACGTTTTAGCGAACCCAATAATGTATAAATTAAGTCGAAATGTTGAATTATTCAATCAACACCATCTACAAATCGATTTGTTTTAGGAATTTCTTCTCACTATTTATTACTTGAATGTAATATTTACCTTCCGGCAATTTTCTTAAATCCAACATATGTTCTGCATTCGCAGGAAGCGAAAGTCGGTATTTCTTTACTGGCTCACCTGTCTCATCAAGTACACTAAATTCGGATTCACCAGCAGAACGAATTTTGACTAATGCCTGTTTCAGTCCTGAATTAGCGTTGATCGTTACTTCTCTAACTTTAAAATTGAAGAAAACACTAGTAGATTCACTATAGATATCGGGAGCATTGTCTTGGGCATATTTCAGCCGGTAATAGCCAACTCCAGCAAGTGGGGACGCGTCGGCAGTCTGAAAAACACCCGCTTCTAGTTCTTTCTTTTGGGGATATATTACCTCGAGAAGATCAAAATGTTTATTATTTGAACTCCTTTCTAGTAGGAGCAAATCGTACTGTTGCTCCATTTTCCATTTTATCAAAATTCTGTTTTCCTGACGTTCTGCGGTGATTTCTGCGGGGAGAAGGTCGGTTTTCTGTTTTTGCTGTGCATAGGAATGGACGCAAATTAACATAAAAACAGCAAGTGTTAATCTTGTAATCATCGTTTGGGATAGAATAATATTCAAAAATCGGGTTGATAAAATAAATATACAAAATAAAAAGGTAACCCGTTAAAAATGAACACTATAAATTCAACAATCCAGACAACCAATTTTGTTTAAAATTTGGAAATAAAATGTTTTTTGCAAAATTTTTATTAATTTTTTTCAACAAAAATGCAACAGAATTTCGCCAACTCTTGTGACGGGCAAACATCACCAATTTTTATTTTACAAATAAAACAATAGCTATTTTGTTTTTCAAAAAAGTCCCCTACCCTGTGAAATGGCACTAGTTTTGCATTAACAGTAATAATAATTTATTAATAAAATATTGCGTTAAAAAAATGAGGAGGTAACAGAAAGTACAGATTGATTGATATGACATTGTAAATATAAGAAAAACGCAATGCAACACCTTAATAAGTTAAGGCATCTATAGTACTAGGAGTTATTATTAATAATTATTACCTTGTCACTATTAGGTGGCTTACGAAGAAAATGCCCGAAAACGATTTTCTAGTAGAAACGTTTAAAAATAGAAGAGCCATGATAGCCAGAGAATTGATATCAGAGACAGTACCTCCATTAAAAACTTCCGATACAGGAAGTAAAGCCTTGACTTGGATGAATGATTTTCATCTTCGGCATTTGCCAATTGTCAATAACGAACAGTTTCTCGGACTTATTTCCGAGGAGGATGTACTTAATTTTAATGACCCGGAACAAACTCTGGGCAATCATCCATTGTCCTTGCGAAGACCATTCGTCAATGAGTCGGAACACTTGTATGAGGTGATAAAGATGGCCGTAAGCCTGCAACTTACCCTTATCCCTGTGGTCGACCATGAAGAAAATTATCTAGGTGTAGTTACATTGGAGGGTCTTCTTCAGTACTTCGCCGAGTCAGGTAGCCTCGCAGAACCAGGGACTATCCTTGTGTTAGAAATGAATAAACGTGACTACTCACTCGCAGAAATCGCAAGAATTGTGGAATCGGAAAACGCCGCAATCCTTAGTTCCTACATCAGCTCAAAGCCAGATTCTACAACAATGGAAGTAACGCTAAAATTAAACCGGCGTGAAATAAAACATGTCGTAGCTACTTTCGAGCGCTTTGAATACACCGTTAGAGCATCTTTCCAGGAATCAGATTATATGGATTCTTTGAAGGAAAGATACGATGCCTTAATGAGTTACCTAAACGTATAAATCAAAACATCCCACCAAATTCAATTCGGAAGGATGTAAGCGTTTTCGCTTCATTTTGAAGCGTTAGTTTTATAGTAACTGTTTTATCAGTTAGGTAACAGGACAACATTAAACCAATAGTTTAACATATTCTTTATAGCATCTCCAAATCGGAAAAAATCTACCGGTTTTTTGATGTAGCTACTTGCATTTAAGTGATAAGACTCACTAATATCTTTATCTGAAATGGAAGTGGATAAGACCACAATTGGAATCACTTTCAAATGGTCGATCTTTTTTACCGCCTTTAGCACTTCTTTTCCATTCATTTCTGGCATATTCAAATCAAGCAACACTAAGTCTGGAGTCGGGCTACCGCTGTACAGACCTTTCTTTTCCAGGAAGTTCAACCCTTCGCGGCCATTTTTTGCAACATGAATCTGGGCCGAATGGTTACTCATACCAATCGCTTTTCTAGTTAGTAGAATGTCCCCTTCGTTGTCTTCAATCAATAGAATATTGAAAATCTCTTTTTCTTTTACCATTACACAAAGTTTATGTATTTGAAGGCATAATTCCTCAATCTTGGATTATTCCAAATGTTGAACGAAGAGAGACATTTTCGACGCTCGAATTTTCTAAAAATTGGTTGACGTGGTTGGATTATAGATCTTAACTATCAAAAAAGACTTTGGTGTTAAGATTATGTTTTGTTGATTAGTTTGTTCTTGGTTTATAACGGTATACTTGTGCTGATGTTTCAGAATTTAACAAAGAAACAAACAAATAAATACTGGGTATATTTAAAAATGCCGGACGGTTGGAGTGGGTTGCTTTTTAAGATAAGAGAATCTTATGATGGTGTTAACTAAATATTAAGGGGAAAACTGCCGATTATGCGGCTTGATTCTTGTACTTTTGTCCTCGGTTTATTTATAGTTCTTATTCAAAGCTATAAATCATTACAAATTTGCAAGGATGCACAGAAACAGTTTCGGTCTTATTGGAAATTCCGTCTTTTTGAAAGGTTTAGCCTTTTGGCTAATCTTAGTTTTGCTTGGTGCATGTGCCAATCCTGTACCTCCAACAGGTGGCCAGAAAGACAAAACGCCTCCTGGCATAGTACCAGGTAGTTCAACACCAGACTTACAGACTAATTTTGAGGATGATGAAATAAAACTAACGTTTGACGAATGGGTAAAACTCGATGACGCCTTCAATCAACTGGTCATCTCCCCCCCCTTAAACAATAAACCAGAAATCAAATTGAAAGGGAAAACAGTCACCCTCAAATTTAATGATACCCTTAGGGCGAATACCACCTATTCTGTTTATTTTGGGAATACGGTCAAAGACATCACAGAAAACAACGTTACTAAGGATTTGCGACTCACCTTTTCTACCGGATCCTTCATCGACTCGCTAGACACCAAGGGGAATGTCAAAAATGCATATTCTGGTGATCCTGCAAAAGAAATACTGGTTATGCTCTATTCAAGTCAGGAGGATTCTATCGTATTCAAAGAAAAACCAAACTACGTTGCAAAAACCGATGTAAATGGCAAGTTTGAGATTGCCCATATCCGTGCAGGGACGTACAAGGTATTTGCACTGGAAGACAAAAATGGCAATTATCTATATGACCTGAAAAATGAAAAGATTGCATTTATAAATAAACCTTTAGTTATCTCCGATACTGCAAAAACAGAAATTAGTTTGCTAATTTCAGAAGAAAACAGAGACCTTTCTATAAAAAGAACAGACGATAAAACTTATGGAAAGGTAAGATTTGCATTTAATAAGTCTCCTAAAGAGGCAACCATCCAACCAATCAGCCCTCCAGACGATTGGACGGACTATACCGAAATTGTCAAGGACTCCATTTTGTACTGGTATGATTCGCCATCCACGGATAGCATTGACCTTTTGATAAAAAATCAATCCGCAACAATTGACACGCTAATCCTCAACGTCCCTTCAAGAGCCAGCTTTTTAAAAAAGGAAATCTCCGTCAAACTGCTCGTAGAAAAAGAAAAAAGGCGAACTTCCAAAGGCTCGTCTAGTGGCAAAGGTCTAGGAAAAGTGGGTTCCTCGTCTCCAGCAGGAGGAGAGGTCGAGAAGTTTGAAAACGCTGTAGCTGTCGGAAAAGTGAGGAAATTGCACCCGAGCAAACCCTTGTTGCTCGATTTCAATTTTCCTGTTTTATCGTTTGACACGAAGAAATTTCAGCTATTTGAAGATAGTACGAAAATAGAGGTAGTCGGCCAATACAACATCGCTGAGGGCAAAAAGAGAACGCTGATTACCGATTACAATTGGAAAAAGAATACCCAATACCTCCTCGTTGTTTTGCCAGAAGCACTCAACTGTTTTTATGGACTTACCAATGATTCGATTTTTGTAAATTTCATTGTTCAGTCTCCCGAAGACTTTGGGAAAATCAGTTTTAACCTTACCAACCTTATCCCCAAAAACAACTATGTCCTGCAGTTGCTGGACGCTACCGGGGAAGTTGTAGAATCTGTCCAGACATCAGGAAACGACGAGTTTGAAACGATATTCGACAACCTGGCTCCCGGAAACTATAAAGTTCGAATCATTGAAGACAATAATAACAATGGTCAATGGGACAGTAGCTCTTACCTCAGCAAGCAACCCGCAGAAAGAGTGCTTCTTTACCCCCTGCAAACGGTAAAGCCAAGTTGGGAGGTAGAAGGCAAAGTACGATTTGGCGATCCCGCCGGTACTCCGAAACGAAAACCCGGCCTTGGAGGCTAGTTCCTTTATTGAATGCGTAAGAAATGACGGAATTGTCGTGTAGTATTTCTCTTAAGTTTTTTGGATAAACTATATTTGATCCTATCTTTAAGTGTGTAATAACTAAAGAAAAGATATTAATGTATTTTCAATCTTATTCGATTCGGAATACTTCAAAAATAAATGTTAGTCAGTAGTAGATTGGGGCGATACGAAAGTGTATTGCCCTTAATCTTTTTTAGACCTTACTTAATCTTTAGGATGGACTCACAAGGTGGCAGGAATGAAAGTCCTATGGAATGTCCTACTTACAAATAAAAACGAATGCTGGGGGCAGATTCCGAACCTCAAGTTTGATATCCACCTCGTCAAAAATCCGTTCATACCTTTTCTTGGGGATGGTAGAATAGTGAAACTGAATAAAACGCCCTTCTGGTTTCAAAATCCCCTTAGATAGTGCTAATATTTTGTCGCCTAGCTCTTCTGGCAACATTACGAACGGAATCCCAGAAACCACACAATCCACTTTTGATACACTAAATTTACTAAGATAATCCTCTATGTGTTCGGCAGAGTCATTAATGACGTGCAATCTAGGGTCTTGTATTTTTTCTTGAATAACTCGACACAACGAACTATCAATTTCGAAGGAGAGTAACTTCGAATCAGGATGCATTTGATCAAGAATGTGCTCGGTGATACTTCCATCGCCAGCCCCCAGTTCAACGATGAAGTCAGCTTTGTCAAACTCAATGTTTTTCAACATTTTTTTGCTAGTATATTTGGAGGTTGGGGCTATGGTACCTCTGGTTTTCATATTCTTAACTCCTCCAATAAAATACTTCCATCTATTCATTTGCACATTTTGTTCAGTAATACACGTCTGCTACAAAATAGAGATATTAATCGTGTTCACCAATTACCTAACCTTTTTTTAACATTTATAACGATCTGTTAACAATACTTAATATTCTTGCAACTTTAGTAATCAACAGTTTTGCTTACATTTGAGCAATTGAAAAAAGAAAACTCCGTAAGGAGCACCCAAAAGCGTATTTTTTTAACTAATTAGAGATCAGGTAAGTCTTAGAAGAGATAGCTATAAAAACATGTCATTACTTAAAAAGCTGGCAGGCGAAACAGCCATTTACGGAATAAGCAGTGTGTTAGGACGAGTGTTGAATTTCGTCATCATGACGCCCTACCTCACCAACGTGTTTATGAAGGGAGAGTATGGTGTCGTCTCCGAAATGTACGCCTATGCAGGTTTTCTAATGGTCATGTTTACCTACCGAATGGAAACCACCTTCTTCCGATTTGGCAGCAAAGACCAAAGTATTGATGCCAGTTTTTCAACTGCCGCCCTATCCATATTCGGCACCACGGTGGTTTTTCTGGCGCTTTTAGTCGGTTTTGCAGCGCCAATTGCCCAATTGATCGACTACCCCGCTCACAAAGAATACATTGTCTTTTTTGCATTGATAATAGGGTTTGATGCACTTTCAGCAATCCCATTTGCCAGATTGCGACTAGAAAACAAGCCACTCCGTTTTGCCATTCTCAAACTGCTCAATGTAGCAATAAATGCTGTTGCCATCCTCTTTTTTCTGGAGGGCTGTCCTCGGTTGATCGATGCAGGCTGGGATTGGCCGAACCTAATCTATGATGCGGAAAACAGAATCAGCTACATCTTCATTGCCAACTTGATTGCAAGTCTGATTACTATATTACTGTTAAGCCCATCTTTTTTCAAAATAAAGCTTTCCTTTGACAAGGAACTATGGAAAAAAATGATGCGGTATTCCATGCCTTTGTTGGTAGTTGGTCTGGCAGGAATAACCAATGAAGTCATCGATCGCCCACTACTTCGCCGACTCTTGCCAGGAACTCTAGAAGAGAATACCGCTCAAATGGGAGTATACAGCGCCTGCTACAAGCTTGCGATCCTAATGGCACTATTCACTCAGGCATTTAATTATGCCGCAGAACCTTTTTTCTTTAGAAATGCTGGCCGTGCTGACGCAAAGTCGAAGTACGCTCAAGTTGCGCAAGGGTTTACTATTGTGGGATGTCTGGGTTTTTTGGCGATTCTCTTATATATTGATATCGTCCAGTATTTGGTCGCGGAAGAATATCGGGAAGGTTTGAAAATTGTTCCTATTTTATTGCTTGCGAATTTATCGCTTGGCCTTTATTACAACTTTTCAATCTGGTACAAACTCACCGACAAAACAGTGATCGGCGCTTATATCTCTATACTAGGGGCGGTTGTCACACTTGCGCTAAACTTTATGCTTATCCCCAAAATTGGGTACATCGGATCTGCTTGGGCGACATTGGCTTGCTATGGGACGATGACGATCATGAGTTATTTCCTTGGTCAAAAGCACTATCCAGTACCTTATCCCATATGGATGATTCTGTTTTATATCGCACTGGCCTTGGTGGTTTACCAAATCAACCTCCTTGTAAGAACCTATGTTGGAAGTGGCACCATCAGCTTGTTCTTAATAAATACAGGACTTATTCTTTTCTATATTGGAATAGTTTGGCTTTCGGTAAAGTGGAAAAAGAACAAACCACACCCCTCAATTCCAACCTAATACTATGATAACAATTAGCAAAAAAGAAGCTCGCGGATTGTTGCTTGAGCATCAAGGCCTATTAGGCACCGCTCCGTTTGGTAAGGGGAAAAAGGGCGTATTGGCGACTATTCAGCAGTTAGGGTACTTACAGATTGACACGATTTCAGTTGTGGAACGAGCACACCATCATACCTTATTGGTTAGAGTGCCTAACTATCAGCGGAAGTTTCTGGATGAACTCCAGCGAACAGACAAGCAAATTTTTGAATATTGGAGCCACGCGGCGGCTTACCTTCCCTTGGAGGCCTATCGATTTGCTACTTATCGTATGCAACGGATGTCTGAACGTAAAGAAGGACACTGGTTTCCTAGAAACCACAAAGTCATTCAGTATGTAAAAGATAGAATCAATGCTGAAGGCCCCCTCATGTCTAAAGACTTCAAACTGGAAGAACACGGCAAGTCAGAACCCTGGTGGGGCTGGAAACCGACCAAAATGGCTTTAGAACAACTGTTTCATGAAGGCGAACTAATGATACATCACCGACAAAAATTCCAGAAGGTCTATGATCTGACAGAACGAGTTTTACCTAATTGGGTAGACACCAAACCACCATCAACAGAAGAATATTGTAACTACTTAATAGATACTACAATTCGAGCTTCCGGGCTTGCCAGAGCCGCTGAAATTCGATATTTGCGAAAAGGACTCAAACAACCGCTGCAGACGGCCATCGCCCATCGGCTAGAAGAAAAGACCCTCGTTCCCGTAAGGGTAAATACGATAGAAGAAACTTTTTATTCCTTGCCGGAAATAATTGCCAACATTCCTAAAAGACGACAAAGGAGAAAGGTCCACCTGTTATGCCCTTTTGACAACGCGATCATTCAGCGAAAACGAGTAATAGATTTTTTTGATTTTGACTATAAATTAGAATGTTACGTGCCAGCTCCTAAACGGAAGTATGGCTACTTCTCCTTGGCGATACTATTCGGTGATCAGTTTGCAGGCCACCTAGATTTAAAGGCAGATCGCAAAACAAAACAATTAATCTTTCAGCAGTTGACCTTCGAACCAACGTTTAAATGCTCGGATCAATTTTTTCGTGCTTTTGGCGCTTCGATCATTCATTATGCAAAGTACAACAACTGTGAGGCGATAGATTTGTCAAAAACAAACCCAACGTTCAAAAAATTATTCAACCCTTATCTAAACAAATAGCCCTAATCAAGAATGAATTAATCGAATAAGCAGCGGTTGTTTCAACGTTTTAGTGGCTATTTTCTTATTCATTATTGGATTTTTCAAGCAACTCGTTGATCATTAACGTTTGCTTTTTTAGTTGTTGTTCAACAAGTTTCATATTTTTCTCCAAGGTTTGAACGGTATTACTTAAATCATGAATCGTTACCTGTTGCCCACCAATTGTTTCTTGCTGCTTATCTATGGTGTCTTGCTGCTCCTGTACTGCTTTTACCAAGGGCACGACAAACTCCGCATACCGCAGGCTATAATGTCCGTTGTTCTCTTTTGGAGCGTCTACACCATGAAAATTAAACCCTACGGATTTAGCGGCGGCCTCTACTTCCTGGGCAATAAATCCGGTTTGAATTTCCGCTCCTCTGCTTGCTTCTGCCTCTCGAACACGGAGTTCTTTTGGCACTTTAGTAATTTCAGCGATCGCATTCATATCCAAATTATAAGTAACCGGGCGAAGTAGTGAAATAAACTCCAACCCCTTCACGTTTTCTTGTATATTCGTTTTAAATCTTGCATCTGAAACAATCGACCAACCGGCATAGCCCCCAATTGAGGTAACTGCATTGTTCCCGAGCCGAATCGTATTGCTGCCGCCAGAAAGAGTGGCATTCCCAAAGACACCAGAATTAGTAAATCCAGCTCCATTGGGATAGGATTCAAAACCTACTGCCGTATTGAAACTACCCGTTGCTGTTTCATCCAATGCGCGCTGTCCCAATACCACATTCCCCCAACCAGTAGTATTTCCAAATAACGCCCGGTAGCCAACAGCGACATTTTGCCCTCCAGTCGTGTTAGAAAAAAGAGCCGCTGCTCCATTTACTGTATTCCAGTTGCCTGTCGTATTTGAATAAAGCGAGTTATTGCCAATCGCGTTATTTTCCCTACCAGTGGTGTTTAAATTTAAAGCTGCAGAACCTATTGCAGTATTGTAATTGCCCGAAGTGTTGTTTTGGAGAGCCCATGCCCCAGAAGCTGTACTCCCAATTCCCGAGGTGTTGGAAAGCATTGATTGATGGCCCACTGCTACATTTGCGTTTCCATTTACATTGCTATTTAATGCTTGAAACCCATTAGCTGTATTCCAGACACCAGTAGTGTTTGAAAAAAGGGAGTTTGATCCTGTAGCTGTATTATTTTCGCCAGTAGTATTAGCATGCAAAGATTTAAACCCAATGGCTGTATTATTGTCAGCGTTGCTTGTATAAAGACTACCACGACCGATGGCGGTGTTGTAGGAAGCAGTGGTATTCGTATAAAGTGAATTTGTTCCAATTGCGACATTATCAACACCAGAATCATTTGAGAACATGGCACTCCCTCCTGCAGCGACGTTAAAACTTCCAGTCGAATTGGCGAAGAGTGAATTTATCCCAATACTCGTGTTAAAATCACCATCCGTATTATTTCTCAATGCATTGGATCCTGTAGCAGTATTATTAGAACCCGTTGCATTCACTCGGAGAGCATGGTTCCCAATAGCGGTATTGTTTACCCCTACAGAATTAAAATAGAGCGCCTGAAAACCGAACCCAGAATTTCTTGTTCCTGCAGTGTTTCGCTCTAGTGCGAATCCCCCAAGTGCAGTATTGTAACTGCCCGTTGAGTTTTGAGAGAGAGAACTATATCCAACGGCTGTATTGTAAGTGCCTATTGTATTATTACTAAGCGTATAAGATCCAACTCCGGTATTATTACTACCAGAAGTATTGCTGGTGAGCGTAGAAGCACCTACTCCTAGATTAAAACTGCCCGTTGTATTGTTTAGCAGAGAATTGTGTCCAATCCCGACATTGCTTCTTCCTGTTGTATTTGAGTATAATGCCCCATAGCCATATCCTGAATTATAGTTTCCAGTGGTATTAGAATACAAGGTTTGGTAGCCTGTTGAGGTGTTTTCAATTCCAGTGTTGTTAGTTCCTCCAGCCTCTTTTCCAATATAAAGGCTATTCCCGGGTGACACGAAGTGAAATGTTTGCCCGTCCATGATACCGACATCTATACCTTGTACGGTAAAACGGATGGTGTCTTCGTCCGTTGTGCGTTCCACTTCTATTTTTGTATCTCCATCAGCATCTGTAATTGTACCATTGGCTGAAGTACTTGTTGCAGCAGTCCAGGCAACCCCATCAAAAGAATAGATATTGCCGTTGGTGTTGTCAATATATAGGTTTCCAGGATTTGCTAGTGGTGTTCCTGGTGCAGGGGGCCCTGTGCCACTTAATACCTCGCAATTGCACTGATCGGCAAGGTTGATCGTTGTTTGAGCAAAACCGTATTCCGTGCTAAGGAAGAAAAAAAGGAGAAAGTAGAACAGATTGATTGTCAAGTATTTCATAGTTCTTATGATTAAATGTTCTTAATAAAGACCATTTGAACCCAACAATGGGCTCAAATTTATTTAAACCCAATTCATGCAATAGGAAGTTTGTTTTAGGTTGAAAACTCAATAAAAATGTGCGCTCTACGGTGATTTTGACTCGCAGACGTAGTAAGATTACGGTGAGAATCAAAATTGACGGACGTGCGCAGTTTTGCAGAGATTTCAGCATAAAATGAATTTTCTATTGCATGAATTGGGTTAAATATAAAAATACTTGAAGACAACTCAATGTTATAATTGTGCAATTTTTTGAAAAACAGCACCTTACAGCTAGGAAGTAGATAGTTTTTTCTAGTGTTTTAAGGAAAGGAATGGCGGCCTAAGCCACTGTAGCAGGGGCCATTGTTATTATTGTGAACTGGAAAAATTTCAGAAGCAAGCCCTTGTAGGTTTATAGCAGAAGTTTGAAATTGAAGGTATGTTGACTTGCCATTGGTTTCAAAAAAATCTTAGCATTTCGAAACTAAGGGACAAAGTAATCACTTAATCAAGAAAAAGCTCTTTCCACTTTCGTGTAACTTCATCGAGGCCCATTGCTTCCATTTTGAGAATGTTTCGCTTTGGAATGGAGTTGATATCGTTGTGTTCTTCTGTAGCTTTTGTAACGGAAGCCTCTCTTAACAAGTGGAGCATTGGATAGGGAGATCTATTGGTATAGTTGGACACGTCTTCTTTTTCTGTTCCCTGAAACTGGTAGTCTGGGTGAAAACTGGCAATCTGGATACAACTATTTAGGTCGCAGACCTCCAACAATTGATTGGCCAATTCAAGCAAATCTAAATAATCTTCAAAATCTTCCCCCAGGTTAGGATGGATCAGTAAAGTAGTTTCCAAAGATTTAGGATCCGTTTGTTGCAATTGTCGAACCTCCAACATCAAATCATGCAAAAGATCTTTCGTTCTCGTGGCCATAGAGACCCGATAGTGAATTACGTTTTCTTTGAATGGCTTAGCTGCAAATGGACATAGTTTCATCTTTACGACGAAAGACGATAACCAATTTTGTGTATGTCGAACATAAACATCCATTACCGAATTTACATTTTTTCTTCGCATCAGTAAAATTAATCCTATTGTTAATGAATAATTTAGGCACTAAATGTTTGAATTCAATAAAGGGACGTGTGATAAAACAACAGATAGTTAGGGATTAATTGGAATGTAGACTCGTTGTTGGGTATTGTACGGGATAAATAAACAAAAGTTGTATTGAGTTGAAGCTAATTTATCTTCTTGCAGGCAGAGTTGCTTGGCACTTGCCATAATTCGCTCATTAAGAATTGAATAGTATTTTTTTGTAGGAATAATGTAGCATTCCTGACAGCAAACTCCTACAATTTCCCAAAGTTGCTCTTGATTAGGATTGTTCGAATATTTGAAAAATTGCTTTCCATCCAGGTGCGCGGGATTTCTTATTTGCAGGGGAGAAAGAAATTGTTTCCCCAACATTGTCAACCCTCTAGACAAGCGCTCATTTAGCCCTTGAAAACTAATCAGAATAAAACCTAAAACTAGGTTGGTAAATTGGCTAATTTCCTCTATATTTGCACCGAAATTCAGAACTACATAAAAAACCATATAAAGTAATGGCAAAAAATATAGGATACATTAAGCAAGTGATTGGCGCCGTAGTAGACGTAAGTTTTCCGGGGGCTGACAACCCACTACCTGAGATTTTGAACGCTCTTGAGGTAAAAAGAGAAGACGGTCAAATCTTGATTTTGGAAGTTCAACGCCACCTTGGTGAGGACAGTGTTCGAACGATTTCGATGGATTCTACCGAAGGGTTGACTAGAGGAATGGAAACAACGGATACAGGAGCACCAATCTCAATGCCCGTTGGAGAAGTAATTAAAGGTCGTTTGTTTAACGTAGTAGGTGAAGCAATTGACGGTATCGGAAAAGTAGAAAAAACGCTCTCTTATCCTATTCACCGTAAACCGCCTAAGTATGAAGAATTGTCTACTGAGTCAGAGGTACTTTTTACAGGAATTAAAGTAATTGACTTGCTAGAGCCTTATCCGAAAGGTGGAAAAATTGGTTTGTTCGGTGGTGCTGGTGTTGGTAAAACAGTACTTATCATGGAGCTGATCAACAACATCGCAAAAGGTTATGAAGGTCTTTCTGTTTTCGCAGGAGTTGGAGAACGCACACGTGAAGGAAACGATTTGCTAAGAGAGATGATCGAAGCAAAAGTTATCCGATACGGCCATGAATTTGTTGAAAGTATGGAAGCTGGTGGATGGGATTTATCTAAAGTGGATAAAACTGAACTGGCAAAATCTCAAGCAACATTGGTTTTCGGTCAAATGAATGAGCCTCCTGGTGCGCGTGCCCGTGTAGCACTATCTGGATTGACAATTGCGGAATACTTCCGTGATGGTGACAAAGATGACGCTTCTGGTGGACGTGATATCCTGTTTTTTATTGATAATATCTTCCGCTTTACACAAGCTGGTTCTGAAGTATCAGCACTACTAGGACGGATGCCTTCTGCAGTAGGATACCAGCCAACACTGGCAACAGAAATGGGAATCATGCAAGAGCGAATTACTTCTACAAAAAGAGGATCAATTACCTCTGTACAAGCAGTATACGTACCTGCAGATGATTTAACTGACCCTGCACCAGCAACAACATTCTCTCACCTTGACGCAACAACCGTACTAAATCGTAAGATTGCAGAGCTAGGAATTTATCCTGCAGTGGATCCTTTGGATTCTACTTCTCGTATCCTAGATCCAAAAATCATTGGTGATGAGCACTATGACACGGCGCAAAAAGTAAAAAATACCCTTCAACGATACAAAGAACTTCAGGATATCATCGCCATCTTAGGATTGGAGGAGCTATCAGATGAGGACAAACTGATTGTAAGTCGCGCAAGACGTGTACAGCGTTTCTTGTCTCAACCATTCTTCGTAGCAACACAGTTTACAGGATTGGAAGGAGTTTTAGTACCTATCGAAGACACTATCCGAGGATTCAATATGATCATGGACGGTGAAGTAGATGAGTATCCTGAAGCAGCTTTCAACTTGGTTGGATCTATTGAAGATGCTATTGAAAAAGGTAAGAAATTATTAGCAGAGGCAGAAGCTTAGTCTTTACCCGTATAACAGATAAATTATGAATTTAATCGTATTAACGCCGGACAAGGAGGTTTTTTCTGGAGAAGTTACTTCTGTGAAAGTTCCTGGTACAAAAGGCGAGTTCGAAGTTTTAAGAAACCACCAAGCCATCGTTTCTTCCCTAAAAAGTGGTAAAGTAAGAATTATCAAAGAAGGGGGCGAGAAAGAGATCTTCAATATTGGCAGCGGTTTCATTGAAGTGATAAACAATGAGGTATCCTTGCTCGTTCAAGGTTTCTCAGAAGCTTAGAAAGATAACACCAATCTCTGGTTAAAGAAAAAAGAGCATTCCGATTTGGAATGCTCTTTTTTTTAATGAATACCTACTAGTGCTTTACCCTACTTCAGTTTTGTTTAGTAAGGCAGAATTTTTTATTTTAGGATTTTTAGGCCCGGCAATAAAGTTAAATATGCTTTCTTCAAGATATAAAAATGATGGCGTAGCAAGCATCAAGCTGAATGAAAAACAGCGGAAGTCTATAGCTAAGTACAAGCAAAAATTAGCTTCCTCTTCTTCTGTTTATGAACATATTGATTGCCCTGTCTGTGAAATAGATGACTCAGAAGTACTTGCTGAAAAAGATCGCTATGGTTTTGAATGCAAAAATGTGATTTGCAAAAATTGTGGCTTGGTGTATATTAATCCGAGAATGTCTAATTCTTTTTACACCAGCCTCTACAAGGAAGACTATCGTGATATTTATTCTGGTCAAACAGTAGATTACGTCAAGTATTTTGAAAATCGATATGCTGGAGGAAAGTCAATGTTTGAATTTTTGAATTCAAAAATTCCTGTTAAAAAAGGTGCAAAAGTGCTTGATGTCGGGTGTGGGATCGGTGCAGTATTAAAATACTTTAAGGATCAAGGCTGCACGATACACGGTATTGATTTAGGAGCTGAGTTCATTAAGTATGGCCGAGAAAATCACGATCTCAATCTACATCTTAATACAATTTTTGACGTGGAGTTAGATTATGCTCCAGACGTGATTGTGTATTCTCATGTTTTCGAACATATTCTTGACCTGAACAAAGAAGCTGCCCAACTCCGAAATTTATTAGCAGATGATGGGGTATTACTATTAGAAGTACCAGGCGTACTAAACTTAACTCCTTCCTACAATGGCAACTTTATGAAATACTGCCAGAACGCCCACACATTCAGTTTTTCAAAAAACACACTTCAGAATGTCATGGAAAAAAATGGGTTTGAACTCATTCACGGAAACGAGAATGTAAGCTGTATTTTTAAGAAAAAGGCAATTCCCAAAAAATTCACCCCAACCAACTCTTATCAAGAAATCAGTGCCTACCTGAAGAAAATGGAGTCTGCCCGAGTGTTTTGGGAGATAAGAGACCTCGCCCAAAAAGCTAAAGACCGAGCCATCCGACTTGTAAGGCGCTAACCAACGCTGAGCGACTAAAAAAATTCCATTTTCTACCTACAACTTTCTATCAATTCCTTACCTTTGCATGTATAGGCTTGTGTAACGTTGTATAATGTTTGGTCATGGAAAAATACATTATGGTTGGGAAGGCTGCTCAACTCCTAGGGGTTAGCACTGCGACCCTTAGAAGGTGGGATACGTCTGGAAAATTTAAAAGTACTCGACATCCGATGAACAATTATCGAGTGTATCAGGAAAGTCAACTGCTGGCATTCATGGAAGAACTAACTTCAATCAATGAGACAAAGCCAATTTTAGACATCAAGCCCTACCTCGAAACTGACCTTGGTAAGCTGTATCAACACGAAGCCATCGCCTACCTCAAAACCCTGGAAAACGAATCCGTAAATCTGATTTTTGCAGACCCACCATACAACATCAAAAAAGCAGAGTGGGACACCTTTGCCTCACAAAAAGATTATGTAGAATGGAGTATGAATTGGATGAAGGAAGCACATCGGGTCCTTAAGAAAGATGGCGCCCTGTATGTTTGTGGGTTTTCAGAAATTCTTGCCGACCTAAAATGGGCATCCAATAGCCTGTTTGCAGGCTGCAAGTGGCTGGTCTGGTACTACAGAAACAAGGGGAACCTAGGTGGAAACTGGGGGCGTTCTCACGAAAGTATCCTGCACCTCAGAAAGAGCAAAAAATTTACCTTTCATACAGACGAGGTACGTGTGCCATACAACAAACACACCATTAAATATCCAGCCAGAAAACAAGCGGAAAGCTCGCAATTTGGAAGTGGTAAGAAGAGTGACTATGTGTGGACTCCAAACCCTCTAGGAGCAAAACCAAAAGATGTCCTTGAAATACCAACCATTAGCAATAGTTCCTGGGAAAAAACACCACACAAAACTCAAAAACCTGTTGAATTGCTGCGACGGATCATACTCTCTTCCTCCAATGCCGGGGACTTAATACTTGATCCTTTCGGAGGCTCGGGTACAACCTACGCGGTTGCCGAAGCCTACAACAGAAGGTGGTTGGGTACAGAGTTGGAAACCGAATATTGCCAGATCATCAAAGACCGAATTACCAACGCCGATCACATCCAACGGATTGCTTCCGAAAAGGATGAACAAGAAGCATTGAAAAGACGTGCTAAATTGCGGGGCAAGGAAAACCAAAAAAACGAACCATTTTAACGATTATTTTTATTCGTATCAAAAAAACGCACACTACGTATACATACCAACTTAGACTAAACAAAATCATATGAAAAACTATCTACTTTCCATTGTTCTTTTTTACATAAGTGTTTCCCTTTTTGCTCAGACGGCCATAGTCGCAGAATATAAAATGGACGGAAATGGAAAAGACGCTAGCCCAAACATGTTTGACGCTACAGTGTTTGGTGCGACACCTACCATGGATCGATTTGGCAATATAGATGGCGCATTATCATTTGATGGTACTGATGATTACCTCGAAGTGTTGAATCAGTCAATGTTAAATTTTGGAATTTGCGATTTCGCGATTTCATTGTGGATAAAGACAAGTTCCAATTCAATGCAAATGTTAGTTCATAACGGTTCGGATGGATTTGATCCCCAATATTGGTTACGACTAAAGGACTTTTCTTCTAGCGCGATTGATCTAAAGTTTCTTACCAGCGATGGCATCCCTTCCAGCCCAAATGTCACCTATAATAACCCATCTATTTATGACAACAACTGGCACCACATCCTTGTCCAGCGAAAAAGCTTAGATCATCAGGTTTATTTTGATGGGGCTTTAGTCAGCAATTTTATAGGCTCACAGATTAAAAACATTATAAATATGGAGAATATGCTCATTGGAGCACAACACCCGACTCCAGCATCTGGATTTCCAACCATTCACAATTTTTTCAATGGATCAATGGACGATCTTGTTTTCTATAAAGGAGCATTAAGCACAGAAGAGGTCGAAACAGTTTTCAATGAAACCCCTACCTCCACAATAGATGTCAAAACAATGGCAGACAACATAGTAATTTTTCCCAATCCAACATCTGACATTTTACAAATCAACGACTACCCTTCCACAACCATAAAAAACGTAAAGATTGTAGATGGTAGTGGAAAAACAGTTCTACATTTCCTTCAATTAACAGACAATCAGATCGATGTATCTGTTTTAGCAGAAGGAATTTACTTCGTTGTTTTTGAATTCCAAGGTAACTTTATCACGAAAAAAATTCTTAAGAAATAGCATGCAATCCATGTGCAAAAATATTTCCATTCCTAACTAAAGGCCCATTCCGATGTTTGGGCCTTGGTAATCAGGAGGTAATACTAGGCGGTTTCTAAAGCAAAAATTCGAAAATGGCTATATTAAAGATCTTCAATCAGCCTAGTGCCTGATCATTAAAACATGCCAGCCCCCAGCCACCAACTATCGAATGCTCACCTCAGGAGACAACTGCAATTCCAAAAACCGAAGAAAAAAACACAGAGGAAAAAAAGAATAGATCCCTGTGATTTCCAAATTTTGAAAAAAATAGACCGTTTTTCTTATCTTTACGGCTCTTCATAGATGTTTTTTGTAATGAAAATTTCTAAGAAAGGACTTCCCCAAACGAAATATATTTATTACTATAAATTATTGTAAGACCACGATAAAATTTTTAGTTTTAACTTGGCATATATGTTTCGCAAAAAAAGACTTCAATTGTTTTAAACAGTATTACAATTTAGACATCTGAAACAAGTCAGAACCTACTAACGAGATCCATAAATATTGTATGTATGAAGTGGCTAAGAACACTTACTTTTTTATTGATGTATTGCTTATTCTCTTCTTCTATTTGGGGAGAATCAACTCCACCAATAGATCCCCCTATTCCTAATTCCAATGCACCAATATGTGTAGGAAGTGGTACCGCTTTGATGCTGTTTACTAACCCTCCGACTACTGGAGGGCCATATACATTTTCTTGGTCTGGGCCTAGTGGATTTTCTTCTTTTGTTGAAAACCCTATCATTTCAAATCCTCAGGCAATCAATTCTGGATTGTACTCCGTGGTGATTTCTGACGGTGCATCCACCGCAGTGGGCAACACCACAGTTGTCATCACCCCAACCCCGAATCAACCTGCGATAACAGCTCCAACCAATATAATTTGCGAAGGAGAAGATATTCAATTGTCAGGCCCAACCTATTCAGGCGCATTTGTTGTTTATGAATGGACAGGACCATTTGGCGTTATCCCTGGCAACAATAATCCAATCTACCAAGTCAATTTTGCAGACGCAAACGATGCAGGAGATTACACCATGCAGGTGATGGTAGATGGCTGCCCCTCTGCAGTTTCTGCAGCATTCAATCTTACAGTAAACCCATTGCCGGCAGCCCCCGTCCCTACAAACAACGGCCCAATATGCGATAAAGAAACACTACAGCTATTCGCCAATATCGGAGGATTGGCAACTTATGAATGGACTGGTCCTGGCGGATTTGTTTCATTCGATCAAAATCCAACGTTACCAAATGCCGCTCCTGCTAATTCTGGCTTGTATAGCCTCGAAGTTAAAACAGCAGGGGGTTGCTCCAACTTTGGTTCTACTAATGTGGAGATTCTGGAAGTGCCAAGCCGGCCGGAAGTTTCAGCAACTTCAACCAACATTTGCCTAGGAGGCAACACGACACTTTCCACCTTTCCTTACGTTGGAACAACTGTTGTTTACCAATGGACAGGGCCCTCAGGAATAATTCCTGGAGCAACAACAGAAACCTTACTACTTGACCCTATAACGCAAGCCGATGCAGGAAGTTATGAAGTGATTGTAAGTGTCGACGGATGTACTTCTTTGCCTTCAAATCCTTTCACAGTGGCCGTTTCTAATCCGACGGATATCGCTGATGCGGGGCCAGATGTGATGATGTGTGGTGGCACGTCCATAGACTTGGCGGCTATTGCAGCAACAGGCATGGGGACATCAGGAAGCTGGACACAATCTGCGTCACAAGATGCGGAAGGGGTAATCATTGTGGACCCAACAGATCCTAATTCTTCGATTATCGGGATGAGTACTGGAAACTCGTATGAGTTTATCTGGACACTTACTGACCTGGGATGTGGAGATTATGATTCGGACATTGTAACAATAACACTGGATGAGGCACCTTCGGATGTTGCTTTTGCTGGGCAGGATGTGTTTAGTTGCGGTAGTACTTCTATTACGCTTGACGCGAACTCCCCTTCAATTGGTACAGGAATGTGGACCTCAGCTACCACTGGAGCTACGATTTCTAATCCCAATTTCTCAGAAACATTAGTAAGCGGACTAACACAAGGAGAAAATACGTTTTACTGGAGCTTAAGCAATGGACAATGCGCTGATTATTCCGTGGACTCGATTATTGTTACTGTAGAACTGGGGCCTGAAGCTTTTTCGGATACAGACAGCACCGGTAGAGGTATTCAAATTGATGATATTAATGTTCTTGATAATGATAATATTACTACCCTGTCGGGTAATTGGTCAGTCAATATTACTGAAGAGCCTGAAAATGGCACCTTGACCAACAATCAGGATGGCACATTCGACTATTTACCAAATAGCAGCTTTGTAGGAACGGATCAATTTAGCTATGAAGTCTGTAGTGATAATTGCCCTGCGCTTTGTTCATCTGCAGATGTGTTACTGACAATTACGGGAGAGCGGGAGTGTTTGCCTCCTACTGTTTTTACTCCAAATGACGATGGCGCAAACGACACCTTCGAAATTTATTGTCTTGGATTTTATCCAGACTCAAAAATAACGGTTTTCAATCGTTGGGGAGACCAGGTATTTACTGAGCAACCCTATTCAAACAACTGGGATGGAAGCTACAATGGTGGTGATCTTCCTGTTGGAACCTACTACTATATTTTAGAACTGAATAATGCGTCTAGCGAGAAGATTCAAGGATATTTAATGTTAAGCCGCTAACGACAAATTAGAACAAGATATGAGAAGATTAATTACCATTTTTATAGTATCGATGCTAGTCTGTTGTTCACTTTGGGGACAACAAGAAGCGCATTATACCCATTTCATGAATAATAAGCTGGCCATCAACCCTGCCTATGCTGGGAGCAAAGATGTAGCAAGTATCTCCGCACTTTACCGAATGCAGTGGGTTGGAATGGAAGAAGCACCGCAAACACAAACATTGTATGCGCATATGCCAATGTTTAAGGACAGAGTCGGGCTTGGAGTCGGCCTGATTCATGACACACATGGGGTTACAAAAGACTGGCGGGGTAGTGTGAGCTATGCCTATAGAATACGTGTAGGGGACAAGGGGAAACTTTCTCTAGGACTAAACGGCTCTATCCATGCTCAAGAGGTAAACTGGACGTTGTTGAGATCGAATGATCAAGGAGACAATGCACTACCTCAACAAGACAAAAGCAAGTATTTGCCTAATTTTGGAGCCGGAGTATATTATTATTCCAACCGATTTTATGCTGGCGTCTCGATTCCTAATCTCCTGAAAAACAATTTATCTTTTACCAGCACTGCTACCGGGGTAACTAAGCCAACAGAGATCCGACATTTTTATATGATGGCTGGTGTTATCTTCGGAAATAAAGTAAAAGTTAAACCAGGCATTCTACTTAAATATGTGGAGAATGCGCCTTTCGATTTTGATGCAAACGTCTCGGTACTATTTGCTGAAAAATTTTGGGTCGGTGCTACTTACCGACTGCAAGATGCAGTTGCGGGGTTAGTCGGGTATCAACTAGGAGATCAACTTCGGTTAGGGGTTAGTTACGACTACACCATTTCCGAGTTGAGAAATTACAATAATGGAAGTTTTGAAGTGCTTGCAGAGTACCTGTTCCGTTACAAAAACAAAAAATTCACGAATCCAAGATTTTTCTTCTAGAAAAGACAAATAGCAAAATGAAAAGTTTTCAAACTATACTACAAATTGCCTTGCTACTCTTTATGGGATGTTCCGTATTCGCGCAAAGCAATAAAAAAAATATTGCAGATAAGACCTATGAAGAATTAGGGTACTCCTCCGCAATAAACACTTATCTGTCCAGTCTTGGCAAAGATGAAAACGCAAAAATGGATCGGAAGTCTATGATCCGTCTAGCCAATAGCTTCCGACTGATAGGAGACTCGCAGAATGCAGAAAAATGGTATTCACAAATTGTAGAAAGTAGCAACAAACCATTGTACCGCCTATACTACGCGCAAGCACTACAAAGTAATGGCAACTGTGAATTAGCAAGAAAATACTACCTCGAATACCACGAAATGATGGTAAGCGACTCCACAAATATCGATTTTGATCAGGACGGAAAATTAGACCTTAGAGGTAGAACCCTGGCAGAAGGTTGCGATATGGAGTTTGCCGACCAACAAGAAGTAACGTTTGAAAACCTGGCAGCTATCAATTCGGAAAAACTGGACTTTAGTCCTGCGTATTATAGAAATGGGATCGTTTTCGCTACCAATCAAAATATATTTGGCCCACGATCGAACACCGATTTGTGGATAAATGATGACTTTCTTGACCTCTATTTCACTGCACCAGAAGACGATGTGTATTCCAAACCAGTCCCTTTTTCAAATGGGGTGAACACTCGATTTCATGAAGGACAGATTACCTTCGATCAAGCAGGAGTGACCATGTTCTTTACTAGAAACAACTTCAATGGAAAACGGGGAAAAGATCGCAGAGGTGTTACAAAACTAAAAATCTATAGTGCCGATTGGAATGGCTCGGAATGGACAAACATCCGTGAATTTCCCTTCAATCATGACCAACGTTCTTTATGTCATCCAACATTGTCTGCTGACGGGATGAATCTATATTTTGCATCCGACAGCAAAGCAAAAGGATATGGAGGAATGGACCTCTACGTTTCTAAATTTACTGACGGACGCTGGGGCAAACCAAGAAATTTGGGCCCAGAAGTAAATACCAGAGGAAATGAAGTATTTCCATTTGCTCATGAGGACGGATCCCTTTATTTTTCTTCGAATGGCCATGCAGGAATGGGTGGTTTAGATGTGTATACTACAAAATATGTGGAAGTTGGTGATACCTCGGTTTGGTCAAGACCACAAAACCTAGGGCAACCCTACAACAGTAAGAAAGACGACTTTGGATTTATCGTAGACACCAGAAAACGAAGTGGTTATATGTCTTCCAATCGCCCAGGCGGTAAAGGTGGAGACGATATTTACAAATTTAAAATCCCCCCAGGGTCCAAACTAGAGCTTGACGACGCTCCATTGATCGAATGGAACGCGAAACTTTTGGTCGTTGATGATAGTGATAATACGCCTCTAAAAGATGCAGAAATAAGAGTCGCCCCTTGCGGAGGGAGCAGTTCAGACGGTTTTATAGCAAAATTAATTCCCGTAAAGGGAAAAGACAATGAGTTTATGCTTCGAATACTCAATGGAACAATCGACGAGGATGCCGAAAAAATGACCACCAACAAAGATGGAGAGGCCTACTACGGGCTTAGTTCGAACAAGGATTATTGCTTCTACATCGAGCGGGAAGGATACGAACCGGCAGAGGCAGAGTTTTCTACCAAAGAATACAGCCTAGATCGTGAAATAAATATCGAAATCCCAATGGAGAAAAAACCAGAATGTATGGAAATCTCTGGTACAGTAACGAATAAAGTATACAAAGCGCTAGTCCCCAACGCCAAAATAAAGATCGTCAATAAATTTAATGGCGAAGTGGAAGAGCTCACTTCTGACAAAAAAGGAAATTTTGCTACCTGTATCCCTTGTGATGCCGAGTTTGAAATACGTGGAAACAAGGACGAAGTGGGCATGGACACCACGATGATTTCCTCTCTGGGTAGAGGTTGCAAAACCGCAAAAACCTTAAAGATGGAACTGGAAATGCCACCTCCGCCTCCAAAACCAGCCATAGACCCTGCAATGGAGGCAATTAGAAGAAACCCTCCACCTCCTTATAGCATCAATCAAAAGGTAATCATGGAGAATATTTTTTATGATTACAATAAAGATAATGTTCGTCCAGAGTCTTACCGTGACCTCAATCGTTTAGTAGAGATTATGAATACCTATCCTAGTCTTGTCGTCGAGATCGCCGCACACACAGACGCCAGGGGCAGTAAGGCATACAATCAAGCACTCTCCCAACGACGTGCAGAAAAAACGGTCCAATATTTAAGGCAACAGGGTGTCCCGGCCGTCCAACTATCCGCAAGAGGATATGGAGAAATAGATCCGGTCGTAGTTTGCCCTGCCGGTCGATGCTCTGAGGCAGAACACCAGCTAAATAGACGTACAGAATTCAAAGTCCTTCAAATACTGGACAATGTGGATATTCGAGGGATGTTTGAGAACGGATTTTAAGTAGATCGGATGACAAAGAATGTCCATGACTCCGACCAAACTCCTCCTAAAAAAATGACGCTGAAGTCCTTGCTAAAAACACTAGGGCCAGGAATTCTGTTTGCATGCACCGCCATTGGTGTTTCGCACCTTGTCCAATCGACAAGGGCAGGAGCAAATTACGGGTTTGCCTTATTGTGGGCGGTACTCGCTGCCAACATCTTCAAATATCCCTTTTTCGAATTTGGATCTCGGTATGCAAATGCGATGGGGGAAAGCCTGATCGATGGCTATAATCGAATCGGGAAATGGATGCTTGGATTGTACTTTTTAATTACGATTGGGTCGATGTTTTTTGTAGGGGCTGCTGTGGTTTTCGTAACGGCAGGGTTTTGTGAAAACTTGTTTGGCCTTTCGGCAATTGCTCCCTTTAAACTATTTACAACGCTTGTATTGTTGATCTGTTGTGTGTTGATACTATGGCTCGGGAAGTACAGTATTTTGGATAGTCTGATTAAGATAATTGGGGCTGTTTTATTGGTGTCAACCCTAGCCGCTTTTGTCCTTACGTTAATACACGGTCCTATTCAAAAAGTAGATGGATTTTTGCCGCCTGATCTCTGGGAAGGAGCAAGTTTTGCTTTCCTGATCGCGCTGATGGGTTGGATGCCGACCGCTGTCGATCTCAGCACATGGAACAGCCTATGGACATTGGAGCGAATCAAACAAACCGGCTACCAACCTTCTCTGAAAGAAACCTTATTTGATTTTAATTTTGGGTACTGGGTGTCTGCTGTTTTGTCTATTTGTTTTGTTACTCTTGGCGCATTTCTGATTTATGGATCAGGGACGTCTATGCCTGGTGGGAGTGCTGGGTTTGCTAGTAAAGTGATCGCTTTGTATACAACCACCATTGGCTCTTGGAGTTATTTGATCATTGCTTCGGCGGCGTTTTCTATTATGTTTGGTACTTGTATTGGGGTGTTGGATGGCTACTCAAGAGCACTAGAGCGTACCGCTGAGTTGGTGTTTTACAATTCCGAACGAGCAGCGAAGGAACTGGAAAACCGAAGAGTGTATGTGTTTTCTCTGTTTACGGTGGCCATTGGCGCATTCGTCATTATCTCCTTGTTTGCTGATAAGTTTAAGATTTTGATTGATCTGGCGACGACGATTTCGTTTTTGATCGCCCCTGTCATCGCTATCGTCAACTACCGATTGGTGACTTGGGAGCAGTTTCCTGTCGAGGCCAGGCCTGGGAAGTGGCTGCGGTTGTTGAGTCTTGCTGGCATTGTTTTTCTTACCGGGTTTAGTTTGTTTTTTATTTATACCAAGCTGTTTGTTTAGTAGTTGGCTTGATTGTTTTCATTCAGTTTTTCCTTAGTTTCTTTTCCTCTTCCAAAAACTTTGCAGCTTGGTCCATATTTCCAAGTGCAGTATGTGTTGCACTAAGTTGAGCGTATGAATTAACCAGGTTTTTCTTATAGTGGACATTGTTTGGGTCGCTTTCGGTTAGTTCTTTTATTAAGTTCTTTTCATTTTCAAAATAAATCAAGGCTTCGCCACTATTTCCCAGAGAAGTGTGTATTGAGCCAACTTGTGAGTAGGATCTTGACAAGTCATATTTATAACTGGTGTTGGTCTTATTACTTTCATATTGCCCTTTAAACAACTCGGTTGCTTTTTCAGAAAATTTCAAGGCATTTTCAAAAAAATCCACGGCTTTGTCCATATTCCCAAGAGCAGTATTTGTTGAGCCAAGCTGGGTATATGATGTTGCCAGATTTTTATTGCTACTTATTGAATCTGGATTGCTTTTATATGACTTTTCCTGTAGTTTCATTTCGTCTTCAAAAACAATCAAGGCTTTATCTAAATTTCCAAGTGAAATATAGATTGAGCCAAGTCGTTCGTAAGATTCTGACAAGTTAATTTCACAGAACGTATCGTTGGTTTTGTACAGTTCTTTTCGCAAGTTAATTTCCTCGAGACAAAACTTCAGGGCTTCCTCCCAATTCCCAAGCAAAACATGTGCTTTGCTAAGCCGGGAGTAGGATATAGCTACGTAGCTTTTACTGCGATTAGAATTTCTATTGACTTCATATAGCTCTTGTGCTAGTTTCATTTCCTTTTCATAAAAAATCAATGCTTTGTCTAAACTTCCGAGATCTGTATGGGCTGCTGCAATTCGTGCATAAGATAGCGCCAATCTGGATTTAACTCCTAAGTTATTCGGATTGCTTTTATACTGTTCTTTTAATAGTTCAGTTGTTTTTATCCAAAACTTCAAGGCTTTGTCAAAATTTCTAAGTAAAAAATGTATTGTGCCTAATTCATTGTAAGAGTTAAGCAACCTGTTTTTATAGAATTCGTCTTCCGGATTGCTTTCGAACAGCTCCTTCCATAAATTCATTTCGTGTTCAAAAAATTCTGCAGCTTTGTCATAATTTTGCAGATAACGGTGTGTTAAACTAAGAATTTCATAACATTTAGCCTGCTCTACTTTGTAGCCGATGTTATTCGGATGGCTTGCGTAAAGCTTTTCATACAATACTTTTGCCTCTTCGGAAAACGTCAAGACTTTGTTCATTTTTCCAAGAGCATTGTACGTTGAACTAAGTTTAAAACAAGACCTTGCTAGGTCTTCTTTATAGCCGATATTGCTTTGATCGTCTTCACAGAGCTCTTTCTTTAAGTTTATTGCATCTTCAAAAAAAATCAGGTAATTGTCATACGATCCAGTATAAGAATTTGCATTACCCAGTTGTTCATAAGAATTAGCCAGGTCTTCCTTAAAGCTGATATTATTTGGATCGCTATTATACAGTTCTTCAAATAGTGGTTTTGCTTCTTCAAAAAAAATCAAAGCTTCGTCATAATTTTGAAGATCAAAATGTGTTGAACCAAGTTTTATGATTGAGTCCGCCAAATCTTTTTTTAAGTCGATATTATTTGGATCGCTATTATACAGTTCTTCAAATAGTAGTTTTGCATCTTCAAAAAAAACCAACGCTTCGTCACAATAATGAAGATCAAAATGTGTTGAACCAAGTTTTATGATTGAGTCCGCCAAATCTTTTTTTAAGTCGATATTATTCGAATCACTTTCAAACTGCTTCTTCTTTACGTTCAATTCCTCTTCAAGAACTTTTAATTCGTCGTCCATTTTTTATTCTTTTGACACAAATTTAATAATTTATCTATTCCGAATAACATTAGTAGACAATGGTTTAGGTGCAAATCTTTCGAGTTCAGCATAAATTCATTATCTTAATAGGAGATTTTTAATATCTATTTGAATGGTAATATTCCAAATAGTGAAAAATTTAACATTATGACTAATTACTACATAAAAACCATTGTGTTTGGCTTATTTTCTATTGTCTTTTGTTTAGATCTTCAAGCCACTACTTTCTACGTTTCTCCTTCAGGGAATGACAGTAATCCAGGTACAATTTCTTCCCCCTGGCAAACCCCACAGAAAGCAGCAAATACCTTGACAGCTGGAGACCTCGTTTACTTCAGAGCGGGCGTCTACAACGGATCAATGTACCCTAAAAATAGTGGCACAGCAGGAAACTACATCACCTATGCCGGATATCCCGGAGAGACTGCAATTTTTGATGGCAACCTGACTTCTGGTACTGGTTTCCACATGATGTCTTCCACCATTGACCACGAATTCATTACGATAAAAGACTTGACGATTCGCAATTATACTTCTGGAGGGATTATGATTGGTTATGGTAAGAATGATTTTATTATTCAAAATGTCGAAATACATAACTGTTATCGATATGGGATATTTCTTGGGAACATTACCAATATTTTAATCGACGGTTTAAATACACATGATCATGCAAATCCGAGTTCTAATACAGACGGTTATGGGATGTATGTCGAGTCTGCAGAAAACATGGAGGTAAAAAACTCCATCATCCACAACAATCATCGGGATGGGATTGTCTGGTTTGGCTATACGAGTGATTATAATAGGAATTTGCGCATCCATCACTGCGAGGTATTTGACAACGGCAGGCAAGGTCTTTTGTTTTTTAGAACAGACGGCGCCTGGCTGCATGATATCGAAACGTATAGCAACGGAGCAACCGGTATCCAAGTAGAAACGGCCACCTATAACTTCCTAATCCAGCGAATCAAAGCCTATGCGTGCTGTGATATTTATAATAGTGAGACAGGGATCTGGATTGACGAATGTGATACCGCCGTCCTTGAAGATTGCGAGATTTACAACAATGAAAAGGGTATAGGTATGAGCCAATGTCATAATGTTATTGTTCGGAATAACATCATTCATAACAACAATGGTCAAAACTCGACCTATCATAATAATAACTCGGGAATGTCTTTCGGTCCAGGTTCGGTTGGGAGCAGTCAGCCCAATGGATTTACCAAAAATGCAATATACAACAACACGTGGCATAGCAACGGGTATGCAGGGAGTGTAGCCGGAAATCTGGCCAACCATTCAGGGGATCATTCCAATATTTTGAATAATTATTACCTCAATAATATCGTCTCGGAGACCGTCGGCAGTTATGAAGTCCGAATGGACAACCAGTCTGGAATACTAGATTTTGCTGATTTTGACTACAACAATTACTATAGAGCTTCGGGGTCCTTGCTTTTTTATCTGACTGGTGCGACTTCCTATACCAACTGGAAAACAAGTACTGGGTTTGATGCCAATTCAATTGTTGACAATCCACTGTTCACCGACAAAACAAATTACGATTTCTCCTTGCAAGCGGGAGCACCAGGGATAGATGCTGGTCGTTTTTTGACTCGTACAACCTCTTCCGGCGTTAGCAGTATTCTATTTGTAGCAGACGTCTCGTTTTTCTCGGATGGTTTGGGGTTTGTATCTGGAGATCGCATCTACCTCGACGATGGGCAGTCAGCCAATATCACGTCAATAGACCGCAATTTGAATCTGTTGGTGCTGGACAGTCAATTGACGTTTAGTTCAGGGCAAGGTGTTTCCTTACTCTATTGTGGGGCTGCGCCGGACATGGGTGCTATTGAGTACAACTCGTGTTCGCTTTTGGACTTAAAAGTTTTCTTGGAGGGCCCCTTGAATCCAGCCACCCTTTTGATGAGTGATAGTTTAGGACTAGACAATTTATTGCCGGAAACGGATCCGTATGAAAGTGCCTACACGGTGTCGACTCCTGCCATTTTTCTCAATCGATCGGTGGTGGATTGGATTTGGGTAGAATTGAGAGATGCAAATGCGCTTACTACGATTGTTGCGAGCCAGGCAGCCTTGTTGTTGAATACAGGTGAAGTGATCTCGGCAGACGGCCGCTCACTTGCCTTTAATGTAGGGCAGGGCAACTATTCTATTTTTGTAAAACATCGCAATCACCTGGCGGTTATGAGCCCACAACCGATCAGTTTTGGAGAAGGACAGACGACTGTTTTTGACTTTACGACGCAGGATAGCTATCAGGATATTGGGTCGGGAGCCAAGGAGGTGATTTCAGGAGTATGGGCGATGTATGTAGGAGATGGAAGTCCTGATCCAAGTGGCTACGATATCAATTTTGAAGACAAGTTGTTGTGGAATATTGAAAATGGAAACTTCCAACAATACCTAAACGGAGATTTCAACTTTGATGGCGATGTAAATGGAATGGATAATGTTATTTTTTATCCGAACTTTGGCATTTTTTCCAGTATTCCCAAGTAGAGGGATTGCTATTCACCACATACAAATGGATTAAAATCTCCGAGCATGATTCTGTGAAAACCGCCACTCAGGAGTTTCCAGCACAGGGTCAAAGTTTATTGAATACCAAGGAGAAATAGTAGCCTCTTTTTTGTTTTTCAGAATATGTAGTTCTTGAGCCGGATTGTATCCTTGAGCTAGAAGAACTATTCGTTCTCCAGTAGCTGATACCGCTTGATCTACGATGATAATGCCGTGTCCATATCCAGGAGGCCCACCCTCAACGTAAGCATCTCCGATATCTACGGAACAATGGTCTATAGCTTGCATATCGTCGCTTAATGATTGGGTGCCAGCATACATCATAATGTGATACAAATAGGATAGAAAGGTTTTTCTTGTTGAACTCGCCGCTGCTGTCTTTTGCCATATATAAGTGTCCCGGCCATTCTTCCCGAAAGTCGGATCATTAATAATTTTGGTGCGCCAGCCTAGCTTCCATTTGCTCCAGGTAACTGGGTCCTTGCAACAAGTATAGCTGAATTTGATTTGATCTGCCTTCTTCGATAAAAACAAATATTCGGCTCGAAGTCGTATAATTACATCAATGCATTGTTGCAGATTTTTGCCTATAAAATCTAAATGTATGACTGCAGCATGAGTGGATTGATTTGGCTTTAGCTGACCATCCCATTCATTTACCGGGGCGTCTGGGGGTTGGAGAGGGAGATTTCTCAGCCAGTCCTGAAAGCTGTTTGGGGTTGTCACTGTGCGCTGATATCCTTTTGGCGGGGCAATTCTTGAGGCAATGGTCTCTTGCAGGGTGTCGGTTTTGAGCCAGGGGTAGTTTTCTGAATGCTGTGCAATTATTGGGGTTGCAAATGCTAGCAATAGGATAAATAATGTTGAATAGTGATTCATCGTTATTATAACGAAGTAATTCAAAAAAGAAACATGCAAATAATAAAAAACTGGTTACTTATTATGATTAATAGGCATTAATATGGGAATTGGATAAAGTATAGTCGTTATTAGTTATAATAGTTTTGCCTCAAACCAATTACTAATTTTCCATTAACCTTCAACTTCCTCCAATCCACATTAATTAAAATAAATGAAAATGATAGTAAAAAAATGGATGCCTGCAGTTTTGGTCTTAATGCTATTTTTGGGATGCCAATCCGAAAGTCAATACGAAGCAGACCGCGCCCCCCAGGGACAAACAATGGACGAATCTAAGGAATCAGGGGAGGAGCAAAAAACAGAAGACGCGGTGGAGCGAAAACTACTAAAAACAGGCCACATCACCTTCGAATCCAACAACCTGCAAGCAACAAAGAAACAAGTACTTGAATCAATCGCCAACAATAAAGGGTACGTAGCCGCTGACCAAGAGTATAAGTCGTCTGGTCGGGTCTCTAACAGTTTGACCATCCGAGTACCTGCTTCCAATTTTGACAAGTTGGTAGCTGAGACGACAAATGGTATATCCAGGTTTGATCAGAAAAAAATAGAAGTCCGAGATGTAACGGAGGAGTTTGTGGATACGGAAGCTCGGCTCAAAGCAAAAAAGGAGTTGGAAGCTCGATATTTGCAATTACTAAAAAAAGCGAACTCGGTAACGGAACTGCTGGAAGTGGAAAAACAGCTAGGGGAGCTGCGGGGCAAAATTGAGTCTGTGGAGGGTCGGCTAAAATATCTCGAAAGTAAAGTTTCTTTTGCTACGCTTCACCTCACATTCTACCAGCAAGTACCAAAAGAGACGGCCTTCGGAATAGAATTTAAAAATGGATTCAGAAATGGGTGGAATAATTTGATCCATTTTCTGTTGTTTTTGGTGAACATATGGCCATTTATTCTCCTTTTTGGAATTGCGCTTTGGGGAGCTAGCAGGTGGAGGAGAAGAAATTGATCCTAGATCTTTAAAAAAATACATCCGATTAAAATCAAAAATGCCCAGAATACTAACAAACGTTGTATCCCGGGCATTTCTTTGCTTTTAACTATCCATTGGACAGCGCGATTTTTTTAATGAAGCGGCTCGAGTTGAGTACTTTGACTATATCCAAGTATTTTATTAATCGCTTCCGTCTTCGGGTTGAATTCAACTTTGGGTAAAGCAGTAATTGCTTTCAGCGTAGCTTCGTAAAGCTCTCGGACCTCAAAGTTTAAGTCAATTGCTTCTTCTAACCGTAGTTTTTCCGAAGTAGAAACTTCTTTGTAAATGTACTTGATAATTTGATCTTGAGTAAATGTGTTTTTCATAATTAATTGATTACGTTGCAGGTGTATGATAATGTGTGTTGTTTTTAAATAAATAAGAATTCACAATTTTCACCATATAAACATAAAAGCCCGGCAGTTTATTGCACGAGCTTTAATATTTTTTTAGAAAAGACCAGATTATTTGTATAAAGAGATGCGTTCTTGTATTCAGAATACTGGCAAACCCTTTAATGTTTGAATATTCACAAAAAAAACAATAAAATTTATTTCTCAGGTTCTATAGCCTTCTCTTGTTCTTCAGCGTCTCTGATTCCCTTCTTTATTTCGCCTTCTACGGTAGCCTTGGCACTATTGAATTCGCGGATTCCTTTTCCTAAACCACGCATGAGTTCTGGAATCTTTTTTCCGCCAAACAATAATAAAATGACAAATAGAATGATAATAATTTCTGGTCCTCCAGGTACTACTAATAGTATAAAATTCATAACGTATTGTTTTATGCTCGGCCAAGTTAAATAATAAAGTTGGATTAAAAAATTCGATTAGAATTTGATCCAGATACATTAGTTGGGTTCTAAATGATTGGTTACTGGCCGAGAACTAATAATAAAAATACAACAATTAAGGGAGTAAAAAAAGGGGCGTCAAAAATCAACGCGTTCTTTTGTTATTTTATTAAAGGCAGGCCTACAAGGATTTCCTAAAAAAAGACTCATTTATTGTTTTAGAGTTGAAATCTTCCAAGTCTTTTATTGTTTGATTTTTGCTGATCAATTTGAAAGTTGCATTCTTTCCATCTTCATCTACTGTCAGTATTCCATCTATTTGAAAGTTGTCTTCCAGCCACCGGTCTACCCAGTCCACAGACAACAGAATACTCAATCGGCCATCGGCGTTCTGTTTCCAGGACGTCACTTTTGTCGTTTTAGACAATGTAGGATCTGAATGTACTAAGCGTATTATGTATTTCTCGATGGCGGAAGCGTAGTTTTGAGCTAGCGCAGAATAATCTTTCTTGACAATTGATGCAGGAACAACAACCGGTGGTGTCTCCAATACTGTCGCTTTCTCCTTTCTAATTTCTTTTTTGACAGGGACTATTTTTTCTACAGTTGTTGCCGGTTTTTCTATCAATGGAGTAGGCGTCAAATTTTCCGCTATTGGAGCTTTGCTAGTTGTTGGTTTAGGAGCGGGAATTGCTTCGTACAAATCAACCTTCGCTTCTACAGGAACATATAGATCGTGTGCTATCGAAGGTTCTTTTTCTACAACTGTAGGGGGGACCTCCTTGCAGTCTGCTATTTCTTTTAGGTTTTCTGTATGGGCAACTGGCGTAGGAATTACATCTCGGACCTTTCTTACGACTGGTGCTTTTTCTTTTTCACTAAAAATTTCGTCCTCTATGCAATCAAGTGCTGTGAAAAGTGGCAGTGCTGATTCAACAATAGGATCGGCAGAGATTGGTACAGGAGCGTGGAGGGCTACATTCAACGCATGATCCAGTTTTCCTTTATCAAGGACGATCGGGAAAGAGGCTTTTGCTCCAGCTATTTCAACATTGGTCTCAAAATCGAACTCTAGTTTACCGTTATAAATGGCTTGTTGAATTTGCCGTTTGAAATACTGATAGTTCTCCGAATTACTAAGATCAAAAACGCCTGTTTCTCCATTTATAGGAACAGAGACTTCTGCGGTATTCCCTTTTGTAAACAATTTTATCGACCCGCGCAATTGTCTGAAGTCAGTATTGAGTATTTCTACTTGATTGGTTTGCCCAAATATCGCTCGTTTAAGTACCGGGCGAAGCGTAAACTCTCCCAAGAAAATTCTATTATTAAATGGGTAGTTGACGGTGGGGTTTATGGTAAGTAATTTAGGGGACGCAAAAATTGTTTTTTGCTCACAGGCAGTTTTTCCGTTGCGGGTAACACAATACTTAACTGACAATTTTTCTTTGCTCCCCAACTGCGCATCGGGAATAGTGATTGCGCTTTTGTCGCTACCTTCATAGACAAGATTATCTCTGGAGTCATGAATGGTAATTTTTTCTTCTACGGCTGGACTGGCAACAAAACCAGCGGCAACAAAACCTAAGGTATAGTCAGAAATAATTTGAACATTGTCCCAATTCAGTCTGTTTATTTGAACAGATTCTATTTTTAGAGGAGATGTATTATTTTGATGTCCCGATGTTTGTTGTAAATAAATCGTTATTGTCGCAAATGCAACAAAAACAAGGAGCAAAATTTTATTCTTAGATAATTGATTTATCATAATAATACCGGGTAGATTAAGTATTCAAATATAAAAATTATTATTGAATCAAAATAACAAAGTGCATGATAATGTCGGTCTATGGCAAAAAAAAAGCTCCACATAAGTGGAGCTTTTTTAGATATCTATAGACGTTTGTTGTTGTAACTACTTGTCTTCTTCTAAGAAACTATCCACTGCTTTTACAACGTGCGCAACTTTAGGATAGTTGATATTGTAATGAATAAACTTTCCTTCTCGGGAAGTTTGAACAATATCCGCAAGTCTTAGGATGCGTAAATGTTGTGAAGTAATAGATTGTTCAAGCTTCAACGTATTGTAAATTTTGTTTACGTTGATGGTTTTGTGTTTGTCGATGAATTCTAAAATCTTCATACGGAGAGGGTGAGCTAACGCTCGTAGTATCTCCGCAGAAACCTGTAGATTTTCATCATTAATTCTAACCTTTGCCTTTCTCATAATAAAATAGCCTTTTTGTTAAGAAATGAAAGAACTGTCAAATTAATGCTGATATGCACTAAAATATGTAAATAAAACGATGTAACAACTCAAATGTTATCCATCATATAAATCTTTTTTTTATGTTATGGGTTAAAATAAATGTGCTATGGTCTGTTTTGGGAACGCATAGCACATCTATTTTTTGTATACAAAAAATGTATCCCTCCGCTAAATTAGCAATTTCTAATTACTTAACCAATTCTTCAACTAAGCCGGAGATTTGCTTTAATCTATCTTTATCTAAAGAATAATAGATGAATTTTCCTTGTCTATCAGTTACTACAACGCCCGCTCTTCTTAAGATAGCTAAGTGTTGAGAAGCTACTGATTGTTCAAGACGCAACTTAATATAGATGTCTGTGACAGTCATTCTGTCGTTCTCCTCTAAGAGGTCAATGACTGATTGACGTAATTTATGATTCACAGCTCTTAATACTAATACTGCTTTTCTTAGCTCTGCGTAGTCAAGGTGTATGTCTTTCTTACCTTTACTTAATACGACACTTTCGTTTTTTTGTTTCCTCATTTTAAAAATATTTTGAAGTATTTTGTTATATAATAAAATTAATAAATATTTACTTGACAAAAACCATACCAATGCAAACGTTTGATTTTGTTGTCGAAACAGAAGTAGGTATTTGCAAATATATCATATATCTACAATTAAATACGTCTGTTTTGTAAAAAGGTTGCGTTTGCTATAGCTTTTTTTTTGATATAGTAATTTTTGGACTTTTTAAATAAGACGGTGAGTAATATGCAAGGTCACAAATTTTATTAATATTTAATGCATTTTGTGACAAGCCCATCATGTTGGCAGCTGAACACTCTACTTCGGAGTAGAGAATGTTCTTTTCCCCTAGAAGAGGCTTACATTTCAACGCTCCATTGCCTGACAGGATCAACGGAAGTCCTTGATTTATATAGCTTTGGAAGCTAGATTCATTGATTATTTTTGCATGTGTAATTTCGAGTGGCTCTTGGCTGGGATCTCCGTAAATTGCGGTGTAAACTTCCATTCGTCTGGCGTCGATCATGGGGATATAAAACCCATTTATATTTTCTTTATTTTTTGTCGCCTCCGCGATACTCTTTAGTGTATCAACAGAAATTAGCGGTTTGTCAAGGGCATAACAAATGCCTTTTGCAACAGAAGTACCAATCCTCAATCCTGTATAGGAGCCTGGCCCCTCACTAATCGCTACCGCATCCAAATCAGAAAGTACAATGCCCGTAGCTTTGAGTAGTTTCTCAATCTGTATTGTTAGTGTCCCTGCATGCGCCTGAGGAACGTTGGTCTCTTCCAAATGAATGAGCGCTCCGTTACGTCCAAGGCAAACAGAACAAACGTTCGTGCTGGTTTCTATGTTAAGTATCAATCCCATATAAAAATAAAAGAGGCACAAATATATAATTCATTTGCACCTCTTCTTAATATATCTTAATTTTTTAAACCCCGTTCAGTATAAAATTGTTGTCCAATGAATAAAGAATCGGGTTAAAAAACTATTTTTTTGTTAATAAGTCTTTATATCGAGCCTCGTCAGCAAACAATTTGATCGCTTCTTTGATTTCTGCATCCTTCGCAAGACCAAACTCAATTCTTCCTTGCTGGAAATAATATCGACTTACTATTTCTCGCTCCAGAATATCAGCCACTTCATCTTTGTATTTATAAAGATCATTTTTCTTGTCTTCTGCAATTCGTTTTTTCGCATTGGCAAGGTCTGTTTCTACTGCATCGAAGTATTTTTCTTTTTTCGCTTTTTCTTCCAATTCTCGAAGTGCACGCTCGCTGCTTGTTTCGTATTTCAACTCTTTGCTGGTTACAAACTGCTCAAATTCTCTGTAGTCATCATCGGTCAGGCTGAATTGATTTGCTGCAGCTATTGTAGAATTTTTTTGCTTGAATTCCGTAGCATAATCAAAAATCAAATCGTTTCTTAGCAACGCCTGGGTGATTTTACCCAGATCGCCGTCCGTCAGATTGATATCTGGAGTCACTCCGCCACCATCATATACAGTACGTCCACCGCGTGTTTGAAAGGTCGCTCTCAACGAGTCAATATTCTCTACGGCTTTACCGTCTTTATAGCTCACCGACTGAATACAACGTCCACTAGGAATGTAGTACTTGGCCGTTGTCAATTTGACTTTAGAATTAAACCCAACATCACGGGTGTTTTGAACCAACCCTTTTCCATACGATTTTTGACCGATTAGAATACCACGATCTAAATCCTGAATCACTCCAGATACAATCTCTGAGGCGGAAGCAGAACTATTATCGATTAATACCACTAATGGAATCTCTTCGTCAACTGGTTTGTTGAGTGTTTTGAATTTTTTGTCCCAGTCTTTGATTTTACCTCGGGTGGTAACAATTTCTTCATTTTTAGGAACAAAAACATTAGAAACATTAATTGCTTCTCTTAGCAATCCACCTCCATTTCCTCTCAAATCAAGAATGACGCTTTGTACATCATGGTCTTTTTTCAACTCCTCCAAGGCGTCTGCTACATGCTCGCCTGCCTTTTCTGAGAAAGTAGTCAAGGTGATATAGGCCGTTTTGTCGTCTACCATTCCTGAGTAAGGGACATTTGGGATTCGGACTTCTTCTCTTTCCAGTGTTACATTTCTGCTTGAAGATTCTCCTGGACGCTCGATCGTTATTTTTACCTCATCTCCTGGAGCACCGCGTAGCACTTCACTTATTTCTTTAGAATCTTTGCCTTTGGCAGATTTTCCGTTGATGGCGACAATTTTGTCTCCTGCTTGCAATCCTGCTTTATGGGCGGGGAAATTTTCGTAGGGTTCTGTTACGACTACATAGTCCCCTTGTTTTCGTATACTTGCTCCGATGCCGCCGTATTTTCCGGTTATTTGAAGTCGGAAACCTGCCATCTCTGCTTCTGAGATATAGTTTGTGTATGGATCAAGAGATTCCAGCATCGCATCGATACCAGTACGCATCAATTTGGCCGGATCTACATCATCTACATAATAGGTGTTGATCTCTTTATAAAGGTTAGTAAAGATCTCAATGTTCTTGGCTATTTCGAAATACTTGTCATAAGTAGTTGACATTGAGAACATACCAAAACCCACAAAGCTCAAGACAAGCAATTTAGTTTTGGTTCTACCTTTTAGAATGGACGATATTTTCATAAAATTAAATTTTAAAATGTTCAATTGAACAGTAAAGTGAGTCGGTGAGAGTCCTATTATCCAAACAATAATAATGCCTTTATAGTAAAGATGCTAAACATGGTCGTCGTTTAACATTTTCTTAATTCATTACGAATTATGTTTGACTATGTTACCGGAAAGGTATAAAAAACCAGTTTATACGTCTAATAACCTCTCCTAGTTTTATGCTGATTTGAAAATTTTGTTCGATTGTGCTTGTCAGAATGTATACCCTACGTAAAGGGTCTGTCTATTACTATAGAATGCTATGTACTGTAAATCAGTAGTTTATTTGTTTAGCCCTACCCTCCTTTTTTCTATTTCCAGGTGAATTTGTATTTTTTTTTGTTGTTTTTCTTTCCTATGTTTGTAATAGGAAAGGCAGTCCCACCGCCGTTTAAATCCCACAACAATTTTTTATTTACGTATTCCCGCAATTTCAGAAAAGAAATTGAAGGTTTTTATTGTATGTCTATACAATAAAAGGTTCGTTTCTATTCTTGACAATTTCTAAACTTCAGAACTATTGAAAAAAATAGTTCCAAGGAAGGAATTGTCTATTAACAGGGAAGAGTACTCAATTTTATAACTATTTTAAAGACAAGAACTATGAAAAATTATCAGCCGTATTTATTCAGCATTTTACTTTTATTCAGCTTTCTTACAACCTCTGCGCAAAACGGAAAATATGATGTGCGACTCATCTCCTCAACAGATTGCGATGCAGGTATTGTCTATTTAGACGTAGAGGTGAAAGCCCATTCTAGCACGACCACCTTCAATATTGCCGACCAAAACTATCGTTTTACTTTCAATGACGTCGCATTAGGCCCACCAACCATTGATGAAGAATATAACTTATCTGGTGTTGTATTTCAAAATGGAGTGGTAACAAGTGTTTATGATCCGCACGATCTAACTGGTTCTATGGGTGACCTTGTTTCACTCAATCTGGTTTTAGCTGGTGGGTACGGTTACCTATTGTCAGAAACAGATTGGTTACCAGTTACAAGACTTGCCTTCCCAATACTCGCCCCAACGGCTAAATTATGGTTTAAATGGAACGAAGAAAATGACCCCTTAGTTTGGCCTTCAACCTTTATTGGTGAAAAATTTGCTAGTAATTTATACCAAGTAGACGCGGGAACTTACATCAATGCAAGTATACCTGGCTGTTCTTGCACCCAGCTAGACAGCGAAGGCTTTGAAGCAGGCTGGGGCATCTGGAATAAAGGAGGTGTTGATGCTGCAAGATCCATCCAAAATGCAATTGGCAATTATTCCATAAGACTAAGAGACAACTCTGGTCAAGCCTCCTCCATGTTCACCGACCCATTGGCGCTCGGCTTCTACAATGAAGTAACGATCGACTTTAGCTATTACGCAGTATCTATGGAATTTAAAGAAGATTTTTATTTGGATGTATCCTATAACAATGGCCAAACTTGGGCAAGTGTGGAGAATTGGGTGAGTGGGGATGATTTTGTCAACAATCAACGGTACTATGAATCAGTAACAGTCCATGGGATAATGAAAAAGGGATTTTTCACAAATTCTGTCAGATTCAGATTGCGTTGTGATGCGTCTGGGAATGGAGACCTTGTTTATATAGATGAGGTAAGTATTACAGCATGCAAAACACTTCCAGTTATTGGGTTTCCAACTTTCCCTCCAATTATTGTGAATCCAGTGACGCAGGATCAAGCAACACAAGAGGCGCTAAGATTAAACCAAACTCAAGAATCTTCTGCAATACAAATCCAGCTATATCCAAACCCAACGAGCGATCAACTGACCATTGAGCTCGAAGCCTTCGAATCAAAAGAGGCACAACTTATGGTGATTGGCCTAGCGGGTAAAGTGGTGCACCAAGAGATATTGCAGGTGACATCTGGTGTCCAAAAAATACAGTTCGATGCAAGTAGACTGCTACCAGGTAGCTATTTCATCCACTTAGTCGACGGCAAAACGAGAGCAACTAAGAAGTTTGTTGTCGCTCACTAGCGAATCAAACAAGACAAAAAGGTTTATCAAAGGTTCATCCGATTTCGGGTGAGCCTTTGATCCTATAGATCTTCGATGATTTGATTCAACCAATCTGCTCCTGATAGTGGTTCTGTAGACTCCAGCAACGCGATCAGTGTTTTTCGTTTTCTGTTGTATTCGCTTTGCGTTAATATTGATTTCTGATTTTTTAGTTTGAATATCTTCGAAGCAATTTGCAGGAGGTTTTTGTTGGCCTGCTTACGGTAAGGGGACAGTTGTTTATTTCTAAAAATATAGATTTTGAATGCTTCCACCAACGCAAAAAATGGTTCAATTTCATTCAGTTCGTAGTAACTTTTAAGCTGGATCATTTTGACGCCGATGTGATAGGAGGGATCAGTAAATTCTACTTGATGGATCAATTGAAGTGCATTTTTGTACTCCTTTTTCATGAAATGAAGATAGGCTCTTCCATAAGAATAGGCATTTTCTCTTACTTGCTCTGGTAATCGGGTTTTGTATTGTTCAAGGAAATTGCCTACCCATTCAAAGTTGTTGAAACGAAGCCCAGTAGACAGAATGTTTTTGAAGTCCCATTGGCTTAATATTCCATTATTAAAAATAATTTCGTTCTCCAGCAATAGCTTGTACAATTCGAATACCTCTTCATAGAAGCCTGATTTGCCGGAGTTTATTTTTTTGATACAATAATTTAGTACATAGTCGTACATGTCTGCGAGTTCTTCCTGCTCAAATGTCAGTAGGTTTTCGCTTAGGAGTTGTTTCAGCTCATGAAAATGAGATTCTAAGTCCTCCTCGATCAGTGTTTTTAGGATTTTTGTATAAATGTAAACAGCGGGGACTTTCTCAAAGATTGATTTGTTATCATCAATTTGTTCTAACAAATAGTGAAGGTGCTTGCAGTTGTAGCCTGCATCTACTACGATATTTCTGCTGGTCATATCGCAGGCAATTTTGAGTTTAGAGGCAAAGTAAAACAAATCAAGGTTGTTGCTCTTTAGCTGTAGGTTCGGATCTGCTTTCCTGCTAGACTGCTGCAAAAAATGAGTGTCCTGAAGACTATTTAAGAAATATTGATTTAGATGGTAGTTTGCATCTTTTACGGGCGTTTGATCTAGTGAACGGCTAAACTTCTTACTGGCACGGACGAGTTCTGGGTACTGTTCTTTTCGCAGCAGCTCGCTCATTAAATTGATACTAATTTCGTTTTTCTGTCTAGCGTATTTTTCCTGCGCTAAAAAATTTAAGGCCAATTGAAATAAATCGGAGGTTAAGTTGTTGATTCTTGTTTCCGAAAATTTTTCATTTTTATATATCAATTCATATACTGTTTTTTTGTCAATATTTTTTTGTTGAAAATCAGGATGTAAGTCAAGAATGTAGTCGCCTAGTTGTCGAATTTTTTTATTTTTGTTGAAGTAGGGCGAATTAATAAAAGACCTAAATCCAATAACCTCTTTTGAAGAGAATGCACATAAAAGTTTTATTAGTTTAGACTTTATCAAAATTTAATTCTATTTTTATTTTGATTAATTTTTTGACTACCAGCAGCTTGTACATTAATTCTAGCCTTTAAAATTCTATTATTACCTAAAATAGTAATTTTTTCTACATTATTATTCCAATACCTTTATTATCGTAAAGTTATTTCAGCCGATTCACCAATAGAAAACAAGACGTTTATCATTCTTAAAGACATCAATAAATGTCTTGTCAATTGATGACTACTTTGCTAAAGAGTAGCCTACTAAGCAACAAATCACTCCAGCCGCCGAACTAACTAACATTAAACTTATGAAAAATCTAAATTCCATTTGGTATACACTAGGATTTCCAACTGACAACTCAAACAATTTTACAAACATCCCCAATCCCGCAACTATGAAAAAGTACTTCTCTTATTTGTTTGGCCTCTTTCTTTTCTTTTGCGCATTTACTTCCTCTGCCCAAAGTGGTCAATTCGATGTTCGCTTTGCCAATCAGACAATAGACTGCTCGGATAGCACCTTATATTTTGATATTGAAGTTAAAGCAACTTCCAATCTCACAACGTTCAACATTTCACACCAAAATTACCGATTTAGCTTCACTAGAGAGCTGGAGAATCCTAGGATTGTACAAGAGTTAGGAATGTCAGGAACGGTGACTGTAGCGGGGGCAACTAGCTTTTATGATCCACATCATCTAAATGGTAGCCTAGACACAATAGTTTCCTACAATGTAATATTAACGGGAGGAGATGGTGTTCCAGTAAATGAGACTTCATGGCAGCCCGTTGGGCGGATGGCTTTGGATATTGTTGATTTTTCGGCATCTGCAGAATTAAAATGGCATGACCATAATCCAGTTAATTTTCCTCCAACCTTTGTTGGCGAAAAATACAACGGCTATTTAATTGAGGTAATTGAAGGCAATTATTATAGTCCAGCATTACAATTAAATTTATTTTGCAACACGGATGCAGCAAACGACGATTTAGTTTTAGTCCCGCTCAATACACCAGCAAGCCACCTCCTTGGAAACAACGACTTTATGTCCTCCGGCATTTCCGGATTTTACCTAATTGCAAATCCAACTAACGGGACGATTACTATCGCCCCAAATGGAGCCATTACCTATACTCCCAATATGGGATTTGTAGGGATAGATTTTGCCAGATATGAAGTTTGCAATTTGCCAACGCCAACAGTTTTATGTTTCCAAGCAGACATTTATTTTATTGTAGGAGATCCAATGCTCACTCAAGACCAAGTGGACGTCTGTGATGATAATGGACCGACTACCTTAAGTGCAACAGGCGCAAACGGAGGGCTTCTCGGTTTATGGACGGGCTATGCACCAAACGTTATTGATGACGAAACTTCCATGACACCAACGCTGTCTGCTCTTATACCAGGAACCCATAACCTAGCATGGACCCTAAATGTCAACCCTCCCTCCTCAACGCCCTATATTCAACCCGTAACATTTCAAGTACATGACGTCTGCGTGTGGCCAGGAGACACAGACGTTTCGACAGTAACTAACAATGCAGACGTGCTTAATCTAGGCCTCGCCTTCGGAGCAACAGGTACACCAAGGGCAACTCAAGGCATTGCCTGGACGGGACATATTTCTAATGAATGGTTTCAAGCAACTCCAATGTCAAACATCGATTTCAAGCACATGGATACGGATGGCAATGGTGCAGTAAATTTTGACGACACTTTGGCGATTACTCAAAACTGGGGGCTGAGTTATATCCCTGCTCGTCCTACTGGAGGCACTGGCACCGCACCGCTATATGCTCAGGTGGCGAACTACAGTCCAGCCATGGTTGTTGAAATACCAATCATGCTTGGAGAAAGTTTTGCACCCGCATCAGATGTCTATGGCATAGCATTTTCAGTCCAATATGACACCGCAGTCGTCGTACCAAACAGCGTACATATTACTTACGAAAATAGTTGGCTGGGTACAATTAATCAGGACATGATTGGCCTTTCAAAGGACTTTTATAACAATGAAGAAATTCAAGTAGGAATAACTAGAAATAATGGTCTTTCCATTAGTGGCTCTGGCCAAATTGCAACCCTACGTTTGACGATCAAAGATGACATCATGTTCAAAAATGATTATGTTTTTGAAGTCACTGTTACTCCAAACAAGGTAATTAATGCTAGTGAAGAACTATTGCAGATTGTTGGACAAACAACTTCAGGAATTATCTCGGACTCAACAACATCCGTAGTAGAACACCGATTACAGAAAATAAAAATTTACCCAAATCCTGCCAACGATATACTAGTTGTAGCGTCCGATGGGCAACAAAAATTAGGCTATATCCTCTACGACTTGCTAGGACGTCCAGTTGCCCAAAAACAATCTGAAGGAGAAACTACTACGCTAAATGTTGCCAACTTAAAAACAGGCATTTATTTGCTAGAAATTCATTCAGAAAAAGAAACAACAACCAAAAAGGTCAGGATTGTTAGATGATAAAGAAAGTAAATCTTTGTAATAGTAACTAGTAAATTCAATATAGAGAGGGCTGTCAGAAATGATGGCCCATTCTATTACCTTGGTCTACAAAAGTTAAAGCAGTTTTTTATTCGAAGCATGCCGCTCAGCATCTCTTTTTGTTTTTTTATCGAGGCTTTTCTTTAAGGCATCGGTCAAGTCTACTCCAGTCTGATTTGCTAGGCAGATAAGCACAAATAATACATCCGCCATCTCACCGGCAAGGTCTTCCTTCGCAGAAAGTTCGTCCTCTTTTCGTTTGAAGGACTGTTCACCATAAATTCTAGCCATAAGTCGAGCGATTTCGCCGACTTCTTCCATTAGAACAGCCGTATTGGTCAATTCGTCATAATAACGAACACCGACGGTCTTTATCCAGTCATCTACCGTTTGTTGAGCCTCTTGCAAAGTCATTATTCCTTATTTTTTGAATCCATTATTATGGTAACCGGGCCATCATTCAGTAATTCGACTTTCATGTCTGCTCCAAACTCTCCAGTGCCGACAGGCTTGCCGAGCCCCATGGATAGCGTTTTTACAAACGTTTCATAGATTGGAATGGCGATTTCTGGTCGAGCGGCTTTAATGTACGATGGCCTGTTGCCTTTCTTAGTACTTGCATGCAATGTAAATTGACTGATGACCAGCAACTCCCCACTGATTTCTAATACTGAACGATTCATCACGCCAGCTTCATCATTGAAAATACGCAGATTGAGTATTTTACGACAGAGCCAGTCGATGTCTTCCTGACCGTCTTCTGCTTCAATTCCAAGCAGAATTAATTGGCCATCACCAATACTCGATTTTAGCTCGCCCCCAACAGAAACAGACGCCTGACGAACACGTTGAATAACAACTTTCATAAAATGAAGATTCCGTTTATATTTAAAATAATAGAAACATTTATAAACTGAGTTTCTGGTTACCTGGTCTATTAAGTTTCTAGGGTTTATCCCTCCTTATGTTAGTGTTTACCTAACAAGTAAAAAGTCCCTTTAACCTCTACCAATCCGTTTTCCGCTCCCAATAATTCTGATCCATCGTCTCCTCCATTATTTTTAGATAGTTTTGATACCGCAACTCACTAATCCCCCCTTCCTCAATGGCCTTTTTTACAGCACATTTGGGCTCATTAATATGAAGACAATCATGAAATTTACACCCTTTAGATGCCTCGAAAAACTCTAAAAAGTTGTGTGCAATATCCAGAGGGTCCAGATTGTTAAAAGCCAACTCTTTTATTCCTGGGGCATCTATTAATGCACCTCCCTCATCAAGGTCAAACATCTCTGCAAAAGTAGTCGTATGTTGGCCTTTGCCCGAATAATCAGAGAGCACCTGGGTTTTGATTTCCAGTCCCTCCTGAATACAATTCGAAAGAGTGGACTTACCGACCCCCGAGTGTCCGCAAATCATGGTTACTTTATTATTTAAAAATGCTTTGAGCTCTTCAATCCCATAGTTGTCAGTAGCAGAAGTGAGGAATACCCGATAACCAATTCGCTCATAAAGGGCGTGCAGCGCAGCATAAATAGCCAAATCTTCTTCTCCGTAGATGTCTGCCTTATTTATTACGATGGCGGTAGGGATATCTTGCGGAGCAGTAGTCAATAAAAACCGGTCAATAAAACCAATTTTCAAATCTGGTTCTCTAATGGTAACCAACAGCATAGCTTGGTCGATATTGCATGCAAGGAGGTGCATGAAATGTTTTTTTCTCGGAGACTGCCGAACGATATAGTTTTTTCTGGGCTTTACTGATTTGATGATCCCTGTTGGTTGATCTGCTTCCATTGCAAATTCGACAACATCTCCAACAGCGATTGGGTTGGTTAGTTTCAAGTCTTTCAGGCGAAATTTGCCCACCACCCGGCAATCGACACGACTGTCATCTGGTAGTTTTACTACGTACCATTTTCCAGTAGATTTTACAACAATTCCTTCTTTCAAAGTATCAATTTAATTTTTCAGGACCATCTGATTTACTGAATGAACAGCCGCTGCCATTTCTGTCAGAAGACCAGGGTCTTTTTCAATTGCGTTGCCAACAACGATGATATCTGCACCAGCTTTTACGTTGGCCAACGCTTTTTCTGGAGTTTGGATGCCGCCGCCAATTACCAATGGAATCTGAATTTTATCTGCTACAGCAGCTATCATAGATTCGGAAATTGGAGTTATTGCACCACTCCCTGCATCCATAAAAACCAATTTCATTCCTAAAAGTTCCCCTGCAAGTGCAGTACATAAAGCAATATCATCTTTTGAAGAAGGAATTGGGTAGGTATTACTCATATAGGAGACGGATGTCGGGACACCTCCATCTACCAACATATAGCCCGTTGAAATGATTTCAAGTGGGCTTGCATAAAGAAACGGTGCTGTTTCTACGTGTTTCCCAATTAGTAGCTCTGGATTTCGACCAGAGATTAAACTTAAAAACAATACGGCATCTGCGGCATAGCTAAGCTGCATAGAGCTTCCGGGGAATAAAATCACAGGGATTTGACAAGCCTCCTTTATTTTAAGAATGCAATAATCCAACGTATCATTTATAACCAAACTACCACCAATAAAGAAACAATCGACTTTTGCTTGGTGCGCAAATTCAATGATTTTATCAATATTGTCTGTTTTTAGTTTGTCAGGATCAATTAGGACAACAAATTTTTTCTTTCCTGCCTTTTTTCCATCCGTTAAACTCTGATAAATGCTTGATTTCATAAGATTTTCATTAAGTCAGGTAGTTACACCTAAAGTGCCTAACATTAAGTATTGATCAACCCAAAGGTATATAAATCCTAAATGACAACTGTAGTCCTGTCGCCAAATTTTAATGCAAGTAGGTCAATAAGCTTTCCTCACCGGAGTAAAAACACCATAAAATGTTGCTTCACATTAATTTTAATCACTGGCAAAATAGTCGGTTTCTAATGATAAATGTTACTGAAAGGTTGTTCTTTGGTAGTTGATTTATTCCTGATTAAGATTTCAAAAATCATTCTATTTTTGTTCATACAATAATTTTATCCAATGAATGACCCGCTGTAATTCAAATAATAAGGATAAAATTAATGAATTTAAAATCAGTTCAGAATAAAAATATTTCAAAAATTGTGTATTTTTAATACAGGACGAAATTTTGTAGCGCAAACCATGGACAGTGTAAAATTTCCCAAAAAGGCATTTTCCTGTTCCTGAGTGTCTAAAAACTTAAGCTTAAGTATTTTAGTTTATTCCTATTTATCCAAACAACACAGATTTATAGACGAATACATAGATGTATTTTTGTAAACGAAATAAAATAAAGCGCTTTTTTGTTAATTTTTTGTTAATTTTCAGGCAGCGATCTACTACTAACAAACGTAATATTAATTGTTAAGCGGAGTATATTTTTAATCTCTACCCCTTGGATTAAAAAAAAATTGCTGTCTCTTTAACTCAGATTTATGCGTTTAGTGAAGTGCTAAAAATAAGCATAGATAAATCAGTAAAGTAGATAACAATCGCTACCAATAAACCCAAACCAATCTAAAATATCAGGCATGAAAGAAATTTTACTCTCAATCATAGTATTGTTGTTTACAATTCAATGCTATGCCCAATCAAACACAATTCTACCAGGAAAAAACAAGGTCAAAAAAACTACCGTTACCGAATATGGCGTTGATAAAAACGGAAAGACTGGCATAATCAAAAGATCCACTCTTTTGCCTGTAGGAAAACGCACACCCCTAAATCCAAACAAAAAGGTCGCAACCCCTATTCCCACAAATACCACCACCGCTACTTTTTCCAGAGCTACAAAAATCCCCGAATCTACACCTCAGCGAGCGCGCATTTTGTCCATGGAGGAACAGATAAATTCAATAGAGCAAGAAATTGCCAAATACAAGAATTCAACTTCGAGTGAAGAACAATTACGTCTTCAAAAACTCGAACATCTTCTCGAAAAGAAGAAAATTGAAAGAGTTATTTCCCAATAACCAATCCCCCTCTCCTCTATTTCATTTCGATCAACCCGGAAATCATGAAACATATTTTTATCCTAACTAGACTAATCGCCTTCACAATAATCTCCTTCTTACTTTGCACCAATACTACAATCGCCTGCGATACGACGCCCATCATCACACTCTCTAATGCACAAAACCTTGGAAACGGAACGTACACGATTGACATTGAAGTGTGCGTAGGAGAGGGAGGATCGCTTGACGGTTGGTCCACTGATGTTGATTCAGGAGTAAACATTATTGGTTTCACCCCTGCAACTTTAACCAATGGTGCAAACGTAGCCACTGGGGCACTTTCTCTAGGCAATTTAATATACACTTATCCAACCGCTGGCTTTCCTGATATGTTTGTAGATTTCAATTTGGGAACTTGTTTTAATTACACCGCAACAACCGACGGTGACCCAACTGGCACAACCGTCTCTTTTGTTGGAGTAAATTGTGAATCTACTGTTTGTGCAGGTTCTTGCTCCGTTCTAACAGGAAATACTGTAAACAATGTTCCTGCCCCACCTCCTCCTCCTGTGCCCATAGACCTTACCTGTGGCAATACCTTTACTGATGGAGTTGGCAATTATCTTAACAATACTGATCAGACGTACAATATCTGCTCTACCACACCAGGGGAGCCTGTAACAATTACCTTCTCTAGTTTTGGCTTAGAATCTGGGTTTGATTTTATGACAGTATACGACAATAATTCAGCTACAGGCGCTAGCACCGTTTATTCCGGTACGACTTCACCAGGAACAATAACCGCAACAAACCCAAGTGGTTGTTTTACAATTGTATTTACGACTGATGGTTCAGTAACGGATGTTGGTTGGGACGCAGTAGTTTCTTGCGGCTGTTCAGCAGACGTCGGAACTCAAGTTACTAGTAGCGGAACCACTTCTATCAATCTCTGTGTAGGAGAAAGCGCATCGATCACATCAAATGGTGACTTCGTTTTACCGCCTCCTGAAACAGGAGAAGAAGCAGAGTTAATTTATGCTATATATGATAATTTACCTCCAGCCAACCCTAACCCCAATGTAGATGCTCAATTCTCAGGGCTATTTTGGACAGGACAGGATTGGGGACCAGGAGATGCAGGGACTACAAACGATGATGGTGGCATTCCTGTTGCCCTAACTGGTGCAGGTATTACCGGAGATGGAAACGGCTGTATTTGGTTTGTTCCTGTTACCGCAGACGATGGAGATAACAATGGTAATCCAAATGGTATAATAAATGTCGACCAAAACAATGATGGCTGCTTTGATGTAGGGATCCCTGTCCAAATTTGTTATCAAGAAGACCTAACAGTCACCTCTGTTGAGTTTTGTGATGCCAGTACCCTACCTGGTACCGGCACAATAACGCTTACCATTTCTGGCGGAAGCGGGCCTAATTATACAATTTCGAATACTGGAGATGGAACTTATTCTACAACTACCATTACTTCAAATCCTGGGACAGTCGTAGTTACCGTAACTGATGGAGATGTACTCAATTTTTCTGTAACAGATGGCAGTGGCTGTGTTTTTGGACCATACACTCAAACATACATTTGTCAGGACGACCTTTGTCTTGTGAATAGCAACCTCAGCGTCGATCCATTACCTAGCGCATTCCCAAACAACCAATATCCTCCAAATACAGTCGTCGAATTTTGTTTCGACATCAACCAATACAATCAAACTAACGTCAACTTTCTTCATGGAATTGTTCCTAGCTTTGGCCCTGGATGGGTACCCACCTCAATTTCAAACACACAAAATCCAGTAGTCGCAGCAAACAATGAAGCAGGCTCTCAATGGGCTTGGTTTCCAGGTGGCACAGTAAATTACAATTCTACAGGAGCGCTAATCCCAGATGCTGGATGGTGGTTTCAAAGTGTTAATTCGCCTGGATTTACCGGAACAATTAGCGCCTTAGATCCAAACGCAAGTTGGGGAGATGGTTGTTCAGCAATATGTTACCCAACTACAGCAGCAGTTTGTGCAGCGGCAGGTGGCATTTTTGTACCTGGTTGCGGATGCACAAACAATACGGTTGACCTTTTTGGGGCGGTAATATATTTATGGGTTGGGCCTGACCCGTTCTTTGATGATATTGTCGATGTTACCATGACGCAAGCAACCTGCAATTCGCTTGGTGGTCTATGGGATCCAGCTTTTTCGGATTGTGGATTTTGGGGTGATTGTCTCGGCAACTCTGCGGACGGTTTTGGACTAATGTGGACCGCCTGTTTTGAATTGACCACCATAAGTGAAGCCAACTGTACAGCAGACAACCCACTTGATGTTTCCATTAAAACCTACGCGGATGGAGAAACTGGGATTTGGACAGACTTAGGATGTACTGCAGATCAGCCAGTTACCTGGAATGCTACCATGTGTTGCATCCCTCCACCAATGGCCAGCCCCCAGAATTTCTGTGAAGGACAATCAATAAATATAGTTGGAACAACAACCGACCCGACAAACACCATCAACTGGTATGATACACCAACAGGGGGAATCCCACTAGCTACAGGTACTTCAACCTTCAATCCAGGATCTTTAGCTCCTGGAACCTACGTCTATTATTTGGAAGAAAACGACAATGGCTGCCTTAGCTTAATAAGATCTTCTGTCATTATTACTGTAAATCCATTACCTGTTTTGACAGTAATAAGTGATGATAAAGATGTCTGTTTTGGAACTTCTGCCACCTTTGTTATTGATGCCCAATTTGAAACATCCATCGTCTGGAGTCCAAATTGTATCGGTTGCACAGGAGAAACAGTAACTGTCACCCCACTTATAAATTCAACCTATTCCGTAACGGTCGCTAATAGCTGCGGAGCGCTAGTAGAAAACTTTAATGTAATAATCCACCCCTTACCTGTACCTAGTCCTATTGGCACAGAGGTAAGCTGTTTCGGCATTTGCGATGGAGAAATTGCAGCAAATGTTTCACTAGGAACTCCCCCATATGGGTATACTTGGTCGAATGGCCAAACAGGATCAACAGCGACAGGACTATGTCCTGGAATTTTTTCTGTGACCGTTATCGATGCATTTGGATGCGAAAACGCAGCGAGTTACGATTTGTCCAACTTTCCAGTTGGAGTTGGTGGTACGATATCTAACATCACAGGAGGATCTTGCTCCGGGAGTACAGATGGTGGCGCAACAGTGACCGGAACTGGCGGTACTCCTTCTTATACCTACGAATGGAATAATGGAGAAACCGCAGCAACTACAACAGGACTAGCAAGTGGTATTCAGACCGTTACAATTACTGATAGCAATGGATGTACTGGGGTTGCAAGTGTTACAATACCTAACTCTGGACTCTTTTCGGCAACGGCCATTGAAAATTCACCAGTACTGTGTGTTGGTCAAAGTAATGGTGTCGCCACAGCGATAGGAAGTGGCGGAAGTCCGGCATATAGTTACCTTTGGGATAATGGTGGTATGACAGCCACCGTCTCCAACCTTACTGGCGGCCCTCATACAGTTACAGTTACAGACGCCAACAATTGCAGTGCCACTGCAACCGTTAATATTGATGTAATTCTACAACTAAGTGGCAATGTTGCCCCAGTCCAACAAGTCAGTTGTGCAGGAGGAAGCGACGGAGTTGCCATCTCAATAATCACAGGAGGAACATTACCATATACTTTCTCCTGGAGTACAGGAGCAACAGTAGCAAACCCCAACGATTTACCTGCTGGAATGCATACTCTTTTCGTCACAGACTTCAACGGATGTACATCCTCAGCAACAGTTACCATCACAGAACCCCCAGCCCTCAGCCTCTCCGCTACAATTACCGGAAATGTAAATTGTAATGGAGAAAGCAATGGCAGTGCAACTGCAACTGCAGGAGGGGGGACTCCAGGTTATTCCTATGAATGGGACAACGGAGCAATGACCGCAGGAACAACAACGCTTTCAGCAGGCCCACATACCGTTTCGGTTACCGATCAAAACGGATGTCTGCAAACAGCTTCTGTTACTATTACAGAACCAACAATTCTAACTGCCAGCGCAAGTATCAATAACAATGTCTCTTGTAATGGAGAAAGCGACGGCAGTGCTACCGTAATAGCTGGAGGAGGAACTCCTACCTACACTTACCTATGGGACAACGGAGAAATGACTGCAATGGCCACAACTCTAGGGGCTGGACCTCATACAGTAACAATTACAGATGCGAGCAATTGTACAACCACAGCTTCAGTTACCATTGGAGATGCTTCAGCGCTCTCTGCCTCAGTGGTTCTTGATAATCCCGTAGTATGTTTTGGCGAAAACACTGGAGTAGCAACAGCAAGTGGATCAGGGGGAGCACCAGGATATACATTTATATGGGAAAACGGAGAAACGACACAAACCGTCTCCAATCTAACTGGTGGAATTCACTTTGTAACAGTCACGGACATAAATAGCTGTACAGCAACAGCCAGCATTGACGTAACCGAATTATTAGAACTCAACGGCAGCGTTGCAGTCGCACAACAAGTAACTTGTGCAGCTGGAAGCGACGGAGTTGCAATCTCAATAATCACAGGAGGAACATTACCATATAGTTTCACTTGGAGTACAGGAGCAACTGTAGCAAATCCTAACGATTTACCTGCAGGAATACACACCCTCTTCGTCACAGATTTAAATGGATGTACTTCTTCTGCAACAGTTACAATCACCGAACCCCCAGCCCTCACCCTATCTGCTACAGTAAATGGAAACGTAAATTGCAACGGTGAAAGCAATGGTAGCGCAACCGCAACTGCAGGAGGAGGAACTCCAGGTTATTCCTATGAATGGGACAACGGAGATATGACCGCAGCAACAACAACACTTTCAGCAGGCCCACATACCGTTTCGGTTACCGATCAAAACGGATGTCTGCAAACAGCTTCTGTTACTATTACAGAACCAAGCGCAATACAAACAAGTGCCACTTTGATTTCAAATGCCAGCTGTACCGGCTTACGAGATGGAAGCGCCACTGCATCAAGTATTGGCGGAACACCAGGGTACAGTTACATCTGGGATAATGGTGAGGCAACTGCCACAGCAACTGGACTTGGAGTAGGAATACATATTTATACCGTAACAGATAACCAAGGGTGTATAGAAACGGGCATGATAAATATCACCGAACCAACTGCAGTTACTGCTGTTGCTACATTTATTAGCGACGTCTTATGCGGAGGCTATTCCAATGGAAGTGCCTCCGTTGTTGGAGGAGGAGGAACACCTCCATATACTTACAATTGGACTAGTGGAGAAGTAACTCCAATAGCAACAGCATTAGGGGCAACAACAAATTTCGTAACAGTTACTGACGTTAATGGTTGCACTGCGACAAGCAGCGTCTTAGTAAGAGAACCCCCATTACTAACCGCATTTGCAGTAATAGATGACAATGTAACATGTAATGGTGCTTCTGATGGCACTGCAACAATAACCGCAACTGGAGGAAATACACCATATTCTTATTTATGGAGCAATGGTGAAACTACCGACTTTGCAACAGGTTTACCTGCTGGTTTTCAGTCCTATACCGTTACAGACGCAAATCTATGTGACGTTTCAGGAACCATTGTTATAACAGAACCATCAACCATCACGATGGCTGTAAATGTGGACAACAACGTTTCATGTAATGGCCTTAGTGATGGATCCGCAACAATAACTGCAACAGGAGGA
>CALLWB010000077.1 GCA_938016265.1 uncultured Saprospiraceae bacterium
TTTGCTAAGGAAGGACCGAATCATAATCGCATTATTAAAACTTCCGTTAAATCCAATAAATCCAATACATCCGCCGTAATACCCTCGATTGCCTTGCTCGTATTCGTTAATCAACTGCATGGCTCTGTATTTTGGCGCACCGGACAAGGTTCCTGCTGGGAACGTATCGCCCACCAATTGCAGCGGATTTTCTGATTGTATGTCTCCCGTCACCTTAGAAACCAAGTGGATTAAGTGAGAGAAAAACTGTATTTCTTTGAAGGTTTCTACTTTCACATTATGTCCGTGTCTGCTTAGGTCATTTCTTGCTAAATCGACGAGCATGACGTGTTCTGCATTTTCTTTTGGATCGTCAAATAGTGCTTGTGCCTGGGCCGCATCTTCCTTGTCATTGCCCGTTCTTTTGTAGGTGCCCGCGATGGGGTGGATGCTTGCGGTGGTGCCATTGATTACAATTTGTGCTTCCGGAGAAGAACCGAATACTTTGAAGCTACCATAGTCAAAATAAAAAAGGTAAGGCGACGGATTGATAGACCGCAATGCCCGATAAACATTAAACTCATCCCCTTTAAACGATTGTGTAAACCGACGGGAGAGTACCATTTGGAAGACATCGCCCAACTGGCAATGGTTTTTTCCTTTTTGGAGGACGTCTAAAAATTGGTTGTCCTCAAAGTTGGAAGTTTCCTTGCTGTCAGCGGAGAACTGGTAGGTTTGGGCATTTTTTTGTTTGATGAATATCTCAAAATCATCCAGTGTTTCTGTTTGTCCCTCCGTCAGATGTTCGAAGACATACAATTCATTATTGAAATGATTGATGGCCACGATGTACCGATAGGCATGGTATAGAATATCAGGGATCGCATCTGCGGAATCCTTGTAACTATTGATTTGTATACTTTCGAAATGCCTGACGGCATCGTAAGCAATGTACCCAAAAAGTCCATTGGCGATAAATTTGTAATCAAACTCATCGGCCTCAAATTGCTGGACGAAATTGTTTAGCGCATTGGTTACTTGGTTGGGCTCGGTGATGGTTGTTTTCGTAGAATTGCCATCTGGAAGGTCTTGGGAGATGACATTATTGGCGACCTCAAATTTTGCAATTGGTGAACAGCAAATGTAGGAGAAGTTGTTGTCATTGGCTCGATAATCAGAACTTTCCAGTAACAAACAATTCGCAAATTTATCTCTTAAATTCAAGTAAATACTTACTGGTGTCAGGGTATCTGCCAGGTATTTTCTTTTTTTGGTATTTAACTTAATTCTTTTCATAACTAAACGGTATAGACAAAAAAAAGGCCTGCGAACAGCAGGCCTTCAAATTTTAAATTATGTATACAACAGGATACAATAGGTCTGTTCACTTATCGGAGTTCGATAAATGCCACCAATTGGTATTTGTATGTTGATTATTTCTTTTCACTAAAACAAACATAAGAATTTTTTATTAATACCTCAAGGGTATAGACAAAAAAAATAAGGAAAGTCTTTTTGGGACTTCCCTTATTGTTTCGAAATCTTGAGAATTTCAAAGGATTGTTAGTCAGTAGAATTGGTATCTTTTATAATCGGTCAAATTATTACCAATCTGCTTAAATAGACTGACCATTATTGAAAATGGTTGCAAGACCTTTGACAAAAAGGCAATTTATTTCGATAATTAATTTAAATAAGAATTATTTTGATGTTTGTAGGCCTTTAAAACAAAGGATTCCCCCTTAATGAATGGAATAGGAGCGGAATAATTATAAATAATAAAAAAAATAATGTCTGAGATTCGTTTTGGTATAGAAGGTTTTCCTATTTTCAACCCCAATTATCCCATTTGTACTTGCGATTTATGTATATTTGACCTCAGTTTAGCAAGAACAATTTTCAAAGGAAGCTGTTTAGAATAATCGAACTAAACAACTTGAATCAAAGAAGCATCAACAGATGAAATTACAAAACTACGCGTTAGGAAAATGGATAGATGGCGATGGCGAAGGAAAAGCATTGCACAACGCTATAAATGGAGAAGTGGTCGCTATGGCAACAAGCAAAGGGCTTGATTTTGCAGAAATGATGCATTACGCAAGAACAGTAGGCGGACCAAAACTTCGGAAAATGACCTTCCACGAAAGAGGAAGAATGATCAAAAAATTAGCCTTACACCTACACGGAGTACGCAAGAAATTTTATCCCATAAGTTACGCTACAGGAGCTACCAAAGGAGACAGTTGGGTCGACATAGACGGTGGTATTGGTACCTTGTTTGCTTATGCAAGCCTTCGGAAAAAATTCCCTAATGAATCTTACTATGTTGATGGAGAGGCGGCTAGTTTGTCGAAAGGAGGAACGTTTATTGGCCATCATATAATGGTGCCCAAAGAAGGGGTGGCTATTCATATCAATGCATTTAATTTTCCTGTTTGGGGAATGCTGGAGAAGGTAGCCGTCAACTTGTTAGCAGGCGTGCCAGCGATTGTCAAACCCGCAACGATCACCTCTTTTTTGACGGAAGCGTTTGTCAAAGAGATTGTTGCTTCTAAAATCTTACCAGAAGGCGCATTGCAGTTGATTTGTGGCTCTGCACACGGTATTCTGGATCATGTCATTTCCCAAGATATTGTCACCTTTACAGGATCTGCAACGACTGGAAAAATGTTGAAATCCACCCCTCGGATCCTTGACGAAGCGGTTCCCTTTAATATGGAAGCGGATTCATTAAACTGCAGTGTACTAGGGCCAAATGCCGTCCCCGGCACCCCGGAATTTGAGCTGTTTGTCAAGGAAGTCAAACGGGAAATGACCGTAAAATGTGGCCAAAAATGTACCGCCATCCGCCGAATTATTGTGCCCCAAAACCTAGTAGATGCAGTACAGATCGCTCTAGGAAAAGAACTAGCCAAAACAACCATCGGCGATCCACAAGTCGAAGGCGTCAAAATGGGAGCGCTAGCAGGAAAGGCACAGGTAATAGAAGTAAAAGAACGCATCGATATCCTACTCAACTCCTCAAAAATTGTCTATGGCAATTTGGAAAATTTTGAAGTAATCGGAGCAGATAAAAACAAGGGTTCCTTTATGTCTCCTATCTTATTGCTAAATGAAGATCCGTTTAATAAAACAGATGTACACGATATTGAAGCCTTCGGCCCTGTAAGTACAATCGTCCCTTATAATGGAATGGACGAAGCGATCGAACTCGCTAAGATGGGGAAAGGCTCCCTGTGTTGCTCTATTGCAACCGGAGATGATAAAGTAGCCCGGGAGTTTGTACTAGGAGCCGCCAGTCACCATGGCCGAATTTTAGTAATCAATGAAGAAAGCGCTAAAGAAAGCACAGGCCACGGTTCTCCAATGCCAATGCTAGTACACGGAGGCCCTGGAAGAGCAGGAGGCGGAGAAGAAATGGGCGGAATGCGTGGTGTAATGCACTACCTCCAGCGATGCGCCATTCAAGGAAGTCCAACCTCCATTACTGCAATCACCAATCAATACCAGGTAGGCGCCAAACAAACAGAAAAACAAGTACACCCTTTCCGCAAACATTTTGAAGAATTGGAAGTCGGAGAAACATTAATCACTGCCAAACACACCGTTACAGAGGCAGATATCGCCAATTTTGCCAACGTAAGTGGCGACAATTTTTATGCCCACGTTGATGCGACGTCCCTAGAAGGAACCATCTTTGAAGGCCGTGTAGCACATGGGTATTTCGTATTGTCAAAAGCAGCAGGATTGTTCGTAGACGCTAAAAAAGGCCCGGTATTATTAAACTATGGTTTGGATGAGTGCCGATTTGTAAAACCAGTTTATCCAGGAATGACAATTGGCGTAAAATTTACCGTCAAGGAAAAAATCGATCAGGAAAAACGAGACGAGGAGGATATTGCTAAGGGGATAGTCAAGTTCCTGGTAGACGTGTATGACGAAACTGGTGAAACAGTAGCAATTGCTACCATTTTGACCATGGTAAAAAAGATAAATCAAGAACTATAAATGGAAATTACGAAGCAAGGACATGTGACCATTTCCCATGAAAATGGGATAGAAACCATTGAGTTTTATCATCCGAGAAGTAATTCCCTTCCGGGAAAACTGCTGGCGGAATTGGCCAACGCGATCAAAGAAGCAGGGGAGAAAGATTCCGTGAAGGCCATTGTATTAAAAAGTGCAGGCGATCGTGCCTTTTGTGCAGGCGCAAGTTTCGACGAATTGATTGCAATCAATGATTTTGAGACTGGAAAAGTATTTTTCTCTGGTTTTGCGAATGTCATCAATGCCTGTCGAAAATGCCCTAAACTAATTATCGGACGAGTACAAGGGAAAGCAGTTGGTGGTGGAGTAGGAGTAGCATCAGCAGTCGATTATTGTGTAGCCACAAAATTTGCTGCTGTGAAACTAAGCGAGTTGGCGGTCGGCATCGGCCCATTTGTCGTCGGCCCTGCGGTAGAACGCAAAGTCGGTGTTTCCGCAATGAGCCAACTAGCAATAAACGCCACCGAATGGCAAACCGCTGAATGGGCAAAAGCAAAAGGATTGTACACGGATATATTCGATACGGCCGCAGAAATGGACCAAGCTATCCAAGCCCTTTCGGACAAACTATCCGGCTCCAATCCAGAAGCCATGCGCCTACTAAAAGAAGTGTTTTGGCAAGGAACCGAACATTGGGACGACCTCCTAGCACAACGCGCAGAATTGAGTGGGAAATTAGTGCTTTCTGATTTTACAAAAAATGCGATCAACAGCTTTCAAAAGAAGTAGAGGGACTTTTTTGCTGGGGCAAAATTGCTGGGCCGGCTTCCGGTAGATTGCATGTTTGCCAAAAGTTGAAAAGAAATGGCTTTAGTACATGAAATAAGCACTTAAACATGGAGAAGTATATTCATATTAATTTAAGTAATTAAAAAATCAACTTTTCGAAGTAGATTCACCAATAACTCAAGAACCAATGATATCAGCCGATCAAAAAATAACCAAACATACCCTACTAAAAGCCTTTCGGCTAATGGCTACCGCAAAAGAACTGACACGAGTGTATGAAGAAAACCGTCAGGTAACTTCCAAATACGTCCATGCCACTTCCAGGGGACATGAGGCGATTCAGTTGGCGGTAGGATTGCAGTTGAAACCGCAAGATTTTTTATCGGCTTATTATAGAGACGACTCTATTTTGTTGGGTATTGGAATGCAACCGTATGAATTGATGCTGCAGCTGATGGCAAAACTGGACGACCCGTTTTCCGCAGGACGGTCCTACTACTCACATCCTAGTTTGCGGGTCGACGACAAACCAAAAATCCCGCACCAATCTTCTGCTACAGGAATGCAAGCCATCCCCGCAACAGGTGTGGCCATGGGGATTCAGTACAAGGAACAAATGGGGCTGGATGAAGATCATGGGGAGGAACGACCGCTTGTTGTATGTTCGTTAGGAGACGCTTCGATCACGGAAGGAGAGGTAGCGGAAGCTTTTCAAATGGCCGCCTTGAAACAATTCCCAATTTTATACCTTATTCAGGATAATGAATGGGATATTTCAGCACATGCTTCAGAAATCAGGGCCAACGATGCCACCGACTACGCAAAAGGGTTTAAAGGCATTGAGGTCCGAACGATAGATGGCACGGACTTTATCAATTCTTACCTGACTATTCAGGAAGTATTGGAAACCATCCGAAAAGAAAGACGGCCATTTTTAGTACATGCCAAAGTACCGCTACTAAATCACCATACTTCCGGCGTCAGAATGGAATGGTATCGCGACGATCTGGAGGAAGCTCGATCTAGAGACCCCTACCCAAGATTTGTAAAACAATTACTAGAAGAAGGAATTGCCCAGGAAGAGATTGATCATATTGAAGCTATAGTAAAAGACGTGGTGGCAGAAGATTATGAACGTGCACTAGCAGCTCCTGATCCAACCCCGGAAGATCTGTATACCCACGATTTTGCCCCAACTCCGGTCACCGAAGAATTGGGCTTGCGAGAACCAGAAGATAAGGAACCAACAGTTATGGTAGACAGCGCCTTGTTTGCTGTGCAGGAGTTGATGGAAAAACATAAAGAGTGTTTGTTGTATGGACAAGATGTAGGCGGAAGACTAGGCGGTGTATTCCGTGAAGCAGCCACGCTTGCTCAAAAATTTGGAGACGAACGCGTTTTCAATACACCGATTCAGGAAGCATTTATTATTGGAAGTACGGTTGGAATGTCGGCAGTTGGTTTGAAACCGATTGTCGAGGTCCAGTTTGCTGATTACATTTGGCCTGGCCTCAACCAACTATTCACCGAAGTGAGTCGATCTTGTTATTTATCCAATGGCAAATGGCCGGTGAGTTGTATTTTGCGGGTGCCGATTGGTGCTTATGGAAGTGGTGGTCCTTATCATTCTTCTAGTGTGGAGTCGGTGGTTGCGAATATTCGAGGCGTAAAAATTGCTTATCCAAGCACTGGCGCTGACTTGAAAGGATTGATGAAGTCTGCTTATTATGATCCTAATCCTGTTGTCATTTTTGAACACAAAGGACTATATTGGTCCAAAGTGCCAGGCACAGATGCGGCAAGGACCATTGAACCGGATGCGGACTATATTATCCCTTTCGGGAAATCCAGGTGTGCCCTTTCTGCAGCCGAAGAGAACGTAGGAAATGGTGCGTCACTAGTAGTGATTACTTATGGAATGGGGGTGCATTGGGCGTTGAATGCTGCTAAGGATTTTCCTGGGCAGATTGAGGTGATTGATTTGAGGACCTTGTATCCGTTGGATGAAGAAGCAATTTTCGCAGCAGCAAAAAAACATGGAAAGTGCTTGGTCGTTACAGAAGAGCCGGTCAATAATACCTTTGCGCAAAGTATTGCCGCTAGGATTCAGGAAAACTGTTTTGAGTATTTGGATGGGCCTGTTCGGACAATTGGATCAGAAAATATGCCCGCCATACCGCTAAATTCGATCCTTGAGCAAACGATGATTCCTTCTACGAAGAAGGTGAGTGCTGCCATTGCAAGCTTGCTTAATTACTAGGAGTTGTTTAGTTTTCAGCGAATCATTACAATCAAAAAAGATAGAAAAAATTGATCATGAAACAATTGATTTTTTGGTGGTGCTTTATGGGAATGGCCCTGTCTGGTTTAGCCTGTTCTTGTATGGACGATTCGTTTTTCAGTTTGGAGCGGTTTGATGATAGTGCTTTGGTGCTAGATTTTCGCTATATCGAAGCGGAGGGAAAGGCGGAAGTCGTGCGAATATATAAAGGAGAAACGGAGCCTTTCCTTACTGTCCGTCCAGAGAACTGTCAGTTAGAAAATGAGGCCATCTATCATGTTTATTTGAAAAAAACGGATCCTCAACTATTAGACTTTTCTCAAGTCATTCGATGTCGAAGGTTGTATCAAAATCTCGAGGAATTTACATCAGCTACCCAAGCAAAAGGAACCAACCCGCAAAAATACAATGCTTACTACGTCAACATTAAGCGAAACAATCAGGAATTGGTCATACTAAGAGCGCTCTCCGATCAATACCTTGGAAAACTGAAAGAATGTTTGTTGCTGACAGAGGACATGAAGGATATAGAGGCGTTTCAAATCATCAAAGGTCGATTTCGGAAAGGCGCCCGCGTTGGAAAGTGGGTGTATTATGAATTTGAAAATGATCGGTGGGCGAAGAAGCGGAGGCGGTATTGAGTGTTGGAAATGGACAGCTTATTTTTTTAACGCAAAGTCGCAAAGGCGCAAAGATGTTGTTGTACTGACTTGTTTTTATTGAACGCAGGGGCGCGGAGACGTAGAGATATATCGAGCGGATTGTAGTGCGTAAGATGCATTTTGTACTTTCTACTTTATACCAATAAATGGATTACCCAAAACATATATACCTTATCTGGCTGGTCATTGTGTTCCTGCTTGGCTTTATTTTGCTGAGCATGGAGGTGATTGGGTATACTTGGTTTATTGCCTTGTTTGTCTTGTCGTTGCCCGTGTATTGGCTGGAGACTAAGTTTCGAAACGACTCGATTCGCAGGCGGATGGCGAAGGGGAAATTGATTCATTTGAGGTTTGCTGAATGGAATTGGGAGCGGCTTTTATATTGGCAGTTTGTCATTACGTTTGTTGTCACATTGCCGGGGTTGTTTTTTGATTTGGAAGGGGTGTCGATCTGGCAAACGGTGCTTGCTTATCTGTTTATTGTTGGTTTGATTGGGAGCAAGTATTATCGGGAGCGGAAGGAACTACAAACGGTGCAGCTTGACACACAAAAGTGGCTAGTCAACAATTATGGATTGACAAAAAAGCTGAAGTTTAATAAAATACAAGGATTTACCATCAATAAAGAGCTGGTTACCATCCAGCAAAAAGGAGGCAGCAGTTATACGTTCAATATGGCAAATTTGGCACTTTCCGACAAGGAGGTCTTAATTCGGAATATCCAGACATTAGCTTCCAAACTTTCTCTACCGATCAACAATAATCCAAGCGCAACAGCCAGTTGGTCTCCCTGGAAGTCAAGTTGGATGATGGGATTGGTTTTTATCTTTTTTCTTTTTTTGAATGGGTTGGCAATTGTTGATTTTATTGTTGGTTTTTTGTTTTTTAGGTAGAAATTTCAAGTACCACGTAGTGGCTAATTCCTTTCGCCTGCCCCATCCTGTATAATAGTAAAAACGGAGAATTGTAAATTGATCGACAGAACGAGGCAGGTGACTGAATACACCGCTACGTAATCCGTTGAGTAGCGCCATTCCATTGTGTTAATTGGCGTTACTGATTAAAACACATCAAATTGGGCGTGGCTTAGGGGTAGAAGCGGTATGCGCGGAGTGGAACGAGCACATAATAGCGGATGACCCGACCCGAAGGGGAAGCCCCAAATGATGATGGAGCTAACATATTACTGATAAAAAACATCGTCTTGGTGTCCATTGAGTGTTAATTATACCTCCGCCAAAAATATTAATCTGAAAAATATTATAATAATCGAATCCATTGTATGATTTTTGCGTCTAAGAACTAATAAACAATCTGTTCATCCCCCAAGAAAAACAGAATGCAAAAAAGTACAATTATGAACTCTAAATGGCTGTTTGGGTGGATGCTGGGGTGTTGTCTATTGATGTTTACTTGCGGAATTCTCCCTGAGATGGTAGACTTGGGCAATGGCGATATAGAAACACCCGCTCCTGAAGTAGGAGATTTTGCCAATACCACCTTCGACTATTGGAAGCACCAACCACTTCACCCAGCAAACAATCGTCCAGTTACCTTCCAATTAAAGGCAGGACAATCCATCGGTATCCGACGTGTAGAATTGTCTATCTATGAATATGAATTGACGACTGATGCCGACGGTCTGCCAGCCAAAAAGAAACGGGCAAACGGCGTTTGGGGCCTCCAAAAAACATGGGAAATGGCGCCTTCTGAACGAGAGGTCCAACTAGAATTTGTACTCCAAAAAGGATTTCCCGCCCGCTCCAACATAGAGTATGTATTCAATGTAATGGACATTGATGGGAATATAAGCGGAAAAATGGCCCAGTTTGATGCAGGAGATTCTCCTTGGGAATACGATAAAATTTTGCTGTACGCTACCACCAGAAAACCAATGAAAGAACGGCTGAATGTCTGCTTTTTTATGGATACGGATTACCAAAATAATTGGCCGTTGTTTTTGGAGGATATCACGGGGTTGATCTACGATGGATACCACGAAAACAACATGATTGAGCAGGATAAAGATATGTGGGGGTTTTACTACACCAAGCAAGTAGGCGATGGGAAAGGCATTTCTGCCGATTGTTTTAATGAATCCAAGTACCCCGTATTTGTGACCGATTCTATTATTGACGGGATTGATGCTTTTGGGTTGATTCACCGGGAAGAATATAGCGACGGTGCATATATGTACGGTAATCTGACGTATATGGCGCACAACATGTTTACGTCAGAGTTTTACAACTATGGAACTGCGATCCACGAGACCGGGCATGCAATTTTCCGACTGAATGACGAGTATCAAGGCTGTATTTGTTTCGAAGCAGGCAAAGAATCCAATGTCTTCTCCAAAAAATCAGATTGCCAAGCCTTTAATCGGCTAAATGGCTTCCCGCCGGAAGACTGCACAGAACTCACCCACGGCAATGGCACCAAGTGGTACTTGTCCGAACGGTACGCCTTGTTCAGCACCGAAGAAAAGTGTGAAAGCTTTAATCGGGATAATGGTTTTCCTGAAAGTGAATGCTCCGCAATTATTGAGCTGGATAATAAAATGTGGTACAAGTCTTTGCAAGGCACCTGTATCATGCATGATGATGGGAATGTCCGAGTACCCGATTTTCAACGGACCTGTATCGCCATTATCTCTTATTATTATGATCAACTTCGTGGGATCAGTAGCCAACCAATTGCCCAGAATACAAGGATGGACAACATCTTTGGGTATGAACCAGTGATTGATATTGTGCAAATTTTGGATGGGAATGGCGCCACCACCACCGTGCAAGACGTCCGATATGGAATACCGACCAAAAATATAGCCGGCACCAAACCCGGATCCAATTTGCGCCAAACCCGAGAAACCTATCGAGTCCATTCGCCTGCGTCTAATCAGGTGATCGTGCACCGCCCAAACCAGAAGGATGAGATTATGTATGCTGCCAAGACGAGCAGAAGATTGTCCGCGCCTTACAATTCTCGACTTGCAAAAGTGGTGATTGAAGGAGACGAAAAGGCGATTAAAGCATTGGTGCCAGCAAGCATTAATACAAAGTTTGACAACTTGTTTTCTCCTAGGAAATAGTTGATTAGGGATTGATTTATTAACTGCGAAAAGTCGACTACGTATTGGATTTACCAAAAAACAATTCTGCAGTAGTGCAGTTAGGTACTTGGAAATAGAATAACCTTGTTCAATCCAAGGAAACAAAGCGCAGAGATTTTGAGTGCCGTTAGGTACGTTTTATTTCGTCAATATGATCCTTGCCGATGGTACTCAAGTTTCTTATTACCAATGACATGGGAATGAATTTGCACGCTACAACATGTGTCGTGTCTTTGACACTAGAAAACACAACTTATCTTTTATATACAGGTTGAATGAATTCGCCGTTACGTAAGGCGTGAACTATTCTCTTTCGAAAAAAACGAGAGTTTGGAAACTAATTTCTAAGGGCTTTTGTTCTCCCCATACAAACAACAAGGGAATTTTTTAACCATCAAAAAAATGGATTATGAAAAAGCTGTTTAACCAACTTTTCAGGTGGAAAAGTCATGTCGTTACTCAACCTATCGATCCGGCTTTTAAGTATCATCACTATCGGTATTTAATGACGCCGATGCATTGATTTTTAGGGAGTAGAGGGACTCGATTTTCTGTGCAAAACTCAGCGTAGAGAATAGAGGGACCTAGTGATGTCGTAATGTTTTGCCTTGGTAAACCATTGTAGCATTGTCTTTCGTATGTCAGTTATTGGGCTTATCAAGCTATTGGATAAATCGTCCCTTTACGCGCTACCAAAATGCCTCTCTACAATAGACCCGCCGTCGCGGTTCCATCCTACCGTTTTCGCTTTTTACTAGCTGGAGCAAACGGATTAAAGGCAATGGCGAGGGTAAGGTAATACTCCAGATCATCGTCCAGATCAAATCCGTCGGGAGTGACAAATACGTAGCCTTTCATTGGTCGTCCGGTAAAATCCATGGGGTGGCAGCCGTCGCGTTTTAGGGCTTCTTCGGTAGACTTTTCTCCGATACGAGCCATTAGGAGGTCTGTATTTTTCTTTTTGTCGAAATGGATGCCGCAGCACATTTTATTATCCACCATAAATACCAAACCGCCAAACATATTTTTTGTGAAAAAGTCGACGTTTTGTTCTTTAAAAACGCGTCTTATTCTGTCTGCAATAAATTCGTCGTACGCCATAATTAGTTGTTGTTGATTTGAATAGCTAAGTGTCTTTCGATCTATTTTCCATTCCCCGAAAGGGAATTTTTTTTCTTTAATAAAAACTGTTTTTCGGAGTCATTTTTTACTAACTCTAAAGCCTTGTCAATACTATCAATTGCTTTTTTAGGGTCGTTTGTTTTATTGTAGTATTCGGCCAGTGTTCCATGATAAAGGTAGGCCCTTTGTTCTAGTTTTGAAGGAACAATTTGAGCCAATAGATCCTTTGCGGCTTTAAAATTGCTCAGTTGTAGTTGGACTACGGCGATGTTTAGCAGAGTGATTGGAGCAGGCTGGATTTCGTAAAGCCGTTCATACCACATCAGTATTTTATTCCAATCCGTCGATTCAAATGTTCTGGCTTTGAGGTGTTCTGCAGCGATGGCTGCCTCAAAATGGTAGCTGGAAAATTCGTTGTTTTCTACCGCTTTAAACATGGCTTCATCACCCATTTTGACTAATGGTAAAAACCATTTGCTGCGGTCTTGATTTTTTAAATCGACGATCTCTTTTTGGTCATTGGTTTTGCTAGGAAGTCTGGAGGCGTGGAAGCACATTAACGCAAATAGGGCATAGGTATCGCTGGAGTTTGTGAAATTGTTTTTCAGCAACATGTTGCAGAGGCGCATGGCTTCTCCACAAAGGTCTTCGCGAATCAGGATGTTTTTTTTATTGGAATGGAATCCTTCATTAAAAATTAGATACAAGACTTCGAGTACGCGGTTTAGTCTGATTGGCAGTTCTTTGCCTTGCGGTATTTCGAAGGAGATGGCTTGTTCCTGGATGGTTTTTCTAGCGCGGGTTAGTCTTTTTTTGATGGTTTCCTCTTTTTGTAGTAGGGCAGAGGCAATTTCTTTACTGCTGAAGCCAGAGATGGTTTTTAGTGAAAACGAGATCTGATCCCTTGGGTTCAACAAGGGATGGCAAGCAGCAAAGATCATTCTCAGCTGACTGTCTTCAATCTCCGAAGTTAAAAATAGATCGTTTATTGCCATGGTTGCGGGGCCACTTGCCAGTTTTGGAACGCGTTTTTTTTCTGCACTTAGTTTTCTAAAAAGGTCTACTGTTCTGTTTTTTGCTGCTTGGGTAAGCCAGGCCTCCGGGTTGTCCGGCATTTTATCCCTCCAAGCAAGCATTGCTTTGACAAAGGTATCCTGTACCGCATCCTCAATGGTTTCGAGGTTGGACAGTCCAAAAATTCTAGTTAAAATAGAGACCATCTTTCCATATTGGTGCCTGAAAAGATGGTCCACCAGTTTTTGTTCATTCATCAGTCAATCGATGCTTAGTGTCTTATTTATAAAAACGTAACATTCCCATTAAATGTAAAATTTTTATTTCTTCTTACCCAATTCGTGCGATAGGTTTTAGCAAACAGATTGTTATTTTACTAACGTTGCTCCCCATTGGCTAAGTACTCCGCCAATCAGCATTAGGGAAATTAACCAGAAACCAACATTGATAAGGAAATACTTTCCACTTTTTCTATCAAAAATAGTAGTGTAACCAACAAGCGGAATAACAAATATGAGGGTCGCTTCCAATCCATGCACCATGCCGTGACCAAAGGTATTATGATTGTGTCCGTATTCGGCAAGAAAAGCGGCAGCCGTGCCTGTTTTGAGTAATTCCATATCACCGCCAACTAAACCAAGCACGCCAAATCCATGAATTGCCAGGTTGAACATTCCAAAAGCAATCAAAAAGTTTAGCAAAATACTAAGCCCTAATTTTAACGGTTTTACTGGCGTATCTCCTTGTTCTTTAGTTAATCCGGCGACCTTTGTCCAGGTATCCCCACCAAAAACTTTTGGATGGTACCAAACAAAAGCGACAATAAAGGGAATAAATGAGCAAGCCAACAGAACTAATAGATTCGGTATCATAGTGGTTTTATTAATAATGGTTTAAAAAATAATTACGTAAATATATAAAAATGTATGCGGTTACATACTTGCTGTTTCGTGAACAGTGATTGCACAACCTTCATAACTGTGTAAATGCGGGTGGTTTTCAACCAATTTTTTTGCCACATCGATAGTTGCTGCTTGTAGAATAGAAAAACCGGTTACATCTGTAGTACTTCCTGTCCAGCTACCTTTTGCATTGACGTTTTGTCCAGGCATTAGTGGGGAACCGAAGTCTACCAAATGCTCACCTACTTGGTCTTTCCATTGAAACCAGTATTCCATACCTTTTGCTGATTCTTCAGGTGTGCTGTTTGCCCATTTTTCCATAGCTGCTGCTGGTGCGTGATAAATGACTAGAAACTTTTTCATGTTGTTTTAAATTTAAATGTTGAATAATTGTTATTTCACCCCTATAACGATGCTGCGTTTGGAAGGGGGGACAAATTCTAAATTTATTTTTCAGAATTAGTTTATATTTATGCTTAAATACCTCCTTTAATAAACAATACATGGAAACTGAAGCACCCAAAAAACGACCAAACCGAAATTTATTACTAGGAGCCGCCTTGGTGCTGACTGGTTTTATCTGTGTCTTTTATTTTCTGGTTCCTAGATCAGAAACGCCAGAAGGCCTGATGGCGCAATACTATGAAAAACCAGCTTTCGAACTAAGCCAGGACAATGAGAAGCAACGTCTAATAAAAACAAGCTACGATGCAGGAGGTTACAAAAAAGCAATCGTTTTGCTCAAGCAAGAGGGGGATGATCCTACGATGTACTACTATCAGGGCGTCTGCAATATGGAGTTGACCAACGCCGATAAGGCAATACCGATATTCAAAAAATTGCAAGCAAATCCAAAGTATTCTAATCAGGTAACTTGGTTGTTAGCCTTGACCTATTTGCAAAGTAGAAACAAAGAAGCTGCCAAATTGGAGTTGGATAAATTGGTGAATGTAGAAGGTGTTTCTGCGGAACGGAAAGGGGATGTAGTGGAATTGCTTGGCAAGTTGTAGTAGATCTGAAGAACTACAAAAATTCCCCAAATCGCTCTGACTTCAATCTCGCCCATTCTCGCTTCAAAATACTATAATAAACCGTATCTCTTCGATGGCCGTCGCCCATCAATACATGGTGACGCAGCAAGCCCTCATACTGTGCGCCGATTTTCTCCATGGCTTTTCTGGAGCGCAGATTTCGAGCGTCGCTTTTTAATTCTACGCGTTCAAATCCGAGGTGGTTAAAAGCAAAATCCAGCAACAAAAACTTGCAGGCTTTGTTGAGGCCGGTCCCTTGAAATTTTGGTCCGATCCAGGTCCATCCAATTTCTAGGCGGTCATTTTCTTCAGAGACGTTGCCAAATCGGGTACTGCCAGCTAGTCGTCCTGCTTGCTTGTCGAAGATGGCGAAGGCATAACTGTTTTTTTCTTCCTTGCGGTGAATAGCCGCTTGGATATAGTTCGTGAGTAGCTCGGAAGAGTTGATGGCGGAAGGGGAGTACAACAGGAGGTTTTGGTCCATAGCAATGGGCAATAAATCTGCGTGGTGCTCCTGGGAAAGTGGTGACAAACGCACCCGATAATTTTCTAGTAGGATTGGATTTTCAAAAGGGAATTTTGCCATGTAAGGAAAGTTAGCATTTTAATTATCTATCGAAAATATTAGTTTTTTCGTTTTTTCTTCTTCCCATTTCCATCTTGCAATTTAAACCGTATAGGCAAATTAAATTGCATCCAAACTTTTTCGCCATCATGCTCTGCAGGAATCCAGTCCGGCATCGAATTTAAAACCTCTAAACCTGCCTCGTCACATCCGCCTCCTATCGTTCGTACTACTTTAGGCGCTGTAATTTTACCCTCTGGCGAAATCAAAAAACTAATTACAATCATCCCTTCCACTCCATTTTCCACGGCAGTTTTTGGATACTTAATATTGCGGTAAATATGTTCCAGCATTTTCTTTTCTGCGCATTTTTTAGTCTCCTTATAGGGAAGTCCTAAATCCTCACAGCCAGGAAATCTGCCAAATTTTTCTGGAGTGGTAAAAACCACTCTCTCTTGATCCGCACTAACTTCACCATTCTCTAAGTTTACCCAATTGCCGTCTAATTTCACAACACCATTCCCTTCAGGGTTTAGATACTGAATGTCTTCATATATTAGTTCGGGAGCCTCGCCGGTTTGAGGAAGGTATAACCCATATTTGTCCTTGACGGCAACAATGAATCTGTCCTTTCCACTATGCTTAACGGTATCATATTCGCAAGGTACCAAGAGTAGGCCCTCTTCATTCAGAACACCATATTGATCACCTTTTCGAACTAAAAAATAACCGTTAAACAATAATGAATTGGTATCGATCTCATCATAAGTGAAGTCGACTACCTTCTTCTTACCATCAAACAGACCCCATTTGCCTGCTTTTTCCTTTTTTGTCAGATATTGAGCGAAGGAATCATTCACAAAAACACTTAGCAAAAAAAAGATAAGCAATCCACACTTCCAACCACTATTACTTCCCATCATCTTTTTTCAATTGTTTCGTCGCTGCTTCCAAATCCTTGGCTGCTTTTTCTACTTCAGAGATGTTACTGTCCATTTTCTCTGCTGCTGATTTTTTGGCGGCGGGTTTTTTTCCTGCTGGTTTCTTTGCTGCTGGTTTTTTAGCAGCGGGCGGATTGTCATTTTCCGGCTTGTCCTTGCCTCTTCTTGTCCGTCTACTCTTCTTAGGAGCAGCAGGAGCGGCTTTTTTCTTATGAGGAACAATCTTCGGCTCCTTTTCCAAAAACAGCAATTTGTTGTCCGCATCAATGTCTACATAAATGGTTGATCCAGGATCAAATTTACCCGTCAGGATGTGCTTGGACAATTCATTGATGACCTCTTTTTGCAAAACCCGTTTCATTGGTCGAGCGCCAAACTGAGGCTCATACCCCAACTCTGCCAGATGGTCTAAAGACCGATCGCTAAACCAGATTTTCAATTCTTGTTTAGCAAGACGTTTGTGTACACTCTTCAACATGATATCCAGAATTTGACGGATTTCTGCTTGAGTAAGCGGCAAGAACATGATGCGCTCATCAATTCGATTCAAGAACTCTGGACGTAAGTTTTCTTTCAGTGCTTCAAATACTTCGTCGCGGGTCGCAGATATGATTTCCGAACGCTTGTCCTCATCAACAAACGCTAAGTCTTCAAAATTGTCCAAAATCACTTGCGCTCCCATATTGGAAGTCATGATGATAATGGTATTCTTGAAGTTGGCCACACGACCTTTGTTATCTGTCAATCGTCCATCGTCCAATACCTGCAGCAAAATGTTGAAGGTATCAGGATGTGCTTTTTCGATTTCATCTAATAATATGATGGAATAGGGCTTCCGTCGAACAGCTTCCGTGAGCTGACCACCCTCATCATAACCAACATAGCCTGGAGGCGCACCAACAAGGCGAGAAACCATGTGTCG
>CALLWB010000078.1 GCA_938016265.1 uncultured Saprospiraceae bacterium
CCACAATTGTCTGTTGAACCATTGTCTATGTCTGCTTCTGTAATGGAAACCATTCCACTAGCATTCAATGGTACAGTTATGTTTTTGCACATTGCTGTTGGTGGTGTATTGTCTAATACAGTAACTAATGCTAGACAGGTATCTGTATACTCTCCGTCTGTCACGGACAATACAACTTGATGCATTCCTACTCCAAATGGTCCTTGGTTGTCTACAGTGATTGTCAACATATCCATGTCAGGATCTGAAGAACCACCATCGACATCTGCTGCTACGATGCTTGCTGTACAAGTTGCACCTGTATAGATGGTAATGTTTTGACAAACAGCTACTGGCGGATCATTACATACACTACTTGGATCTGCAATTGTTACATTAGCATTACAAGTGCTTGTATTTCCTGCTATATCCGTTGCAGTAATAGTGACCACAAATTCTGCACCCCTGTCATCACAATCATAATCAGTTGTTCCACTTGTTATTGCGTAAGTAACGCCAGAACAATTGTCTGAAGTACCCATTGCAATTGCGTCAATATCTCCCGTACTTAAGGTATAGGTATTTCTATCTACTAAGTCGATGGTTACATTGTTGCAAACTACTGATGGAGGTGTAACATCATTGATGATTACATTTTGATTTAAGGTGGTGATATTTCCATTTCCATCATTAAATGCCCACTCAATAACATGAGTTCCTTGTGTGTTGTAGGTTAAAGGATCGGAAGTTGTTCCTGCTACAGCTCCTGCACAATTGTCTTGTAAGGTTGGTGCAGTTGCTGTGGCTTCACATTCTCCAGTGACGTCTGCTAGGGTTACTGCATTTGGTGGATCCGTATCTGCTATCATTACTGTTTGATTTACGGTTGTGCTATTCCCATTACCATCATCAAACGTCCACACGATTATGTGTATTCCTTGAGTTGTGTAAGTTAATGGGTCTGTTGTTGTACCTGTGACGGCTCCTACACAATTGTCCATTGCTATTGGAGTGTTTGTTACGGTGGCTTCACAAGCAGCTGATATTGTTAAAAGGCCTGGTGCAGTTGGAACCTCTGTGTCTACTCCTGCTTCAACTTCTGCTGACTGACCCAGAGATTCACAATCCTGAGCACCTTTTATTTTGACCGTGTATAGGTTTGGTGCGAGTCCGGTAAATTGATTTGTTGTAGAATAGGTGACTCCATTATCAATAGAATATTCATAGGGAGAAGTACCGCCACTTTCATTTTGGAAAGTTATGGTTCCATCATTGCTTCCAGGACAAGTTTCGTCTGTAACTGTTGTGGTGAATGTAATCTCAGGACATCCAACAACAAAATTAAATGGTACAGAGTAATTGCCACTGTCCGATTGTGGATTTCCATCACAATCCGTGGTGGAATCTGTGTTTGTTACATCAAAAGTTGCTGGGAAAGTTCCCAGGACTGTTCCTGTAAAGGTAAGGGTGGCTAAATCACTTTCGTTGATCGTCCAATTGCCCATACCGTCATTTGTTCCAGCGGATAGCGTAATAGAAGCAGGAACTCCACTTATTACAATAGGGTCAAGCGATTCGCTTCCATCTGTATCCGAAGAACCTGAGATCGAAATATTTACTGGAGATGCCGTGTATAACTCTCCAGTTGCATCAGTCGCAACTAAGCCCGGATCGTCAACTACTGGAGCTACATAAACCTGAACATTGGCTGTTGGTAATGCTTGAACATCAAGGAATATGTTTGCGGTAGAGAAGAAGGAAAGTCCATTAGTAATGGTATAGGAGAATTGATCCATTCCTACGTATCCAGTATTGGGAGTATAGGTGAAAGTTCCATTCCCATTATTGACGACTGTTCCATTGGAAGGTTGGTCAAAGTTTACGATGGTGATAATATTTCCGTCTGCGTCACTGTCATTTCCTAGTGGGCTAAAGGTTGCAGGATTATCTTCCACTACTGGAAAGTTATCGTCTGCAGCCACCAAAACAGAAGAGGAGAATCCTGAGATGTAGGATAATCCACCACCACCACCAGCACCAGATCGCATTACGATTTGAACGAATGCGTTTGATTCTACTAAAAATTCTCTAGATTGATTTATCGTTGCAAAAATTATTGACAGATCAGGTCTTCCAGGTACGACAATAGCAGGTGGTCCATTAAGGATAACCGAATTGCCACCACTAGTAACATCTGTCAATTTGAAGGTTGGTACTGATGATGTTGTAGTTACAAAAGCAACTGGAACGAATGCATTAGGTCTTGGGGTGCGGAATCGATAAACTCCTCTTCCATTTACGTCTATTGGTGCTATCAGTGCTAAACCATTTTCTCCCTTACCAGGGACATTTCCACCATTATGATAAACGTAGGCAGGCTCTGATGTTTGTACGCTGTAAATTGTATTGGCAGCAATTCCTGTCATAACTAGCGTATAATATTGACCCGCATTAATGGTAGCTACTGTAGATCCATTGACAGAAACTGTGGTGTTGTCTTCGGTCGCAACAACGTAAGCTTCATCAGGATTAGAAACTGTACTTAATATGACATAATCTGTTCCAACTCTTTCGACAGGTACTAAATTGTCCCAACCATTATCAATTGCGCCAGGGAGGCCAATGCCAAAAGTTCCGCTGCTGACTGCAATTAGTTTGTCAGAAACTACCTTTGCGCCTATTATTGGTCGGCTGGGGAGGTTGTTGGAGACCATATAACTTTGTCCCTCGTTTAAGGTAATGTTTACAGTGCCGGAGGAGGTGCCTTGCCAATTCCATGTTGCTCCGGGAGGTCTGGTGATTGTTATGTTTGTATTGTCCTCTGTTGCCATGACAGAGATGATTGCTCGACCATTAGTTTCATAGGAATAACCAACGTTTCTGGATTGTTGTCCTGCATAGAATTCTTTACCTAATGCTACTAAACTCTTAGAATTTAGGAAAGACTGACCGTTACTGTTTTCTTGAACAAGCTGTACGTTGATTGCTGCATTGTCTGATTGAACAACAATACCTTGGTTTTGGGCAGAATTGACGATCGCTGTCATACCTAAAGTGTAATTGTTGGGTAAGTATCGAATGTATGTATTTGTAGCAGATACTGTGAATGGAATGTTTTGGCCAGATCGGGTAGTGATGGTACCACTTGCCCCTGCAGGATCTTCCGTATTTATCCATAATTGTGTGGCGTAGTTAGCATGTCCAGAACCAATATATTTCAATGGTAAATAGTGCAAGGTGCCTGGAGCCGCTTGTCTTACATTGACACTTACCGTTGCCTGATCAATATTTCCATTACCATCATCTATTTGATAGACAAATTGGTCAATACCTGAGAACCCTGTTGTTGGGGTATAGGTAAATGTATTGTCTGGATTTAATACAACCATGCCATTACCAGGACCAGTTATCAGCGTCACTGTAAGTGGATCTCCTTGTGGATCATTGTCATTTGACAATACAGGAATTGTAATTGCTACATCCAAACCAGTAGAAACTGCATCATCATTTGCAGTAGTAGGAAGTGGATTCGTAGTTACTGAATAAACGAATTCAAAGCAACCTGACTCACCCGCTCCTGGCACATAAGTGATGGAATTGTCTGGATTTACCGTAGCTAATCCTCCTGTAGCTTGGGATGTAATGATGACCGTATTGTCACCACAAAGACCAGTATCATTGTCTAAAACAACAATATCCACATTTTGATCCTCTGGTGTATTTTCAAAGTCATCCACTAATAATGGAAGTTGATTGTTTTCCACTATCACATTAAAACTGCAAGTGGCAGAAAGCCCTGCTATGTCGGTAGTAATATAGGTGACTGGAGTAGTTCCTATTGGATAGGTACCTGAACTATAGGCCAAATCGTTAGGATCTGTTATAGTAACAGTTCCTCCACCTAATCCAAGGTCTACGGTTGTCGATGCTATTGCGCAATTGTCGTTTGGTGAAATATCTGTGATAAAATCCCACACTACATTGGATGTGCAAATACCAGTTCCTGTATTTGCCATCATATCACCCGGACAACTAAAGGATGGTGGTGTAACATCTTCTATAATTACGTTTTGATTTAATGTTATGCTATTGTTTCCATCATTAAAAGTCCACTGGATAACATGTGTCCCTTGTGTATTGTAAGTCAATGGATCGGTAGTCGTACCTGTAACTGATCCAGTACAATTGTCCTGTAGGACAGGAGCCGTTGCTGTGGCTTCACATTGGCCCGTGACATCAGCTAGTGTAGTTGCGGTTGGTGGAGTATCATCTATTACAGTGATTGTTGCGGCACAGGTTGCTGATGCCCCGCTTAAATCGGTTACTGTCAGTAGAACACTTGTAACGCCTAATGAATAAGGTCCAACTGGTGATACTGAATAAGTCACGGAGATTCCGTCTGGGTCATTAGAACCATTGTCGAAATCTATTGCTGCGGCCATCGCTTCGCAACTACCGTTTGCTGGAATCGTTAGGTTTTGGCAAATGGCGATTGGATCTTGCGGACAAGGGTTATTGGTGTCTGATACAGTAACATTGGATGTACATGTTGCACTGTTTCCTGCTGCATCTGTCGCTGTGACAAGTACAGGGATTGTTAAGCCGACATCTTCACAGGAAAAGCTATTCGGCGATACTGTATAGGTAGGTGCATCACAATTAGCTGTTGGCAATTGATTTATCCATACCTGATTAGGACCACTTTTCATTATAAAAGCATCCATGTCACCATCTCCATCCACATCAGAAGGCCGTAAATCACCGGTAAAGCCGGCAATGTTTACACCGCTATCAGTGAAAGTGCCTGTTCCGTTATTTAAGTAAATTTTATTTGGAGTGTTTGTATTTCCAACCCAAGCATCCATAATGTTGTCAGAATTGAAATCAGCAAAGGAAATATTTCCACTAGATGCATTATTCCCCAGGCTTTGACCACTATCGGTAAACTGACCAGTACCGTCGTTTAACCAGATTTTGTTGGGCTGATTCGCATTAACAACAAAAGCATCGTTAAATCCATCATTGTTTACATCAATTAATTTTACATCAGTGCTATTGTTATTACTAAGATTCTGGCTTGTCTTGGTAAAACTTCCTGTTCCATTGTTTAGGAATACCCAATTGGCGTAGCCAAAATTGTTAGCGATAAAAAGATCCAAATCTCCATCATTGTCTAAATCTGACAAATCAATGCCCCCACCAAATGAGTTACCCCCAAAGTTTTGGAATAAGCTGAAAAAGCCGGAACCATTGTTTTTAAATACTTGACAATACTGGTTATAATTGCAAAGACAGGCGTCATAATCGTTGTCGCCATCCACATCACCAAGTACAATAGAAAGACTGTTGTTTGTCGTGAATCCTAAATTTTGACCACTATCAGTGAATGTGCCTGCACCATTATTGAAAAAGACCTTGTTCCTACCTGCAGAATTTGAAACAAAAGCGTCGATGTCCCCATCGTTATCCAGATCCTTAAGATCTACCGATGTACTCACGCCATTTCCAAGACTTACTCCTGTATCTATAAAGTTTCCTGTTCCATCATTCAAATAGACTTTATTTGCCTGGTTAGACCCGTTTGTAACAAATACGTCTTCAAATCCGTCTCCGTTAAGGTCTGCCATTTTTGAATCAGAAGTAGAGAAACTACCTAAACTTTGGCCGCTATTGATAAATGCATTTGCAGGAGTGCTATTCGGCTGAATTACTTGCTGTGGTGTGATCATAGCCATCCCATTTACATCCAGTTGGACAGTTGCGTTCTGACAAGTTATTACTGGCGGTGTGGTATCGTTGACCGTAATTGTTGCGGCACAGGTTGAGGTCTCCCCGCTTAAATCGGTTACTGTAAGGATGACGTTCGTTACACCGATTGGATAAGGTAGACTGGGACTTACCGTAAATGTAAGCACATCACCAACGTCGGGATCTGAAGACCCATTATCAAAATCAGAAGCTACTGTAGTTATATCCTCACAATTTGCATCTGCTGAGATGACAACATTTTGGCAGATGGCTGTTGGAGGTGCATTACATGCCGTATTCGTATCTGTAATTGTAACGATGGAGGAGCAGGTACTTTCATTTCCTGAAGCATCTGTAACCGTTAGAATCACTGTGTTTGGACCAAGGTTAGCACAAGTAAATTCAGTTTGGCTAACAGACATTGCAGGAACTCCGCAATTATCGTTAGATGCAAAGTTAGGATTGGATGCTGGTAGGAGTGTAACCGTGCCATTTGCTCCAAGGTTTAAGGTGAAGTCTAGGCAGCCAGCAGTAGGTGCTGTCATGTCTGCAACAGTTACGGTTGCTGAGCAAGTTGCTATGTTGCCGCTTACATCTGTTACGGTTAAAACTACATCATTAACCCCCAAATTGCTGCAACCAAATGTTGTGATATCTGTATCGAACGTTAGTCCGCCACATAAATCAGAAGAGCCATCGTTTACGGCATCTTCAGTTATGCTGGCCATACCATTGGCTCCAAGAGTAACACTAATGTTTTTACAATCGGCTGTTGGTGCTTGAGCATCAGAAACAGTTACGGTCATGGTGCATGTGCCCACATTGCCATTGACATCAGTAACTGTCCAGATGACGGTAGTTGAGCCTACAGGGTAGGTGCCTGATGCATTATTTGTCCCATTGTGATCGTTGACGATACTTGATACAACACAATTGTCATTTACACTAGGGGAGCTGACCGTTACGGACGCTTCGCAGGTGCCAGCTGCGGCGACACCAACTGCGTTTGATGGACAGGAAATTGTAGGCAATTCGTCATCTTGGACGCCTAGCATTACTTGTTGTACTGCTGCTATACAATTTAAATCATCTCTGACCACTACATTGTAGGTTCCAAATGGAAGGTCAATGAATGAATTGGTAGCCAGAAAGAAGATCCCGTTGTTTATTGAGTAAGCGTAAGGACCTGTGCCACCAGTAGCGGTAATACTAATTGTCCCATCCTCATTGTCAGCGCATGAAACACCTGTACTGCTTGTAGTAAATGCTAAGGCAGAGGCAGGCTGAGTAATATTGACAGTTGTTATCGTAGTATGACAACCAATATCATCCATTACAAATACCTGGTAGGTGCCAGGAGGTAAGTTGGTGAAATTACCACTATTAGAAAAAGTTGTCCCTCCGTCAGTAGAATATTGATAGGGTTCAACTCCGCCTGTTGCTGTTATGGAGATGCTACCATTTTTAGCATTAAAGCAGTCAATATTGGTAGAAGTAATTGTTGTTTGTAAATCGGAAACAACAACGGTATTCGTTACAATCGCTGGGCAGCTATTTACATCAATATAGGATAGGCTAACCGTATAAGTTCCACCCGCAGCATAAGTATGACTAGGATTTTGATCCGTGGAAGAATTAAAATCACCAAAATTCCAAAGATAACTACTCACTGTTTCTGGTGGAGTACCTGCCGTAAATTGTATTGATTGGCCAAGGCAAATATCTGAATCCGACGTGGTGAAAGGAGTAGAGGTGATGATGGAAGGTTCGTTGATTGCGATTACCACCTCTGTTACAATACAGCCAGATGCATCACTGACTTCTACTGTATAGGTTCCAGGAATAAGGTTCTCAATAAGTGGAGTGGTTTCTGTTGTTGACCATAGGTAAGTATAAGGAGGAGTTCCTCCCGTTACTGACGTTACTTCTGCTGTTCCGTCGTTGTTTGTCAAACAGTCTACATCTGTTGTTGTAACAGTTGGTACCAAGATAGGAGGTGCGGTGAAGTTCCAGCCAGTATTGCCTCCATTGTCGTTGCTGAAGTTGGCGTTGAACGTTGCTCCACCTGCCCCTGTAATGTCTGTTAACTCTAAGAAGGTTCCGTTTACAGTTCCTAGTGCTTGGCTAAATGTTGTAGGAGTTCCCGCAGTCGCAGAATAGATGTTGATGAAGTTGTCACAACTACCATTTGCGATCAGGTCAACTGTTGTTTGGGTAGTTGGTTCTACCTCTAGTGAAAGTCCAGGGTCGATCCTCAAGGTGTTGAAGTTGTTTTCTCCTGTAAGTGAGGCGTCAAGATTAGACGGAGTTGTGAAGGTGGTATTGTGGTAGGATAAAGCATTTCCTAGGAATGCTGCCGTTCCTCCATCTCCTGTAACAACGATTGTGGACGTGCCTTCATCGAGGGCGGTATCAGAAAGTGTTGCAGGATTCCAAGTACCATTGTTGATGGTAAGGGTAGAACTGCCTAGCTGAAGTGATCTTGTATTATTGGTCGTACTATTGAAGTTTTGGGTAGAGATGTCTAAATTGTTAGCAACCAATGTTCCATTATTAAAGTCAATTGTACCAACTACATCTAGATCATTTTGTAAAATCCATTCTCCTTCGCCGTCATTTCCGCCATTGAAATTGACGTTTTGAAGGTTGTTTCCAGCAGCGTTTAGGATGTTTCCATTGTCATCTGCTTCGAAATTCCAGTTGCCCGTGAAGTCTTGATTCATATCAGGGATTAAATCTAAATCTCCGTAAACACTGATTTGAGAGCTTCCTACTAAGGTAGGAGTGTAAAGCGCGGATTGCCAGGTCATATTTCTGCTTTCTGCATTCGCAATATCTACAGTTACTACTCGGTTTGTGGTTGTAAATGAATTGGCATCAAAAAATACATCATCAGCAGGACCAGGGACACTTGTTTGGAAGGTCGTTCCTCCTGAAGAAGTTGCCCAGTGATTGGCGTAGTCCGACCAGTTGCCACTATCTCCAACCCAGTAGAAGGCGTTGCAGGAAGTGAACTGCCAATTGGTGTTGTTGCCTAGGTCGGCACTACTTGCACCTGCGAAAAATTCAGATAATGTACCACCCATTCCGTCAGACAATCCGTCTCCCTTGATATCTTGTAGGAATACAAAATCTAGGCATATCTTACCATCTGGTACATATATTGTGGCTTGCGTTCCAGGAGTTTGGGAGTTGACAAGTACGGGGAAACTTCCGTTTCCGAGGGCTAGTAAACCGTTGACGGTTTGGGTGCGGTTTGCTCCTAGTTGAAGTCGTGTCCCTAAGCCTGCTGCGATAACATCATTGAAGGTGTTGTTATTGTTCAAAAAGACGTAAGGTCCAGCATTGCCAATGGAGGTAACACTTAATACATTGACTGTGTTAGATCCTGTAAAATTGACTGTTGGTATTTGAGTTGTATTATTGTCGAACTCTATCGTGATATCATTATAGGTGCTAAAATCATAAAAATTAATGTTAGGGTAGGCGGTGGTGTTGATTACTACATTTTCGACTGTATTGTTGTGGTGTATGTGGATGGCACCTGATCCATCATCATGATCAAAGATCAAATCGTTGTAGGTTTTATTAAAACCATAGAGCCTGTAAAATCCGCCTACCATATTTGACCAATAAATATCTGCACTTCCGATATTGAAGTTGAGGCTATATTGGGTTTCAAAACGATGTTGGACATCTATCCGATCGGTACCTGTAAAGTCAATCGAAATGTTTGGATTGTTGTTGGTAGCAAAGAAACTTCTTGAAGACACCCGATTACCTCCAGAGATGAAACTTCCATTTTGGACATAGAGGTCATAAAGCACAATCAGGTCATCTTGAAGTGTCCACTCACCAGTATAAACGCCATCACCTAAAAATTGTATTTGGCGCATTTCTACACCATTTGTAGTGATTGTTTGATTTGGTTCTCTTGACTGGAAATATAACCATCCACCATGATTCCAGGTTAGATTGGGGTCGAGGACAAGAGATCCGTAAACATTTAACCCAGAACTACCGGCTATACTAGGGCTGTTAACGTTATTCCAGACCATATTTCGACAGTTGGCCGATACGTTGACAATTACTGATTGGTTTGGTGCAGAAAAAGAATTCACATCAAAAAATACATTGACTCCTTGAGAGGGAATACATCCTGCTGGTGGTCCACCACTGGTATAGGACCAGTTGGCAGGGTCGTTCCAGTTGCCAGCTTCGCCTACCCAATAAAGGTTGTTGCCATTCCCGAGATTCCAGCCAGTAACATTGCCACCATCTACAGAATTGGTGGAGGTAAATGGGCCAGTACCTGTTGCGTTTATGTCTTTCATAACAACATTTGTTGTTTGGGCTGGTCCATTTGATTGCACCGTTACTGCAGCACCTGCAGTTCGACTAAAGAACCGTGTAGGATATTGACAAGTGCCAGTGATGTCCATGTCATCGAAAATGTAAATGAAACCTTCACGTAATCTTAAATAATCAAGGTTTTCCATTGTAAAGCTATTGGCAGAGAAGACATGGTCTGCCCACAAAAATGGATGGATATTGTTCTCCCCAGACAGTGTGAAGTCTCCAAAGTGGTTGTAGTATGAGTTTGAGTGTATTTCAAATTGAGGATTATAGTTTTGAGTACCAGTGTGCAACATGGTGAACGATTGGAAGGTGTCTTGACGGCTATTCCAAAACCTAGTAATTCCTCGATTCGTTTGGTTGACAATTACATCTTCATAGTTGTTGTTGACGTTGGATTCCCAACGAACCCAGGAGCTTCCATTTTGATTGATGGTAACATCTTTGAAGGTGGTGTTTGTATTGCTTTGGAGATAAATTTGGTAACCTGCAGCACTATTTTGATTGAAGGTGACATTGTTGAAATCATGACCATTAGAATATCGGAAATAGAAACTTTGATTGGTTGATTCAAATAAAATATCTGCAATACCCATGTTTATGGTGGCAGAACTGTTTGGTTCAAATCGATGATCTACGGTGATTAAGGTTGTCCCATTATTGAAATTGACTGTAGCAAAGGAAACCTGCAGAGAATAAATATCTAAATTATTGCCATCAGAATTGAATGTGCCAGCCTGGAGGATAAGCCAATTGGTAGAAGTGAAATTGTCTATTAACGTCCATATTCCCGTATTCTTACCTTGACCAAGTATTCGCGTATAAGAGGGAATGCTGATGCCTTGAGTTTCAATGGTGTTGCCACTGTCAATTGCTTCGAATTCTAAGAATCCTGTATGTGCATAATTCATATCGGAATCTAGCTTGAGGGAGCCGTAGATATCAAGTACTTGATTACCGGACATTCCAGCACCGGCAGTAATTCCATCCCATGTCATGTCTTGGCATTCTGATGCCTGATCAATATTGACAAATTGGCCAGTTGCAGAAAATGAATTGCTATCGAAGATGACATTGTCAATTCTACTAGGAACTGCACAATAGGCTGGGCCTCCTGAGCTTAGTGACCAGTTGGCTGGATCATTCCAAATGCCATTATTCCCAATCCAATAAAAATCCTGACCGGGTATTGTGGATATATTCCAACCAGAAACGTTGCCTAAATCGGCAGTGTTTATGGCATTGAAAGTTGCTCCACCTGTAACATTGTTGTCTTGTAGCTGGAGGTAATCTCCGCTTACTGTACCACTAGATTGGACAATGTTTCCTGCTTGCCCTAATATAGCACTTGTTATTAAGATCGTTTTATCGCAGGTACCATTTAGTGGTTTGATGTCGGTGATGGTTTGTGTGCGTTGATGTTCGATTTCCCACTCGCGGACACGATTACCGATGTCAAACACATTGAATGTATTGTTTCCGTGCGTCCGTAGTTTTGGTCTTATTGTACCTGAAGAATTTATGGTAAATGTATTGGTGAAGTCTTTACCGCCATTCACATATAGATCAGGGACGAAGTTAGAGTTTTTAGAATAATTCCAAGTAAAATCACCGACCGTTGTTGCATCGTAAAACGCTAATCTTTGTTCGCCTGTTGCATTTACGGTTATACTGTCTATGGTTGTTGCGAATTGGATATGGACAAGGGTATTTCCCGGATTATTGGCATTAAAAATTAGATTGTCAAATGTGTTATTGATGCCGGCATAGAAGTATTGGTTATCTGTTCCAGTCCAGGTGATATTTGGGGTGTCCCAGGTAAATGTGGTGTTTGTCGATGGATAAAGCCTAAATTGTCCAACAAGATTGACGATAGGTGTACCTGTCAAATCGACTGCAAGCACTCCAGTCGCCCAACAATAAAAGTGGTATAAATTAAGGGCATATCCGTCAGAGATAAATTTATTCGAATAAACGAATAACCCATCGTTTAGTGCGGTTAGGTCATCTAAAAGGGAATACTCTGCATTGAAATTACTTCCATCCAATTGTATTTTGCGGACGTTGATTCCTGATGTACGGATGGTGTGTTCGCCAAACTGTGTAGCCCGAAAGTAAATATTACTTAGGACGAAACTAGTCATATTTGCAGCAGGGTCAATATCCAGACTTCCATCCGTTAGGACCAAAAAGTCCCCTGACATCGTAACATTGCTATTTGCTTCAGCGATAAAACCTCCATTGCGAATATAACGTTGACCGCTGCCAGAATAGAAAGTCGCACCTGAAGGAATAATCAGATCGCCGACATAAAAGTCGATGTAGGATCTGTCTTTGCGGAAGGAGGCACCATCTACCAATTTTAGATTACCCTGGTAAATACGCATCCAGTTAGAACCTTTGCTGTAATAGTACGAGTTATCTCCTAATTCGACATCCCCGTTGGAGATATTCATCTCTCCGTAGTGATGGGTGAAGTTGTTGTCCGAAATCATTTTGAAATTACCATTCAGAACAAAATTACCATAGTGATTCCAAACCGAATTGGCTGCCATCACGATATCTCCAGTTACATTATGTCCATTACCATTGCTGGATAAATCGGCAGTCCCATCGAGTTGCATACCACCGGCGGCAATTATCAAATTCCCCGTTACATTCATATCTACTAGGGGGCCGACCTGCAGCCCATTTGCGGCGGATAGGTTTCCGTTTTGGTACCAGTTTATTGCAATACCTGGGTTTACAGTGACTGTGCCAGTTGCTACGAGATTGGCATTGAAATCAAATACGGGACTGACTCCTAGATTGGAGATGTCCAAGTTTGCACAAAATGCTTCGAAACTGACGACGATTGTCTGTCCGTTTGCGGAGAACGAATTTGCATCGAAAATTACATTGTCTAACGGGGTAGGCACAATGGTATGGAAGGTAGATCCGCCTGAAGCTGTAGCCCAATGACTGAGGTCTGTCCAGGCACCAGCGCCGCCGACCCAATAGTAGTCTGCTGCTTTGGAGGTGGTACAAAAATGGAGGAGGATTATTAGGATAATAGATTTAATTCCGGTTTTCATAATTTTCATTTTTAGTAGTTGGTTGCGAATAGGTGCTAAAAAAAAGCAAGGGGAGTGGGGGAAGGGCATTTTTTATAGTACGTCGACTAAAAAGACTGCCTGGTGATTGCTAATGGAGGTTCCCTCTCGTGTTTCGGTCGAGGTTATTCCTATTAGGTATTTGCCAGTGTTTGGTGGGGAGAATTGCAGTATACCTGTTTTGCTATCCAAGTTGGAGGCCGATTTATTTTTAGCAAGCAATTCATAATAAGTAAACCCCATGGTCTCAGATAGGGGTTGAAATGGGGGACGCCGAAGGCGAATGTCCAAGGACAAATTATCTGCCTCGGATTTTAATATTCCCATGTTTACAGGTGCTGCTTGATTTGAAGCGGTTTCCTTGGTAAGTGGTAAAAAGGAGTGTGCTTTGCTAAGTGTGTATTGCACTCTGTCTCCGTCAGGATCATCGGTGGCTAGTGGTAATTCGTAGGTTTGTCCACTGCAAAAAATGTACTTTTGAAGAGGAGCGATTTCGGCCATTGCATTTGTCCTAGCTGTCATAGGGTCCGGGATATGAATGCTTAGCGAAAGGTTGGATTGTTCATCTGGCGGAAGTCCAGCGCCCATCTCGTCGAGTTGTGGTTGCATCCAAACGATATCGTAGCCGGCTGGCATGATTGGAAGTTGGATGGTTGTTGAATAGGTCAACATTACCATGCAGCTGGATTTGGTTGTTGAAGGCCCGCATGTTGGAGGTGGGCTTTCGTCTTTGATCTCTGATTCACTGATAAGATCTAGTTGTAGGTACTTGTAGACCATGGCTAGTTCTCGTTCGTGGATGACTACGAATTCGGTAGCTGGGGCTTCTGCCAAGTCTGCTGAATAGTATTTTTTTAAGGTAATTCTGGTGTGTCCTTCTTCGGCTAAATTGGAGAATAATTCGGCTCCGACGAACGGTGCGTTGGTTTGGTGAAATTGGTTTTTGGCTTCCACATTTGTTGTCCATCCTCCTAGGAATACAATAGCAGAAAAGAGCAGTGAATAGCCATTCAGTACATTAAGAAATCGTTTCATAAATGTCAGTTTTTGAATTGTTGCAATAGATGAAGGGGGTGGTTGATTGTAAGTTTCCCTATAAACATTGGAACATTTTCAGATGTGGGGCATCTGAGTTAACTGCCAATTGAAAAGATTAAGAGGAGGAAAAGATGTACATTCTCATAGTGTTTGGTTTTAATGTAGACAATAGGATTTCAGGGATATGAGTCTTTTTGAGTCATATCAAATAAATAGTTATGTGGTATATAGGTTACTATATACAGTGATTAATTGTGGGGAGTTGCTATAAAAGGGAGTACGTTGATTGTATTGTACAGGGGTGATTGTATGGGGGGTAAGCCTTCGCTTTGTTATAAATGCAAACACTTATCTCACAAATATAATACAAAGTAGATATGTTGATTACTTATGGGTGTAAGTTATGTGACAGTCATTTGGAACTAGGAATTAGATTGAAGCTATTTCGTATGTAAAGTGTATAATGAATTAAGTTTTGAATAAGGGATTTTACTAGGTGTTTTTGGGAGAGTCGATGTGGGTGTTATCGTGACAGATAATGGTGTTTTTTTGTTTTAATCTTAGGATAACACTTCATGTAACGATTCGCTCCAACCCTCGAAATTTATCTTTTTTAGAACCGCATTCAAATTCTTAGCGGATCCATATTTTTGATAAAACGCTGCTTCATTAAGAGCAGGGCCTGCTTCTCCTTGCATGACTAAAATAGGTTCAAATTCTGATAGCCGAACGAGCTGGAAATTGGTTAAACAATATTCACTGTTGAAATGTAAAGGTCCATTTGAAGACTTTGCCCTGGCTTTAGATTTATATTCTAATTTTGAAACCTCCACCAAACAACCCCCTTCTTCATATTTTAAGAAAAAGGCCTTATTATTTGAACTTCCCTTTTTAATCTCAAACCCACTTTTATTCATCCTTTTAAACTTCAGGTTTACCAAGTTATCTTCATTGGTCAAAAGCAGGTTACTGCTATTTAATTTTGCACTTTTACGTACTCCTGAACCGATTATCTCTACAACGAATTCACCAGTGACAGATAGTTTCTGAACCACCTTTCCAAATTTGTAACTAGGATCTATTCTAGCATCTAATTTAATGTAATCGCCTATTTCAAATTGTTCGTCATTCATAATCTATTTTTTATTGGTGGGTGTTTGATCCTTTCAACCTTTAATATATAAATAAGTTACACTAATTACAAAAATGCAGGAGCAATGAATGAGAATAAAAATTCCAACAAATATCTTCCTTTTGACACCTCTATTGATAGTTTAGACAACCTTAGCCTCCAAATGAATAATAGCATTTATTCTGCCCCAAAAAGTAAATATTCTGGTAGGAATCTGCATAGTATTTGGGAGATATCTTGAATGTTCTTAAAATACAAACATGAATCAATTGATTAATAAACAACAGTTTAGCTTGTTCTCTTTGAGAAGTAAAATATTATCTTATATTTACAATGAAAAAAATAAAACGTGTACAAATAGCTTTTGCTAACAGCTAATAACGAGTGCAGTAAAACAGTGTGTAGGCCTGACTATTAGCTACAAAACCAGTATTACAACTATAAAATCTTTTTTTAATCCTAAAATTTCAATCTAATGCGACAACTAATTCTTTTATTAGGAATATTTACCTTCCTGCTAACCAACTCGTTTGCAACTGACTGTCCTTACAATACTGCTATTGAGCAAAGTTGTAACGTGGATTTTGCTGCTTCTTCTAGTGAGTTTGATGCTTCCTTTAATTGTTCACACATTTGTCAAGTCCAATATCAAGTTTGCATGCAAAATGCGAATACCCATTTGTCAAATTACTACCGGTGTATGTGGAGAGGCAACGGAGCAGGATGTAATGGTATCCTTAATAATTACTATGCAGCAAGACAAGCCTGTAGTATTTCGAAACTCGCTTGCCTACAAGGTTGCTAGGGAACTTTTTTCTTGCTAGTAATTGATTAACGCCTTTGTTTATGGCCTTGTCTAGGTACCTGGCTGTCCACTATCAAAAGGAAATACGAAATTAAGAGGATGTCGTTCCAGTGGTTCGGCATCCTTTTTTATTGAAATTCTTTTGCAAGGTAGTTTTCTTCTGTGGCAGGAAGCGTTTATGGCTAGTAGAAGGTTTGCTCATTGGATGTGAGTTGTTGGGAAAGGTGTAAAAAGATAAAAGCCTGTTAATCTTTCGATTAACAGGCTTTCTTTGTATCGGAGACAGGATGTACTGTAATGCCTTTAGTCATCGGATTTACTGGGTTTGGTTTATGCTTTTTCAGCGTTGTTTGTGGTTTTTGTAGCAGTTATGTAGCAGTTTGTTTGATACAAATCCCATATATCCTTTCCTATTACATCATCCACCAATAAAAATTTTACTCCTTGCATTATACCAAAATTTTCCATATTGATGTCATGGTCTGAGCATTCAATTAGAATAAATAGTTTGACTAAGGCCTTTTTTTATTCGCTAAATCGCTATTCCACAGCTAAACAAAACATTGTTTTGCCAAGTTCCAAGCTTCCGACCAGATCTTCCAATATAAATTTTCAATTAATTAATGTAACAAATACGCCATCTTTGAATTAGGACAAAATAAAATAGTATCTTCCAAAAACCTCCAAATTATGAAAAATCTAATTTCACTTCTCTTCCTTTATTTGCTTCTATTGCCGATTACCTTTGCACAAGTAGGCCATTCAACCTGTGGTACAGAAGTCAGCCCTCAGTTCTATAATCTTCTCCGCCAACAAGCGATGGCATCTAGCATTTCTAATGCCAAGCTTCAAATGACCACCTGCACGCTTACTTTGCAACCTCATATTGTAAGAACCTCAAATGGTACCGGTGGTTTATCTTCTTCGGACTTAAATAATTCTATACAACAACTGAATCAAGCCTATCTGCAAGTCGGGTTTCATTTTATTGTTAGTCCGACAAACTACATCAACAACGATACTTATTACAACCTGTTGCAAGCGGCCTCAGCAAATGAATTTAATATGGCCAATCCAAACATAGATCCGACTATGGTCAATGTATTTTTTGCGCCAAATGCTGGGTTTGTATCTGGTGGACAACTCTTTCCTTCAAATTGGACAAGTTTACCACAAAATACGGTAAATAGAAACTGGATAATAATGAACAATTCATTTGCAACGGATGGAGAAACATTGCCCCATGAGGTCGGTCATTATTTTAATTTAATGCACACACATAGAGATGATATTGTCGAACGTGTAACCAGAGACGTTACAGACAATTGTTACAATGCAGACACCGCTGGCGATTTGGTAATTGATACGCCTGCAGATCACGATTTAGCTACATGGAATGCCTATCAAATTTATAATATTGATGCCAATTGCAATTATATTGCTAATGAAAATGATAATTGTCTTCCTACGCTTCCTTATACCCCGGATACTAGAAACATCATGTCCTATGCATACATTGATGCAGTTTCTATCGGCTGTCGGATAGACTTTTCGCAAGGACAAGTCGCTCGAATGGTCGATTGTTTAAATAATCTTAGGCCAGATTTGAATACAAGCTGTTCTGGTGGTGGTTCAACTTGTAATGTATCCGCTTCACCCTCTACGGTTTCTGCAGCATCAGGTGGTGGAAACTATGCTACTCAGATCACCACAGTAAACCCGAACGATCCATGGAATGTTTCTGCTTCATCATGGATTAGTCTAAATACAACCGCAGGGATTGGGAGTGGAACGCTTATTATTACCGTCTCTCCAAATAATGGACCAGCCAGAACAGGCATGGTGGTTGTTTCCTGTGGAGGTACATGGCCTGGACCTGGACCCGCTCCTTCTACTACGATAACGGTCACCCAAGCTGCGGGTAGCGCACTCTGTAATGTTACCGCTTTGCCGTCTTCTGTTCCTGCAAGCTCAAGTGGCGGCAATTACTCTTCTCAGATTACTACAGCCAATTCTGTAGATCCTTGGGTGGTTTCAAAACTTGCTACTTGGATTACATTAAATACAACTTCTGGTACGGGAAGTGGACCAGTTAGTTTTACTGTTGCTCCAAATACTGGACCGGCTAGAACGGCTACGATCACTGTGTCCTGTGACATTTTAGTCGTTAGTCCACAGATAGCACCCTTTACCACTATAACAGTCACGCAAGCTGCTACTACGGCTTGTTATGTTACCGCATCTCCTGCTACCGTTAATGCACCTGCAAGTGGCGGTTACGGCTACTCTAATATTAGCCCAGCAGCCTCAGGTGGTTCATGGGCCGCTTCTACACCTGCCTCTTGGGTTTCATTGGATGTAACTTCAGGGTCTGGAAATAGTTTTCTGGGATTTAATATTGCACCTAATTGTGGACCAGCTAGAACAACGACTATAGAGGTACGATGTGGTGTTGTATTTGGAGGACAGATGTCATTTCCCAACTATATAACAGTCACACAAGCTGCTGGAAGTCCAAATATCAATTCTGGACTACAAACTACCAACGCTGATTGCCAAACGCTTGGTAGTGCAAGTGTCAATCCTACTGGTGGTCAAACACCTTATACTATTGACTGGAGTACAGGCTCCACTTCAACATCTGTTAATGGACTACCATTTGACAATTATGTGGTTACTATCACAGACAATTATGGGTGTGAAATTGTTGATCAATTTTCAATTGATGATCCAGCAACATCCATTCAATTAAAAGTATTACTTGAAGGAGCCTACAATCCTTATTCCTATCAGATGAATGATTACCTAAGAGTAGGAGGTCTTTTGCCATCCACAGATCCATATGGAATTGGTGCAGTCGTTGATCCTGTAGTATTTGATGCTGCTGGACAGGATGCCATAGTAGATTGGATATTAATAGAGTTGAAAAATAGTGTCACCTTAGCAACTGAAACCCAATACGCTCTGCTACTTCAAAAAGATGGTGATGTCGTGGATTTGGACGGAATATCCACTCCTAGGGTATGTGGTGATTATCAATCCTACTACCTAGTAGTCAACCATCGGACGCATCTTCCAATAATGACCTCAGGTGCTGTACTCATTTTGCCATCTGTAGGTTTAGTCCACGACTTTACAAGCACAGTAGCCTATGGAGGACCAAATGCTACTAAGATAGTCGGCGGAAATTATATGCTTTGGACAGGGGATACCAACTCTGATAAACAAATTGATTCTGCCGATAGAAGTAATGCGTGGAATGAAAGAAATACTTCTGGTTATCTAAATGTAGATTGCACCCTTGAAGGAAATAGTGACGCTATGGATAGAAGTCTGATTTGGAATTATCGGAACAAAGTGAGCTATGTTCCATAGCTTGTTACGTCTTGAAAGATAAAAGCCTGTTAATCTTTTGATTAACAGGCTTTATTTGTAGCGGAGGCAGGACTTGAACCTACGACCTTCGGGTTATGAGCCCGACGAGCTACCAACTGCTCCACTCCGCGATTTTGGAATACAAAGATAGGCTTATTAAAAATAGGATGCAAGTGATTTTGAATAGTATTTGAAATAACTTTCCATGTTTGTCGTAGGTGACTGATAGTCAGTGTCTTGTTTGTTGTTTTTTTTGTTGGAGAATGCATTCTCCTAGGAGATGGTTAAGTTGTTTTGTTGGAAATTACCTTTTTTACTCTAGAAGAATCTGATATACATTGCTGTTTCTAAGTGGTAGATCCAGAGCGTCAAATATTGCTTGACGGCTATTTAGGCTTAGGGTGTCCAATTGGTTGATGATGATTAGGGTATCAAATGGCATGTTGTCGGGTTCAACTTCTTGGTTGATTAGTTGTAGGAAGGCGTCGTAGGTTCTGCTTCTAAGTGTGTAGTGATAGCGTTCTCCGATTTGTTGGTCCAAAACGGCATTTTCTGTTAAAATTTGAGCGGGACTACCAATGGTGATGAACTGAATGTCGTTGTCGGTATCGTTGTTAATGCCAGCTTCTTCATACGTATCACAACTTGCTAAGAGGAAGGTTAGGAGAAAGATAAAAAGGTAGTGGGGTTTCATTTTTTTTAAGATTTATTTGATTAAAGTCCACAAATTATGTTCCAGATAAAGTAAAAACGATATTAGCAAGGATTTAGTATAAATAAGGAAGGGGCCAACTGAAAAAAGATGACCCCTAATTGCTGCAATATGGAGGAATGCTAAATAGCAAACGGCAACCTAAATTTGGTTTAATTTCTTCCAGCCATTACACCACCATCAATATCTAATATGGCCCCAGTAATCCAACCAGAGGCATCCGACAATAAAAACAAAATGGATTGGGCGATGTCTTGCGCAGTTCCATTGCGGCCTATCGGGTGGAAGGCGTTGAATCCCTCTAGTGCTTCTTTTGCCGCGGCTTCCCCTCCAAAGACGCCGTGATAGACAGGCGTGTCGACTACCGCCGGGGAGACCGCATTCACCCTGATCTTATGGTCGGCCAATTCCATCGCTAAATGTTGGGTCAGGGAGTGCAATCCCGCTTTTTGCATGGAGTAGGCGGAAGAAGGAGTGGCTTTGACCGCTTGTTTAGCCCACATAGAACCGACATTCACAATAGAACCGCCGCCGCTATTTTTCATCGCATTTGCAGATGCTTGACTGATAAAGAAAAATCCTCTGTTCAAATCTAAGTAAGCGTCATAGTCTTCCATCGTGTGGTCTAAAAATGGTTTCGGGCCAAATATACCGGAGGCGTTTACCAGGTAGTCTAAGTTCGACAATTCTGAAATCTGCGCAGTCAGCTTGGCAACTGCCGATCTATCGGTGATGTCTACCTGGTGTTTGACAAGGTTGGGCGCATCTGCTATTTTATGCATACTCCGTCCTACAACATGGACTGTGGCGCCTTGATTTAATAGTGATTCTGCGGTGGCTTTTCCAATCCCGCTTGTTCCGCCAATGATTAGCGCTGTTTTTGATTTTAAATTTGACATAATTGATGTGTTTTAAAACAGACTTGTCTGTCTGTTGTGTGTTAAAAATAGGTAGTTGATCATTGAATGGTTTGTTGAAATAAACAGACCAGTCTGTCTTTTATGATTTAAAGTTTTTATCTTCCATTTAATAGCTGTTTTCTAATTATGATGGATGAAATTTTACAAGTGCGACTTTAAGAATTTAATACTTTCCACAATTGGCCAATCTTCACTTTGCAAATGGCTTTCTGCAACGGCTCCTTCGTAAAGCAGATAAATTCTTTTTGCCAGTGTGTCTTGTTTTTTTGAAGAAAGTTTTGGTTTGTTTTCCTCGACCAATTGATTGATAAAATTCAAAAATTGAAGTTTGTTGGTTTTTATTTTTGCTTTTATTAACTCGTTATCTTTAGGGATTTCAGCCAGCGTTCTGATGCACCAACAACCATTGAAATTGTCTTGTTGGAAGAAGGGGAGCAAAAATTCAAGGACGGCGACCAATCGTGCATTGCCTTTTGATTTGCTGTTGCAAAATTCTTCTATTCTTCTTAACAACTCCTTGTCTCTTGAATCTAAGTAAGCCAGGCACAACGCTTCCTTGGATTTGAAATGACTGTACAAGGTGGCTTTTGCGATTCCTGCCTCTTCAATTATCTCATTGATACCTGTTAAATTGTATCCTTTGTTGTAGAATAGTTCTGATGCGGTATTAATGATTGTATTTCGAGTGTCTTCCTTCATAGTATTTCAAACAGACAAGTCTGTCTATTGTTCAAATGTAACATTATTTTTTATAAATCGGAAGAAATTGGTCGGGCATTGCGCATCCATTTGAAAAACTAACGTTTCCAATCAGAAGCAGCAAGGGCCTTTTTGAAGTCATAATGTTTGTAATCGTATTGCTTCAAAAATGCGGCATATTCAGAATTCTGCAACTTAGGTAGATTGCCAACTATCCAGTGAATGATATACCGTGTTCCCATATATAAATAATCATACGTTGAAATGACTTTGCTAAACGGATCACTTAGGTCTGTTTTGGAGCCCTTTGCTAAATAATAGAGCACATTAAACACAGAATCAGTAAAATTGGAACTGTCCTTTATTTTTACACCATTCTTTCTTCTTTTGATCATGTGTTGATCAATCAGAGCGTTGAAATAATAGCGATCTCCTTGTTCATAGATACAAATAAGTCGTACCATTTGTAGGAGGGAATTGTTCCATTCTGCGCCACCCATTTTATCAATTTTGTCGATATATTCGATGCACTTTCCCCAGTTAGCAACGGCGAAGTAGATGAATAAATAATATCGGTAGGGGTTGAAATTTGTTTCTTGAGAAAAGTTGTTTTTTTTGTAAAATGTTTCCTGATATTTCAATTCAGGTACTGCGAGTTGGGGAGTGTTGTTGGATAAGGCATAAATGGAATAGGCGACCGTTTTGTCAATCAAAATGGTACATTGTTCATAAATGGAACCGGGTATTATTTCATCAAACTGGTGAAGCAATTTATTGACGTTCACATTTTTGTCAAGCATATAATTTAGCTCAATGAATGCTGCAAGATAAGTGGAATGGATATATCCCAATAATTTTGCTTTTAAGACGACCTTTTTATTTTTTTCTGCGAGGTCTAAAATATTAAAAAGTTCATCAAAGGCACTCGGCCAATTTTTCTTCATCAAATACCCCATGTATCTTGAATGTCCTGTCAGAAAAGTAGTTCTAAGGTTTTTATACTGATCCGAAGGGAGTTTTTCCTTACCCACTTTATTACAGATCAACCCAGCATCAATATTCGTTTCTATCAATTTTAATCGCCCGTCTTCATAGCAATGCTGCATCTCTACAAAACGGTCTTGCGCCTTATATTTATCTGCAATCATTCCCTTGAGGTAGGTTAAATCTATTTCTCTGCTGAGCCCACTCATATTCATGATCAAATCGAGCTGCAAGGATTTTATCTTGACGATCAGCTCATGCAATTCATAGAGATTGGCCTCTTTGTCTATTTTTTTTAGCATTTTTTTTGACTCGACAAATTGTTTTCTGCTAAAAAGCATTTGAGCAATTTTCAATTTTTGCTCAATTTGGTGTTCCAGTCCTTTGTTTTTTTCGAGGGAGACTAAATACCGATGCAATAGGTCTTTAAACTTGATCTTGCAATCTCCGATGAATTTAGGGTTTTCGCGCCTAAATATTTTTTGGTCAAGTTCTGGAGAATACACTTCAGACTTACTATAAATGTGCATTAGCTTTTTGTAATACTGCAACCTTTTAGTCCTCTTTATATTCTCAGAAAATACTCTTTTTTCCGCTTTGCTAAGCGTTTTTATCAAGTCAAACAAGCTTTTAGACATACTATCTTTTTTTTAGAATTGCTTTCTCGTGCACAGTGTTTAAAAGTGCATTTCCAACAACTTCAACATAATTTACCTTGGTGATAGCATCAAAATGAAAGGGTTTCAAACGACGACAAGCGGTCTTTGTCGATCTTGCAATTTATAAAAAAAAAAGCACAACTGGTGTTTTGGGAAATAGGAAATTTAAAATGTAGCTTCCTGTTTATCAATGAGATGGTCAGGGAGTAATGCTAGATTATTGTCATTTACATGCTCTAAAAGTTGGTAGGCTTGCTCGCTATAGACTTACACATGACGAAACAAAGAATTTATTTTCAATTCGGAATTTTTATTAAAGTAGGAATAATTGTTAATTTATCATTGAAAGACATATAGCAAACTTGGATTTTTCAATTTTTTGTATCCACAACATGAATAAATCAGCAGACCACTACAAGCATCGAATCAATCTAGTCATCGATTATGTAAATGTCAATTTGGACAAATCTTTTTCTTTGGAGGAGTTGGCAGGGATTGCCTATTTTTCTCCTTACCATTTTCACAGAATTTTCCTAGCAGTGACGGGAGAGTCCGTCAATTTTTTCACGAATAGACTACGATTGGAAAAGGCCGCTCGGTTATTAAAATTGTCCAACCATTCCATTTCTGGTGTTGCGATGGCGTGCGGATTTTCCAGTCCGGCCACCTTTTCGAGATCTTTCAAGCAGTATTTTGAAATCTCTCCTAGCAATTATAAGCGCGGAGCGAAAATTGAAAATAGCAAGATTCGCAAAGAGTTATTCCCCTTTGAGGAGTATCTTGTGCCTATGTCGGAGGAAGAATTGCAAGCTGCTTTTCCGGTGACTATTAAGGAGTTTCCCGAAAGACGGGTCGCATATATTCGGGTGGTGGATGCCTATCGGGAAGGAGTAGTGGCCGAAGCTTTTGACCAGATGATAGCTTGGGCAAAACAAAAAAAAATATACGAGCAAGGGACTATTTTTGGAATGTCTCTAGACGACCCCATGACTACACCAAAGGACAAGTATCGATACGAAGTGTGCCTCACCATCCCGGAAAAATTGCAGGTAGAAAGTCCTGCCAATATAGAAACGATGATCATGCCTAAATGTAAATATGCAACGACCGTAGTTTCTGGAGATTTGTCTATTGTTGCTACAGGGACCAACTATTTATTCAACAATTGGCTCATCAATAGTTCTTACGAACCCGAGCATCAGCATGGACTAGAGCTGTTTCTTGATAAAAATAATGTTTGCAATTGGGAACACTTTGATATAGAATTATGCATTCCCATTAAAAAAATAAAATAAATAACTAATGAAAAACTACACCACTATTTTGATTTTGCTAGCAGTCATAATTGGCTGTTCTTCTAGTAGTAAAACTATTTTGCAGCAAACTGACAATAATCAAATTGCAACAAATTCTCCTCATCCATTAAATAAAGAAAACATGAAATTAGGCGCCTTCTCCGTAAGTCTCAATGTCAAGGACATCAATGCATCCAAACAGTTTTACGAAAACCTTGGATTTACCGTGTTTGCTGGAGATCTAAAGAAAAATTACCTCATTATGAAAAATGAAGGAACCTTAATTGGCTTGTTCCAAGGCATGTTTGAAAGCAACATCCTGACCTTCAATCCTGGCTGGGATGAAAATGCCCAAGCAGTCGATCCATTTGACGATGTCAGAGCCATTCAGCGCGAGCTAAAAGAGAAAGGGGTAGAGTTTGCAACACAAGCAGATGAAAGCACTACAGGACCTGCAAGCTTCGTGATTACGGACCCTGATGGCAACGTTATTTTAGTCGATCAACATCGGTAAGGTAGTTGGCAGAAAGTAGCGGGTATCTAGGTCGAAACTGACTATATCGCGAAGATAGTTCTTCGCATTAAATAACTTGCGCCTTTTTGTCTTCACCATTAAAATTTGCTCGCATTCTAGATTAGTGTCTGTTATCACACAAAATAGGAATACTCCGTGCTGGCAGCTCGAGCAAATCAATTCCCGGACAGCCAAAAGAATGATATTCAAATCCAAAAATAACCGGCGGATGGTTCTTGAATATTTTACCAGTAAATTGATAGGGCTGATTCGGTTTGTTTTGATCAACAATGGTCAATTCCGCAGGGGTAGTTCCCTCTGAATCCATAAATATTTTATCATAAACTAATTGATTGTCTCTGGAAAACACCGTAAGGTACTGCGTCATCCTATTCCCATATCGTTGCAAAAAGTAAGTCCGTTCATTGTGCTTAAATTTAAAGGAGTCATGTATTTTATAGTTCCGCAGTAGTTGCCTGTTCTGTGGGGTTTTGTCAAGGAACGGGAATTGTTTGGTATCCATCTTTTCCCACACAATTGGAGTCGCATTTCCTAGTTCAAATGGGTTTTCTTTTCCTACATAAACAAGGGCATTACGATGATGTTTATAGGAATGTTTTGCCGCGAATTCATCCTCTATTTCAAATCCGATATGGTAATCATATTGACTTACTGTCTCGGGAATTCCATAAATGTTTTCTCTTGCGTTAAGCGGCGTCTGGCGCACTGGATAAATGAGTAAGGTGTCCAACAGGTAGTTGTAAACAAATATATTATCCGACTCTTCTACCTGCAATCGATTCAGGAATCTTGATCTAAATTTTTCATTCAACGTATGGATCTTAGGTACTTTTTTTCTACCTAAATACTTGTTTGAAATTACTATCGAATCAGGATGATTACTTAGGGCACAACCATCAGATAGCGATATAAAACTAGTGGTGTTTTTACCCATGTTTTCCTGACCTTCGATCTCATAAATTTTTAAATCGGATACGCCTATTGATGTTTGGTTGAAGTAGGCTTCTTGCAATGCTGCTTCATTGCCTTTTTGTGTCGATAAAAAACCACTAAATAGATAAACCGTTTTTTTGTCTATTTCGACACCGACCCATTCGCCTTTTATTTGCAGATCGCCGTCTTTTATTTCTTCAAAAATGCCCGTCCGCTCCTTGATTTTTAGTTCGGTATTATGTAGGAGTTTTCCTAGTACTTCTCCCTTGGGGACGGTTCGAAAGTTCAAGCCAGATTCGGCGGTTACAAAGTAGGAGGTTGCTGGTTCGTTAGCGGACTCCGGGTTGTTGGTTTCTTCAGATATGGGAGGAGGGGTGGATGTTTGGTTCTTGGTATCTGATGCTGAATTGCTGCAACTAAATTGAATCGTAAGCAAGAATATCAAGTAGAAGTATTTAGCGTTTTTCATTGTTTGGGAATGTTGGCCAACTGTTTTATTAGTCGACAAAGATAACTGCTAAATGGTTAGTATTGGAGTAGGGGGGATTGGTTTTAGACTAAAGGGTAAATGTACTAGATGAAAA
>CALLWB010000079.1 GCA_938016265.1 uncultured Saprospiraceae bacterium
GGTAGCTTTACCATAACGATAACTGATTCCTTTGGATGTACCGATGCTAGTATGGTTACGATTACAGAGCCACAAGTATTATCGACAACTGCAATTCTAAACAGCGCAGTGGTTTGTAATGGAGAATCAAATGGATCAGCAACGGCCTCTTCTACTGGAGGTACAATGCCATATACATATCTCTGGGATAATGGAGAAATGAATGCGCTGGCAACAAATCTAAATGCAGGAAATCATACGGTGACTACCACAGATGCAAATGGATGCATAACCACTACTTCTATTTTAGTAACGGAACCAGACTTACTTTCCTTAAATATTAATGTAGTAAATCAAGTAAGTTGTAATGGCTTAAGTGATGGTAGCGCTGCTGCAAATGTGACTGGAGGAACAGCTCCTTATAGCTACCTGTGGGATAATGCTGAAATAATTATGACTGCAACGGCATTGAATGCTGGAGTACATTTTGTCACTATAACAGATGCAAATAACTGTACAGCTGTCAACTCAATAACCATAACTGAACCTCTTCTGCTTGGTAGTAATGCTAGTATGAATACTATGGTCAGCTGCAATGGACTCAGTGATGGATCAGCTACGGTTACAGCAAGTGGAGGTACGACTGCCTACTCTTTCGTTTGGGATAGTGGAGCAACTGCTGCAACAGCTACTAATCTTAATGCGGGAGTTCATTCAGTAACGACAACAGATGCAAATGGATGTGTAGATGTTACGACAGTAACCATTACTGAACCTGATCTTCTATCTGCTTCAATTATTGCAGATACTGATGCAAGCTGTAGTGCGTGTATTGGAACTGCAGATTTGGAAGTGATGGGAGGTACCCCACCATATTCTTACTCATGGACAAATGGAAACACCGTTGAAGATCCAACTGATTTATGTTCTATCTTAAATACCGTAACTATTACAGACGCTGCAGGTTGCACAGCTACTGCAAGTGTAACAATTGGAAATTCAACTGACTTTAGTATTGCAACAATAAATGTAGACAATAACGTTAGCTGCTTCGGAGTATGTGATGGAAGCGCTACAGTTGCAGGATCTGGCGGTTCAAGCCCATACACTTATCTATGGTCTGATGGACAAATGGTCGCAACAGCAACTGGTTTATGTGCTGGCAGCTTTACTGTAACAATTACTGATGCCTTCGGTTGTACAGATGCACAAGGAATAACAATTACAGAGTTTGGACTACTTAGCTCAACCGCCGCTGAGGACAATGCGGTTAGTTGTAATGGAGAGAGTGATGGTGGAGCGACAGTAACTACTACAGGTGGTAATGCGCCATATACTTATGATTGGGGCAATGGAGAAGTTACTGTTTCCGCCACTGGACTAACGGGAGGAAATCAAATAGTAACAATTACTGATCAAAACGGATGTACAACGACCGCCATGGTGTTGATTACTGAGCCATTATTATTAACAGCAACTATGGTATTAGATAATGGGGCAAGTTGTCAAGGAGAAAGCAATGGAGGAGCTACCGCAAATATTTCTGGTGGAACCATGCCTTATACTTATATGTGGGACAATGGAGAGATGACTGCTTCAGCAACCATGCTTACTGCAGGTAACCACGCTGTTTCGATCACAGATGCTAATAACTGTAATTTGGTGGCGACTATTCTGGTAACAGAAGCTTCCTCCTTAGGAAATACAATCGTCCAATTAGGAGCAGTAAGTTGTAACGGAGGAAATGACGGTAGTGCAATGGTCACTGTAACAGGTGGAACTCCTGCTTATTCATATCTATGGGACAACGGCGAAACAAATAGCACGGCAACAGCTCTAACGGGCGGTGCACATATGGTCACCACTTCTGATGCGAATGGTTGCGATATAATTGCAAATATTACTATTGCTGAACCACCGGCTTTAATAGCCAGCATTCCAACTATAACCAATGTAAGTTGTAATGGTTTCTGTGATGGAAACGCAACTGCTGCTGCTACGGGAGGAACAATGCCATATACATATGCGTGGTCAGATGGACAACAAGCAATAACTGCTACAGGACTATGTGCCGGTGGATATACCGTCACGATCACAGATGTTCTTGGATGTGTAGATGTGGCAAATGTTACTATAACGGAACCTCAGATTCTTTCCTCAACAGCTACTTCAAATAATGGGGTGTCGTGTAATGGTGATAGTGATGGTAGTGCTACGGTTACAACTACCGGAGGCACAATTCCATATGTATATACTTGGGATAATGGAGAAACTACACAAACTGCCACTTTGCTTGATGGTGGAACGCATGATATTACAATTACCGATCTAAATGGATGTGTCACAACCGCTCAAGTGCAAATAGCTGAGCCGGCAATGTTAGTGCTCAGTGCAACTGAAATTTCAGCAGTGGTTTGTAATGGAGAATCTAATGGAGCAAGCACAGTGACTGTTTCTGGTGGAACAATGCCTTATAACTACCTTTGGGACAACGGAGAAATTGTTGCAAATGCTACCGGACTTAATGCTGGAAATCATATGGTGTCTGTAACGGATGCAAATAACTGTGTTGCGGTTGCCAGTGTAATAATCACGGAGCCAGCATTATTAGTTGCTTCGGCAGTTATTGGATCTACGGTAAGTTGCAACGGACTAAGTGATGGTAGTGCAACTGCCTCCGGTATTGGGGGCGTGGCACCTTACGCATTTGTCTGGGATACTGGAGAACTTACTTCTACCGCAACCCAATTAGGAGCAGGGACACATACAGTAACAATGACCGATGCAAATAACTGTACAAGTACTTCTTCGATATTGATGACAGAACCTGCGTTGTTAACTTCAATGACAACACTAGTCTCAAATGTGGTTTGTAATGGAGAAAGTAATGGCTCTGCGACGATCAGTGTATCTGGCGGTACCACAGCATATACCTATCAATGGGATAATGGAGAGTTGTCTGCCACTGCTAATATGCTAAATGCTGGCGCTCATTCAGTGACAGTAACAGATGCAAATGGATGTACAATTATTGACAACATTCTAATTACAGAACCTGCAACATTACAAGTCACTGCTTCAGAAATTACTCCGGTAGTTTGTAATGGTGAAAGCAATGGTGTTGCCGGATCAACAGTAACTGGCGGCACAACTCCATATACTTATCTATGGGACAATGGGGAAGCCACAATGATTGCATCCGGTCTTAACGTCGGGGTACATACTTTGACAGCAACAGACGCAAATGGTTGTTCTGCAACAACTAGCGTAACGATAACAGAGCCACCAGTTTTAAGTGGCACAATGAATTCGACAGATGCAAGTTGTGCTGGATTCTGTGATGGTAATGCGACGATAACCCCTGCTGGTGGAGTATTACCCTATCAATATCTATGGTCAGCAAGTGCTGGAGGACAAATGACAGCTACCGCAACTAATCTTTGCGCTGGAGCACATACGGTAACCTTAACAGACGCCAACGGATGTCAGTTTATTGGTAATGTAGTGGTTGGACAGCCTTCTAGTTTGATTTTGACCACCTCGGTGATCTCCACTCCATCATGTTTTGGTGATGCAGATGGCTCCGCTCAGGTAGTTGCTTCTGGAGGAACGGCTCCTTACTTATACAACTGGGATAATTCAGAACAAACTGCAATTGCAGTATCTCTTGATGCTGGAACTCATACTGTTACTGTAACGGATGCTAACTTATGTCAATCTTTTGGAACAGTCACGATTACTGAACCTGGCTTACTTACTGCTACCATCACTGGAGTGAACGTCTCTTGTAATGGATTTAATGATGGAACGGCCAGTGTTGTTGTTAGTGGAGGGACGATACCTTATACTTACAGCTGGGATAATAATTCGAATACGCCTACAATAGGACCATTAGCACCAGGTACTTACCAACTTACAGTAACTGACCAAAATGGATGTACTACAATTGATAATGTAACAATAACAGAGCCCAATGTGCTTGAAGCTACAAGCATTGAGACTAGTGTCACTTGTTTCGGTGCTAGCGATGGAATTTCTACTTTATTCCCTGCAGGAGGAACACCTCCTTATCTGTTTGATTGGGATAATGGAGAATCAACAAACCCTGCTATTAGTTTAGACTCTGATTTACATACCGTAACACTGACAGATAACAATGGATGTACGTTTGTTAGGACAGTACAGATCAATTCGCCAAATCCAATTGTTTGGGTTGCTGCGCAATCTGTGGTAACTGATCCTTCTTGTAATGGTGGAAATGATGGAAGTGCCTCGGTAGGTGCTTCTGGAGGAACAGCTCCTTATCAATATGAGTGGAGTACGAATCCTGCTCAATATGGATCGATGGCTTCTGGTTTATCCGCTGGCGTCTATCAAGTTTCTGTTGTTGATAGCAATGGATGTGTTGGAGCACCGACTTCTGTCACTGTTGGAGAACCAGCCCCTGTTGGAGTAGCAGTAGCAACTACGGAAGTTTCTTGTTTTGATACAGCAGATGGCACTGCAACGGCAACAGCCTCAGGCGGTACAGCACCTTATCAATATCAATGGAATAATGGACAATCAGGAGCAAGCGCTACTGGACTTGATGCCGGTTCATATACCGTAACCGCAACAGATTCACAAGGATGTATTTCTATAGAAAGTGTTGCATTAGCTCAGCCAAATCCAATTTTAGCAACCATTTCTACGATCCCTGCTACTTGCTTCGGTGAAGAAAATGGAGCTATCTTGATTGATACCGTAATTGGTATTGCACCACCATTTGTTTATTCCTTGAATGGAGAAACATTTGCACCAGGCGATCAGTTTGGAGGTTTGGGAAGTGGTAGCTATTCGGTTTATGTAATGGATGCGAATGGTTGTGTAATCGTCCGTCAGGCCTTCGTTGATGAGCCTACAGAACTGGAAATTGAAATCACTGCAGAGGCAACGCTGGTTGTTCTGGGAGACAGCCTGCAATTAGAAACGATGGTGAATACTGGAGATTCTTTAAGCTATAGCTGGACGCCAGGGGATTACTTGAGTTGTATTGATTGTCCAAATCCGGTTGTTCGACCATTTGAGACGACCAGCTACACCGTAATGATAACGAATGCTGCAGGTTGTACTGCGGAATCTTCCATTACTATTGAGGTTGATAAGAACAGAGACGTCTTCATTCCAAATGCATTTACTCCGAATGAGGATGGTGTGAACGATGTTGCCATGATCTTCGGCAATCAAAGTGTGAGTAACATCAAGAAGTTTAATATCTATGACAGATGGGGAGAACTTGTGTTCACCGCAACTGACTTCCAGCCTAATGACCCGACTATGGGTTGGAATGGGCTATTTAAGAACAAGCGATTAAACTCAGCGGTATTTGTTTATTTTGCTGAAGTGGAGTTTGTTGATGGCGAGGTTATTCTTTACAAAGGAGATATCACATTAGTTGACTAATATACAGTGCGAATTCAATACGTTTGTAGAAGGGAAATACTTAGTTGTGTTTCCCTTCTTTTTTGCAGTAAATGCACTTTAAAAACGATTGGTATTGTTTGACCTTTTTTGGGGGGGAGTTTAAATAAATCTTGGTGTGAATCCTCCTTGGCTAGTTCCGGGGACAGGTAATAGCTGATCTCCTGTTTGATCTACCGGGTATTTGTCCGAAATAACCTTATACCAGTTCTTAGAATCGAATTCTTGACGAAATTCGCTTGCCATTTTAGGATTGATTAACAAGTGATAGCCGCCTCTTGTTTCCAGGATTTTATAACTTTCTCCAATGTTTTGATTAAGCCATTCTTTGTTCATGTCAATATCTTTGGTGTCGATGTCAAAGTCTACAAAACACGTTCTGGATTTTGATTTTTGGATACAGCTTAATGCTTCTGCATGAATGTTGAAATTTTTAGATTCCATTAAATCCCAACACATTTTACCCATCATCTTTGTTGCTTTTTGCATACATCTTGGGTTTACTGTGATGTACACCACAAGGGATTGCTGAGGAGCAGGAGAGTCCCCCAAGTTAAATCTGTCGATGGGTATTTCTAATTGTGAAATTTTTTCTATTATCCTTTCTTTGGTAGAGACAAATCTCTTTAGTTGCGTTTTGTCTGAGGACTTCACAAGATCTGTGCAGTATTTTTTTCTGGCAAATAAGGAGAGGTAGTACTTTTCGGTTTCTTGCAAATCAGGTAACCATTCGACAAAGTCTGTAAGTAGCTTTAGGTCTGTTATTATTTGATAATTCATCTCAATTTTTTTGGGCTTAAGTTTTTCAGGTAAGAAAGATCGGATTTTTTTTGTATCCGTGGTAATTTTTTTGGAGTGACTTCCTTTAGAACGAAAAGGAGGGAATTGGGAGTTTTAAAACTGTTTTTAATAGAGGAGAATGGTTGCGCAAAGGATAGAAGTGGTATGAGGTGCTTGGGAAGTCTTGTTGAAGCAAGGCGCAGCCGTGCTGAGCGAAGAGCGAAGACCGGACTGCAACTATGCTGAACAGGCTTGGCAAGTGCCGAATTTTAGCGGATAGCCTGTGAGGAGCCGCAGGAGCGCGCGGGGAGGGTTTGTGTGTTGGCCGGGAGTTGGCAGGGTAGGGCGCCCTCTTTAATGAAAGAATACTTGAATGCCTAAATGTTTTTGTTAGGATGGATTAGAAATAAGAGATCATGGGGAATCTATCGGAAGCAAGCGCCACCAACACAATCAAACCAATGGTAAAAAGACCATACTTAGTGATCTGCTCCCAACTCTCCAACCCCAAACGCTTGGTAGTTCTACTTAAAAGATAGAAAATCAGTAATCCAATAATGAAGGGCTGTACCGGAATTTGCCAGTGAAAAAGGTAGGCGTCGGATAGACGCATCGTATTGAATAAGGAGCAAAGACCAACCATTTTGAAAACCCAGGCTGTTTTGTATTGTTTTTTTAAAATCTGCAGTGTACTGAGGAATAGGAAAAATAAGAGGAAAAAACTCCAGCCAAACTCGAAATCAAATGAAGAGTAGCGTATTATTGCCCCATCATTTACTGCTTCGATCCCCAATAAAACGTTCTGATACCTAGTATTAATCAAGTAGATATACAAAAAGGCCTCGAAGAAATTTATCGCCTCCAGCCAACCAAAATCAGTCACCAGTTCTTCTGTAAAACTAGTTTGTGTGTCCTCCCGATCCAGAACTTCAAACTCTTCCATATTCAAACTTATAGTTCCTCCATCACTTCCCTATACTTTGGCGGGGCATCGCTGATCCCACCACGGTATCCACGTAGGGCAATTGGTATCCAGCCAAGGATGGGGATGAAATAGAAAATAGTAAATGGATTTTTCAATAACATCCGAAACGTCGATCCGAATCCGTATTTGATTTTTACCTCCTCTCCAGGCTTTCGCTTATTCCATAGTCGGATAAATTCGTGGAAGGTAAACAGCCAGCCATGGGGCAGATAAAACGGGAATTTGCTTCGGTTTTTCCAGACGTTGCTCAAGTGTTCTCTAATTTGATAAGGCTTTTGGCCGTAGGTGACAACTGCTTCGTCCAGCTCCTTTTGCATGATGGCGTGTATCTTGTCCCTGACCTTTAGTATATCTTCTTCTGTTAGTTCTTCGTAGGGTTTGTCAATCCACTTCCAGGGACTTTGCCGTTTGCCCTTTACGAAGGTGAGTTTGGCAGGCCATGCATAATAAAACAACCAGGGTTGTAGGGGCAGCAAAATGATCAATAATCCGATTGGGATAAACGGGATGCCTATTTTTTTGGCGAAGTTATTTATGATGTCAAAGCTGTAGCTATTGGGATTTAGGTTCTCCCCGTTTACGGTGACAAATGGCACGACATCTGTTTTGTACTTCAAACTCATTCGAACAAACGAGGTCGCAAATCGTTGAAGTTGGTATTTTCTATTCCATCCTTTTCCGATGCCAGGAACACCCTCCGGGAAGACCAGTACATTGGAATCCGGGTAGTGCATCATGGTCTCAAAATTGAGGAAGGTGGCATCAATACCTCCTAGCCGTTTCCAAAGGTTTTTAATCAGATATGGGTTCATTAATGCAGTTTGCGAAAGCATTGGTGCTACTAGCGTACGGCATACTTTGGTATGTTCATAATTCTTTTTACGAAACAAGCCTGCTCCAAAGATGATCCCATCCCAAGGGAAGGACATTCCGGAGTGATTGCTAATCAAAATAACCGGGTGATCTGGATTATTTCGTTCTATTTCTTCGTCAAATCCTACAAAAACCGACCGGAAAAATACGTCGTCGATTACGGTAACCACATTTTGAGCAAGACTTTTTGCAAACTCCGGATCGAAATGTTCGGTAAATATTTTTTTGTTTTCGTTTATTTGTTGCTTGTATTCCTCTTTAGTCAGGTTTCTCATAATGGTTCTTGTATCTTTGGTAACCACAATATAATAAATTGACACGAAAAGTTGGATTTGAATTTGTTGTGTACCAATAAAAAACTATACTTCAAACATGAGTCAATCTATGGCGAAAAATAGCTGGACGTCTGCTTTGTACGGTTCTGTTTTTCCTGAAAAACTAGAATTGCCTTTGGAAGTACGCGAGCTGTTGACCGGCTTGTATCCGACTATAGATTTTAGTAAGGTGCATTTTTTTAGCAACATGCCATGGTTTATGGTGCATGGTTTTGCGATTGGAATTACTTTGCCCGGAACGTACAACTTTCGAGGAATCAACATCTATTTGAAGGAGTTTGATCCCTACTCAGAGTCAGGATTAGCGTTATTAGTCCACGAAGTATTTCATGCTTTGCAGTATCGAGATTTGAACAGGGCATATGGCTTAGGTTTTTTGCGAAGCTTTATGGTTTATTACCTGGCTGATTTTTTTAGGTTGTTTTTTCAGAATTTGTTTACTGAGGGTTGGAGTTCTGCCAGTTACAAAGCGTATGAGTGTCATCCGATGGAGTTGCCTGCTTATGCATTGGAGTATGAGTTTCGATATTGCTATAAGACTTTTGGTCGTGCTGCTATGATAGAAGCGCCGCCAGATAGCTGTATCCGAACGACAAGCAACTATTCTTATGAAGGCAACCTGATTTTTGTTATTTTGGGGTTTGTGGTAACATTTATTTTTATGTTGGTAAAACCGATCTTCGAATTAATCCTGCTGCTGTTGGTTCCCTTTACGAAAATTGTTGAAGTTGGAGCTGGACTAGTAAATAGAAAATAATAAGCTTATGTCTCCTGAAGAGAAACTAATAATCAAACAAACTATCGAAGATTTAATTGTAGAAACGAAGGGGAAAATCGTAGAATACGAAAAACTTTGTGTACCTATCTCGCCTGAGAATTCCTTGGGGCGAATTACCCGAATGGATGCCATTAATAATAAAAGTGTAGCAGAAGCGGCCTTGCGTACTTCCAAGCGTAAGCTTGGGAAATTGCAACACGCGCTTGCTTGTATTGACTTACCTGATTTTGGGATCTGTCAAATTTGTAAGGGGACGATCAACCCAAAACGGGTTATGCTGATGCCTGAAAGTAATAAATGCGTCCGGTGCGCCTCCAGATAACACCGATTCTCTCCTTTCGCCATTTGCCAATTTCTACTGGCAAAACTACTAATCATTTTAACGGATTTTTCAAAGATTCGACGGGTCAACCCTAATTTACTATAATTGCTTTTTAATAAATTAGGGTTGTAATTTGTGATTTTTCTTATAAATTCTATTTTGATAACTGCCCTAGTTTTGTTAGTAGTTTACCTGTAATCTGTGACACATTATTTTGTGAGATAATTGTATTTTCATCTCTTTTTTTGATGTGATGGCCCCATTTTATTATCAAGAAAGGAGAATTGAGAGTTATTGGATTTCTAATTTTGAGATGAACAAAAATCTGCAAATTGCGCTTTGTTGGGCATTTGGTGCTGATTAGTAGTGGGTTGCGGTATTCGTGTTTGTTTTTACTTATAAAATCGCCTTTTTAAAAAACAACAAAAATAAAATGTATTTTTTTGTCGAAAAGTGACTATCTTTTTTTATCTTTGAACAAGCAATGATTATTTAACAAATACAAGTTTTGTGAATTTTTGTTGAAACCCATTATTAATCCTAACCCAAATATCCATGCAAGAACAAGCACCCAACTTGGCCAATCTATGCGCCTCCTCTATGAGTATCCTCCACAAGTATAGATAGTAATACATCAAACCTAAATCGTCCATTTCAATCCTACCTTAAATGAAAATATTTTACATTTTTTTTATTTGTCTTGTATTCCCCTTTTTAATGCTGGCTCAATCTGATAAAAAGAAATTAAAAAGCCTTAAGAAAGAAGCGAATGCACTTTTTGAACAAGGAGACTACAGAACCGCCATCAAACTTTTTACAGAAATCATCGAGTCCGATAACGAAGATTTTGAGATCGTCGGTAAAAGAGGTGTCTGTTACATGTGGACAGCAAAACCCAAAAAAGCCAAAACAGACCTCGATCTTGCAATTAAGCATAATCCAGAAGCCAGCCTATACTTCAGCCGTTTTGCTATTCGCCCATATACCGATGTCAAAGGAAAAGTCGAAGACCTCGATGAAGCAATAAAATTAGACCCCACCGTAGCCAGATATCACTACGAACGCGCTTACTTGAAATACGAACACGTTAAATCTTATGTTGAAGAAAAAGAACCAGGTCTAAAAATTACTAGAAAAGAAGTCGAACAAAAATACAGCATAACCTTGGATAATATCTGTGAAGATTTTTCCAAGGCAGCCGCATTAAATATAGAATACGCAGAAAAATCATCCATGTTTTGTACCTCTTTTAATAATGCGTTTATCGAATCAAAATGAAAAATGAAATCCTATTCAAAAAACCAAACAACATCATTATGAAGAATTTTTTTACTCGTATTGGAATTCTGATTTTGTTCCTTGCCCTCGGAACAAACCAGTCATTCGCTCAAGACGAACCCTGTTCAGCATCCACTGTAGGATTGGGAATGACTTCTGGTACAACTGCCGGAATGACCGAAACCGCTGCAACACTTGCGCCAAACCCTTCCTGTTCTGGATTCGATGACAACACCTTGTGTTGGGATCCCTGGTATACGTTTACAGCACCATTTGCTGACAACTATACTTTCGGCCTTGATAATGTAACAGGCGGCACTGGGTCAACTGCAAGATTTGTCGTCTATTCAGGTGCAACATGTTCTGCGCTTGCTGAAATCGGTTGCGGATCCAATGACCTTGCTACTAGCGATATCAACCTTCCTCTTATTGCAGGACAACAAGTCTGGGTAAGAGTTTTCGACTTTAGTTGTGACGCCGCGGCAAAAACATTCGATTTGCGAATTGAAACAAGCGCTGGAGAAATCCTTCTGGATGCACTGACAAATGGGTCGACTATTCCTTTATCATGTGGCACAAAAGATACGCCGCTATTCAACTTTAGAGATAGCGGTGGCGGAACTGCAGGTTTCGCAAATGCCCCATACGCAAACAATGAAAATTATACTATCACCTTCTCCGCTCCAGCTGGATGTGAGGTCTGGATTAAAGAAATTGGCAATACACATGTTTGTCCTGGAAAAGTTGGTGGAACTGCCCCATGTAACAATTCAGATGGCAATGATTATTTGATGGTATATGATGGCACTAACCTCGTAAGAAACGTTACCGGCAATGGTGGTAGTCGACTATTTGGAAACTATAAAACAACAAGCGGATCTGTAACTTTTGACTGGTCTTCCGGCACAACCGGAGTGAACGGTGGATGGGATTTCGAGATTTATTGTATTCCTGCTCCAACTATTAATGCTACGGTAAATGTAGCATGCGGAGCAACTGTCAACTTCACCGATCCAGGTGGAGCTGCTGGAGATTATGGAAATGATGCACACGAAATTTGGACATTTTGCCCTGATGCTGCCTGTACAGATCAAATATGCGTAGATATGGGAACAACAGATTTAGAAGATCGTTTTGATGGTCTTTACGTATACGATGGCCCCGATGCTTCCGCACCATTACATTCCTACTATCAAGAATCTACAAACTCCGTAATGGGAACGTTAAGAGCTTCCCCTGGAAATACCTCAGGCTGCCTAACTTTTATGTTGGTTTCCGATGCTGGAGTGGACAACACTGGTTGGAATGCTTCCGTCGGAACTTGTCCGGCTATTGGACCAAATGGAGAAGAAGAATGCGCAGATGCAACAGACATCTCCGTTTCTGGTTCCTATCAAAGTAACACATTCATCGCAACAGGCGACCCGTTTGGCAGTGACCCAAACGTTAATATTGGTGGAGGTGCATGCGATCCTACTCAAACAGGAGTAAGTGACATCACACAATTAGAAAATACAATTTGGTACAAATTTACCACAATCGACGCCACTTGTAGCGAACCATTGTTTGAGCTTTCTGCGGATAACGTGTCCTGCTATCAAACTGGCAACAGCTCAGGAGCTCAATTTGTTTTGTATGAAACGGCTGGCTGTCTTGCAGCAGGTACTTGGGATGCAACAAGAGCATACTGTGCAGATATTATTCAAGGAGGAACTTCAATAAATATCCCTGCAGGCGTTATTCTTCCGAATACTACCTACTATATTATGATGGACGCTTTTGCAGGCCGCCAATGTGATATGGATTTAATTGTTACTGCGCAAACTGATGCCAACAACAATGGCGTCTGTGATTTAGATGACCCGGACGGTGGTGGACCAATCGACCCATGTACTGTCTCTACAGCAACCATTGATGGTACACTCGACCCCTTCAAATATCAACACGTTACAGAATTCCCATTTGCAGCTCCTTTAGCTGCAGCTCCGGGAGCAAATAACTCTGACTTTATTGGAGAATCTTCTGCTTGCCATATTGCTTATGAAGCGAATACCTTTACTAACAACTGGAACAACATCTGCAGTATGGGATGGGGTACAGCTGATATCCAACAGTTCTACGTAAGTTGGGACAATAATTATGTGAATTTATTAGTACAAGGTCCAACAGCACACAATACTGGCAATTTGGATCGAGTTGATATATTCATCGCCATTGATACTGACAACAATACTGCAGCAACAACAAATGCTGTTTCCCCTTGGGGTAAACGAGTAGATTTTGGTGGCTGGGATCCTGAACACGTAGTAGCAATAGCTAACGAAACCTACGCAGAATTAGTTTCTGGTGGTGTGTCTACTGCAACAGATACAGATAATGCAGTACCAACAGCTGCTGGAACTTTCGAGTCGGTAGTTGATTTTGGACAAGCAAATACAGAAATACGAATTCCTTGGGCACTCCTAGGAGGTATGCCAGCTGCAGGAGGCAGCACTTGGAACTTTGCAATTTATACAACATACAATGACGCTGGCTTTGATGCCTACGATTCAGCTCCTGGTACAGGAAACACGAACCCATACGAGGAAATCGGTGATGTACCTTGGGATGCCGATCATTGTGGAGCAAACGTTGATCCTGTAACTGGTTTAGCAGATCCAACTTGTGGATACGGAGAAAGTGACGATGGCTTAACTTCTGGAAATAACTTCGGAGACTATCGTCAACCAGGTTCTGACAATGCAACAAACAATAACGGCACAGAAGCGGACTGGGACACCATTGAAGAATACTTCTCCGTGACCAATTTTGGCGCAGCAGATGATGATTTTGATGGTGATGGGGTCTGTGATATTGATGATATTGATGATGATAATGATGGAATTCCTGATACATGGGAGCTATGCGGGGTAGGAGCAACAGATTTCTCCTGCTTACCAAATGGTACAGATCCAGCAGATGATGATGACGGAGACGGCATTCCTAACTGGGAAGACGAAGATGCATGTGTAGGACCACCACCATTTGCTGCAGCTTCTTGTTTTGCAGATCAGGATGGAGACGGACTACCAAACCACTTAGATCTTGATGCGGATAACGATGGTATCCCTGACATCATCGAAGCGGGCGGAGTTGATGCAGACAACGATGGTCAGGTAGACTATCCAACTCCAGGAGATCCTACTAGCATGACAGATGCAGACGGTGACGGCCTTTCTGACGATCCAATCGTAGATACAGACGATGATGGAATAGCTGATTTACCCGCTGACACGGATACCATGAATCCAACCAATGATACCAATCTACCTGTAGACAATACAGACGGCAATGGCGAACCTAATTACCTGGATTTAGATGCAGATGATGACGGTATTCCAGATTTAGTAGAGTCAGGAGGAACAGACGCCAATAATGACGGTTATGTAGATGATTATGATCCTGTTTTGGATGTTTGGATTGGAACAGCAAATGACGATGAAGATGGATGGTCAAATACCTATGACGGAGATACCACCAATGATGGAATTATTGATAATCCTGGCAATGAATTAATCACCGATTGTAATACCTGTGGAGATGACGATGGTGATATGGACAATGCGCCAAACTACCTCGATCTCGATTCAGATGATGACGATTGCTTCGACACCGTTGAAGCAGATATTGCAAACAATGATGGAGATGAGGACGGTATCGTCGGTACTACAGGCACAACCATAGTGGATCCAGATGGAGACGGCTGGTCAGAAATAGTTGACCCAGAAGGTGACGGCGGAACAGTTTTAGCAAACACAGACCCAACTGCAGATGCCTACACCGACGAAGATGTCGCTTTAAATTGTGGATGTGAATATGACTTTGATGGTGATGGGGTTTGCGATGAGGATGATATTGATGATGATAATGATGGAATACCTGATACCTGGGAATTATGTGGTGTTGGGGCATTAGACTTCTCTTGTTTGCCAAGTGGAACAGATCCAGCAGCAGATGATGATGGAGATGGCGTACCAAACTGGGAAGATGTCGATTCTTGTCTTCCTCCATTTGCTCCAGCAGCATTCTGTTATGCAGATCAGGATGGAGACGGACAACCTAACCATCTAGACCTGGATGCCGACAACGATGGTATTCCAGATATCATTGAAGCTGGAGGTGTTGATGCCGACAACGATGGTCAAGTAGACTATCCAACGCCTGGAGATCCAACAAGTATGACAGATGCTGACGAAGACGGTCTTTCTGATGACCCAATCGTAGATACAGATGATGATGGAATAGCAGACCTACCAGCCGACACAGATACGATGAACGATACTAATGACACCAATCTGCCTGTAGACAATACAGACGGCAATGGTCTAGCCAATTACCTGGATCTAGACTCAGATGATGATGGTATTCCAGATTTGGTTGAATCGGGAGGAATGGACACCAATGATGATGGATATGTAGATGACTATGATCCTGTTTTGGAGGTTTGGATTGGAACAGCAAATGATGATGAAGATGGTTGGTCAAATACCTATGACGGAGATACCAACAATGATGGAACAATTGATAATCCTGGTAATGAATTAATCACCGATTGTAATACCTGCGGGGACGACGACGGAGATATGGACAATGCGCCAAACTACCTCGATCTAGATTCAGATGATGACGGTTGTTTCGACACCGTTGAAGCAGATATTGCAAACAATGATGGGGATGATGACGGTATCGTCGGAACAACAGGAACAGCAATAGTAGACACCGATAGAGATGGCTGGTCAGAAATAGTAGACCCTGGTGAAGGTGGAACAGTATTAACAAATACAGATCCAACAACAGATGCTTATACCGATGCTAGTGTTGCTCTAAATTGTGCGGTAGTTTGTGAAGATCCCAATATTACACTCAGTGAAGATCACTTTTATACTTGTGGTGACGGTACGGATGATGATTTGGTTTTCCTAACCGATGTTACCGTAACGGATAGCAACCCAAATACTAACTCGGCTCAAAGCATTACCTACCACTCCGCATTGCCTCCTACTATGGCAAACCAGATTATGTCTCCTGTGCAGCCAACGGTTACACAAACAATATACTTTGTGGATACAGAAGATGTAGATTGTTATGATGCAGCACCTTTTACAATTTTTGTAGATAGTGAGGATCCAATGATTACCTGTCCTGCTGATACACTAATAGCTTGTGGAGAAACAGTGCCACCTGCTGCTGCGGACCTTATGGAATTTCTGGACTTAAATCCAACGTGCCAGTCAAATGTAGTTCTTGACTTTGGGGATGCTACCATCTTCGATGACTTTACTAATGATATCGTTAATGGTTCTGCCGGCAACGAATTGGCAACAATAACTTCAGATGTTTTTGATGCGGATGGAGCATTAGCTGCCAATGTTGATGGTGTAGATGATATTACATTTGATTTTGAAATCATTAATGCATTTGATGCCTATGGAGGTGTAGTTGTTGATGCTCAAGCTGGTACTACACACGATGTTAAGCAAGCAGGGACTGGTATAGTTGGGAATATTCCTTTAGGGAATTCATCCACTAATGAGACCTCTACAGGAGATGTCCGAGGATACTGTGTTGAAATTACTTTTGCTTCTCACGTTCAAGTTTATGCTGAAGATTTTGCAGCTGAATTCTCTAGTATTAATACAGCAGGAGAAGCTTGGGAAACTTCAGCAATTCAGTTCTTAGACGTTAATGGAAATCCATTTAACGGAAATCCAATTGATGCGGCAGATTATGTTGGATATTATAATTCTGATCCACCTACTGGCATTGATTGTTCAGCAGGTATAGTTCCAGGTACTTTACCAATAAATGGAAGTGCATGGGATCTAGCTGGCCCGGGTGTTTTAACACAACAAGAAACAATTACAATTGATGCTCAAACTGATGTTTGTAATCCGGTTGCAGCAACAAGCGGATCAAATAATAGCCCGACGTACAACGCAAATGTTGACGGTGGCATAGCTCCAGGCACAAGAATCGGAGGTGTCCGTTACTGTGTTATGTTGGAAGACGTGGCAGCCTCTCTTGTTGATGGAGATGAAACTACTACAGCTACTCAGTTTACAAGTTCCTTATTCGAATTTCAGTTAGCAAGTGTGTGCATCGGTGATCCTTCTGTAAGCGATGACAATCCTAGTGAAACTCTTGAATTAACTAGTGTTGACGTTTCTGACGGAATGACCAATCCAGAAACAATCACTCGTACCTATACGGTAACAGATGATTGCGGTAAGACGGCTACTTGTGAGCAAATTATTACTGTAGAATTCTGCCCGGTGGATGATATCGATGAAGATGATGACGGAATTCCTGATACCGTGGAAAACTACCCAGGGGATGAAGACGATGACGGTATACCAGACTACGAAGATCCAGATTTCTGCGCTACGCACTTTGAAGGAGTAAATGGCTGGTCTTGTGCCGCTGATGGACTTCCTGATCCTGACGATGATTTGGATGGAGACGGAATAGCTAACTTCGAAGATCCAGATTTCCCAACTTGTGGGATGATTGATCCACTAACTGGTATTTGTGACAACTTTGATCAGGATGGAGATGGTATTCCAAATCATATGGATTTAGATGCGGACAATGACGGTATACCTGATGTCATCGAATCTGGTGGAAGTGATCCTGATAACGATGGTATCGCAGGAACAGGACCTCCAACAGATTCAGATGGAGACGGACTACCAGATGCTGCGGATCCTGATGGATCTAGTCCAACAAATACTGGTGATGAAAATGACACAACATACCCTGTGCCTGATACGGATGGTGATGGCAATCCAGACTTCTTAGATCTTGATTCTGATGATGATGGTATTCCAGATATTATCGAGGCAGGTGGCAATGATGCTAATAATGATGGTATGGCAGATGATCGATTCGATTGTTTACAATTTGCTCAACCAATGATTTGTTTATTATGTATACAGGATGACTTTAATGACAACGGTTGGTCTGATTTGTATGACAATGGTTTCCCATTGATTGATGAGTGCCTGACTTGTGATCCAACTGTTGACGCTGATGGGACTGGTGGGCCGAACCACTTAGATCTGGATGCTGACGGAGACGGATGCTGGGATACAGTAGAAGGTTCAGGTGTAGTTGACCCAGATGACAATGGTTATATTGGTGACCAAATGGGTGCTGCGATGCCTCCATTCATTATTGATCCAAATGGAAATGGTTGGTCTATAATTGTTGATTGTGATGATAATGGAATCGCATTTCCATATCCTGCAGAAGGTGATCCAAATGTAGAGATAATGGACTTCTTAAACGATAGTTACAATACTTGTAATGAAATTTTACCCCTAGATCTTAGAGCATTTGAAGGTATTATCCTTGACTGCGAAGCCAAATTGACATGGATTACTGAAAATGAAGAAGGAATTTCACATTTTGAAGTATTAAGAAGCTTTAATGGTGTTGAATTTTCTTCTATTGGTGAAGTGTTAGCTCAAGGATCTACAGTTGGGCAATACAGTTACGAATTTACTGATGCTAATATCACCTCCAGAGCCTATTATCAATTAAGAATTGTTGAAGATGATGGAAGTATTGACAATTCTTCAATTATTCAATTGACTTCAAATTGTTTCGAAGGTGTTCAGATTGGCAATATCTATCCTAACCCCGCTACGAATGAAGTAACCTATGAGATTCATAGTGTGAAAGATGAGGAAGTAGTACTGAGTATTGTTGATATGTTAGGAAGAATATTAATCACAGAAAATGTTCAACTTGTACAAGGTGGCAACATTCAAACGATGAATATTACTGCACTTGCAGCAGGAGTTTATCACATTCGAGTTAACTTCGACGGTGATCAGCATACCGCAGGTAAGTTTGTAAAACTTCACTAGAAGTTAAATAAAACAAGGACAATTGCCTCTTTCTTATCTAAGGAAGGGGCAATTTTATTTTAGTGCCCTGCCCTGCCTAGAAAAAGGGGGCCAAAATTAATTGGACACCCCATTTCAATAATTCAACTAAATCAACTTTTAGTTTTTTAGTCAGCGTTATAAATCAAACGGATAATCGACTTCCTCTACTGTTGCACTAAGTTCAATTGTACCATACTTACTTTCATATTTATAGTCTAATTTTTTTGGAGCGGTACTTATTTCGTCAGTAAAAATATGCCATTCGCGTTTTGTGGTGTTGTTGATAGGACCAGAGCCAATAAGACCAGCCTGTTCTACCCAGCCCCAGTGCCAGTGTATTAGTGTTCCTGTAATTTCGAAATATCCTCCAGAGTTGCTGCCATTGGCTTCTGGATGAGTGGTGACGATGGTTTCTTTAAAGCCTTTATAATCGCAGTTTTGTTGTTGGTTTATTGTTGCGGTAACTTTCTCGCTTTCTAGTTTATTATAAATCGTTTCATGCCAACTCGCCTTATCATTCTGAACAAACATGGCGTTAATGACTCCAAAAACATCTGCTTTGTTTCCACCGTTTTCTCCTTTAGTAAGTTTCCAACTAACCTTAGAAAGCTTATATTTTTTTGGCTTGATCGGTGTTCCGATGTCTTCTGCTGATCCTAGATACTTGGCGATCGCCTCTCCAAGTAATCGTTTTTTTGTAGATAGTTCACGCTCCGTGATGCCTTCTGATTGCCATAAATTGAATACTAAAAGTTCATGTAGGCGTTCTAGATTTATAGATACGGGTTGAACACTATTGTCAGTTACCTCCCAGTTTTTTACGGTTCCTTCTCCTCCTTTATAAAACCCGAAGGACTCATCATCTTTAGTCAGATTATTCCAATCATTAGAGGTTTTGTAGCCAAATTCGCGTGCCGTTTCTGCACTTATTGCTTTTGCTTCTACTTCAGCTTGTTGTTTTACATCAATCCCCCAACTTTCAGAGGCACCCATTTTGTCAAATTCCATAGCCGATACAAAAACTTTTACCCCACCATATTCAATTTTCTTAGGATAATGTGTACCCCAGTTTTTTATAAAATTATCATACCCGGAGGAGGAGGAAGTCGGTAAATCTTTAATTGCCTGAATAAAGCGGTCATCAAATATGGAATTTTCTTTTTCAAGGGAGATATTATACTTCACTGCATTCTCTCTTGAAAAGACAAACACTTTTCTATTTGCCTTTTCTTCTTTAGTGGCATATTCGAAAGCAGCACTGTTTTTTCCTTTTATCCCTTTGACTCCTCCTCCTGCTTCTATATTCCCTGAAAATGCTTGAGCAAAACTTTTTGCAGAATAGACCATAGAAGAAAGTTTTTTTGCAAAACCAAAGTCCACAGACGTTTTAGTAAAATGCTCGGGCAGGCCGTCAATTTTCATATTCTTAGAATTGGCATCCAACGATTTAAAAACTTGTTTGCATCGCCCACCTTTCGACATCGTATTTTTGCCATAGGCAGCAGGTACTTGTTCAGTTTTTAAGGTGGTGATGAAAATGGGGTCAATATGAAGAATATCATAAGAAAAGTTACTAGCCGTATAGTCACCCTTAAACAAAAATCTAGGGTCGATATCAGCTTTATCGCGTATTATTTCATGCTCAATGCCGCAATTCGTTACGGTAAGGTCTGGAATCACTCTGCCCATACGAGCATCAGCCATGACGAGCACAAATGTATAATGATCGCGCAGATTACACGGCAGTGTAGCACGTTGTCCTCCATTTATAATTCCAGTTTTTATGACTTCTCCTTGACTATTAGATTTGGTATACTTTACCTGTGTTGTCTCTTCATTGAGGAAGGTGATATTTGAAGATTCTTGATTTTTTGGATCTCCAGAGACGTTTGTAATAGTATACAAGTCAAAAGAACTTCCATTGTGCGAATACACAATTTTCATTCGGGTTAAATCGAAGTTTACTCCTTCTTTGGTATCTTCCTTAAAGGTATAAATGACATTGTCCTTTCTGCCAGTTTCGCTAAAAATCTTTGTTCCATTTTCGGCCCAAAGCCCATTTTTTTGTTGTACAAATTCCCCCTTTGAATAGCGCACTTTTGTTACCTCATTTAGGCTAACATTTTGGGCGTTTACTGTACTAATTGCAAACGCAAAAATGGTAAAGAACAGCAATTTTGCTAATGTGGTCGGGATTAAATTTTTCATGATTTTCTATTTTTTTTAGTTGAATATTGAATATAATTTCGATTGCTTTTTTGTTACAATACAAAGGTGCGTCTCTTTTTATTGGATCCCTTAAAGCTATGTTGCATTTAGATATACATATGTTGCGAATGCAACATGTCTGGTCGGTTTTACAAAAAAGATATTGTTGTTAATAGTAGAAATGGTCCCATTCTATGGAGAAGGAATGGATGTGAAATGGCTTAGCGTATCCTGTTAAATCAGGCTCTTGCTTCTGTTGGCGAATAGCCAAACTCTTCCTGAAAGCGATTGGTGAAATAGGATGGATAGGAAAAACCAACTTCGTAAGCAATGGAGGTAATGGGAAGATTTGTTTCCTTTAATAATTGATGGCCTTTCGTCAATCTCACATAGCGAATAAAAGCGGAGGCAGATTTACCCGTGAGCGCTTTGATCTTTCGAAACACTTGTGATCGGCTAAGAAATAAAGCAGTTCGGAGGTCATCCGCCCCAAATTCTGGATCATCGATTCGTTCATTAATGATTTGCGTTACTTTTTGCATGAATTCAGTCTCTGGACTCTCGATTTTCTTTTGGGGAGTTGAGTTAGAATACCGTTTATGCAATTCCTTCCGAATGGCAATTAATGACTTTACTTGTTCGAATAGCTCTTTTTGATTAAATGGTTTCGAAACGAAGGCGTCTGCTTTATTGCGGAATGCTGTAATTCTACTATCCGAGGCCGTTTTTGCGGTAAGCAAAATGATAGGGATATGGTTGGTGAGTTCATCATTTTTGAGCTCATCGCATACCTGAAAACCATCCTTGCCGGGCATCATAACGTCTGAAATGATCAAATCTGGCAACCGTTCTCTGGCCAATTTTACGCCATCAATTCCATTATAACATTGCAGTACAACATAATCTTCTTCAAAGATGCTTCGGGTATAATCTTGAATGTCTTTATTGTCTTCTATCATTAGCAAGACGGGAGTGTCTTTTTGGTGGACAATTTTTCTTTCTTGTCTAACTAGGTTGCCGACAACAGGCAATTTTGTAGCACCTTCAACAATGTCGATATGGTCCTTGCTGGTCGTTTCAAGCGGGATCTGAATATCAAAAGAAGTCCCTTTTCCTAGTTTCGATTTCACTTCAATTGTTCCCTCCATTAACTCGATTAGCTCCTTCACGAGCGACAAGCCAATTCCGCTTCCTTCATGAGTTCTAGTATCTGAATTTTCTGCTTGATAAAATCGGTCAAAAATAAAGGGAAGCTTTTCTTCTGAAATGCCTATTCCTGTATCCGAAATTTTAAGGAGTAATTGATGCATTCCTGGCTGTTCCAGTGGTTTGGAAGACAACAAACAAACAATTCTTCCTTGTTTGGGCGTAAACTTAAAAGCATTGGACAATAAGTTGAACAGGATTTTCTCCAAAGCTGAAGAGTCAAAACTAGCTGCTGTAATATCCATCTCGTTAATCAAATCAAGTTGAATTTGATTCATGGTTGCGAGGGCCGAAAATGCATTAATAACAGATTCAATAAACAGTTCTAACTGACCAAAACTTTTATTCAAACCCATTTTACCTGCCTCCAATTTACTTATGTCCAACAATTGATTGACCAACTGCAATAAACGATTTGCATTCTGCTCAATGATCCCCGCATTCATGCTGACCAAAGGGTTTACTGGACTCAGGTCTATAATTTGTTGAGCGGGACCTAAAATAAGGGTCAATGGTGTTCTTAACTCATGGGTAATTTGAGAAAAGAATCGAGATTTCATCTTTTCCAATTCCTGTAATCGGTTTACTTCTGCTTCCTTCTTTGTCGTTTCGTACTTCGTTTGCAGTTCTCTGGCATTCCGTTCATTTTCTGTTTTTGTCAGTTGTTGCTTAAACTCAAAATAAGCTTGCAAGCTAGGGTATCCATTTTTATAATCCCCTTTCTTTTGATAGCATAAGTGCATCATTTCGAAGACTTCCAGCTCAATATATTTATCGATAAAGACTCCTGAAGAATCCATGATTTTTTTGGCCTCGGACAAAATTGCTATTGCAGCATCTGGTTTGTTTTGATAATATAGAATCCGTCCCTTTAATAACCGATCTCTAACCTTAAAATCAGGGATCTTAACCTGATCGACCAATGTACTCAGATGATCAGACCATTTTTCAGCGTTGGCGAGTAATTTCTGATCTACAGGGTCATTTTCTATGGCGAGCAGTAAATTGGATTCACCAACTCCAAATGAGGAGATGCAATCATACACAGGGCGCCTTGCCTTTTCAAAAGTCTCTCTTGCCTTTAGCGCTGCCTGATGGCCTTCATTACTTCTATTTAGTTTTTTAAGTGTGGAGAATTTTAAAAAATAGTTAAGAAACAACCGCATCCAATCCTTGTATTCTGTGTTAATCCGGATGGCCTCATTCAATATCTCTAATGCCTTCTCAGGGTGATTATGTCGGAAAGCCATGTTGTGCATGGGGCTGGTGGTTAAGTGCTCCTTTCCAATCTCCTTATACAAAGCGATAGATTTCAAGAAACATTGATTTGCCTCAAATTGTCTTTCATTTGCTTGGTGTACTATACCAATATTATCATACAGGCTGGCCTGAAGACTTTTAAATTCATGTTCTATTGCAACCTCCAGTGCTTTTTCATAATAGGCCATTGCCTTTTCGTAAGCAGATTCCAGCAGGGAGTGCGCAAAGGCCAATTGCTTATAAACTTGAATGAATAGTTCGGGATCATTCACCTTTTTACTTATATCTAGCGCTTTATTCAAGGATTTAAAGCAGTTTTCTTTTTCCCCATTAAACCGATGAACCTTTGATAAGGATAATTCTGCTAAAGCCAGGTATTTCTTATTCTTTCCCTTTCTCGCGAGTGTTTGCATTTTATCAATAAGCGCTAGGATTTTTGCTGGTTCCATCGAGCCAATTTTTTCATTAAAAATGGCTTGGATTTCCTCTAATTGGGCAGTATTAAGGTTTTTAGATTCATTTGGTGTTTTCGATTTCATAGCACTAATGATTGTGTTATCTACAAAAAGCCTTCGTCTAAAACATTCTCCATTTGGCTTTGATATTAAAAGTATTATTAATTTATTGCTTTTTCAAAAAATACTTAGCTTGGTACTATGATACTAGACTTTCCAACACCAAACAAAACAAAAAAGGATCAGGCGAATTACTGGCTGTATTGGATTGTGGCACTACTTACTATTGCAGCAATTATAAAGGCTGACAACTCTGCTATAGATATACCCATACATGATACTTATTATGTCCTTGAAATTCGGATGATTTTATTTCTTTTTTCTCTTGTTTATTTTCTTTTTGGGCTTGGAAATTATTTGGTGTTATATTTCAATCGAAAATTGAAGTATTCACTTTCTATGATACATTGTTTTGGGACGGTATTGGTTTTGTTATTACTGACTTGGAAATATTTATACGTTGTTATGTTTTCCAGAATGTATTACTCGTTTGGAACTTCATCAAAAGCTGACTTATATTATGCTTTAGTAGCTATAGCCTTACAATCGGTTTACCTAGTGAATATTTTGATTGCCATTTTAAATAAAAAGAAAACTATTAATAATTAATAAGTAAAATTTGGCTTTCAAAACATTACAAACCCAATTCGTTTTCTACAACAAATACTTATTAGATTCTTAATGGTAATTAGCTGGAAAAGAGTTATATTGGTAATGAATTAACCCATTACAATAACCACATCCTTACCCTTATTGCTATGAATAAACAGATCAACTTGTTTTTGATAGTCGCTACGTTTCTCTTTTTCGGATTTTCTGGCTTTTCCCAATCTAAATTTAATACTGCACACGCTCAGCAAGACGAGTGGTTAGTTATCCCTGGTGAGCAAGTCGGCGGCATTCAAAAAAATACAAAGCGTACCGACCTCCCACAGTTTTTCAATCGTAGAGTAACCCTTGATTTTACTGAAAAAATTGACAGTAAAACAATCTACAAAACATCCATTCACAAAGACACCCCAAACAGCCTCATCATTGTCTGGACAAATGAACGAATGACAGAAGTCGACCACGTTATTCTGGACGGTTGGATCGGCTCCAATTGGTATACGGTAGATGGCCTTCGAGTCGGCCTAAAAGTATACCACCAACTACTAAATATCAATCAACAACCCATCCTTTTCAACGGGTTTTACAGCGAAGAAAACGGCGGGTTTGTAGCAAATTGGCAAGAAGGCGCCCTTTCAAAATACGAAGACGACCTAAGGGTCCAGATTTGGTATAGCGGCAGTTGCGAACTCACCGAATTGAATATCTATGATTTTCTAGAAAACAAAGAATATTCAACCGCATCCGCACAAACCAAACACTTGGAAATAAGAGTGTACAAGCTCTTTGTTTCCCTATAGATTGAACCCATTTCCCAACTACTTAAGTTCTTCGCTATGAAAATTTGTTCTACACCAATAATATATTTTCTTTGTTTAGTCTTCTTTACTTCAGAAATCCATGCGCAAGCCACCTGGCAACAATTCGCTAGCCAACCAGGGACAGGTTCCCGGCAAGACGATATTTTCTTTGTTGATGAGAATACCGGCTGGACCATCGAAGCACAAAATACGGGCTCCAATCGCCGCGGATACATCTACAAGACCACAGATGGAGGAAACTCCTGGGTGACGCAGGATGTCAGAACAGGCACACATTACAGAGCCCTTGGATTTACTTCTACGACAAGAGGGTTTGCTGGTAATTTAGGTGCTGGTTCCTGGAGCAACGCCACAGACACCAATCCACTTTATGAGACCTATGATGGAGGAAACACCTGGACAGTTGTACCAGGCCTTCCATCGGATGTCCTAGGGATTTGTGCAATTCAAATTTTAGACAGTCAGACGATTATTGCGGCAGGAAGAGTGCGTGGGCCAGGTGCTGGACTATCTGCAGCTACCAATGGGGGAGTAAATATGATAAAAAGTACAGACAACGGAGCAACCTGGACTTATATAGACTTAAGTTCTGCTAATCCCAATATTGCCTCAGGCGAGGGAATGGGGGGGATAATGGACGTCCACTTTTTCGATCAAAATAATGGGTATGTGATTGGTATGGATGAAGAAATCTATACCACAACAGTTACCTCCGCAACGTATCATGGAAAAATAATGAAAACCACTGATGGCGGTTCTACTTGGTCCGAAGTGATCACCGTACCTCATTTAGGCACCTATTTTTGGAAAATTGTTTTTCCTTCTCCAAACATTGGGTATGCCTCTTTACAGAATAACAACTCCGGATATCCAAACATACGATTTTACAAGACGATAGATGGAGGAGACAATTGGACGGAGCAAATCATCCCGGTAAATGGTGCGTTTGTGCAAGGGATTGGTTTTGTAGATGAGACGACTGGCTGGATAAGTGGGAGTGGGAACGCCTCCATTGATATGTTTGAAATTAACTATTCTAGTCCAACGGCGACGACTTTTACTTATAGTAACATTTCGCAGGCAGGAAGGGAGCGATTGAACAAATATCGATTTATCACAGACTCAAATGGAAGTACCATCGGCTATACTGCCGGCTCCAGAATACACGTTTTCAAAGAACCAGAACCAGAATTGGGGAACACTCCCTGCGAAGCAATCAGTGTAGCCGTTGGGGCATCCGTTGCCGGATCGATTACTACAGAATTAACGCAAAGTGGGGGAGTGCCCGCACCCAACTTTTTCTCCAATACCGGGTCTGCCAATTCTTCTATTTGGAACACGGGTAATGTGTGTGAAGATCGATGGTATAGGGTAGAAGCCCCCGCCTCAGGAGGGGTGCGCGCGGAATTTATCTGGACAGGAACAGGGTCAGCAGATTTAGCAGTTGCTGCTTATACTGGAGACTGTTCTACTAATAGCCCAACAGGTTTTACGTTACTAGGAGCAGACGATGGAGCTAACTTACCAGAGCTATCCGTAAGCTGCCAGAATCCAGGAGATTCTATTTATTTCAGAGTATGGGATTTTGGCTGCAATGATGTGTCCAGCTTCTCCATCACCTTTACGGATGTAGGCAATGAAGTGATTGGCGATGAAGCTTACACTGCGGTGAATCTTCCAGTAAATCTTCCCACGTTGCCGCCTAGCTCTTTTCAATATGGAGAAGTGACCGGGGATTATTTCGAAACAAAAACAAACAATATTTTCCCTAGTTGTGGAACCTACAACTATCAAAATGGTTGCGAAGATATTTGGTATAAAATAGCCATCCCCGCTACCGCTCCAATTATGATAGAAGCCAACCGAACGGATGCCGCACTTTGGATGGGACTAGCCTTGTACAATACCGATTGTCCAACCGCCACTTCCCAGGAGTTAATGTGTGTAGGGCAGGATATCACACCAACTATGACTTACAATGGAACAGCAGGAGAAAATGTATATCTTCGAGTATGGGATTATGATTGCAACAACACCATGACATTCGACATCCGTGCCTATATTGATTCCAATATCTCCAACCCCACTTGTACGACCAATACTTCTGGTAATGGAGATGAGCCTTGCGACGCTCCATGCCTTCCTATAGATGGAAGTTCTCGTACAGGAGTTATAAATACTTCCTTTTCCCAGACTGGGAGTGGTATTCCTGATCCTACCTTATTCTCAAATACCGGATCTTTAGAGTCTTTAATTTGGAATACCTCCAATACTTGTGAGGATATCTGGTATCAAGTACCTATTGGCCCAAGTGGAGGATTTCGGGCAAACTTCACTAGTCTTAGTGGCAGTTCGGATTTAGTGGTGGCTGCTTATTCAGGTACCTGTTCCGGTTTAACTCCAGTTGATTTTGAACAGTTAGGAGCGGATGATGGGGCCAGTGTCCCGGTTATTTCAGTTTCTTGTCAAAACGAAGGCGATATTGTTTATCTGCGAATATCAGAATTCAATTGTAATACAGATGCCACCTTTCAGGTGTCTCTTCAGGATATTTTTTCTGATGTGCCAGCGGGAGACGAACCAATTAGCGCCATTGCCCTTACTGTAGATGATCCGCTTTTTCCTGCCTCCCTAACGCTAAACTATACAGAAACAAAAGGAATCCCATTCCCGACAGGGTGTACCAACGGAGCTGCAGATTTTGATTACACGAATGGCTGTGAAGATATTTGGTTTGAGGTGACGGTACCAACGACAGATTATTTCATATTCGAAGTAGATTTTGCGAATAGTGGGTCTATTGATCCGAATATGGCGATTTATAATGATAATTGTCCTGGGGAAGTTGCTCAACTTACATGTGATGACAATGGAGGGAATAACAGTAATCCTGAGATCCAATACTTTGCTAATGCTGGCGATCGAATTTATATTCGTGTATGGGATTCAAATTGTGATTTGCCGAGTGCGATGTTTTTTGATATACGGGTGTATACGCTGGTAATACCTTACGATTTGCCGGTTTGTTCGACAATGGAATTGGTCTTTGATATTGCAACTCCTTTAAGTTTGATTGAAGCGACCCAAACTAATTCAGCCTTGTCTTTTCCTAGTATTCCAGACCCTGCGGGATGTTCAAATTATGTATCTAATAGCTGGGATAATGCGGCACCAGCTGATCGAGAAGACATATGGGTGAAAGTAGAAGTCCCTGCTTCGGGAGTTTTTGAGGTGAGTGCGACTTCCACCGGAGGCGCTGGAGATGTGGAGCTAGCCGTCTATGAAACCGCAGATGGGAATTGTGGAACACCGACTGGCCTCGTAGCTTGTGATGGGGATGCGCTAGCAGGCGACAATACAAGTATAGTGGTAGGTTGCAGAACACCCGGGGAAATTATGTACGTGCGTGTTTGGGAGAAAGAAACAGATACGGATGTTTTGCCTAGTATTTTTGTTACTGAAATCATCAATAGTGGAGATGAAGTTTCCAATTCAGAACCGATTGCAGTAGGGCAAACACTTCCTGTCGATCTGTCTATGCTTACTCATTCCTGGGGGCCGATTCCTTCTTGTGGAAATCATCAAGGGGCAAGTGGCTGCGAAGATAAATGGTTTAGTACCACAGTGGACGGTACCGGAGGGTTTATTGCAGGAATTATAAATGAGACCACAGACAAAGGAATTGCCGTTTATGCTGGTACTTGCTATGACAATTTGGTGGAAATAGGCTGTTCTGATGGCACTGGTGCCTCCTTGTTGATTTCCGGGAGAACTCAAGGGGAAATTCTATATATAAGAACATGGGACGAACAGTGTGACTTGTCGGATACCTATAGTATTGAACTTTCATCACGTGGGGTGCTCCTTAGTCCAATAGCTTGGTTGCAGGGGCCTTACTTGCTTGGTGCAACTACGATGACTAAGGATCTAGAGACCAACAGTTATCTTCCACTTATCCAACCATATACCGTTTTGGGTTGGCATTCAGGAAATGAATCAACTACTACAGCTGTACTTGCCAATTATCCTGTCGTAGACTGGGTGCTTTTGGAGTTAAGAAATGCTTTAGATAATACGCAGGTACTAGAAACAAAGGCAGGTCTACTTATGGAGAATGGCGTGATAACAGATGTAGATGGAGTTTCTTCTGTGCCATTTTCACAACCAGACGGATCTTATTATGTTGTGGTTCGTCATCGAAACCATTTGGGAATTATGACGCAAAGCCCTGTAAATTTATTGACGGCTACACCGACTACTATTGACTTTGGGACGGTAGCGCTTCATGGCAATTCTCCATCGGGGCTTGTTAATGGCAATCAGGTGTTATGGATGGGGGATGCAACGAGCAGTGGTACAGTGGATGCAGCTGACAGAAGTGAGGTATGGAATGACAGAAATCAGACAGGGTACATCTCTAGTGATACGAATTTAGATGGAACTAGCAATGCTTCAGATCGTAGTGATGTTTGGAACAATCGGAATAAGACACAACAATTGCCATAAAACGTCTGATTCAATAATGAATCAATTAGCAACGTCGGACAATAGGTATAAGTGTTTTAAAAGTATGTATTTTACTGTTGCAAACCACATGGATATGTGGTTTGATATGCGCATTAATTGTTATATTTTTACACCTAAATAAACAATTATGGAAACCATTAATATCGGGATAGTAGAAGATGACTTAGTTGTAAAAGAAAGTTTGGAAACTTATCTAGGGGCGAACAAAGGATTTAATGTAAAGTATGTAGCGGGCAGTGTGGAAGATTTCCTCGATTACTTATCGAAAGAAAGAAACCCAGAGGTGGATATCATATTGTTGGATATCGGTCTGCCAGGGATAAGTGGGCTAGAAGGGATTCGCCCAATCAAGCAGAAAATACCTGATGTTGATATTATTATGTTGACGACTTTTGAGGAAGAAGAGAAGATTTTTAAGGCGTTGTGTGCAGGGGCGGTTTCCTATCTTACCAAACGGACCTCCTTGTCCAAAATTCAGGAAGCAATTATCACTATCTCCAGAGGTGGGAGCTACATGTCTCCCTCCATTGCGAGAAAAGTGGTAGAATATTTTTCTCCCAAACAAAAAAAAGAATCAAAGTTGACCTCTCGCCAGCAACAAATTGTACAGGGAATAGTAGATGGGATGAGCTACAAAATGATCGCCGACCACTACATGATCTCCATCGACACCGTAAGAGACCACATCAAAAAAATATACAGAGTACTACAAGTTAATAGTAAAAGTGAATTGATACGTAAGTCCATTGAGGGTCAAATATAAAGACGGCATTCAACTATTGAGCAATGTTTTTTGTTTTGATAATGTGATGTTTAAGCAAAAAAACAAGACTTGAATGGGATGGTTTATATGATTTTGTTGCTATCTTTATAGAGAATTATTCCAAACGAAATTAAAAAGCCAATTGATTCCTCCTAAGTCAAATCTCCTGCTTTTGTGGGTGCTATGCTTTGTAGTATATACTTATGTACCTTTGAAAGGACAATCTAATCCTTTCAATATTGAATTTCCGTTTGGTGATAGGTATGCATCTGCTATCAAACAAGACGCTGCTGGCTATTTGTGGGTGAAAGAAGGTAGTGATGTATTTCGCTATGATGGACACAATTCCCACTATTTGTCGTTAGGGGAAATATTCGATACTCCTAATTTTAAGTTTGAAACGGCTCGTGATTTGTTCTTTATAGGCAGCAATCTTGTTGTCGCACACGAACGTAAGCTACATCTAGTAGATATCTATGCTAAATCTTATGAAACTATCTGGGAAATTCCTGACTCTTTAGGGTTTAACTTTTTGATGCAGGCAGACGATAAATCCATCTGGATTTTTACTTCAGGAAACAACAGGAAGTATCGCCCCGTCTACAAAATTACCCCTAACAACGAAATAGTCTACCAGTTTGATTTGTACAAAGCAATGGGCGATTTGTCCATCGACCATCTCATTGAATTTAGAGAACGAGATAATCATTTTTATTATCATGGAAAATTTGCCGACCTGAGAATAATAGACCGCAAAGGAAACCAAGTCCAATTGCAAGTTCCAGATTATCAAAAATTCAAAAATGACTCGAAGTGCGGAACGTTTAAGTTGGATAACAAAAACAACCTCTGGCGGCTGGATTCGAACACCCTTGAATTGTTTAATGAACAAACTCGTGAGTTTGAACTCCATCCTTTGACAGGAAAACTGCGCAACTCAGGATACTGCAGGAAAAAGTCAACAATAAAAAACTGGTTTACCACTCAAATCTATATAGATAGTAAAGGTAGAGTTTGGATTGGCCGAGAAGATTCCTTCCTCTACTGTTATGATCCTTCGGATGGTCAGTTTTACAACCTTAGAAAACCGATTGTTGATATACTTAGATATGGGGGTTCCCAGTTAAGTTTAGTTACGGAGGATAGTTATGGGAATATTTGGGTTACCAACCAAGGAGGCGTAGCGAAAGTTTCCGATAAGAAAAACCTGTTTAAACATTATGCTGGAAACACCAATGACCCCAATCACCAAATTTACAATCAGAAAGGCAAAGTTGGTGCTTCGGTCGACAAAATGCTCAATTTTTTCGGTGACCGTGGAAAAATAAAAGCAAGCATCGGTCAATTGCAAGAAAATAATAAGGGAGATATAATTTTTGGTGATTCCAGACTGACCTACAAAATCGATAAAGAAACAGAAAAGCTGGAGGTTTTGCCACTATTCACGCCTAAGGAAAAGATCACACTTTTCATTTCTCCTGGGATAAACTTCCTTGCAACCTGGAGGTCTTATTATGAATTGAACGAAGACTATTCTATAAAAAGAAAACTACCTCAATTCGTGAAATACTGCCGATTTTTCCAACAAAAAAATGGAGATATTTGGATATATGGCACTCTAAACGATGAAGGGCAATCGTTTTTCTCAAAATTGGAACCAAGCACTTTCGAATTTAAGGAAAATTCTCAAGAGAGAGACCGTTCATTTGATTTTAAGAATAAGGGTATTCGTCATGTTCAAGAAGACGATAACGGATTTCTTTGGTTTTCCTATTGGGGTGGCATTAGTCGATATAGTCCAAAAGAAAATACGATTCTAAACAGCATAGATTCCATCGTGTTCGGCAATAAAAAAACTCGGATTCAGGTAGAAAAATTTGAACTAATAGGGGCGGATAGATTGATTTTTACCAATAGCGAATACATCGGGGAAATTGATCGATTTACTGGGGAAGTAATTTGGATTAAATCTATAAAAGAGCTTGGTATTAATAAGATTGTTGACTTTATCATTTACGGAGAACATGCATTTTGGATTTTTACCAGTCATGGCCTTGTATACTACGATAGGAAAGAAAATGAACGATTACTATTTTCCGAAATTGATGGCTTGGATTGTAAATATATCGACACTAAAAAAATGCTAAGAGATGGCCGTATTGCAATGGGTACTAGCAATGGGCTATTTGTTTTTCACCCGGATTCTCTATTAGCAAGTACGTATAAAGATGAGCTACTTAAAAGAAACATCCCTCTTCACCTCCATGCATGGTCCTTTTTTGACGGGCATGCAGATACCATAATCAAACATCAGATCCTTGAAGACCACACCGCTCCAATTCAGCTAGATTACAATGATAAAATGTTGAATCTGGAGTTTGGACTAATGAATCTACAGTTTCCAGACCGACACGAATATTCTTTCAAAATGGAAGGGTATGAGAAAAATTGGTCTACACTCACCAACCAAGCTTCTGTCCGATACACCGATCTCCCGTCTGGCAACTACACCTTTAAGGTTCGGGGGACGTCTGGTAAAGGGGTTTGGAGTGAACAGGTACTCGAGGTGCCGATCCGCGTTGCTCAAGCATGGTTTAAAACCTGGTGGTTTACGCTTTGCTGGATAGGGGCCGTCTGTTTTTTGGTTTATGGCATTGCAAAGTATGACTTCCAACGAAAACTCGAAAAACGACTGGCCATTGAACAATTGCGTACAAAAATATCCAGCGATCTGCATGACGATGTCGGTTCTATCCTCACCGGTCTCGCTATGCAAAGCGAAATCCTGGCCGTCTCTTCTAGTGAGGAAGATAAAATAAGACTTTCCAGGATCAATCATCTTTCCAGAAATGCCATGTCCACCATGCGTGATGCAGTTTGGGCAATGGATAACCGAAAAGACAATTGGCAAAGTCTAATCGATCGGATGCATGAGTTTGCGACCGAAATTTTGGAAACCAAAAACATCAGCTACTCGATCTCTCCTGAAAACCTTAATACCATGGAAGATCTCGATTCTGAAATAAGACAAAACCTTTACCTGATTTTCAAAGAAGCAATTACCAATGTCGTAAAACACTCTAGTGCTACAAATGTGAACATAAAAATCGAAGGGCGAAAGGATAAATTTAGAATGGTCATTGCTGACAATGGCTATGTGAAATTTAAAGAAAAAAACGGCATAGCCGGCCTGGGATTATCCAATATGAAGCTAAGAGCAATAAAGATTGACGCCGATTTTAAAATCGAAGAGAAAGATGGATTTACGATTTCGCTGACCAAAGCATAGTTCGCAGACAACAGGAAACTGATCAATCAGGAAGTCGTTTTTCAAGCAGATTTTCAGAAAATCAAAGGCTAAATGCAATCTCTGGCAGAAAAATGAAACTTTAAAGAAAAAATGTAACTTTTTAGGTGTTGATAATCAGGGTTTTGTGCTTCGCCCACATCAACATGTGGTTTTATGAATAGCAACTTTCCTGTACATTTATATCGACAAAGCGGATAACACCTGAAATAGGAAATATTCTAACTCATGAACCGCTTTATTGAAAAACTAATTATTCTTGATTTGATGGGTGAAAGCACTTATCTACCTGACCGAATAATGAAATCTGTTTTGGCTGTGCTTATCAGCGAAAACAACACAAAGGAGTCTGATGTTAAGTAATTGGGAGTTGCCTGGGGGGGATAACTTCATAAAAGCTTGCGGCGGGCTCCTTTTTTTTGTTAATAGAAAAAATAATTAATTAAAGTGTAATGGATGATCGACCACATCAATATGTGGTTTTAATGTGTTTAAAAAAGTCGGATATTGCATATATAATAATGGAAATATTAAGATTAGGTATTTTGTAAGATTCCTCTTGGTTCTTCTTTTGGAGGAGAGAAGTTACCAAGGGGTTTTTTTATTTAGTGTTGTGAGCATAGTGGGAAAACAAAAACGCCCATCTCCCCGTAGGAAAATGGACGTTTAAAGATGATTTAAAACTTCTTATTATTAATCTTGGGCAGCAAACACCTTTCTCAGTAGGTCAGTGGTTCTTTTGCCTGGATCTTTTCTAATAGATAGCTCTTCTTTTTCAACCATCACGAAAAGTCCGTCAATTGCTTTATTGGTAACAAACTCATCCATAGAAGGATTTACTTTCTTAATCAACGGGATTTTGTTGTACCGTGTGATTACCTCAGACCATGCGTCAAGTGCTTTTACTTTGCTCAGTGAGTTGTTTATTACCGGATTAAAGCTATTAAATAACGCTTGTGTTGTTGTCCGCTTAAAGAAAGTAGTGGCAGCATTCTTTTCTCCCATAAGGATGTTCATAGCATCATTAAAGGTCATTTGTTTAATGGCGCCTACAAAAATAGTTCCTGCTCCTTTTGCAGCGTCTTCTGCTCCACGGTTGATTTTTTCAACAACATTGTCGGTCAATAAACGGCCGCCTGGTATGGCATCGATCGTGTTTTTGACCTTAGTAGCTTCTGGTGGAAATGGAATTTTGATCGCTGGGTTCTTGAAAAAACCGTCTTTAGCGGAGACTATTCGTACTCCATTCGTTACTCCTTTAGACAGGGCTTCTTTAAGACCCATAGATGCCTCTCCTGAGGTCAGTCCGCCTTCACCTCCAAGCAATGCTCCTCCGATGTTGGCCAATTCTGTACAAGCAGTTAACTGCAAGACAACTAGTATAAATGCGATTCTTTTGATCATAATTAAGTTTTTTTGTTAGTGCTATTGAAAATACTGTGCCAATTGAAATTTATCCAATAAAAATTATACTGTTAAGACTGCAATTCTGCAATTTAGTAACATCTATTCCCCTATTGATTTCATTCCATGTTTTACCATCTTATAATGGTTGGTAAATATACTAATTTATTTTACGGGAGGTGTGGTGATTTGTTGCTTGAATTTTTTAATAACGTAGGGGGAAGTTCTTCAATAAAGAAGTCATTAAGATAAGTTAGCAATTACCCTTGCGCATAATCTTCCAAACACGCCTCACACAGACAACCTTTAAATTGATTATTCAACAAATCCCTGGTGGCAGGGGTTATGACCAGACTCTGGCACCAACATTTTTGATTCGTGTAGCAAATAAATTTCTTTTGACATTTGCCACAGGATTTTCTGAAATCATGATCTACTTCTATAAAGGTGCGATCTACCTGGCCACCCATGGGGGGATTGAGTTTACTGACTCGGATCTTGAGGGTTTCAATATTTTCGAACAGGTGTATCAGTTTATTCGATATTCGCTCCGCAATGGTCTCCAGTAGTTTGATTTTTTGATCCATTATTTCACTGGTAACTCCATAAATCTGTTCGTAGTTTATGGTGTCCTTTAGTTGGTCTGCTTTGGCAGCCATTCTAAAGTCTGTGCCGACATATACATCCACTATGTAATTGTTGCCAGCCAATTGTTCTTCTTCATAATATCCATGATAGGCGTAAAAACGCATACCTTCTACTGCAATTAGACCCATTTTTTTGCTATTAAGCACTTTGGTTACCAGATAATTAGGTTTCCAAGTTGCTGAATTATGAAATATTCCAATCAAACTATTCGTAATAATAAGTATTCGTCATTAATAATTCCTAATTTATTCTTCTTCTTTGATAATTAATTATTCATCCTTAATCCCTACTTTTGTAAAAATTTTAATCATGAATACTAACGGAAATTCCGATGCCATACATAGAAGTGTCAAAACCGACCGGTTTCAAGGGCACGATTATTATAATGTTGATGAGCTTTTAGAGCCAGAACACCTACTAGTAAGGGAAGCTACCCGGGATTGGGTAAAGAAAGAAATAAGCCCAATAATCGAAGATTATTCAAACCGCGCTGCTTATCCCCGACAAATTGTCAAAGGATTGGGAGAAATTGGAGCATTTGGCCCTAGCCTTCCTGCAGAATATGGAGGTGGTGGAATGGATGAAATTGCCTACGGTATTGTTATGCAAGAACTAGAACGTGGGGATTCAGGGGTGCGCTCTGCTGCTTCTGTACAGGGATCTCTCGTCATGTATCCGATTTATAAATATGGTTCAGAAGAACAGAAAAGAAAATACCTCCCTAAGCTGGCTTCAGGTGAGTTTATTGGTTGTTTCGGCCTTACCGAGCCAAACAGTGGCTCCGATCCGAGCAGCATGAGTTCCAATCTAAAAGATGATGGCGATGCTTACATCCTAAACGGAGCAAAAATGTGGATCACCAACTCTCCAATAGCTGATGTTTGCGTCGTTTGGGCGAAAAACGAAGAGGGTAGAGTGCTAGGCGTTATCTTAGAAAAAGGAATGAAAGGACTGTCTGCCCCGGAGATTCATGGCAAATGGTCACTTAGAGCTTCTTGCACAGGTGAATTGGTTTTTGAAGACGTAAGAGTACCGAAAGAGAATGTGCTTCCTCACATTCAAGGTTTAAGAGGTCCATTGTCCTGTTTATCAAAGGCTAGATATGGGATCGCATGGGGCGTTATTGGAGCTGCTATGGATTGTTATGATTCTGCTTTACGCTATTCCCTTGAGCGTACGCAGTTTGGCAAACCGATTGGTCAGTTTCAATTAACACAAAAAAAACTGGCAGAAATGATTACCGAAATCACCAAAGCGCAATTGTTAGCCTGGAGATTAGGGACGTTAGCCAATAAAGGAAAGGCAACCCCTGCTCAAATCTCCATGGCCAAACGAAACAATGTACACATGGCCCTAGAAATTGCCCGCGAAGCACGCCAAATACACGGAGGAATGGGAATCACCAACGAATATCCGATCATGCGACACATGATGAATCTGGAAACGGTACTGACTTATGAAGGTACACATGACATCCATTTGCTCATCACTGGACACGATATCACTGGATTGAATGCTTTTAAGTAGGTTTTTTGCTAGCAAGTAGAAAGTATCTGCTCGTCTGGCTTTCCTATAGAAAGTAAACGATCAAAATTGCATAAAAGGTGCACTATCGCCTGCTGGCGGGGTGGAGTTTACAGCCAAATCTTAAACAAAACATTCAGGCATTAATCAAACTAAAGGATGTAAATGTTCCTGCAATGCCTTGTAATAAGAAACTTTGTTCAGTTTAGACTCTAGGAAGATTCGATAATCGATCGTCTCATTTGCTCCTGGTTCGAAGTCTGGAGAACTGGCGATGAAAATCTGGGCACGTTTTGTCAACGCCTTGTTTTTTAGAGGATTAGAGGTTGAGATCAGCTTTCTGAGAATGTAGAGAAATTCCTTTTCTCGGTGATAGGTGTCTTTGCTTAAAATGTTTCTCAGGTTTCGTTTTACCTCTTTAATTCTGGAAAGTACATATTCTGTATCGCCTCGTTCGAAGTGGACGATAATGTCTACTATAAATACATTGAGCTTCAGTTGTGGGTTGAGTTTTTTATAGATATCGGAGAAAAAGAACATTCGTATTTGCTCAAGGGCTTCATTGTATTCATTGTTGGCATAATGTGCAACAGTCAGGTTGAGTTGGAATAAGAGGATGATTTGAATCGGCAAATCTTTAAACACCAGTGTTTCCGGGTTTTGCAGGTAGTCTTTTCTGAATTCTGTCAGAATATCAATGCCCGCATCAATTTCATTTCCGAAGTAATTGGTCATAAATGTGGTTTGGAAGTAAGACCATTTGTATTTTTCGAAATAGAGCTTATTATATTTGTTTAATTCTTCCCACAATTTTTTAGAATATTCGTTGCAAAGGCTGAAATCTTTAGCTTTTAGAAGGATATTGACTACCCAAATCAGCATTTCTATTTTTTCACGATGGTATGTTTTAGAGAATAAATTGTTGGATTCGAAATTGTTGAATGTGGTGATCAGGTATTCTTTTAGCTGAACAATTTTCTTTTCCTGGTACAAAATGTCGCGAATACAAGTATATACTCTTATCTTAGCTTGGAACGAGTTGTTGACAATCTCTGAAGTACTAAGACGGTGGTTGATACTTCGAAGCATTTGAATGGTGTCCGAATCGCCTTCATAATTTCTGGATCTTAGTTCATAAGCGATTTCAGCAATCAGTCGGTTAAGTTCATTGAGTGTGGCAAATTTGCGTTCTACATCGCTAATTTTTTTTATGTAAATCCTAGGGTCAATTTCGGCAAAATAAGAACTCAAAGCGATTATTTCGTTATATATAACGTTAAGAACATCATAGAATTCGCTGTTAAATGCTTGTTTTTCTGCTTCTAGCAATAAGGAGTAAGCACTTTTGTAGTCGTTTTTATGATATGAAATTTTTGCTAGCATAATGCAACGTAACACCAGTATTTTATCGTCCATGTCATTATAAAGCATGAACAAGCTTTGATCAATCTCGTCTAGCAAACGATTTCTAAGGCGATAAAATGCATTTTTATTGAGTTCAGGGAAAACCTCCTTGATCAGATCGTCATCTGATTTGTATTTTTCTGACCGATATGCGTCAAAAAGTAAAAGTATTTTTTTCTGTCTGTTGTTTGTCTTAATTCTGTTAGTATAAATTTTGAAATTTCTAACTTCCTGTTTTGACAAACTTCGTATGACCGCATCCAGTTTTCGCATAATTGTCATTTTTGAAAACGTAATATCGGTAAATTTTTTGAATTTTTGTTTGGCCTTTTTTATTTTTCTTTACATTACTAATTATAACACATGGAAACCTTTTCTCTACCCAATATGGTAAAATTACTGCTCACATCACTTATAGTAGCCTTTTTCATGACCTTAGGTTATGGACAGAATGGCCAAATTGAGATTACTCAATTAGTGATACCGGATTCAGCATCTATCAACTCTACAATTCCTGTTTCAGGTTACTTCAAGAATATTGGTAGCACTGTATTTACTGGGGAATTAGGCCTGCACGTTCAAGTGCAGGATGACCCGTCAAGCGGCATTGGCCTTTACTACAGTTCTGATGTGTATCAAATCGATACTTATTCTTTGCAACCTGGTGAACAAGTTTATTTTACTACTGAAATAAACATGGTATCCAGCATATTCAATCAAGATTCTAAGGATGTAATAATCATTTTCCCTAGGTCTGGTAATGATGTGGATTTGCAAAATGGATTTGCCAAAGAAGTACAAGTTACACCTCCTCCAAATACAGTAGGTGGAAACTAGGAATGTACTAACAAAAAAAATATACTAACCAATCAATCTCCCTTAGATTAACCACGTATGAAAAGACCGCAAATTAAAAATTTGCGGTCTTTTTTTTTATAGTAAGAAAGTCAATTTTTTGAAAAATTACCGATAGTAGGAAATATCCCATATTTTGTTTTAGTTAATACAATAGTCATTCATTGAACAAGTAAGGCTATTTTTTATATTAAAAAAAAAATTAAAATATAATGGTGTTGTTTATTCCTAATCTATAACCAACAATGCCATTCCGAAATACAATTTGATTCTCCAGTTTTCCTCATGGAGTAATCCACTCCAGTCAAGAAAAATACATTTTTTATGAATTGCCTATGTAATTCCTACCCCAAATCGACAAGATCATTTCTGTGCTAGAAACATTTTTAAAGACTAAACCACGCGGAACGAACAAGTTTAACTAAAAGGAAATTCAAAAAAATAAAATAAGTAGGGACCATTCGACAGTTAACTCATATTAGATATTTTGGTGGCAATTTCCTATACTTGGTACTTGGTGGGACAGGAACAAAAAAAAAGGTAGTACAACAAGGAGAGTTTTAATCCAATAACTAACGCGGCGCACTATTTAATTGTTTGTTTTGATCAGTGTTTCCCCCAAATACAAATAAAGAAGAGGGAACAGATAATTATTTTCTGTCTTTTTGTAACTTTTACGAAAATTTCATGATAAATGAGTGATATTAAAATTACTGCTGAGGCAATTGCTAAGCTGAAAAGAGAACTTGGGACAGAAAATCAAAACGTGTACTCTAATTGTAAGGAACAATTTGTGCACTTCTTGGTCCAACACCAATATGATTGGAAGATTAGCAGAGAACAACGACAAACTGACTTATTTCATCAAGCCTTAACTATGTTTTGTTACTCAGAGAATCAAAAAGTAGAGCCAGAAAAAGATATCCAGCTCCTCATAAATGAAATTGGTGGCCAGATTTTCAAAGGACGACAGGGCATAAAGGACGACAAAGAGGACGGACCCATGGAAAGAAAGGTGGCAGCTAAAACCATAAAAAAACAACCTAGCTTTTTTACAGAAGCTTACGAGTTGGAACAGGCAATGAATGGCCTTACTTCCAAGGAGAAGGAGTTGTTGAGGAATACCTTTATTGAGCAAACACCTGCCAATGAACTCACCTACAATAAGGCTGACATCGAAGGTTGTATCCAACAATTGATCAAAATAGTAGCGGGAGAAGCCTCTTCCAGCCAATTTGAACTCAATATCGTAGAGGGTAGCTATCAGTTGTCGTCCGAAAATTCAGCTAGTGCAGAATTAATAAGTTGGATGAAAAATGGATTTGTAGGGCTCAGCAAACAAAATTTTGACCAGCAGCTAAAAAGATATGAAGAAATAAGCAAGGATGAAGGAAAACTAAAAAAACTAAAATCAAGCGCTAAAGAAAAACACGGACGAGAGTTGTATTTAAGCTATCGAAAAAAAAATGCGCTAAACCTAACAGAAGAGAGCGGTTTTGAAATGGCAGTAGTCCTTGAATTGTTTCCTAAAGTGTGGCAAACTTTTATCAGGAACATTGACGATGGCAAATTGACTGCTCCACTAAAGCGACCATTGAAAGATTATTTGAAGTCAATCACGCTAAATTATCTAGGAGAAAAAACAGAGGATAACCTCGATCATCTCCTTGACTTTACTCCATCAATAATCGATCAGAAGCTACAGGATTGGGACCAGGCAATTCAAAAGGAAGAAACGATATTAGACCAGATAAAAGATGAAAATCAATTGTACTATACAAAACTGGTTAAAGAGTATAGAAATGACTTCATCATTGCCTTGCGAAAGGTGTTTAAATTGTACGACGCGGGCCTCAGGGATCGCCCAGCAGATGTTTTTAATAGAAGCTTTGCGGAGGTAATCGAAAAGGTCAGGAACAATGAATTAAAAAAGCCGTTGACTTCTACGTTTAAAACGTACCTCATCGGCGTTGGGCTGAACCATTATAGACAGTATTATTTTAAAAAAGGGGAAAAGCCGCTCAACATCGATGAAGGCGTTTTCGAAAATATTCCAGAACCAGATACGATAGAAAATCTGCATATAAATAATCAAAATGCACACAAGGTGAAAAAAATCCTTGAAGTAATTGGTGAACCGTGCAAATCGCTATTGGAAATGCGATTTTTGAAAGGATACAGTTATGAGGTGATCGCCCTACGGCTACAAATGAAGGAGGGCGCCTTGAGAACAAGAGTCTATCGGTGTATTGAAAAGATTAGAGCAATGATAGCTGAAAAAAACTAAGCAATATTCCGGGAGCACCGGAAGGGAAAATATTTATCAACGACACATCATTGTGTAACAAAAAATAAGAATAATGACGATTCAAAAACCCGACAAGTTTGAATTGTTTGAGGATTTTGCAAATGGCCGATTAGGAAAAAAAGACGCTAAACTGTTTGCCTACTGGATAGAAAAAGACCCTCTTTTCGCAGAAAAGATGGAACAGTATAAGCAGTTGTTTTCCGGATTGAAAACCCTAAGGATCTTAGAAATCGAAAAACAATTGAAAGAGCAAATTGAAACGCTGGAAGAAGAAGGCGCTCTACCTGACGAAAATATTGAAGAGCTGGAACAAATAGAACGGTATTTTCAAAATCAACTCCGCGGTCAGGAATTGAAGGATTTTGAATATCGAAAGACGACTGATCCCGCGTTCGCAGAAAAAGTAGCACAGTATGAGACCATTTTCGGTGGAATGCGCCAATTGAGACTAGAAGAACTAGAAAAAACAGTGCGCGAAGCATCCGCTACTATGGAAGAGGAAAGTAGCATCGAGTCCGTCGATAAAGAAAATAAAACTTCTTCAGATCCAAAATTAATCAATGTGGAGCCACTCCCGCCTAAGAAGGGCGTCCTTCGACGATTGATTCCATTGATTACAGCGGCAGCGGCGGCTTTGTTGCTTTATTTTTCGATGCCTTTTTTCCAAACGTCTGATGCTGATTTTTATGCCAATTTGCAACAAACTTATCAGGAAATGCCGACTGTCGACAACCTGATGTCTGCTAACCCTACAGAAGGAAAATATATGGAGGCTGGACTCCAGGCATTCAAGGCAAAAAAATACGCATTGGCGAGGGTCGCCTTCAAAAACGTAACCGGAAATGAAGAAGCGACTTTGTTGTTGGGGCACTCTTATTTTGGAGAAGGAAGTCATACCGCGGCTACTAAGGTCTATCAATCTATGCAGACGGCAGGGAACCCAGATTATCGGAATGAAGCGGATTGGTTTTTGGCGCAGTGCTACTTAAAAAACCTTCCAGAACAAAAGAATGAACTAACCACTATTCTAAAGAAGATCAGCGAAACAAAGGGAACACACAACTACAAACGAAAAGCGAGTAAACTGCTTGATGAATTGGGATCTAGATAAGGCGAATATTCAATTAGAATTTCTAATATTTGTTCATGTAACGATTATTTCATATCTTATACTTACTCTTAGTCAACAATTAAAAAATAAATTAAAAAAAAACAGACAAAGTTGTAACATCAAAAAATTGATGGGGATCAATTATCGAAATGTAAGGATATAACTTAGATTCTTAGGAATATATTTTATATTATTGCCATAATTAACCGTATTAAAATTAATAATTTATGAAGACCCCGTTAAATTTTCATCTATCTGTCGTTTTGATGGTTTTGTTCTCCTGTTTCTTGTTTATAAATGCAGGTTGCGCCATTGAAGAAACCGATGCTCTAACACCAGAAAAAACAGCAACCACGCCTGATCTTTCCAATCAAAAGAAAGGACAAATTTCTTACCTCCCAATTGAATTATTTATTTATTGGTCATTTCTAGAAGATTATCAGGAATGCAAGATGAGCCAAAACAATAATTGTAAAGTAGAATATAATTCAATGGTTTTTGCAGAAAAAGTAGCAAGAGGTGTCCTACCATTTCCTCCCCCTCCTCCTCCAAATCCTTGCGCGCCGATTGGTCATTGCCCAGATTTTAGTTTCCTAAAAATGATGGCTTACAAAAACACGGAGAAATATGGAATCGTAGCGTATAGTATCCAAACTAATAAAAAGCTTGCCTTCAATAATCCAAGCAAATGGTATCCATCAAATGAAAACAAAAATTATATTCATACCGATGTTACGATTTTAGATGGTGGGTTTACAGGGGATGTCAGAATTGAAATGGAAAATCTAAACACAAAAGAGAAATATACATTTGATACTGTTTTTAAGTAATTGACTAATTTGTTTTTCCTAGGGAAGAACAATTAGAGAAATAATTGATAAATTAAAGCGGCAGTCTTTTAATAGGACTGTCGCTTATTTGTTTATATGAAACACTTGACAATAATTTTGGTATTCCTGTCTTTTTTATTTTCTCAGACAAAAGCCTTGGGAAATGAAATAGATTCTACACTTTTTAAACTGGCAAATCAAGAGTTTGTGCTTGCTAGTCAATTTATGTATACGGATTTTGATAGTGCCATCCTTCATTTGGATAAGGCCATGGAAATCAGTAAACAATTGAAGGATGAAGTTAAAGCTATTGGTTGTTCTACCTGGAAAATAAATACGGCCTCTTACCATTTTCGAATGGCGGAATTGAAGCGGTTTTTACTGGAAGCAGATCAACTTTTTTTAGCAGCAGAGTCGAAGTTGGATAGTTTGGGAGCGAAAAATGAAATGAACCTTAGTATCCAGGTGCATTGGGGGAATTATTACTATAAACTAGGCGATTTTGATAAAGCAAATGGCTATTTTGACCAGATGATTGATGCCTTAAAGGATAAAGAAATCCTATCTTTTACGGATTACGAATACTTGGCCAGCAACCATAATTACAAAGGCACTATTCACAAGAAAAGAGGGAATTACCAACCCGCTATTGACAATTTTTTACAAGTACTTCATTATTCAGAAGAGTGTCTGAGAGTCCATAAACAGCCAACAAGAACATCTATTGTCATCAAACACCTTGCAGAAACATATCAACTAAAAGGTGATTATGATAATGCTGAAAAATATTATGTAAAAGGCATTAATCAAAGCAAAAAAAGAAAACAAAAAAGTCGTAATTCTCTAATCAATTATTACAACGCTTTCGCGAAATTTTACATCGAAAAAACGGAATTCGATTCTGCCTTATTTTACCTCGATGAGTCCTTGAAAATTCACACCGAAAAGGATCCCTTTTTCCTAGAAACCTACCAACTTATCGGTGAAGTGCGCCGAGAATTAAATGATCAGCCCAACGCACGGTCCTACTTCGAAAAAGCCCATCAGGCAGCTATCGATCTGTATGGCGATAATCACTACAAAGTTGCAGCGATCAACCTTGCACATGGGAAATCGTACGAGAAAAATCAGCAATGGGACATAGCCTCCACCTACTATGACAAGGCAATACAAAACTTACTACCCAACTATCTGTTGAACAAAAAGTTGGTCGCTCCTCCAATAAAACAGGTGTATGCCCCCAAAGAATTGGTGGAAGCACTATCAAATAAATCGAATGCCCTTTTCCAATTGTATAAAGAAAAAAACAGCGGAAAGGTGCTCGAAAATTCCTACCAGTTTGCCCTCCGTACAATGGATGTGATTGACAGCCTGCGCTTGGACTACGATTCAGAAGCTTCTCGACAGTTTTTAGTCAACAAAAGCTATCCAATTTTTGAGCAAGCGATGGCCATTTGTTATCAGTTGTACAAGGATCAAAACGAGCCCAAATACCTGGAAGAAGCTTTCCGAATTGCAGAAAAAAGTAAAGCCGTTTTATTGCTAGACGCGCTTGCCAATGCTAAAGCAGAACAGTTTTCAGGCATCCCGGATGAGGTACTCGAAAATGGTCGGCAAATACAATTCAATATAAAACAGCTGGAGAACAACCTCCGAAGGGCCTTGCTAAAGAAGAAATCCGAAGAAGCGGTTGGCGTACTTAGAAATGAATTGTTTGAAGTCAAACAGAACTACCAGGCATATATTAAACAACTAGAATCCGAACATCCAAAATACTACCAACTAAAATACGATCTAAGCACAATTACGCTTAGTGAATTAAAAAAAGAATTGTTGAATAACAATAAAACAACCTTGGTTGAGTATTTTATTGGGGAAGAAAATATTTATGCCTTTACAGTCAGCAAACAAAGGTCAAATTTGATCCAAATTCCGGCCCATTTTCCCTTGAAAGACTGGGTGAAGCAACTTCGTGATGGCATCGCAGAAAAAATCCCGGAACAAGCAGCAATTGACTACACTGCAAGTGCCTTCCAGATATACGACAAGCTGCTATCCCCGCTGACGCTTCAAGAAAATCTAATAATAATACCGGATGGTGTACTAGGATATGTACCGTTTGATGCCTTACTGAAAAGGGTAGTGCCAAACGCAGAAGTCCGTCAGTATTCTACGCATCCATACCTTATAAATGACCATAATATTACCTACTGTTTTTCAGCCACCTTACTACGAGAAATGACGAACAAAACGTCTGCTGCGAACAAATCGTTTTTGGGTTTTGCTCCCTCGTTTAGTTCCTACAATTCTCTGGATGCAAGTCGGGAAATGACAAAGCAATTGGTGGCCGACTATCAGGGCGATTTTCTAGGAGACACCGAAGCCACCAAATCAACATTTGAAAAAAAGGCAGGGCAGTACAATATTGTACACATTTCTTCCCACGCTATTGCGAATGATTCCTTGCAGGATGCTTGTTATCTGGTTTGTGCAGAGACCAACAACCGGGATGATTTTTTGCTTTATAATCGGGATTTATACCAACTTGATCTCAATGCATCACTAGTGGTATTAGGTGCCTGCGAAACGGGTAGTGGACAGCTGCAGCGTGGAGAAGGGATCATTAGTTTAGCACGTGGCTTTTCTTATGCTGGAGCAAGCAGTCTTCTCACCACACTTTGGAGCGTAGATGAAGCAACCACAGCCAATTTGCTGCAATCTTTTTACAAGCACCTCCAGGCAGGCACTACGACCGATGCAGCGCTCTTGCAGGCAAAAAGAACCTACCTGGCCAACCCGCCCAATGAGAAAAAGGCGCATCCTCGATATTGGGCCGCGCTTATTCCTATCGGAGACATGCAAGCTGTAAATAGCGCTAGTAGCTGGTGGCCTTGGTCCTTGGGGCTTTTTGGTGGATTATTGCTTGTGGTTGGTTATTTGTGGAGTCGGAAAAACTGACGTCTAGCTAATCGCTTCCATGTGTAGCACTAGTTATAATTAAAAATCAAAATTCCAATAGCCATAGTTCCCTATGTTTAGTATATTGATGCGGAAAGTAGTTAATGAAGGATTGGTTAATGGTAAAATGATTTGGTTTCGACTGCAGAGCAATTCAATATTAATAGCACCTCACAATCAATTAGAGTTCAGCTCCAGAGGAGCGACACTATTAACCATTATTCTTTTAACGCTTATACCCTAACCATTAGACGATTAACTGTTAACCAATCCAACCATTAACTACCTTGAAAGTAATCAAAGCCAACGAATTCTTCAAAGACAAGCTCTACGAAAGTCTATCAAAAATCATGAAACCCATCGTAGTAGCCGACAGCATACAAACCCCAGCAAACATGGGCATGATACTCCGAGTAGCGGACAATGTAGGCTGTGGCAAGGTGATCTTCGTGCAAGAAGAATTCTCCGTAAGGAAAAATAAAATAAAAAAAACGGCCCAGACCAGTTTCAAAAATATCCCCTGGGAAGTTTGCACCCCTGAAGAACTGGATGATAAACTTCCCGCTACCTATCGGCGGATTGCCATCGATACGGTGGAGGACTCAGTTGGATTGTATGAATATGGATTTCCCCCACAATGCGCTTTTTTTGTAGGCAACGAAGCACATGGCATTTCCCCTCAATTACTTGCAACCTGCACGGATTTTGTCCATATCCCGATGCCTGGGAATACCATTTCTATGAATGTTTCCCACGCCTTGGCGGTAGTGTTGTTTGAGTGGGTTCGCCGATCCACCACTAAGTAGTCGGTCGGTGTTTATTGCCAAGCTGACGTTCCATAATTGTTTTTAGCCAGGACTTTTGAACGACATCCGCCGTGCCATCCAACTCCTTGTATATCTTTTGCAAGGCGGTCTTATCGTGTTTGTTGCCAGATATTTGTCGAATGAAATAGATGAATTTTTGCATTCGTTTGGCCATCAATTCTTCAATTTCTTTCTGGCGAACTATGTATTTTCGGAAAGCCTCTAGCGCGTTTTCCAGCAAATTAACTTCGTCCAGGTCATAATAACACAGGATTCGAATGATCTTTTCATACGTTTTGTCAGTAATGTTGATAAAATTCACCTTTGCGTTTAGATAATCAAGTGCAATCTCTGCTTTCCCCGCACGTTGATGCATAAACCCTTTGCAAATTTGTACGGTGGGAGTTCTCGCATCTTCCTTGAGGTATTGTTGGTTTTCTTCAATAAATTGGTTGATATAGTCGAACTTCCCAATTCGGCAACCCATGATTACAAAGTTGAAAAAAGTACCGTAACTTAAATACCCTTCTTCTAGGAGCAATTTGTTTTCGAAACCATATTTGGACAATTCAAAACTACTCTTTTCTGCTTCTTGAGGATCACTGGTTTGATAGATGAGGTACGTGCAATAATTGATAAGTGGGTTGATCAGCCGGACTTTCTCACTATGGCGGAGGTTAGGCATAATCTGGAAAGCGAGTTCTCTCATTTTTCGGAATGTTTCTATCGAGAAGTCATTGTTTATGGTAGAACGCACGCCCAGGTAACTCAATTGTATGAAAACATCGTCTGTAAATTCTCCATTTTCGATTTTGTTGATCAGCTCAGGGATCATGGTGATGTCTTTGTTCCCTTTAGCGAGTCCTTCTCGTCCCAAGATGATCCAAGCATGGTGCAATTTGTTGGCGCAATAAAATTTATCGAGGTATTCCACTGATTTTTCTACATTCTGTACTTTTTCAGACAGGTAATGGGTGCGAGGGTGGTTAAAAACCTCATTAAGCAGCTCATACTTCTGATAATAATAATCAACGGCTAAACTTTTGCCGGTCTCTAGGTGCTGATCTAATTTTTTGAATTGTGCAAAGAAAAACTGATCGACATCTCGTTCCCTGTAAACCTGTAAGAGCATTTTATCCCGATCGTAAGATGGTTCATTTATCTTCAATAGGAGCAAATAGTCTTCCAGCAAATTCTTCAAATCATAGATGACGGAGTCCATTTTTTTCTGAATTAGCTTGTCATCCATTTTTTTTGAAGCGTGTTCCTTCGGAAAAATCTTAGAGAACAAACTTTGCTTGGTAGGGAGCCCCTTTTGGCCTTTCAATCCTGGTTTGAGTTCTTTATACAAGTCACGAACTGTTGTTTTTCTATTAAAAAAGTCCGTGTTTACATATCGGCTAAACTCGTTAATCTCTTGATTAGTAAGTGATTTGAGGAGTACGATTAGTTTGCTGTCCTGCATGAATGGGCTGGATTGGTTATAAAAAAGAACAATAAAGTTTAACATTGCCAGGTACAAAAATAGCAGAGTTTTTGGGTTCAACAAATTAAAAAAAAAAGGAGACTTGTATTATTTTGTCCGAGGAGAAAGTTGTTAAAAAAATCAAGGAGATTGATGCTTAATTTTAGTTGCTGATATATAGAGAGTTAAATAGTGTTATTTAGTGAAATTAGCAAAAAAAATGGAGTGAAAATTCTTAATTTGTCCTAGGAGATGAGGCATCAAATGTTCTATATTTGAATTGTCGAAAGGGATAACATTTCAGTTTAAGACGAAAAGTAAAAATGGCGAAGGCCAAAATCAAGATGAGAAGAATGAACTCTCGGAGGAGTTTTAATCACTTAAGTTTTAATACATATAAGAAATGAAATGGTTTAATTGTTAAGAAAGTTGATTGATCTTGTTAAGATCTCTGACATCGAAAAATCAGCAGCAAAAAAACTAAAAAGGCAAAGGTTAACGTCTCTATCGACTACTGACTAATACATTAAAGTGATACTAAGTCAGTCTCATAAGTTTTTAAGAGATTATCTGCTAAAACCAGGTGGATTTATGAGACTGAAGTCACTTAAACGACCAAGTCGGAAAAAATAAACAATAAAAGTAGGTACGCTAATTTTTAGCACCTCTTTTCAAAGATATTTTAGGTTGGAATAATAATAAATGGTCTTCGATTCAAAAGTGATGTCGAGGCCATTTTTTTTGTTTGGATATTTTGTTAAAACGCCCATTAAAAAAGGGGGGACGACAATTTTCTGAAAAATATTTCGCAAATACATTGACTATTTTTCCCTTTCGGGAACTAATCTCTCCCCAATTGCATTTATACGATTGTCATGCAATTATTCAATGCACATATCATCACCTTCACTGTTTTTCAAGAACAGTGTTTAGCGCTTCAAGAATCGGAGCGACAGGGAGCTTTCATTTTAATAGGCGCCTAGCCTTGGAAGTCTCCACCCGGTAATTTTCCGTTTTTATTTTTGTTGGTAGAAAGAATCTATTAGAAAGTCTTTGGTATAAACTGGGCAGACCGGTTTCTATCCATAACTTTTTTCGAAAAAGCTCCTGTAGAGTAATTGGTTAACTCGTCACACTTTCACTGTGGAGACTGCGGGTTCGAGTCCCGTCGGGAGTACTATGTATTATAGGTAGAAAGTAATTGGTACAACTGTGCCGGCTTACGCTGGGCCGGCGTATAGTAGAAAGGTAAAACGCTTCCCAAGTTTGCAAGGCAAAATCATGAAAATAACTTCTACTTTCTACCAAAAAGCTCCTGTAGAGTAATTGGTTAACTCGTCACACTTTCACTGTGGAGACTGCGGGTTCGAGCCCCGTCAGGAGTACTATGTATTGTTACTAGAAAGATAGGGGCTACATCCACTTTAGCCCCTATCTAATTTGTTCATTCACCACGACACCAGCCCCTCGTATGCTAGTTATTAGTAAGGGGAAGATTCAAAATAAATGATGCTAGGGCGAACCATCATCCGCCCTGTGCCTATTGATTTATTAATCAATGATAATTAGTTCAATAAGCAATTAGTTATACCACAATCTACGTTCAGTTTTACACTAGCAAGCCAAGTCATTATACTGGAAGCCTGTAGCTCTAACAACTACCTTCACTTGACATTGATCAAAATTAATTGTAATTTATATGTTCAATTCTGCATGTACCGATATTTTCTTAACATCTAATACCTATTCTTATGATGAAGTATCTACTCTCTCTATGTATCTGCATGTCTGTTTTGTTGCTTTCTTCCAATTCCATGTTGTTTGATTTTACAGGGACAGACCCCGACCTACCCAATATTCCATTTGATTATGAAATAGATAGTTTCCCGAGTCATTTGGATACTACAGAATGGGGAACAAATGATCCTACCGTTTTTGATTTTATTACGAACGACGGCGCAACTCTTGGTAGAGTATTGTTCTATGATGAAAAGCTATCCGCTTCTAATGATATGGCTTGCGGAACCTGCCACTTGCAAGAATTTTCGTTTGCAGATGACTTGGTCCTCAGTGAGGGTGTAACCCAAAATACGCGCAGAAATTCACTGCAATTAAACGATTTAGGTTGGACGAATAATACGGGGTTCTTTTGGGACGTTAGTCAGCAGGACTTGCATAGTACGATAGTTCTTCCATTGACAGATCCCAATGAAATTGGTCTGACAGACATCAACGCGCTGATCGCAAAATTGAATGCCACCTCCTATTACCCTGATTTGTTTTACAATGCTTTTGGCTCATCAGCCATCTCAGAACAATTAATTGTGGAGGCGTTGGCACAGTTTATTAGCAGCATCACTTCTTTCAATACAAAATTTGATCAATCGCACGATCCCAATTCGGGGGTGAGCCTAACTCAAAGTGAACTAAATGGCAAAATTTTGTTCGAGGAACAATGCTCGGTTTGCCATACAGATGGAAGTTCTTTCCTTTTTGAAATAGGAATTGCTGGTTTCACATACCCATACAACAACGGGTTGACTCAAGACTCGTCCGATTTAGGAGCAGGTGAATGGGATCCAGTACTAAATTTTTTATTTAAACCGCCAACGCTAAGAAATATTGCACTTACCGGTCCTTACATGCATGATGGTCGTTTTGCTACCTTAGTAGATGTTATTGATCATTATAGCGATGAAGCTGTTGAAACTTCATGGTCGTCCATTCCTACAGGTGGATTTGGGTTTTCTCAACAAGAGAAAGACGATCTTCTAGCATTTATGCATACCTATACCGACAATACGATGCTAACTGAAGAAAAATGGTCTGATCCTTTTCCTTTAGTTTCAAAGGAAGAATTAGTAGAACCTCTGTCCTTAGAACTATCCGTATTTCCTAATCCGGCTGCGGATGTCTTAAATCTGTCATTTGAAAACGCCAAAAATAAAATGGCCTTTATAAAGATTTTTAATGTCGATGGAAAATTAGTCAAAAAGGCAAGTGGACATAATCAACAAATTTCTGTTAATATTGGACACCTGATCGAAGGCAACTACATTGTAAATCTAGAAATTGGTTCAACTAGAAAATCAACTCCCTTCACTATTGTCAGATAAAAAATTGCAAAGAATAGGAGCCTGTTTGCTGCGCTTCGGCAGGCAGCTTCCTATTATTTTACATTACCTGATCGGCTATAAAAAAAAACGTTTCACATAAAGATAGCGACTGCATCCACTTTAGCGCCTAGCTAATCACTTAATAGGTGTCCGGTTCAAAACGAGTGGTATTGTGCGAATCATCATTCAGCGTCTGCCGATTGATTTTGTTGTTAAATGGTTGATCCATGTTAATGGTAAGGCAGTCTAAGCGTACCTTTGTATCTCTACTCTCTACAAAAACATCCCTCTACAAAAATACCCGCCGTCACGGTTTCTTCACTTTTTGAATTGTCGGAAGTCAGACCACATTCAAAACTCAGGAGATCGTTCAGGAATCTTTTTCCACTTTTTTCCCAATAAATTGTATCTTGTAATAAAAGGCTAAACCCCCCAAAATTTTCTCCATAAATGACTAATTGTGAATTAAGTAACAATTTTCAAATCGATATTGGCAAACGCATCTTTCAGTCCCTTTGTTGGTGGTTGTTTGCTGCTATTTTTTGCGTTAATAGCAACGCTCAAACTAGAATGGACGACTCGCTTGCCCTGGTCAATCTATACAATACTACCAACGGACCAGGGTGGACAAATAATTGGAATCTTAATAGTCCTATGGACAATTGGTACGGTGTAACGCTGCTCAACAACAGAGTCAACTGTTTGGACCTCGATGGCGCTCCAGCCTGCAATACCGTTACTGGGCTTGGTAATAACTTGACTGGCTCCTTGCCAGACTTAAATCTTAGAGCACTTCAATTCCTCTTTCTAAGTGGTAACCAACTCGTAGGTACCATTCCCAATTTTTCGAATCTTCAAAACTTAGTACAAATTAGAATAGGGGCTAATCAACTGACTGGGGGAGTCCCAAGTTTTAACAACCTGCCCAATTTAGCACATTTAGAATTCGGAGGGAACCAACTGACTGGGCCAATAGCCAACTTCACTAATATGCCCGCCCTGCAGACCATCCGATTCGAATTCAATCAGCTATCAGGAACAATTCCAAGCTTCAACAACCTGCCCAACCTAAACTATCTCTCATTAAACGACAACCTATTTTCAGGAGGAATACCTGATTTTGCAGTAAATACTAGTTTAGAATGGCTCTTTTTATCCAACAACAACCTAAAAGGAGTCATCCCTGACTATTCGGCCCTCCCAGCGTTCCGATGGTTAGAAATATTCGACAATCAATTTACCTTTGAAGATATCAGTGGAACAAGGATGATCAACGAAAATCATTGCAATAACAATAATGGAAACTACTACTATTCACCCCAAGATTCCATTAGTACTATAGAAACAATCACCATTTTTCCCAATAACAATGTGACCATCGATCTGCAAGTAGATGAATTGGTCTCTTCCAGCACATATACCTGGTATAAAGATGGAACCCCCATTGCTACCACAAACATAAATGAGGTAACAATCGTCAACTTTCAACTCGCAAATGAAGGCGTGTACACTTGCGAAATTACCAATCCACAGGCTCCAAATCTGACACTGGAATCAAGGCCCAAAACCCTGGCCCTGCAAAATACCTGTTCAATCATTGCACAAGCAACCAATGCCTCTTGTAGCCTCCCAAACGGCAGTGTAACCGCCTCCGCCATCGCTACTGGAGGAGCCAGCAATTTTACCTATCAATGGTCAGATGGTACAATAGGACCAACCATCAACAACCTCCCTCAAGGAAGTTATACCGTCACAGCAACAGACGCTACTGCCTGCTCAATAACCTCCACAGCAATAGTATCCTTCCAAGAAGTCCCAGTTATCGAATGGGAAAAAAACTACGGGGGCTCCATGGAAGACTTACCCTATTCAATTATTCAAACAAAGAACGGGGGGTATATCGTGGCAGGTAGAACACTCTCTACCAATATCGACATCTCTAATAGTCTAGGTAATTACGATTTTTGGATTCACAGATTAAGCCCTACTGGCACGCTACAATGGGAAAAATCACTAGGAGGTTCCCTTTCAGAAGAAGCCTATTCCATTATCGAGGTAGCGGATGGTTTTGTAGTAGCAGGTCAGTCTGATTCCAACGACGGAGACGTGGTAGGTGCCAACGGCAATCATGATTATTGGGTCGTAAAACTGGATGTTTCCGGAAATTTCGTCTGGCAAAATGCATTAGGGGGGACGAGCACAGACGACGCTTATGACATCAAACAAACTCCAGATGGGGGATACATCGTAGTCGGTCAGTCCATCTCTAACAACGGAGACGTTTCAGGGCAAATTGGAGACTACGACTTTTGGATAGTAAAATTGAATGCTTCCGGCCAATTGGTCTGGGAAAAGTCGTATGGCGGGACAGGTGCCGATATTGCTAGGTCTGTAGCGGTTACTGCCGACAGTAGCTACGTTATTTGTGGCCATACACGTTCTAATGATGGAGATGTTACTGGGAACTTAGGTGACTACGATAGCTGGGTCATAAAAATTGATAATACTGGAAACTTAATTTGGCAAAACACCCTGGGCGGATCAATTACAGATAATGCCAATGCTGTCAAACAAACCTTTGATGGCGGATATATTGTTGCGGGATACACTACCTCCCTAGATGGGGATGTTTCAAACAATGACGGGGGGAAAGAAATTTGGGTTTTTAAACTGGATAGTTTTGGAAATTTGATTTGGGAAAAATCCTTGGGTGGTTCTGGAACTGACACGGCATACGATGTTTTTCAAAGATCAGATGGCAGTTTCATTGTAGTAGGAGATTCGGATTCCAATGATTTAGATGTCTCCGGCAATCATGGAAACTACGATTATTGGATGGTCTGCCTAGACAACACCGGCAATATCAATTGGCAAAAAACATTCGGAGGCTTCAACAACGAAACGCCCTTCTCCACTCAACAAACAGCAGACGGAGGGATAATAGTAGCAGGAAGATCCGTTTCTAATGACGGAGATGTCTCCCAAAACTATGGCGATTTTGACAATTGGATCATCAAACTCAACGCCCCACAAATTCTTACCGCACAATGCACAATCACTGACCCTGGAACAGGCAACGGTGATGCAGAAACTGAAATTCAAGCAATAGGTGGGACCGCCCCGTTTACAATAATTTGGACGACACCACTTGGGATATCTGATACGATTAGCAACGCTACTGGAATAGATACTTTGCGGGGCTTGCTTGGTGGGACTCACTTCGTTACAATTACAGATGCCAATAACTGCATAACAACCTGCAACTCCACAATTTGCGATTTACAAGTAAATTTAACAACCACAAACACCTCTTGCAATCAAAGCAACGGTTCCATAGTTGCCAATGTACTATTTGGCTTGTCTCCGTATAATTACCTTTGGTCAACAGGTGCTACAGGACCCGCTATCCCAAACCTCCCAGTCGGTTCTTATTCATTAACGGTTACAGATGGTGCAGGATGTATTGCTATTGCGAATACCGTCATTTCTTTCACCGGCCAGCCAATACTCGAATGGCAAAAAGCATTGGGAGGTTCAGTCGACGATTACGGATATTCCTCAAGTACCACAAATGATGGCGGATTTATTATTGCTGGGAAAACTTCCTCCAACGATGGAGACGTAGTTGGCAACAATGGAGGGGAAGATTCTTGGATTATTAAAACCAATAGCCTTGGAGTAATTGAATGGAAAAAATCGTTGGGCGGTAGCTTAAATGAAAGAACCTACGCTATCCAACAGACCTCCGATGGGGGATATGTCGGCTCAGGGAGAACTTCTTCCAACAATGGCGATGTGTCAGGCAACAATGGAGGAGCAGATTATTGGGTTTTCAAACTAGATAATTTAGGAAATCTGATTTGGCAAAAGACACTAGGAGGCTCCAATCAAGAACAGTCCTTCTCCATGGAAGAAACAAGTGACAAAGGATTCATCATCGCAGGAAATTCAAATTCCAATGATGGAGATGTAACTTCTACTGCTGCATTAGACGATTATTGGATCGTAAAATTGGATCAAGAAGGAAACATAGAATGGGAAAATTCATTCGGTGGAACGGGCTTCGATGAAGTATACTCCATTAGCCAAACAAAGGATGGCGGGTACGTTGCTGCAGGGTCTACCACTTCCATTGATGGCGATGTCACAGGAAATCATGGAAGTTATGATTTCTGGGTGATCAGGCTTAATCCTCTAGGGGATTTGATGTGGCAAAAGGCACTTGGAGGTTCCTCAGAAGACATCGCAAAATCAATCAAACAGACAATTGATGGCGGATTTATTGTAGCAGGACATTCTGGTTCTGCAGACGGCGATGTTACTGGGAATAACGGCGGAAACGATTATTGGATAGTAAAATTAGATGCTTCCGCGAATATTTCCTGGCAAAAATCCATAGGAGGAACAGGAGACGATAGGGCGATTTCTGTTGTCCTTTCCCCTCAAGGGGAATACGTCATTGCGGGTTGGTCAGACTCCAGCAACGGAGACGTCATCAATCCCATCGGAGGCGTTAACTACTGGATTATTGAACTCTCCACAACCGGAACTATCAATTGGCAAAAAACACTCGGCGGTACGAGCAATTCTGAACAACCTTCAGATATCGACATTGCGGCGGATGGGGGATATCTGGTTACTGGTCACACCGGCTCCAACGATATAGATGTCTCTGGAAATCATGGCGGTTTAGACTATTGGATCGTCAAACTTAATCAAGCACCGCCCATCGCTCTTTCCTGTGCAATTTTTAATGAAGGTACCGGAAATAACGACGGCCAGGCAGAAATTCTGAGTACTGATGGAGTAGCACCCTACACACTTTCGTGGACAGATCCTTTTGGAAATGTAGATAGCAATACGGGTGATGGAACGGATACCTTAAGCTTCCTGCAAATTGGTAACTATTTTATCACCGTTACGGACTTAAATGGGTGTGCTGAAACCTGTTCTGTTAGCATTACTTGCAATTTGAGCGCGAATATTACCACCACAAATACTTCTTGCAATTTAGACAACGGTAGTCTATCTGCAATAGCAACTGGAGGAGACGGAAACTATTCTTACTTATGGTCAACAGGGGCTGGGTCCCCTACAATAGCCAACCTCCCGATGGGGACCTACAACCTGACAATTACCGATGGGAGTGGATGTATTGCAACTACCTCTACCATCGTCTCTTTCGCTGGAGAACCCATTTTAGAATGGCAAAAAACACTGGGAGGATCCCTTTTAGATGTTGCTAATGAAGTATTAGTAACTCCAACAGGTGACTATATCGTTGCGGGAAGTTCAGCCTCCAATGATGGTGACGTAGCTACTAACCAGGGACAATATGATTTTTGGATTGTAAAATTAGATCCTGTTGGAAATATAATTTGGAAAACTTCCCTAGGAGGATCTCAATACGAATATGGCGGTAAAATGCAAGAGACACCTGATGGAGGAATTATTGTCGCAGGCTACACAAATTCAGCAAACGGCGCTATTTCTATCAACAAAGGGGGGTATGATATCTGGTTGGTAAAGCTGAATAATTCTGGTGTCCTGGAATGGGAAAAAACATATGGTGGATCAGGAAACGAAAATACCTTTTCGATGGACCTTACTTCAGACGGCGGTTATGTGATCGGAGCAACTAGTGATTCATCTAATGGTGATCTTACTTCGAATAATGGGGCTGATGATGTTTGGATTGTCAAATTAGATCCTCAAGGGGATCTGCAATGGCAGCAGTCTTATGGAGGTTCAGGCAATGACGTAACAAGAGAAGTACGTCAATTGGATGATGGAAGTTATATTGTTGCCGCTCACTCTACTTCTATAGATGGTGACCTAACCTCAAATAATGGAAATGCCGATTATTGGATACTCCGATTGGATGCAGGCGGAGGAATAATCTGGCAAAAATCATACGGCGGAACATTGAATGATTATGCGGAGTCTGCCCTCCAAACAGCAGATGGTGGTTTTATAGTTGCAGGAGAAACCAGATCATCTGATGGTGACGTCGCGTTCAACAATGGGGCAAGTGACCTGTGGGTGATCAAATTAGATAGTCAGGGAGACTTGCTTTGGCAAAACGCTATTGGTGGTACAAATGGCGAGAACATCCAGACCCTGGAACAAACAACTGATGGCAATTATCTAATATCCGGAAGCTCAAGATCGGCCGACGGCGACCTTACACTCAATCAGGGGAATCAAGACTTTATGCTCCTGAAACTGGATGTCGCTGGCAATTTGTTATGGCAAAAAACGGTCGGTGGTTCAGGCAATGAAGCTGCGGCAAGTAGCAAACAAGCAGCCGACGGTGGGTATATAGTCGCTGGTTATTCTGACTCCAGCGACGGAGACGTCACCGGTCACCAGGGGAATTCAGATTTCTGGATCGTCAAACTAAATCAATCACCAATATTAACCAGCAGTATTACATCAACAAATATCAGCTGCTTTGGAGGCACAGATGGCAGTATTACCACCTCAGTTTCCGGAGGAGTTCTTCCATATTCCTATATTTGGTCCAACAATGCTACTACACAGGATCTTTCCAACCTCTCTGCAGGACTGTATTCTGTAATAATTACTGAAGCTACAGGGTGTACGATTGCTAACTCTACCACACTAATTGAACCTCCATTGTTTTCAGTTGTGAATTGTAATGTGATTAATACCGGTACAGGGAATAATGATGCAGAAGCCGAAGTGACAATTTCAGGAGGAACACCCGACTATTCAGTAGACTACTTTGATCCCAATGGTGTTTTTGTGAATGGGAACATTACTAGTATAGGAATAGACACTTTAAGGAACCTAATCCCTGGCAGTTATCTTGTGGTGGTCACAGATGCAAATGGCTGTGAAGCCACCTGCTCATTTACCACCTGCAGTTTGACCGCCAACATAACAACTGCCAATGCCTCTTGTTATTTGGATAATGGTTCCTTGACTGCCACCGCTAGCGGTGGAGATGGGAATTACTCCTATCTATGGTCTACAGGAGCAAGCACTCCATCTCTTAGTGATTTACCACCAGGCACTTTTACACTAACGGTTACAGATGGTACAGGCTGCTCAGTCATCCTGTCATCCATCGTTTCTTTTAATGAGATTCCAGTACTTGAAAATGAAATTTCCTTAGGAGGATCAGCAGCTGATCTTGCCTATTACGGAGAAGAGACGGATGATGGTGGATTTATTATAAGTGGCTTTACCAATTCTAGCGATTTTGATGTCTCCAATTTTAATGGAATAAACGATGGCTGGCTAGTAAAACTAGACAATAACTTGGCTATTCAATGGGAAAAATCCTTTGGAGAAATTCAATTGGATCGACTATATGCCGGCAAACAAACGAACGATGGGGGCTATATTGCAGCAGGATTTATCAATTCCACCACCATTCAGGGAAATCAGGGTGGTGCAGATTATTTTATAGTAAAATTAAGTACCTCAGGGGCAATTGAATGGCAAAGAGCACTCGGAGGAACAGACCTAGATCACGCCAACGATGTCATTCAAACGACCAATGGCGATTATGTAATCACCGGAGTCTCGAGTTCTTCAAATGGAGATGTGGTTGGGAATAATGGCAGCGGAGATTTTTGGATAGTTCGACTTGATCAAACTGGGAATATTATTTGGCAAAATGCCCTAGGAGGAAGCGGCGACGAATCAAGTTTTAGTGTCAAACAAACCGCTGATGGTGGTTTTATCGCTATTGGAAATTCCAATTCTGTAGATGGTGATGTCACTGGAAATAATGGACTAGAAGACTATTGGGTAGTTAAGTTAAATAGCGATGGATCACTAAACTGGCAAAAATCACTAGGCGGTTCTGGGAGTGACTTTGGAGAAGATATTCAGCAGACAGCAGACGGCGGTTATATTGCCACCGGATACACCGCCTCCAATGATGGCGATGTTTCCAGCAATAATGGTAATAGGGATTATTGGGTAGTAAAACTTGACCAAACGGGCAACATCGAATGGCAGAAAACCTATGGAAATGTAGATACCAACCTATCTTATGGTATTAGTCAATTCTCCGATGGCAGTTTCGCTGTAGCAGGTTATTCTGTAGTTGCGGGAGGAGCAGTCAGTAATCATTTCGGTGCTTCTGATTTTTGGATACTTAAACTGGACAATTTTGGAAGTCAAATTTGGGAAAAATCCTTTGGAGGAAGTACCATTGACATTCCTAGATCTATCAACCAAACAAGCGATGGTGGCTTAGTGGTAACAGGATATTCATCTTCAACAGACGTTGATGCCAGCTCAGGAAATGGCAATTTAGATTATTGGGTCGTCAAGCTAAACCGACCTCAAATTTCTCCCTTGCATGTCAATCTTACGTCTATCGATCCACCATGTGGCGCTAGCCCTACAGGGAGCATTACTTCAACTACCACAGGAGGCGTTGCCCCATATACCTACCTCTGGTCAAACGCCGAAACAACAGCAAACCTCACTGGACTGACCGCCGGCAATTATGACCTAACCATTACAGACGCCAATCAATGCGAAGCGTTTGGTATGACGACTCTGGTTTCTTCTGGATCTACGCTGGTGTTGACTAGTATTCAAGAAGGGTCTGCTTGTTTTGATTCTATTTTGGTGGTCAATCTTGCTGTTGCAGGAGGAACTCCGCCCTACGATTTTATTTGGTCTACTGGAGCAACTACTGAAGATGTTACAGCGATTACTGATGGATTACACAGCGTTACAGTAACTGACAATGTTGGTTGCACGGACATTCTACAAGAAAACATATTCCTTTATCAACCCGTTACTTTAACAATAAGCATTGATAACAATGTAAATTGTAGTGGAGGTTCTGATGGACAAGTTACTGTCCTGGTAGATGACACAGATGGAATAGGGGACTACAATTATTTTTGGTCGAATGGAACGACAGCAGACAATTTTTATGTTTGGTCGCATACCGTTACTGGTTTGACAGCGGGCAATTATTCGGTTACTGTAGTCAATAATTCCTCTAGCCCGGATGACTGTTATGCTATTGCAGATTTTATGTTAGGAGGGATCAATGCCTTAGTTACCTTACCCTCTGCCATCACCCCTGTGTCCTGTTTCGGATTGTCTGATGGGCAGGCGGCGATTTTTGCTAGTGGTGGGACACCCCCATACACTTATTTATGGGATGACGGATCAACAGGTTTTACGCTGACTGGCTTACCTGTTGGAGTTTACAACGCTACAATAACAGATGCCAATGGATGCTTTGGATCGGTAACTAACATAGTAACTAGTCCAACCCCTTTGCAATATTCCAACACACAAACTCCTACTACCTGCGGCCAAAGCAATGGAGCAATTTTGCTAACAGCAAGTGGCGGAACTACTCCCTACACATTCAGCATCGACAATGGCAATTCCAATTCTACAAACCCTAATTTTACCAATTTAGCAGCAGCTAACTATCCCATTTTAGTGACCGATGCGAATGGTTGTACACAAACAGATCTAATAATTTTAGACGATTTCCCAGGGCCAACAATTGACAATGTAGTCGCCGTTGATCCCGCATGTATGGCAAGCAATGGCAGTATAACAATAACCGCATCCAGTCCGGGTGGCCCCGTAGAATACAGCTTGGACAACAACAGCTTTCAAACAGGCAATGTATTTAATGGCGCACCACAAGGAAACTACACGGTTTATGTCAGAGATGTTAACGGATGTATTGCCACCAGTTCAACAGTCTTAACCGAAGCTAACGGTCCTCAAATCACCAATATTACCACCAACAATGCATTATGCCAAGAAGGCACTGGTTCATTCATTCTTAGTGCAACTGGCACCGCCACGCCACTACTTTACAGTCTCGACAATGGAACTACAACCCAAACTACAAATACGTTCAACAATGTAAGTTCAGGTAGCTATGTGGCTTATGTGTCGGATGTTAATGGCTGCACACAAACCATAGCGGTCAGTATGGGCTATTTTCCTGGACCAGCCATAAACAATATTTCGCAAGTCAATCCTTCTTGTATGGGAAGTAATGGGTCGATTAGTATAGCAGCAAGCGGTCCGGGAGTGCCTTTCCAATATAGTTTAAACAACACAACCTTTCAGTCCAATACTACCTTTACCGGATTACCTCAAGGGAATTATATGGTTTATGTAGAAGACGTCAACGGATGTATTACCACAAGTTCCCTCGTCCTAACGGAAACAACTGGCCCGACGATTTCTAATGTAGCGACCACCGATGATATTTGTCAGGGCACTAACGGTTCAATCACGATCTCCGCAACGGGTACTTCTACACCATTACTGTATAGCATAGATAATGGAGTTACCACGCAAGCCAATAGTGTTTTCTCGAATCTTGCTACTGGGAATTATGTTGTTTATGTTGCGGATGCAAATGGTTGTACGCAAACCAGCAATGCATTCGTTTCAAATGCAGCTGGTCCAAGCATTGTTGCCACAAATACTACTGATCCAACCTGCGGACAATCCAATGGAACCATCACCATAGGAAGCACTCCAGGAACAGGAAGCACCACCTTCAGTATCGACAATGGGAATAGTTATTCAATGAATAACATTTTTAACGGGTTGCCTGCAGGGAATTATGATGTGGTGGTACTAGATGCCAACAGCTGCGGGGACACGACAACAGTAACACTTTCTGACCTGCCACCACCATCGATAGATAGCATACAAACTAGTGATCCAGTATGTAATTTGGATAATGGAGAAGTGACTGTTTTTACCTCTTTGGGAATGCTTCCGCTTCAATTTAGCATAAACGGCGGGACTCCGCAAGTCAGTAACTTGTTTACGAATCTTGCTGCGGGAAGTCATTCTATTCTGGTAGAAGATGCGAGTGGATGTACGGTAACTACTAGCTTCTCACTGACAAATAACCCCCCACCCAATTTTTCTGGTTTGCAAGGCGTAACGGCGACCTATTGTGGTAAATCAATTGGTAAACTGACGATTAGTGCAAACGGACAAGCACCTCCCTTGATGTACGCAATAAACAATGGAACACCCCAAAGTTCAAATATTTTCTCAAACCTCAGTGCTGGCCAATATGATGTAGCAGTCACTGATGCAAATGGTTGTTCCGTCTCCCAATCGTTTACGATTTTCGACTTACCGGGACCAACCGTATCCATAAGTGCACAAGATGATCCTGCATGCGGAATGGCTATCGGTTCTGTAACCGTTCAATCTACTGGAGGTCTTCCGTTTTATGAGTATAGCATTGACAATGGCCCATTCTCCTCTAATAATGTATTTTCTGGTTTGATGGCTGGGACTTATGAGATTGTTGTTTCTGATTTTAATACCTGCCTGGACACCTTAAGTTTTGTGCTGTCAGATATTGCTGGGCCGATGATTACTCAAATAAATACGACCAATCCGACTTGCGGCAGTCAAAACGGTGCCTTAATCATTGCGGCGACTGGGCCGACATTACCATTGCTGTTTAGTTTGGATGGCATAACTTACTCGGCTTCTAATGTCTTTGATCAATTAGGCGCTTCCAATTATACCGTTTGGGTACAGGATACGAATGGTTGTACCACCTCGACCCAACAACTATTATCAGATACGGGCTTCCCTGATATTTCAGGAATTACGACCAGTCCTCCGACTTGCGGGAATGCAAACGGGTCTATTACAATTACAGCTTCAAACGGTACACCTCCATACTTGTATAGTATAGATAACAATGGTTTTCAAGGAAACAATACCTTTAATAATTTGAATGCAGGCTCCTTTTTTTTAGAGGTAAAAGATGCAAATGACTGCTTGTCTGATACGACCATTGTGCTTCAAGATTTGAACGGCCCGATACTGGATAATATTATTACTGTCAATCCTGCTTGTGGTCTTGTTCCAGGAAGCATAACGATAGAAATTACCGGAGGCGCAGGTCCGTTCAATTATAGCATAGATGCTGGCGTAATCTTTCAAACCAGCAATGTGTTTAATAATCTACCTGCTGGAAGTTATTCCATCCTAGTTTCAGATGCCAATAATTGCGAATTGACAGGAAGCACTACGCTGACCAATTTATCAGGACCCACCGTCCTGGTTATGAATTCGACTCCTACAGATTGCAACCAGTCTGTTGGTAGTTTGCAGGTAGTAGCTGGAGGGGGCACTTCTCCTTATAGTTTTTTGTGGAATACGATACCTGTGGAGACGACTGCAACTATAACTGGTTTGGCGAATGGTGTTTATACCGTTACGATAACGGACTACAATTCCTGCATAACCACTGCTGCTGGTTTAGTTGATGAACCGAATGCTTTCTTTGCGGATTTAGGACCAGATATTTCTGTTTGTGGTTTATTAAATGAAGTGCTTGATCCTGATGTTCCTAATGGTAGTTATTTGTGGTCGAATGGATCGACGACGGAGACAATCACTGCTACGATGTTTGGCGTATACAGCATCACTGCTACCGATATGAGCAATTGTATATCTGTAGATTCTGTGGAATTGTTGGAGTCCTTCTTTACTCCACAGGTCATTGGCGATACTGTCATTTTGGAAAATGGAGAAATCGAATTGTTTGCGCTTGGCGGTGATCAGTATTCTTGGTGGCCAGCGGGCGGATTGAGCTGTACGAATTGCGCTACTCCTGTAGCTTCGCCGCTTGATTCTACTACCTATTTTGTAGAAATACAGCAGGTAGGTGGTTGTATAGATACGTTAACTGTTAATGTTGGTGTGGTGGATTCTTATTTGCCATTTGTAGAAGTGCCGACGGCCTTTTCGCCAAATGGTGATGGTCGAAATGACTTCTTTACTGTTCCATTTATTGAGTTTTTTCCTGAAAACTCATTTACGGTGATCAATCGATGGGGGGACGTGGTGTACACTGCCAATCCGTATCAAAATGACTGGGCAGGCACTTATGATGGGAAGCCCCTTCCTCAAGGAACCTACTATTATCTTTTAGAATTGAATGTGAATGAATTTAAGGCATTCAAGGGGCCAATTACGATATTGAAGTAGGTAGTGGGATGTGAGCATTAATGCGAGAATGCTTGAATAGGAGTGTAATCTTAACTTAAACAAGAATGAACTCAAAACCAGCGAAATGGAATTTGATTCTATTGAGTGTGGTATTGGTTTGTCATTTTTTGAAAGAACGAAACAGAATCATCCAAACAAACATGCCTTAGGAAAGAACCAGAACTCAAATTTGAATGACGAAGAGCTTTACTTTCTGGAAACCCTTAGTCAGAATTAATTATCAATTCTCAACTAGTCAACTACGCTAATTTAATATACAGAATTACAAAAAAAGTAGTATATTAGTAACGGTAATACATACCGCCCGCCAAGCACTATCAAATAACCTATATTCCATATTTTTGAATGGGAGCGTTGCTCCCAGAGATCCTCTATTTTTTTACCTCCAAAACTTTTCAACTATGAAACAGTTTCTTTCCCTTTGTTTATTTATGCTCGGTAGTTTATGGTGTGTCGGGCAATCGGCTACCTGCCAACCCGGCTGGTATGATATTGTTGATGATCCGACTGTGATTGGCAATATCCAATGGTGTCAAGTGCCTGCACCGTTTTCTCTTCATCCTAGGTTTAAAGTGGTGTTTGGGGCTGGGCCAAGTCAAACCTCCACTTATACAACCAGTACTTGTGATGGATCTACTTATGATTTTAATGAGCCGCTTGAATACGGGTATTCACACATGAATATAGGTATGAATCCCGCTTCCAGCAGTTACCAAGGACTACAACCTAGTCAACGCGCCCACATACAAGGGATGTTCAGAAATGTAAGTAATGCGTCGAGTTACCCTTTGAACACTGACCATTCGCCGTTTTGCAATGATATCTCTACCCTGACCAATGAATGGGATGACATCCTTTACCTAGATCAGGAACCAGAATTTGACCTGTTTGTTTGGGATGTAGAAAAAGCCCTGAATGGGGACGCTGGCATCGCCACAAAAATGGCGGATTTGGTCGCCACTGGCTGCAATGAACTTAGAAGTACACCAACTACAAATTATGTGTCGTCTTACAAACAAGGAATGTCGCAAATGTATAATCTACCAATACGGCATCTCAAACAGCGATTGTCGGCAACGGACATAACATTTAGCTCCTACGCAGATGTCCCGATTCATCGGCAATGGTGGCAAATACCTTATGAAAACTGGGCAGATTGGACAGGAACTTTCAAGCCCGATGATAATAGAGGCTATAATTACTTAACAAGAAATTCGAACTGTGAGGATTGGTCTAATTTTTATCATAACCTTGATTTTTTTACGCCTTCTGCCTATTATTTTTATTCTTATAATACTGGTGCAGCAAAGGACTATCTGGCTTATTTATTGTTTCAGGTGGAAGCTAATAACGCTTGGGCAGATCCCGATGGTCCTGGCGGGGTAGACAAAAAACCAGTGATTCCTTTCATTTGGATGCGGTTTCATCCTTCTGGGAATGCACCCCTAGATTTTATCCATCCCTGGATGGCAGAAGCGAGTGCTATTTTCCCGCTGGTGAGTGGTGCGGATGGCATTTGGCAATGGGGTTCTATCGCTTATTTTGATCAGAATACCAGTCTCGCAGCACACGATTATTTCAATCGTGGATTGTACCGTGTTTCTCAGTTTAATGATATTTTTAATGGGGATATTTCCTATACAGATGAGGTAAATTCCAATATAGAAAACCCAGTAGATTTATATTCTAATAATAGCCCAGTATGGAGAGGTGTGATCAGTGAAGACAAGGGCAAGATTCTAGTCGCTGCGCATAATCCCTACGCAAAAGAAAATGATCTAACCACTATGGAAGTTAGCTATTCTGAAGGGGCTTGTCAGTGGTCAGAGACCATACATTTGAAAGGAAGGGAAATCTTTTTGCAATCCTTTATCCTTTGCCCGAAAGTGTTGAATCCTAATTTGGCGAGCAATAATATGGAACTTTGGTTGAAAGGAGGAGATGCTAAAAATTTTGAAGAATTGGCCAACTCTTTTACTTGGTTGGATGCTAGTGGTAATAATCGGGATGCTTTTCAGACCAACCCTGCAAGATTTCCAACGATTCTAGCCAACGAGACGCTTTATTTTGATTACACAAGTACAACCAATAACGATGAATTGGTGATTACAAATCCGCCCGTTTTTACGCCGAATGACAATTGGCAGGTCTTTTTTGTTGCGAAAGCTGAAGAAACTCATTGGCAACAGGTCTTGAACTATGGATCTGGTCATAAATGGGGAATGTATGCCGCTCATGGTAGTCGCCCGTTCCTGTATACACACAATGTTTCTACTGGAGCAAATGACTGGCATTTTGCTGGGAATGCTATCAACCAAAAGGCGCATGTTTATTCATTAAAACGTAGTGGTAGTGTCTACACCTGGTATGTAGATGGAGTAGTTAATAAAGTAGAAAACAAAGGGGCAAATGACGTCACCCTGAATACTGGAAACGTATGGGTAATTGCTGATCATTATTCTAAGAGTATAAAAGGAGAAATATCAGAAATTCTGGTGTATGGCAGAACTCTTGCCGAGGAAGAGCAGACAGAAGTTAGTAGTTATCTTTGCAATAAGTTTGATGTCGCAAATTGCTTGTGTGATACAGAAGAAAGCATCGCTCAATATGGCGTTTTCGCTGCACCCAAAATGGAGATGGAACAATTGCCCAACTCCCTGGAAGTCTTTCCTAATCCTGCTTCAGAAAACATAAGCATTTCCTGGGGAGACTCCAATAAACAGCAAGGAGCCGTTTTTGAGATTTTCAATGCAGTCGGCAAAAAAATGCTGGAACAACCGCTAGAAAATCAAACAACAATGGTTAATGTCAAAGGATGGGACGCAGGCGTTTATTTTATCAAACTACAAGGTGCGGAACAAGTAAAACGAGTGGTTATTGCGCGTTAGTTGACGACCTGGAGATTCATAAGCTTAAAGGGATTAGTAAGCCCACTTAGTACTAGACAACAGACTAGTGGGCTTACCAATCTCTCCGCTTTGGTGAAGCTTAAGAATTCCTTGGACGTGAGTGCATTAAGTTGTTAAGTACAGGTGTAATACCTAATAACTTAACTCACTCAATGTTATATTAACCGTTTGGTTATTGGTTGACTAGGCAATCTGGATTTGTCTCGATACCTTCTACAAGATGTTGCGTATCAAAAAAGTGCCTCTACTAAAAATAGAATGGCTATCGTTTCCTCCTTTTCGGATTTCTGACATGTGTGTTTAGGATTCTGCCCTTTTCTTGTTTTACCAATTGGTGTTTTCGGTGTCCCCAGATTTTTTCTCTGGCGGTTTTGCCGCTTGACTCTAGATCAACGATGGGGTGGGGGTAATCCTCTCCTAGCCGAAAATCGAGAAAGGTTTGATCCATCGCGGTCATTTTCCAGGGAGCATGCAAAAAAGCAAGTGGAAGTTTTTCTAATTCAGGTACCCACTTTTTAATGAATACACCCTCCGGATCATGATCATGAGATTGTTTAAGCGGATTGTATATTCTAACCGTATTAATTCCTGTAGTTCCAGCTTGCATCTGAAATTGAGGGTAGTGAATTCCTGGCTCATAGTCAAGAAATTGTCGAGCTAGAAAGTAAACGCCTTTCCGCCAATCCTGATCCAAATGATGGCAAAGTAAAGAAACCACCATCGCTCGCATTCTAAAATTTATCCAGCCAGTAGCTCGCACACATCGCATACAGGCATCAACAAGTGGATAGCCTGTAAGACCGTTTTCCCAAGCGGTAAGGTGTGCTTTGTTTTCTGTTCGCTCCAGCAATTCGTACCCTTTGTTGATACAAGCAGATTCGTAGGAGCAATCTACTTCAAATTTTTGGATGAAGTGGCAATGCCAATGCAGGCGGGTCAGAAAGCCAACAAAGGCCCGCTTGTATCTTTTGAAATTTGGGTGCAGACTTACATACTGATAGGCTTGGCGAATACTAAGATTGCCCCAAGCGAGATGTGGAGAGATTCGTGCACAAGAAAGCCTACTTTCAGTAGGTTTTGAAATATGCCTGTGGTAGTTAGATCCACGGTCTTTAGTGAAGGAGTAAAGGTATTTCCAAGCATTTTCTTCTCCTGGACGCTGATAACGATTGGAGTAACTGGACCATTGTTTTTCCAAATTTTCAGGAATTGCAAATGGATGTTTGAATGGGAGTAATTGGCCTTGTGAAAATTGGTTGTTGATGATTGGGCTATGCATGGTGGCCTGCCAGTTTTTGTCCCATCCTTTCCGATTTTTTATACCTCTGATTATCCCGTCGCGTTGAAATTGTCGCCAAATAATTTGATGCTGGTCCAGCAGTCGCTGTACTTTCTTATCTCGATCCCAAGTGATTTGAGTACCAGATTCTTGGTAACTAAATATTTTTTTTATCGAAAATTGCTTTGTCAATAAAGAAAAGGCTGCTTCAGCATCAGTATACAATTGGTCTACTTTACGTTGATACTTGGCCAATCGGGTATTGATCGACTGGATGGAGTGGTAAATAAACTGGAGATGCCTTAAATCGGTATCTGGATAAGTAAGGAGTCCGGGTTCATAGAAGTAAAGAATAAGGTAGGGAATACCCTCTTTTTCCGCTTGGAATAATGGAGCATGGTCTTGAGTTCTTAAATCTCGTTTAAGCCATACAATGTTGATTGTTTGTTTGGATTGCACGCGAAGAAACTAAACGTTTAGGCTAGACATCCCACCATCTACATGAAGAATTTGTCCGGTTATCCAACTCGCTTTTGGTGATAATAAGAAGGCCGCCATATGTGCTAAATCTTCTGGTTGTCCAATACGTTTTAGAGGATGTCTTTGGGCGTTGGCGGCTCGTTTTTCTGGTGAATTTAGCAGGCGGCTGGCCAAGGGAGTGTCAGTAAGTGAGGGGGCGATGCAATTTACTCTGATTGTTGGTGCAAGCTCTGCTGCCAGGGATTTAGTCAAGCCTTCTATGGCGCCTTTGGACATGGCTACTTGTGCATGGAAATTGTATCCTGCCTGCACGGCAACTGTAGAAAACAAGATGATAGAGGATTGATTTCCTTGCTTTAGTTGCGGGAGAACTGCTTGTATCACTTTTACTGCTCCGCCGACCTGAAGTTGAAAATCTTCCAATAAAGCGGCTTGTTTGATTCGATGAAAGGGCTTTAGCGTAATTGCTCCTGGGCAATAGATCACGCCATCCAGTTCGTCAGGTAGCTGATTTGCTCCTTCAAATTCTTCCAGTGCATTGAATGGGAAGTACTTGATGGTTGAATTGGTGGGATCTGGTGTAGTTTGAAAATACGTTGCAAATACTTGATGTCCTTCACTGGTCAGGATTTCTGCTAATGCCTTTCCTGTGCCGGATGCACCGCCGATAATTAGGTAATTTTTCATGTTAGGTTAACAGCTGAAATTGGATTTTTGTTTAATTATTAATTGATCAAAAAAGTCGGAGCCGCCGAAGGCGAGGGACGGCGACGGACCGGAGGGAGTAAGACAAGGGGGTGGAATGGACGACTGGAAGGAGTGCCTGAAGGGCGGAGCGAAAGCGAACCCATGGAAGGCCCGACACCGGCTGCAAAGCGAGGTGATGGCCCTTATGTTAAAGGAAACAATAATTTTTTAGTAGTAGTTTGGTTGGAATTTTAAGGCTCTACGTATAGTCGAGAATGACGATTTTGGAGCGGTTTTATTGAGAATCAAGAACCTGTTCCTGGTCTTTTTGCTTGTTTTTGCCCAGTTGAAAGGTTTGGTCAATGAAGGTAGTGGGGTAGTTCTCGACTCCTGGAAATCCCAGTTTGATGTCCCGACCGTCATGAGGGATGCAGGCAGTGCCGAATAGATAGTCCCAGACGCTAAGGGTGAGGCCAAAATTCATTCCGTAAGGGTGGTCTTCAGGTAAATCGTAGGCATGATGCCAGATGTGCATTTGCGGATTGTTGAATATATACTTTAGCGGACCAAGAGGGACCGTGATGTTGGAGTGATTGAAATGCCCAATAACAGTGGTGATGAAATAAACGACGAAAAAGTCGTTGAGCCCGATACCGAGCATGGCTAGAGGGACGTACTGAAAAAATCCGTACACAATGTTTTCCATCCAATGGTATCGAAGATGTGCGGCAAAGCCCATTTGCTCTACGGAGTGATGTACTTTATGAAATTCCCATAAAAATGGACTCCTGTGGAGGAGATTGTGAACACACCACTGGATAAAATCTCTGATGATAAAAACCATAAATAAATGTACCCAAACCGGCCAGGTCTGGACTTCTATTGCGACTAAATTGGTTATGCCAAATACTCCAAGCAGATCTTTGAATAGCTCTACAAAAACACTGGATGCCGCATTGTATATAATCAGCGAAAACAAGAAAAAATTGAAGAACATATAAAAGAAGTCCAACCAGAAATCTTTGCGAAATTTAGGCTGGTTTTCTCGCCAGGGACGCAGTAACTCCAGTGCAAAGAAAAATGCAGAAACAACTAGCAGCATATAAAAATAGTTGCTGAAATGAGGATTTGTTATTTCCTGCCAGAGGTAACTCGCATAATTTTTATAACTATCGAGAATGAGTTGCAAATATTTTTCCATGCCTAAATTTATAAAATGAAGTGCGAGAATTGGTGAAAAGGGCAGACTTTTTGTCTTTTTGTCGCTCTTGAACATAAAAAGTGCTTACCCTTTGAAGGATAAACACTTTTCTCAGAATATGGTTTATTGGTTTATTTTGGTGTTTCTTTCTTTTGCTCTTCTTCTCTTTTTGCTTTTTGTTCCTGGATGTAGGCTTGTTGCATGGCTTCGAGCAGATCTGCTTCATCCATTGTGGTAGCAGATTTTGGTGTTTGTGGCTCCACTTCAAGTGTGTTCTGATTGATGGTTGCGCCTTTCCATCCCCAATCAATAAGATCTTGGGCGGTGATTAGGTTAGAAAAACTGATGGAAAGGGCGAAAAGGATAGCAATTTTTACTGTTTTCATGAGCATTAATTTTTTGAATTACTGATAAAAAGATAATATGTTTTTGATTGCGATCTAAAATTAACTCAAAAACAAGGAGGCTTAATGCAATAACTTATAATTGTGACTTCTGGATAGATAAGTGTACGTAATAGGTAGAAAATCGTCATTTGGAATGCCGAAGATTTCAGATTACCTGGTAGTATGAATGGTATTAAAGAATGGGAGTTTCCTAGAAGCCTTCAGGAATCTCGAACCCTGATTTTTGCGCTTTTTTCAGGTACGATTTTGCGTTTTTTGAATCCTTGAGTTTGGAGTAAATCATTCCCATCAGGCCTAGTGCCTTATACATTTCTGTAGGATTGAGTTCTTCAAATCTTGACAAGGCCTTTTTGGTAGTTTTTAGCGCATCGGTATATTGACCCTGCTCAAATTGAGAAGTGCCCAACCCGTAATATCCAGCAGGTGAAGCAGGAACCAGATCAACTATACGTTGGAAAACTTTGCTAGCTGACTGGTGGTCGCCAGACTGTTGATAGGCGAGTCCTAGTGCTTGTTGAAGTTTTACATCCTTGGGTGATTGGGAGGTGGCCGTTGTCAAAACAGAAATGGCCTTTGCAAACTCCTTTTGTTGGATGAATGATTTTCCCTGGTCCAATAAGCTGGTTGTCGCATCTTCTGAAGTGACAGGCTTTGAAGCATTCGTGTTTTCATAAAGATCCTCCAACACTTCTCTGGTCGCTTTTGAGGCGAACTGGTAGAGCTCTTTTTTTAGTAAGATGGAATTGTATAACAGGTCATCGATTTTGGCTTGTTTTACTTTATGTTCTTTGAGTGTGAACAAATGCTCCAGAAGGAGGTCATAATATTGAGGCATCATGCTCGACTTAAAACTTAGTCCTGTTAGTTTGAAGTCTTCTATATCGAGGTCGGTGTAGTAGTAGTAAGGTTTGTTCTCAAAGCTAGGGAAATAGATTAGCCAATTGTAGGCAGACTCTATATCTGGCGGTGATTCTGCCTTCAATGGACGGACAATCAGTTTCCTGTAGTGAGACATTGCAATTAGAAAAAACAGCCCTCTTTCCTGATTCGTTTTCAGTGCCATATCATTGAAGAAAAAGCGTTGGTTTTTGTATCCATAGTCCTTGGTTGGATAGATGACTTGGTTGAAAAGAAAATCGTAGTAGGTTGTAAGGTGTTCTATTTTTGTCTTTGGTCTGTTGATTAATTGGTTGAGGGTCAGTTTGTTTTTCTCCTTGTCAGTAATGTCGAAATAGTTGGACAATTGGATGACGGTATAACAATATAATAGGTCCTGATCCCCTTGTACTTCTAAAAAATCTTTCTCTAATAGAAATCGTTTGCCTTGAACAGCGGCAATGACAAAACTTTTGGTAAATGTTAATTCGGGAGCTGTTACCGCATTGAGCGATTTCATAAATCCTTTCAGTTCCTCTCTATTTTTGTAGGTGCGCAGGCTACTTGCTAGTTGGATCGTTTGATCATTCAATAGCTCGGTTTGCGCCTGAACTGGTAGGTTAAGAATTAGAATTAGAAAAATTATCAAAAATCTCATACTATATTATTTATGAATTGCGAAGATAACGAAGTTGTTCAAAAAATACGACTTGGATTCAAGTATTATAGCCGTTTGAAATTCGATAGCGCTTTATTAGTCTTCACAAAGTGGTTTTCAATAAAGACTATGCAAATTGCATGCTGAAATTGAAAATTATTTTTTTTTAAGCTTGAAGAAAAAAAGTATTTCATAAAATTTTAGGCAGTAACTAATTAATTGTATTAACTAACCTTTTGAAGATTAACGAATAACACATTATTTGTAATTGGCAATTTCCGTGACTCGGCGGTTACATTATGAAATAAAATTTACTTTCGTGCAACCTTTTTTTTCTTTTCCACGACTCTATTATTAACGTTGCAATTGTAGCAGGATCGTTTAGAAAATTAGATGCAATAAATTGGTAGCGTGCAAGTTAAAAAAGTAATATTCTTTATATAGGGTCTATTTAAGTATTTACGCTATATTTACGAATTCAAGAAGTATATGGGTTTCATTTGGTTTGATAAAAGCTTAACTGGGAAAGCCAGTTGGGCTTTTTTCTTTTTTGGAAAGTCCTTAAAAATTTTTAGACCGCTTTGCTGACAGAGAACAGACCACTTCGTTGCGAGATCGCTCCCTGGCGCTTCGAGACTTTTTGGTAGAAAGCAATGGATTAACATTCTAAAAATTAGCATCGCTTATTTCTGCGCGCACTCAAAAATGTCCGTATGCTCCTTTTCTCTGTGACTCAGCACCTCTGCGTTTTAAAAAAAATCCAGCTTCCTGCTTCTGGTCGCCTATTCTTCTCTTTCCGTAAATCAGATTTTCTCCCCAAGCAAAAAAGAAGTACATTTGCCTCGATATGGATGCGCTATTTTCAAATAAAATATGGTGGATTATTCTAGGCGTTATCGTCGTTTTTAATCTATTTGTTGCCAATCACACCACAGCTTTGTGGGAGGAGGACGAAACGGCATATGCCGGCATTTCCAGCCAAATGGTCAAGAATGGGGATTGGGTCAATCCTGGTTTTGTTTGGTCGGATGTGCACCGAAAACCACCGATGCATTTCTGGTCGATTGCAGTCAGCTACAAGCTGTTTGGGATAAACGAATTTGCGACCAGAATCCCTTCCGCCTTTGCTTATTTGTTTCTTTTGTTGACTATTTATTTTTTGGGTGGGAAGTGTTTTGGTAGGAATACCGCGCTCCTGGCCATTTTAGTGCTCAGTAGCTCCTTTCTGGTGCCCAACATGGCAAAAATCGGATTTACAGACAACGGGTTGCTCCTATGGTCGACCGTGGCGGTGTTTTCACTTTATTTGTTTCTTCAATCCGTAGAAAAAAAGTGGTTGATTTTATTTTGGATAGCGGTCAGTTTGGGCGTGCTAATCAAGGGACCACCAATTCTGATTCTTACGATGGGAATATGGGGTTTTCTATTTGTTTTTGCTGGCGCTTATCGGTCTTCCCTAATAAAGATGCATCCCTGGTTTTTTCTCCCACTTTCTCTGTTGCCTTTGTTCATTTGGGGATATCTGTCTTACCAGAAGGATGGGGGAGAGACCGTCAATTTTTTGATCGACTGGTACATTATGAAGCGGTTTAGGGGCGAAGGACATGTCTTTGGACAGACGGGACCTCCTGGCTACCATTTGGCCGTTTTCCTACTGGCATTTTTACCATGGATGGGGTATTTTCCTGCAGCACTCAAATCTTTGTACACAAAACTTAAGCAGCCTGATTTTGATACGCTGTTTCTGATCGGCTGGCTTTTGTTTGGCTGGTTTTTTTATGAAATAATGTCTAGCAAGCTTCCTTCCTATAGTATCGCCGCAATGCCTTGTGCTGCGCTCTTAATAGCTAAACAGATCATTGCGGTCGATGCAGACAAAACAGTCCATTCAAATTGGGTGAAGGTGAGTTCTGCGGTTATGTTTTTGATTACTTTTTTCCTGATGATGACGATCGTAGTGGCTGGCTATAAATTTGGTCAACGGGATGGAATGTTTCGAGGAGTATTTATTGTTGTCATCTGTTGGTCTATTTGTATTGTTGGAGTTACTTCGACTTATATGAGTAAGATGAGGATTAGTGTCCTTTCTTGTGCGTTGTTTGGTTTATTGACGACGACATTGGTTTGGACCCGACTAGCGCCTGTAATCGAAGCGCAACGGTCAACTAATAAGAAGTTGGCGATTCGGTTGGCTAAAATTGCACCTTCCGATATGACGGTCGTGTTAGGAGAGGGCGTCAAGCAACTGCCTGGGATACCCTTCTATTTATCTCAGCATTTCGATACGGTATATCATGAAAAAATGCTGGAGGAGGCCCAAAGAATCTACGACACACCAGGCGACCGCCTATACCTTATGGGAGATTACTGGTATGAAAGATGGAATAAAGAGTGGTCTGCAACAAACAAATCGCTAGGCTATTCCGAAAAGGTCGAAATTTGGAATATGGAAAAACTAGAAAAGTCGCACTACTGGCTAGTTATGAAAAACCCACCAAAGTAGAAAGGCCTATCCGTTGTTGTACATAAATATAGAAAACATAAGGAAAAGTAGGACAACGGTGATCACTCCAACGATCATTACAAAACGTTTACCTTCCTTAGAAGCTTCCGCTTTCTTTTTACGTTCAAATTCTTTTCTTTTTTGTTTGGCTTCTGCTTTATTCATACTAGTATTTCTTTTTCTATTGGTTGGTATTAGCTTAAGTTTAAAGCCTGTTTGGTATTGTATTGTTTTTTCTCAATTCATGAATTGAGTTAAACGCACTCTAATTTATAAAATATTTTATCTATTCCAAAAAAGACAACGGCCCATCCGAATATTTCTAACTTAAAATGGACTGTAAACTAGATTTTGGTAGACTTTTTATGCTCATTATTTAATAAATGAATAGCATTGCTTTATGAATACTAAAGTTAACTAAAATTCATTGAAGTACGTTTTTTATTATTTCCTGAGCAATTTGGCTGGCAGATTGGTGGGCACCGTTTATTTGAATACTAGTTTCCGGTGTTGCCAAACACAGATCCTCGATGTTGGGCAATAGTTTCTAATTTGAGAAAAATCAATGGTCGATGTAGGGCTAACTAAATAGATTAGCCTAAGTTTAACAACTGATTGTTCAAAAATACCTTATAGTCGTAGGTGTAAGATTCAAGCGTCTTTTTGATCATAAGCATGAATTCTTTCTCGTCTTGTGGATCACCAAAGTCCGTTTTTCCCATAAAGTGAATTTCCCATGTCTTTCCAGCTTTGTTCACTTTCGTCAGCCGCATATTGGAAGCCATTTTCGTTAATCCATTTTGCGCAATATGTGATAAAGAAGCAAAAATGGGATCTGTTACAGGGTCTTTTAATCCGATTTCTTTGTAGCCCAAATCATGCGCACTCAAATAGTCATACACCCGAATAGAAGAGTAGGTAATTCCTTTTTTTAGTTCAATATGTGGTTTCGGACGATTCTCTACTTCTGCCTGTATTGCTTTTTTGCCGATAGTTGGCTTGTTGGTGGTAGTGGCAGGAGTTACCTCACTTTTGCATCCTAACAAAGAGACAATAAATACAATTAGGACCAATTTTATTGTTAACGTATTCATAGGTAGGGTGGTATTTAGTTGTTAAGTTTTTGGTTATTTCTAGTTAGTAAGTCCAGTGGATTCAATTACAAGTATAAAAAATTATATAAAATGCTGTTCATAATATTCAACGATTCGTTCATCCACTAAAACATCTCTTGGGCGAATTCTTTGTTTAAGGATGATGCCTTCTAGAGTGGTGCATCTGCTAAGCGCAACATAGGTCTGACCGTGCGCAAACGCTCCTGCTCCCAGATGCACAATCACCTTGTCAAAGGTTTTACCTTGACTTTTGTGGATGGTGATCGCCCAGGCGAGACGGATTGGATACTGTTTGAACGTTCCAATCGGATCCGCCTCGATCTCATTTTTGTCGTTTATTTTGTGTTTTAGAATCTCCCATTCTGTTTGCTGGACTTCGATATCGCGTTTGCCTTTTCCTTCTTGGTCTACGGTGACAATGATTCGGTCTTCCTGGAGTTTGGTAATGGTGCCAATGGTGCCATTGACATATTTTCGTTTGGGGTCATTTTTTACAAACATCACTTGTGCTCCTTCCCGAAGTTTTAAAATTAAATCCGTCGGAAAAACCCGGTTATTAAAATTGCCATTCACTGAACCAGCGTAGGTGATTTCAACTCCTGTCAGTCGTTTTAGTCGTTGTTGATTGATTTGATCTACAACGGCGTTGCGAGCGGACAAAGTGATATAACCCTCATAACTGTCGTCTGGCAATTCACTAAATCGCTCATTGATAGCGTCCAAATCGTCCATATCAAAACGACGGGTACGAATCGCATCTAACAATCGAATGAAATACCGATTGGTTTGTCGATAAACGGTAGTCAGCTCCATCATTTCCAGTTCAAAATCCTGGAATATATTGGCGGAAAAAAAGTAGGGGCTCTCATATTGTTCTCTGAAAAACATCACCTCTTGATTATTGACCACTGGTGGAAGCTGAAACAAATCTCCAAAAAAGACCATCTGCTTACCGCCAAAAGGCAAATCCGGATTGCCGCCGTTTATCCGCAAGAAATAATCAATATTATCCAACATATCTGCCCGGACCATCGAAATCTCATCGATGATAACCACCTCCAGGTTTCTGTACAAATTTTTAAAGCGCTTAGGCTTAATGTCCTTTTTTGTAATCGGCTTAGGAGGGAAACCAAAAAAAGAATGGATGGTTTGCCCCTTTACATTTAGCGCTGCGATGCCAGTAGGAGCAAGAACTACAGTTTTTTTCTTGGTGGTGGTACGAAAGAGTTGAAGTAAGGTCGATTTTCCTGTTCCCGCCCGACCAGTGATAAATGCACTTTTGTTGGTTTTGTCCAGCAGGTCCAAAGTGTCCTGAAATTGAGCATTAAGTTCTATAGGTGGTTTGTCTAACATGGTGCAAAAATAACACTTCCTTTCGAATGCGGGCATTATTGAATACAAGATTAAAAGAATATTTTCCTATAAAAAAAACGCCACTTGTTTTCAGATAGCCATACTCCCTATTCATTCGTGCTCGCATTCAACATTAAATATATTCCATTACCAAAAATCGAAGCTGGTCATAAAGTTCTGCATACCAATTGGGGCAAAAAGGACAGGGGACGGGAGTTTTATCGATCCTAAAGTCAGTAGGAGCTACTATAATCGCTGTTTTCGAAATTCCAGTTGCCTTTATCAAGGAGGATAGTTCTGCCAACTCTTCACTGGTACCCAGCATGTTTTCAAAAAGAAACTCCTCCGTTTTCAGTTGTCGGCCATCCGCATTTGCTTTTTCTTTATCATAGGAATTAGGAAATGCAAGGCTGTTACCGGAAGGACCAGGATAGTAAATCCCTTCTGGGAATTGTTGGTTGTTCATTGTTCTAGGGCCAATGCTTAATGGGGAAGTGATGGGGTATTCGATAATAGATTTTGGTGAAAAAGGTTGTGCAGAAGCCCAAATTTCTATCCGTTGTTGTTTTTTAAAGACGAATATTAGGAGGGAGTCTGGTGGAATATTTATTCCAACCTTTGAAAAAATGGGTGTAAACTTTTGATTAATAGAAGATATTGCTACTTTAGCTTGACTTTTGACTTCTAAATCTCCTTGTGGAGATCGACATCCTACCCCAAAAACAAGAATGATGCAAAAAATGCATATGATATAAACGTGTCTGTGCATTGAGCTAATATAGAGAATTGTTAATAACTTTTAATTCATTTTTTTTTATGATGTTTGTGGGCTTAGTAAATTAAGTTTACCTTTATCCCTTATTTAAAGGCTATATAGCAGCATTACTCTGTTGAAGTTACACAAAAGTTAGGAAAATATTTTATAAATTTCTAATGTGTTTTCAAGTACTAAAAAAGGATTTAGAATATAATTTTACCTTATGAAACAAATTTTATGCTTGTTTATTATTGTTCTGTTATCAATATCCATAGGCAAAGCTGAAAATTTAGACGATAACCTTCGTTCTTCCTATAATATATCGAATGGAGCACCTCCTACCGAGACAGATACAATCAGGGTTGATGTGACTTCGCATTCTACTGCTGTATTTTGCGTTGATTCTTTAGAGGTAGTTCCTGTTGGTTCTATAGCAATTTTCAATTGTGTTCAGTTAGCAAACAGTGGTTTTGCGGTTGCAATACCTGGAACACCATGTGTTTCCTACGAGGTGGCGAATACCACCATGGTAACAACCGATACCCTTTGTGTTTCTGTCTGTAATAGCATTGTGCCTACAAATTGTGATACGACCATATTTATCGTCACCATTACACCACTCCCACCTCCACAACCTATGGAAGACAATGTGAACATGATGGAGGATGATACCGTTGAAATTAATGTACTTGCAAATGATATAGTGGAAGGCACACCAAGTCTTGCTATTATTGACTCCACAGACAATGGGACCGTATCAATCAATCCTGTTACAAACATTATTACCTACATCCCTGATCCTGACTACTGCGGACTGGATCAATTTATCTATTGGCTTTGCAATGGGAATTGTACTCCGGCAATTGTTAATATAGAAGTAGGCTGTAGTGATGAAAAAGAATTTCTTGTTTATAATAGCTTTTCGCCTAATGGAGACGGATTCAATGATACCTTCTCCATCGAAGGGCTAGAAGCATTTCCAGAAAATAAAATTTTTATATATAATCGATGGGGGATATTAGTGTACTCTTCAACTCCATATGGAAATGATTGGGATGGAAGATGGAATGGAGAGGATCTGCCCGACGGTACTTATTTCTATATTTTTGATGATGGAAATAAAAATATTAAACAAGGATATTTACAGCTACACAGATAGTATTTTATTATTCAGATTATTGAGCAATTAACAGAAGCTAAATGAGACCTTTTTTAATTATAATCTCTATTTTATTCGTATTCAGTGATTTTGTCAAAGCACAGCAAGACAATATGTTCACTCAATATATGTTTAATAGCCTGGTCTACAATCCTGCCTATGCAGGAAGTCGTGATTATTTGAGCGTCGGACTCATTCACCGTAGCCAATGGCTTGGATTTGAGGAAGGAGCACCTGTCACGCAGGCGTTTACTATTCATTCCCCACTAAGAAACAAAAATATTGGTATCGGTTTTAGTGCCTTTAATGATAAAATTGGTCCCTCCAATCAGTTAGCTTTCCAAGGAAGTTATGCTTACCGTTTTCCAATTGGGGCTTTCGGACATCTGGCACTAGGAGTGCAAGGAAGTGTTATGAATTGGCGGTCCGACTTTTCAAACCTCAAACAAAAAGATCCGAACGATCCGGCCTTCGTTGGAGATTTAACTCCAAACTATTGGTTGCCCAACTTTGGTGCTGGATTATACCTTTCAACTCCTACCTTTTTTCTAGGAGCATCCGTGCCTCATTTGTTGGACAATGATTTGAGAAGAACATCAATCGCCAACGACACCATCAAATATGCAAGACTCTACAGACACTATTACGTGACAGGAGGTATCGCAATTAAGTTTTCAAATTCTGTAGTTTTCAGACCTTCTATACTTATCAGAAATGTTGGCCTCTTTGGAGAATTCAAAGAATCAGGCACTGGTACTTCAGCACCCACTGTTTTTGATATAGATGCCGCTTTTCGATTTAATGAAGCAGTATGGGTTGGTGTAGCCCTCCGATCAGCTTTCCAGGGCGCAAATGGCCAATCTTCCTACGATTCTGTTGATTTTTGGACCCAGGTCCATTTGAAAAATGGATTGCGAATAGGCTTTGCTTACGATTTTACACTTAGCAGAGTGAAAGAAGCTTCTGCAGGATCAATCGAAGCCATGTTAGGCTATGAATTCAATTATGAAAAAGACAAAATAGTTTCGCCCCGATACTTCTAGATTAATACACACACCTTGTTAGTATAAACAAACACCACCAAAATGAATTTCAGAAGTCTTGTAATATTAGTATTGGTTTTAACAGTTTCCTCATCGTCTCTTTTGGGGCAGCGAGCGAAATTGAAAAGAGCAAATGCTTATTTTGAGGCATTAAGCTACAATGAAGCTGTTCAGTTGTACCTCGAAGTATTAGATAAAAGAGATGTCGATCAGGCTAAGGTTAATCTGGCAGCAAGTTATCGAAAAATAGGAAATCTTAGCGAAGCAGAATATTGGTATGGGCAATCTGTCCGCCTGCCTAGCTCCAAACCAGAAAACAAACTATTCTATGCAATGGCCCTTCAAAGCAACGGGAAGTGCGACTTGGCAATAAAATGGTTTGACGAATACACGCAGGAAAATCCTGACGACTTAAGAGGCCAACTGTTGAAAGAATCTTGCAAAACAGATGTCCTTGCTTCCCTCAACAACGATGATGAAACTTCCTACGATATTCAAAACCTGGGAGAAGTAAATACCAATTTTGATGATTTTGGTGCTGCTTTCTATGGTCAGGGAATCGTTTATGCCTCTGAAAGAGATGAGGGAGGTGCTATCCGACGCATCCATAGTTGGACGGGTAATCCATTTTTAGAGTTGTTCTACACAGATGTTACCGCAACAACTACGAATGACTCCACTATGCGATTCAACTACTCTGAACCAACAAAATATTCGAATAAGCTGAATACTAAGTTTCACGATGGCCCAGTTTGCTTTTCGGCAGACCAGCAAATTGTTTACTTTACCAGAAATAATATCATTAAAGGAAAGACTGGGAAAGATGATGACGGTATTATCCGTCTTAAGATCTACAATGCACGATATTCAAACGGACAATGGGTCGATGTACAAAGTATGCCGTTCAATAGTGATGAATATTCCGTAGCACACCCTGCCGTTTCTAATGACGGTGAAATGATGATTTTTGCTTCTGATATGCCTGGTGGATTTGGAGGAATGGACCTGTATATCTCCAGATTTGAAAATGGTAGATGGTCTCCTTCAATTAACTTGAACTCTTATATCCCCGGTATTAATACAGAAGGCCAAGAAATATTTCCTTCTATGACCAATGACGGCACCTTGTATTTTACTTCGAATGGCCATACTGGACTTGGAGGATTGGACAATCTATTTGTAAAGCGAGTGGGAAACAACTGGGGCCCAATTACTAATGTAGGTGGTCCGATCAATTCGGAAGCGGACGATTTTGCAATGGTCGTTAGTGATGAAAAAACATTTGGCTTCTTCTCTTCCAACAGACCAGGAGGAGCAGGTGGCGATGACATTTATAGCTTCTACAGAATGTTACTTGATGTTGAAGTATTTGTTTTCGACGGAGCAACTGGAGAACCAATGGAAGGGGTCGTCATAACACATGATTGTAAGAACGAATTACCAGTTTTGACGGGCTCTGATGGGAAGGTGTTGTTTGAAATGCCAATGAACAAAAGTTGTTCTTTCTCTGCAGGTGCCGATCAATACTTGAAAAATACAGTAGCCATGTCTACAGAAGGCTATCGTCCTGGAGATCGGGTATTCGTTCAGATACCATTGACAAAACCATTAGAGTTTGAACTTGCTGGAAAGGTTACTGATGCGAAGACAGGAAAAAATATTGGCAAAGCGAACATCACCTTAACAAATGATTGTGGAGATTTGGTGCAATCTGCCAATTCAGAGAGAAATGGTTCTTATTCCTTTGATTTGGAGTCTGATTGCTGTTATGTGGTGACTGCGGAAAAGAAAGGATACTTAACCAAAGCGACTAATGTCTGCACCAGAGGGGAGTCTGCTTCTAAAAAATTGTCCTCTGCCATTGTGCTGACTGCTATACCTAAGGTGAGCACACCTTCAGGGCCAATTGTTAGTACACCTATTCCAACTACAACAACACCAAGTACAACTGTAGTAACAACACCTACGACGACAACGACAACGATTATTAGTAGCCCAAGTTCTGTTACTTATCCTACAACCATTTCCTCGACCTCTTCAATGACCTATGATTATTTTGGAGAACTGCCAGTCATTTATCACGATTTCAATAAGGCGAGTGTTAAAGAATTAGATTCAAAAACACTAAACAAAATCCTTAGGGTAATGAATGAAAATCCGAATATCATAATTGAAGTCGCCTCGCATACGGATTCAAGAGGGGAGGCACTTTATAACGAAACACTCTCCAGAAGAAGAGCACAAAGAGTTGAACAATACCTCATTAAAAACGGAGTCGCTAAAGACAGAATCCGTGCTAGCGGTTATGGAGAAACTCAAGTTGTCAACCACTGTGTAGACGGTGTAAAATGCAGCGAAAAAGAACATCAGGAAAATCGTAGAACAGAAATACGGGTAGTAGGAGTTAATTAACTATTTGTTACAAACTACAATTTCCCTAAACGGATAAAAAAAGCTTCTGAATGGCCTTCATTCAGAAGCTTTTTTAGTTTTCAAACAATAAAACTTCCAAAGAAAATGTTAAAAGCTTGATGCCTAAAAATAATATCTGTATATTTACTTTCCAACCATATTGGTATTTGTAAATAACTGGCATAAAATCTGTTAGAATACTAATGTGGAAAAAAAATAAAGACGTAAGAAACAGTTTGTAAAAACTCTGTTTTTGAATCTACTTGCAGAACATCCAACTCTTCAGGTAAAGACAGAATAACTTATTTTACGAAATTATTTTTTATGAATATTGTGAAATCTATTCTAATTACCTTCTTAGTTGTAATTGGATTCTTCTCCCTAAATGCCCAAAGTAATACCCTGCAAAAAGCAGACAAGTATTATGAACTGTTCGCATTCAATCTTGCTGTAGAAAACTACGAAGCAGCCCTGGCCCAAAACCCTAACGTGATGGGCGCAATGGTACGGCTCGCAGATTGTTACCGACACTTAAATCAATTAGACAAGGCAGAAAAATGGTACAAAAAAATTGTCCTCAGTCCTGAAAAGGAAGATGTCGATCTGTTTTTATATGCTACTGTTCTAAATGCACAAGGTAAATACCAGGACGCCAAAAAATGGTTTGATGCCTATGCAAAAACCAATCTTCCTGTCGGCAGTCATTATGCGTCCAGTTGCAACTACGCAATGAACAATCTTAGCAAAATCTCCCCTTTCGAAGTAAAACGCGAATTTGTGATAAACTCCGCAGGCGCTGAGTTTGCTCCAGTCTTTTATGGGGACAAGCTCCTGTTTTCTTCTTTTAGAAAATCAGTGCAAACCACTACTGAGTTAGACAAAGAAACGAACAATCAATTATACCTTTCTGAACGAAACAGCAGCGGCGATTTACTAGAAGCCAACATTCTTAAAAAAGGAATAAAAACCAGTCTCAATGTTGGCTATGCTAGTTTTGATGACAATTATAATACTGTTGCTTTTGTTAAAAATAATAACAACTTCTCTAATGGAGTGCTGCCCCTCACAGGAAGTGGTGTGAAAATGGACATCTACCTGGGAAGAGCAGTAGATGCCGCCAACTGGGAAGACATTTCTGCATTTCCATATAATGATGGGGAAAGCTCGAATGGTTACCCGTTCTTAAGCGATGATGGGCGTAAATTGTATTTCGCCTCCAATAGATCAGGAGGGTATGGCGGATTTGATATTTATGTATCTGCGAAAATTGGGAATACTTGGTCTGAACCCAAGAACCTAGGTTCAATCATCAATACCGCAGGAAACGAAATTAGTCCATTCATGGAAGGAACCACCCTGTTTTTTGCTTCAGATTGGCATTTGGGATTCGGAGGATTAGATTTGTTTAAGGCAGACAGAAAAGGCAACTATAGCTGGGGACCTGTCAAAAATTTAGGACCAAAAGTCAATTCCCCCGCAAATGATTACGATTTGATTTTTGACAACGATACCGACGAAGGGTACTTCGTTTCGAATAGAAAAGGAGGGAAAGGAAAAGACGACCTATTCAAAATTAGTCGATCAACCACCCCGCAAACAGTATTGGTCAGTGTGTATAGTTCAGACACGCAACTACCACTTAATGGAGCAACTATCGATCTTTCAAATTGTGGGTATGGAGTTGTAAAAACGAATGAAAAAGGACTAGCAAGTATTCCAGACTTCAAGGAGGTAGATTGTGATTTAGTCATTCAAAAAATTGGATTTTCTGCTAGAAAAGTAGCCCTGGTCAACCATAATCCAGACGAGCAGGTTGCCGTTTATATCGACCCGTTAAATTCCTATTTTATAGGGCAAGTCAAAAATTCAGAGACGGAAGATGTCTTGTCTGGAGTCGTTGTAAAATTGATAGACAACAAGAACGACGTCGTAGCAAAAGCCATTTCTGACAATAAAGGCAGATACTCCCTCAGCCTATTGCCAAGCACCTCCTATAATATGGTGTGTTCTAAGATTGGATTTGTAAACAAGGAGATAAAAGTAGTCACCAAGGATAAAATAGGAGAGGACTTTTTGGCTTCCATAGAGATGGAACCAACACCATTTGTTGACCTCGACGTGCCTGTCGCTGCGAGCGTCAGAAATGTCCCAACAGCCACTCAAAATATTCCAACAGCAACTAAAAGCGCACCTACCCCTTCTGATTGGAGAACAAGCGAAGATTTGGTAGCAAAAGGAATTCCTACACCAGCATTACCAGAAGCAAAAACCACTTCTACCTTATCGATAGATGATGGCATTCTTACGACTTCTGAAGTGATGCCAACGGAGCACATCCTCGCAACAATCCCTGATTTTTCTGAGGGAACGGAAGTCTATGAAGTACAGATTGGTGCATTTTCTAACCCGGATTTCAATAAACTAGCTGCCTTAGGTGATATCGGACTCGTTTATAGCGACCGAAGGGATAATCTGTATTTGTACAAAGTTGGAACGTACAAAACCCAGGAAGAAGCTATCCAAGCAATGAAAAGAATCAAATCAAGAGGATACAAAGACGCTTTTGTTCGTAAGGTAACAGACTTCAATCCAATCGTATCTGCGATCAACAATATTTCAAAAACAGAGGAAGAAGTAGTCACGACACAAACACCGCAGGTTACCTATTCTTCAGAGCCGAAATATTCACCCCCCATTACTTACAGCTCAACTCCTGAAAATACCTACACCACGCCGCAATCAACAGTAACTACTACAAGTATAGCGACTCCAGTTTTTAAAGTTCAACTTGGAGCATTTAAGCAATCAACAGCAGTTAGTTATAGTGACAATCTTCTGAGTGCTGGTCAGGTGTATTCAACAACAAACGACAAGGGAGTAACCATCTATTTGTTAGGCGATTTTATGGATCTGGAATCCGCACGTGCTGCTAAAGTTCTGGCACAAAAAGAAGGAGTCCCCAGCCCATTTATCGTAGCCTACAAAAATGGCCGAAAAATTAGCGTGCAAGAAGCTTTGAAAAAGTAAAACCAAGAGTCAAAGAAGTTTAATAATTGACTTTAAGCCTGGACAACTATTTGTAGTTGTTCAGGCTTTATTGTTTCATTAACAGTTTATGGACTCCTTTTTGAATAGATTGTATTTGAATAAACCGGAGAACATGATCAGAATAAGCCTTGTCTTTGTAAGCTGTTGTTTTATATTCCTTGCCAATTTAGCTGCACAGGATCAAGTGGATGACGAAAGTTCCTTTTACTACGACTTGACAAGCCAATGTTGCCCGGAGGCCTTTTATATTTATACTAACGTTGATCGGCATGCTACTATTCCGCACGCTTCCAACCATCCGGTAGATTTGATGAACGATTTGCCGTCGCAGATTCATGAAGACTACCACATTCTCAACGCCAAAGAAAACAATGGAATAGTAGGGTATAGAATCTACCGGTTTTCACAAAAAAACTCCCTCGCGCTTCCACTGAAAACAGTGTTCAACTCCAGAGAATTATTGCAGTTTATTCCTGCCTCAAAATATCAGGAAATACCTATCTTTCAGACTTATATTGAGACAAAATACGAACCCGATCATGATGCACAGACCAACGGTATTTATGGATTACTGGAAGAAATGCTAGCTTATTACCAGAGTACAAAAACCTATATTGACTTGTATCCTTACATCCTCAAACAATATGGATATGGAGATATCTTAGTACATAGTCGTTATCTATCACTCAACTCTTCTGATATTAGCGCTTACTATGAGCTGCAATTGCTTGTCTCCTGGTACTTGCAACTGGCAAAACAAAATCACCCCGATGTCTACCAACAACTGATCAACAGCAAACAGCTAAAAGTGCTCTATTCATTAGTCGCTCACGAATATGAGGATCTGGTAAAACAGCATCACAAAAACCTAGAGGATTTATTTGCGAACCAATCCTCCGCAAAGTATAAAATGATAAAGGAGTATAATGTTATAGTTATTAAAAAAAGAGAAGACAATATGGGGGTGACCGCTTTTAGCATTCACGATAAAGCCATCAGTAAGTATAGCAAAATGCTGGAAAACCCAGCGCACCAAATCCTTAATAACCTAAACATCCCTGAAGTGACCTCCAAGAATTTTGGGGAGTATTTACATTGATTTACCCCCGGTAGTTACTGAAATTTTAATCGTTCAGAAATTTAAATTCTTAACAATACTTTGAAAAAGTGTATAAGAGTAATTACATTAGTTGTGTATGGGACGGAGACGAGTCCTTGTTCAAAATACTCCAAACACAACTATGAGTTTCTCAGAAAAATTTGTGGCCACGGCCAAACGGATCTTGCCTTCCCCATTCACCATCGCGGTTTTGCTGACTTTTATCACCGCTGCCATGGCCTTAATTTTAACCGAATCTAAAAATCCGGCGACCAACCACTTTATTGAAGTCCTAGGGTTTTGGGAGCAAGGTTTTTTTGCTTTTCTGCAATTTGCTATGCAAATGGTACTCATTTTGATTCTTGGCCATGTCCTGGCGCTCACCAAACCGGTCAATTGGTTGATCAATGGTTCTCTGAAGTATTGCAATAGTACGGCAAGTGCGGCTTTTATCGTTACGCTGTTGACGGTTCTTATGGCGTTGTTTAATTGGGGACTGGGGTTGATTTTCGGGGCAGTATTTGCAAGGAAGGTGGCGGAATATTGCCAGCGAAATAAAATTCCACTCAATTATCCCTTGATCGGTGCTGCTGGATATTCAGGGTTGATGGTTTGGCATGGTGGGCTTTCAGGTTCTGCTCCCTTAGCAGTGGCGAATAAGGCCGACGATATTGTAGGACTGCAAGCAGCAATTCCAATGAGTGAAACGGTTTTTTCTACGATGAATATTGTCGCTTCCATTTTGTTGCTCCTTGTATTGCCGTTGTGTATGTATTGGTTAGGAAAGCGATCTACGCCAGAAAAAATTAACTTGCCGCGGCCTGTCAAGAAAAACAAAAATGACGTACCACATGGTGCAGAGCGCTTGGATCATCTTCCAATTTTGGCCTATATTACGGGAGGATTGATGGTGTTTTATGGTATTTACAAAGCCTTTTTTCTGCCAAAAGAATTGTCGCTTAGTTTTTTGAACCTCAATTGGATTATCTTTTTTCTTTTTGGTCTGGGAATATTGTTTCATGGTAGTTTCCGTTATTTCAAAGATGCAGTCAATCAGGCGATTGGTGGCGCTGCGGGTATTATTATCCAATTTCCATTGTATGCTGGCATAATGGGAATTATGAGCAAATCGGGGCTGATTGCCTTGTTCTCAGGATTTTTTATTGGGATTTCAAATTCGGTTACTTTTCCCCTGTTTACCTTGATAAGTGCTGGAGTGGTCAACTTTTTTGTTCCTAGTGGGGGTGGACAATGGGGCGTTCAAGGACCGATCATTATTCAAGCGGCTCAAGAAATCGGAGTTCCACTCAACAAATGCATCATGGCACTCACCTACGGAGATCAATTGACGAATATGATGCAGCCATTTTGGGCACTACCACTCCTAGGAATAACTGGCCTAAAAGCCAAAGACATCCTGCCATATTCTTTGTTTCTAATGTTGGTTGGATT
>CALLWB010000080.1 GCA_938016265.1 uncultured Saprospiraceae bacterium
AATGTCAATGAACTTATTTCTTATTTCCCTCACTTCTTCCGTGAAGGGAGTGCAAAGATACAATCTAAATTCTATCCCGCAAATTTTTTACTACCTTTTTTTAAATAAATTTGACAACTCTTTTTCTACTCCTCTAAACCCTCTCTCGTCAAACTATTTTCTTCCTAAATTCCCTTCGAAATCTAGCCGCTTTTACTCCGTTTCTTTCTCCTCTTTCTCCCTAAGCGGTTGCAAATGTAGAAAAAGATTTCACAACTTCCAAGCTCTTTTCAATTTTATTCAATCTTTTTTGCGAAATTCGGCGAAAGCCTTGTATTTAATCAGCATTCACAGTAAAAAAAAGTTATCGTTCTTTGTAAAACCCTACTTCTTATTGATTTTATAATTACATTTATTTGCATGAAAGAAAAGGATTGGCTTTTATATTTTGCTGGCATATTTTTGATCTCCCTAACCTGGGTGTTTGGGTATCGTATAAATCAGTCTACTTTTTTGCCTCTTTTTTCTTCTTATCTGCTGTTTTTTTGTGCCTATGTATATATATATAGGTATACTTTTTCTGAGCAATGGGTTTGGAGGTTTTTGGTTCTAGGTTTAATCCTGCGGTTTATGCTGATTTTTGCCTTGCCAAATTTGTCGGATGATTATTATCGATTTGTTTGGGATGGACGGCTTATTGCGAATGGTTTGCATCCTTTGGCGGAACTTCCCCGCTATTATTTGGAGCAGGGAGTTGCTGGAGTAGATGCGTCTTTGTTTGAGCATTTGAATTCGAAGGAATATTTTACGGTGTATCCGCCAGTTTGTCAATTGGTCTTTAGTTTTTCGTGTTTGTTGTTTCCGAACTCGGTGTTTGGGAGTGTGGTGGTGATGAAGTCCGTGTTTTTCCTATTTGAAGTTGGAAGTGTTTTATTACTGTTGAAACTATTGGATCAATTTAGGTTGCCTACTAAGTCTGTATTGCTTTATGCATTGAGTCCGCTTGTAATACTGGAGTCTTTTGGAAATTTGCACTTTGAAATCGCGCTTGTCTTTTTTGTATTGCTATCTATTTATCTGCTTTGCAAGGGGAAATGGTGGTGGTCTGCAATAGCGATAGCACTTGGAGTAGCTTCAAAGTTATTGCCACTAATGTTTTTGCCGTTTTTGATCAAACGGTTTGGTTGGAGGCGGAGTTTGGGGTATTTTTCGATTTGCGGTATGGTTATTCTTGCGCTATTCACTCCATTGTTGTTTGGATTTGTTGGGAATTTTGGAGAAAGTCTGAACCTGTATTTCCAGCGATTTGAGTTTAATGCAAGTTTCTACTATTTATTCAGATCGATTGGTTATCTATTTACAGGGTTTAACCTAATTGCTGTATTTGGACCATTGTTGATTTTGATTGCTGCGGGGCTTATTCTTCGGCTAGCTTATAAGGAAGTGAATCTTTCTATGCACCATTTCACTTTGATGTGTCTTGCCTCGATGACTTTGTTTCTAGCTTCTACTACCACCGTTCATCCATGGTACCTGACCAGCATTGTGGCATTTTGTGTATTGACAAGATTTCGATTTCCAATTTTGTGGTCGTTGCTTATTATGTTAACATATGCCAACTATTCTGGAGTGGACTATCATGAGTATTTATGGGTAGTGTTCGTGGAGTACTTGTTGGTCTTTGGTTTGTTAGGATGGGAGTTGAAGGCAGTGATTGGTAGAAAGTAAAAGGTAATGCTTAAAAACACAGATTCAACAAAAATCAATTGACAATCTACCACGGATGCTCCAAATCAGTCGACCGATATCGATGATTCCGCTCCTTAAAATAAGTCCGCTTACCTGGTTTCAAATCCAGCGAATCCCTATTGAAAAACCGATATAAAAGAGCAATCGGCGTTAACATCAAAAAAAAGACAACAGACAACAATACATGCGCATTCACAAAACCAACCACCTTCAGTAAATTCGTCCAACAATAAGACAGCCCATCCACAAATCGATCAGACAATAAAGAACACAATCCAACAACAAGCGCCACAACGATAAGTACATCCAAACGAAAAAACCAATACAAAATCAGTAGAAAAACAACCACTGTAAGCGGTATTTCGTACTTCGATTTTAAAGATGATTTATGCATGCCATTCCTAGTAAAAACGAGTTAAAAAAGGGTGTAAACAAACGAACCAACGGCCGACGACTCCGCCACCACCAGCAGTATTCCCACTAGCAAAATAACCAGAATCAACGGCAACAACCACCACTTTTTCCGTTCTTTTAAAAACAATAGCAGATCTTGAATAAACTCCATATCGTTGGTTAATAGTTATTTGTGAATGGAAGATTGGGTTGGTTGCTCCTTTGAAAACAGACAATTATGAATGACCAGATAGTCCATCTCCGTTTTCATAAAACACTGATAGGCATCTTCGGGCGTACAAACAATCGGCTCGTCCTTCACATTAAAACTAGTGTTAATAAGTACTCCAAATGTAGTAATTTTTTTAAACTCTTGGAGCAGCTTGTAAAAACGAGAATTGTAGTTGCCATCTACTGTCTGAATCCTTGCAGAATAATCGACATGCGTTACCGCAGGAAAGCAGGATCGCTCGACATACAGTTGCTCCATCATCCCTAGATTTTGGTAATTCGCTGGAAGTGGTTTTCGATGGGCTGCACGGATTTTCTTCACCTGCAACATATAAGGAGAAGGGCCGTTGACCTCAAAATACTCTGCGCTATCCTCCAGCAAAACACAAGGAGCAAACGGCCGGAAACGCTCCCTATTTTTAATTTTCTGATTGAGGATTGACTGCATTACCGGACTTCTGGCGTCCCCCAAAATGCTACGATTGCCAAGTGCCCGAGGGCCAAATTCCATTCGACCCTGAAACCAACCGACGACTTGACCTTCTGCAAGCAGTTTTGCCGTTTGTTTTGCCAGCTCCTCAAAATTGTCGAATTGAACAACGGGCGCTTTTTCTGTATGGTGGCGTAGCGTTAACTCATGAATTGTCTTTTCGAAGGACGGACCGAGATAGGTGCCTTTCATCGAATCCAAGCCATTTTTTTCCAAACCTTCCTTACCATAATATATATGATTGGCGGCAAGTGCAGCTCCTAGGGCACCTCCGGCATCTCCTGGTGCTGGTTGAATCCAAATCTGATTAAAAATTTTGGCGTCTTCCAGTTTGCCATTGGCGACACAGTTTAGTGCTACACCGCCTGCCAGACATAAGTTTTTGGAGTTGGTCAATCGCTTAGCTTCCCTAGCCAAAAGCAAGATAATCTCCTCGGTAACATGTTGAATCGCCAATGCTAGATCCCTATGAATCGTAGTAATTTCCTCAGTTGGTTTTCTTCGTTTTATTCCGAACAATTTCCCCCATTTTCCCTCATGAATCATCCGTTTCCCGGTCGCATATTGGAAGTAGGATTGTTCTAATCTTATGGAACCGTCCTCTTTTATTTCTACCAGATTCTCTTTTATCTGCTTGACAAATCGCTGATAGTTTTCAGAGGAAACATTCCCGTAAGGGGCCAATCCCATCATTTTGTACTCCCCAGAATTCACTTTAAATCCCAGGAAATAGGTGAAGGATGAATACAGCAAACCCAGCGAATGTGGAAAATGTAATTCTTTTAATACGGTCAATTCCTTGCCTTGTCCGTGGCAGATGGTGGCGGTCGCCCATTCTCCTACTCCATCGATGGTCAAAATTGCAGCTTCTTCAAATGGAGAAGGGTAAAAGGCACTTGCGGCATGCGATAAATGGTGCTCTGGGAATAGGAGTTTCAACGATTTTTTGTCGAAGGGTTCGATTTCCAGGAGTAGTTTTCGGAGGTTTTGTTTTAGGAATAACTTTTCTTTTACCCAGATTGGAACGGATTGGATGAATGAAATAACGCCCTTCGGTGCGAAGGCATAGTAGGTTTCGAGCAGGCGCTCAAACTTGAGGAAGGGCTTGTCATAAAATACGACAGCGTCCAGTTCTTCCAACCGACATCCACTTTCCTGCAAGCAGTATTTGATGGCGTTTTCCGGAAAGGAAGGGTCATTTTTTTTCCTTGTGAATCGTTCTTCCTGAGCGGCAGCGATGATTTCACCGTTTATAAGAATAGCGGCGGCTGCGTCGTGATAGAAAGCGGAGACTCCGAGTATTTTCATTTGGTGTTATTTTGATGAAAGTACTGGGGGATTGTATTTGTAATTGCTCAAAGCTATAAAAAAGGGCCGTACAGTAATGCACAGCCCTTGTTTTTATTTATTTACAGGAAGAATTATTCTACTTCAGAAACAGGTCTTGGGAATTGTTCCCAAACATCGTCTCCTACGCGATCTATAGGAAGATCTCCTAGTCTACCTGTTCTTCTCATATCAACCCATCGATGCCCTAAGCCAAAAAGACTATACCGTCTTTGCCTTAAGACTTCGTTCATCAACTCAGCGTCTGTTGGCGTTGTGCCTGCCCCCATAAAGGCGGGTAGTCCGGCTCCAGCTCTTACTGTGTTGATTGCAGTTTCTGCTGCTGTATTATTACTTCCAATATTAGCTTCTGCTCCGATTAGGATCAGCTCCTCGTTGTTAATGTAAGGTACCACGTCATCTAAAGATTGGTAAACCCAAACATCGTAGTCTCCATTCAAGTCATCCAAGGCTAAATTGCCGCTTGCTCTCAATAATACTTTTGACAAACGCGTATCTCCTGCCTCTGCATCATCAACGAAAGAAGGATGTGCAATAATCGCATCCGCCTGATCAGGAACTCTAAAGATATTGTTTGCAAAATCACCACCAGCAGCAGAGTAAAAACGAGCTGGGCCCATGGCAAGGCTTCCACCGCTGTCCATAAAAGAAGCTGCGAGTTGAGTTAAAGCATCTGCTTTATTCCCTTGATAAAGAGAAATTCTTGCACTTAAAGCACGGTTAAATGTTCCAAAAGATGCTGGGTCATCAAAACCAGCCATTGCTGACGATAAGGAGAACGAAAACTCAGAACCAGCTTGCTCCAAGTGAGCCATGCCTTCTGTAAGCATTGTCTGAATTGCGGTAAGCGCAACCGTATAATTTTCGAAGGGACCTAGATTTTCACTATCTGAAACATCTGTCCGGATACCATTGGTATACTGTAAGTTAGCCGCTAAGTGCAACTCATAAGCTTGAAAGGTTTTCGCAAACCCAAGGTACCCTTGAAGTTCTTCTTGAGTTAAAACGCTAGAGTTTTGAGCAGAAGCAATAAGAATGTGTAGATTTCTAACTGTTTTGTACCGCCCAAAGTAAGGTCTGGTGCCATAAAACCCGGCATTGTCGAGTGTTGAAGCTCCTTTTCCTAATACCTCTCCAGTATAACGAGGATCAGATCCAGTAAAGAAGTAATATTCCCGACCAATGATAGATACTACATCGTAGTAAAATCCAATTTCTTGGCGCAATAAATCTTCTGATCCAGTGACCAATGTCTGTAGTTGACTTTTACTTGCATCGACAAGAACCCCTTCCACACTAGGCCCATTGGGATTTGGAATTTCATCTATGTTGCAACTGAATACAGTGAAACAAAGAAGAAACGGTATGATATATTTTAGTTTTTTCATAACTATATATTATTTTTTTTAAATTAAAATTTGGCAGAAAGGTGAATATCAAATCGTTTAGAGGATGGGAATGGAAGTACCTCAACACCCGTTGATAATCCACCACTTCCAAAGTTAGAAACCTCAGGATCATAACTGTTGTAGTTAAAGATATTAACTATGTTGTTTCCAGAAAATCCAATTTTCAACTCTCTTACACCAGGGATCAATTCTCCTGGAATCGTGTAATAAAGACCGATCTCTCTCAATCTCAAATAACTAGCATCTTCAATATATGGATCTGTATTAGAACCAAGAACGCTAAGTCTGTAAGGTCCATTTGCAAGTTCTCCGTCAGGATCAAGTCCCGTGTCATCAAAGTCGTGTGTTGTTTCATTCAAATCAAACAATAAAGTTGAAAGGTTGATGTTATCACCACCTTGTTTCCAATGCCAGACAAAACTAAGGTCTAGTCCTTTGTACCCAATGTTATTCATCCAAGACAATTGGAAGTCAGGTTCTGCGTTTCCAAATATTTGAAGAGTGGCATCTCCTGTTCCATTTAATGTTACAGTAGGATTTGGGCCAACACCGATAATAGTAGTCGGGCTAAATCCTTCCTTAACCATAAGATTCCCAAGGAAATCAGCAAATCCACCTGTTGTATAAGCAGGTACATTCAGCTCAGTTACTTCGGAAGTGTTTTTCCAGAAACCAAATCTAGTACCCCAATTCACATCTTTTGTCTTTAAGATTCCAAGACTTAGTCCCAGCTCTACTCCTCTGTTTTGAAGTTTTGCAGCATTGGTTACTTGTTGAGAAAATCCTGAAGAGGAAGGTATGTCAGCATTTAATAAAAGGTCTTCTACGTTTTTGATATAGTAGGTCGCATCAATAGAAAATCGTTTCATCACTTCAACGTCCAAACCAAATTCAAGTTCTTTTTGTCGTTCTGGGCCTACTGTCGAGTTTCCTAGTAAAGAAGGAACAGATACACCAGCAGAACCATCAACGATAGAAGAATTAAGTGTTGTAGATTTTGCACCGAATTGGGCGAAATTTCCTGATTCACCATAAGCAACACGCAATTTCAATTGAGAAATCGTGCTTAAGTTATCCATAAAACCGAAGTTTTGGAGATTGACTGCAAGGTTTGCTTTTGGATAGAAGTAAAGTTGATTGGCATCTCCATTGTTGGAAGATTTGTCTGCTCTAAATCCTATAGTCGCTAGAAACAAGTCGTCGTAGTTAAACTCCTCTTGAACGAAAAATCCTTTATCTTTCTGAATTCTTCTGTTCTGTGATACGGTTCTTGTTCCAGCCTGATCTAGGTTCGTTTCAGAACCAATCATATTAGAGGCTTGTCCTAGAATTGTATTTCTATTAAAGTCTTCTTGAGTTACACCTGCGGAACTTGTGAAAGACATTCCATTCGCCAAGTAAATGCTATGAACTAAAAATGCAGCTAAGTTGCTGTTCAAATTTTTAGTAAATCCTTGAACAGATACTCCATTCAAACCTGCTCCGTCTCTTTGAAATTGTAAGGAGTTAGGAAAGAGTGCAGTTGTATTCAAGTTATAAAAATCAGCGCCCCCTTTCATGATGAGTTTCAAGGAGTTTCTATCCGTTGTGATGATTTTTGTTGTTAATGTCAATCCTCCTAAAAATCGATTGACTGATTCGTTGTTAGTTACCTGTTCTGCAGTCTCCAGGAAGTTGGAAGGTGCATAAGGATTGCTAGGAAAAAGTCCAGTAACTGGATCCTTTTTCAAATCGGCAAATCCAGGAGTAGAAGAAAAAGAAACTCCCATAGTCGTCCCAGAGTTGTCGTTATTGAAAAACCCTCTGTCTGCAGAGGAGTTGATGTAATTTGAAGACAATCCGATTTCAAATATTTTTGAAATTTTATGATCCAGATTTACTCTGACTGAAGCTTTTTTATAGCCAGTATTTTTTACGATACCATCTTCATTCTTATAAGATCCACCGATGTAAAATTTGGTTTTGTCTGTACCACCAACAACACTAAGACGTGTATTGGACAACAACCCTTTATTCCCATAAAGTAAATCCTCGTAGTTTGTAACGCCATTGTTTCTGAAGTCATCAATATTACCAGCGAATGCGCTGTTTAATACGCGGTCTTCATTCCACTCTCTAACCCCTAGTTTTCTCAACTGAGAAGTTACCCCAACGGACTGAGAAACACTAACTACAGTTTCTCCATTGCTCCCTCTTTTGGTAGTAATGATAACGACACCACCAGCAGCTCGTGATCCATAAATTGCTGCAGCAGAAGCTCCTTTTAGGATTTCTACAGACTCAATGTCACCTGGATCAAGGTCGGCAAGTCTATTAGATGGATTATCTTGATTGGAGGTACTTCCACCAGAAGACGCCGCTGATACAACGTTTAGCCCTGAAGGGATTGAAGAGTTGTCGATATAAACACCATCTACAATAACCAATGGTTGAGAGGACCCACCAATTGAGGTAATCCCTCTAAGTTTGAAGGCAAGCCCACCACCTGGTGCTCCAGAAGATGCTTTAATCTCTGCCCCTTTGAATTTACCGTACAGGGCAGACTCTAGGCCGGATGCAGGGGCCACTTCCATTAGTTCGGCGGCGTCGATTTTGGCGACTGAATTCGCGAGATTTTTTCGCTGGACGGTTGTTGCCAGACCAGTGATCACGACTTCGTCGAGTACGCTAGTGCCTTCTGCCAACACAAAATCAGCCTTACTGTTTGCTTGGCTCACCGCAATTTCTTGCGAATCGTAACCAGTATAAGAGATGACAAGCGTGTTAGCGCCTTCAGGAATTCTAAGCGAATAGGTGCCGTCTAAGCCAGTAACGGTACCAATCGTTGTTCCTTTTACCACTACGCTGACACCGATCATTTCGAGGCCGTCGGCATCTTTGATCGTACCGGTAGCGGTATACTGTGCATAAAGTCCGCCTGATAGAAAGAGTATCAGACAGAATGCACTACAAAATTTAAAAAATAAGTGCTTCATCGGGAAAAATTGTTTAATTATAAAATTGTTTGAATAGCTAAGTAAAGCCCTTGGAATCAATATATAGTATGGAGATTCCAAGCAGGTTATTAATGATAATTCTTTAAAATATCAGTTACAAAGAACGTAATATAATTTTATATGAAGAATTTTAGAGCATGATATTTACTTTTGAGCTGTCTGCTTGATTACAATTTGTGTCTTTTTTGTAGATGCCTTTTCTAAATCAACCTTCTTTTTTAACCTGATCTTCAAAACACAAAAAATCTATTATTATCTATTTTTTTCTAAAAACTTATAAATAATCAGGTTTATATAGAAATAAAAACCAACCAAGCGCTCCTCAAAGTACAAATGTTAACTACAAAACTTAATGCGCATATTTTTTATCATAAAATTCATAAACAAAAATATTATTCAATAATTATTTATAGTCAAAGAATATAATTTCTAACTCAATCAAATTAACAGGCAATTAAAACAGAATTCATTATCATTTGTTTTTCAACTAATTAAAGAAAAACATAACAATAAAATCAAAAATTCAACTCCCCCAATATCAATTTAAAATTTGCCTTACAAAAATAAAAAACATGAACAAAAACTACCCTGCAACTCTTCAAATAAAAAAACATCAAAATCAAAAAAATCGGGTGAAATTCAAATATTAACATCCAATAATGAATGTTTTTTAGCGAAAAATGACACTGCCCTCTTCCCTAACTTAGTAGTGAATCAAAAAATAATTTATCTGATTTTTTCTGTAAACCTATTTTTGAAAACCTACTATTATGCGAATTCCAAGTATCAAATCCGTCCTTTTAAATTTACTAGCTCTACTTTTTATTTTCTTAAGCTATAATGAAGGTAAGGCGTCCCACTCTATGGGCGCAGACCTCACCTATCAATGCCTAAGCAATAATCAGTACCGCCTAAAACTTAAATTTTACAGAGATTGCGTAGGCGATCCAGCAGACAACACAGAAACTATCGAAATAGATGGCTGCGGAGTTAGTACTTCCGTCACCTTAAATCTAGTTTCTGCAACAGAAGTATCTCAATTATGCCCCGGCCAACAAAGCACCTGCAATGGAGGCGGCCTCCCAGGCACTGAAGAATACATCTATGAGGGAATTGTTACCTTAAACACAGTCTGTTCCAACTACCAACTTTTCTGGTACAACTGCTGTCGAAATGGAGCGATCACCACACTAGACAATGCAGCATCAGAAGATTTAGCGTTAAATATCACGCTAAATAATCAAGTAGCTCCTTGCAATAATTCCCCCATCTTTAACAATTTGCCGACGCCCTACGTTTGCGCAGGAGAAAATGTCAACTACAGTCATGGGGTTACCGATCCTGATGGCGATCAACTCGTTTTTGCGCTGGTCAATTGCGAAAACTACTGGGGATCGGTAGACTACGCACAAGGGTTTAGCGGCACAAACCCCCTGGATACATACAATGGAGTCAATATAAATCCGAATACAGGGCTGATTACTTTCCGTCCTAGTTATGCGCAACAAGCGGTCTTATGTGTCCGCGTCAGAGAATACAGAAATGGAGTTTTGATTGGAGAAACCATCCGGGACATGCAGTTTATTGTTGAAAACTGCAACAACAATCCACCAATAGCCGGCCCCTTCGTACAAACTGGAAATCGCACTTATACCGCTTGCGGAGCAGGACAAAATTTCTGCCTGACCATAAATGGATCAGATCCAAACAACGGAGATAATATTACTATGAATTGGAATAATGGTATTCCTGGCGGAACTTTCAATGTTGCAGGCAACAACACAGCCAGCCCAACAGCCACTTTTTGCTGGGCGCCGACCACAAATCAGACGGGCTCTTACAACTTTACGGTAACCGTTACGGACAACGCTTGTCCGCAACCTGCCTTCAATATTTACAACTATACTATTAATATTTCGAATAATGTTCCTAATATAAATCTAGGAGCTAACAAGGGGATATGCCCTGGAGAAACCGTACAGCTCAAACCTGCCGGAACTGCACATCCTGCACCAGGAGTTACGTATTCATGGTCGCCGACTGCCGGACTGTATAATCCGAACGCTCCTACTACAAATGCTACGCCTGGATCAACGACAACCTATACGCTTACAGCCACCAGCGCGCTAGGCTGTGTAAAAACAGATCAAGTCACAGTCACAGTATGGCCAAGGCCAAATTTTACAATTACTAGAGAATTAGAAAATTGTTCATCAGGAAGCGCCACCCTTGTAACAGCAACATCCACTGGAGCAGGCCTTGCCCCCTACGATTTTGCCTGGTCTACTGGAACCATAAAAAACAACACCACCTTCAGCACCACAACAGTAAACCCGGCAGTAAACACCACTTATTCTGTTACGATTACTGACAGTAGAGGTTGTGAGCGAGTCAAATCATATACCGCACTGGCAAACCCTCAACTAACTCTTTTTCTGTTGCCTACGGATGCCAATTGTTTTAATAGTGATGATGGTAAAATAACCACAAATTTTTCTGGAGGATACGGTCCATTCACCTACTCTTGGACAGGCCCTGGAGGACCTTATAGTACTGCTAATATTACTGGGCTGGGGCCTGGAAACTACACACTGGTTGTAACAAATAGTCAAGGGTGTACCGTCTCTGCTTCCACTACAATTGATGAGCCATCAAACATGCCAGTAACAACAACTTTAATAGCGGGACTTGATTGTTTTGGAGATTCCGATGGGGTTGCTGAAGTAAAGATAAGTGGAGGTACTCCTCCCTACAATGTCATTTGGGACAGCGGGGCTACCACACCAATAGCAAACAATCTAACCGGCGGTTTGCATCGAGTTTCTGTTTACGACGCCAACGGATGTCGGAAAATAAGAACCATTGACGTCACCAGCCCATCTAATATTTCAGCCACAACCACGCAAACAAGCCCAGTCGATTGTTTTGGAGGCAACAATGGAGCAGCAACAGTAACAGTAAACGGGGGTACTCCTGGCTATACTTACTCCTGGGATAATGGAGCAAACAGCGCTTCAACAAACTCCTTAAACGCTGGCGTTCACACCGTACAGATTACTGACGCCAATGGTTGTAAAAGAAATAAAACGGTCACCATAACTCAACCTGCTCAACTAAACGTGGTCAAAGAAATCCATGAGCAAATCATCTGCCATGGAGAATGTTCTGGCAGGATTCGAGTAATAGGCAATGGAGGAGTTGCCCCTTATACTTATGTTTGGAATACTGGCTCCCAGGCAAGAACGATTTCCAACTTATGTGCAGCAAACTATAGAGTAACCATCACTGATGCAAATGGCTGTAAAAAGATTAGAAGCCTCAATATTGTAGAACCTACCCAACTAAATGTAAATGCAAACGTTATTAGCAATGTTCCCTGCTATGCCCAAAGTACTGGTTCAGCAACAGTTTCAGCAAATGGAGGAACTCCTCCTTATAGTTATTTATGGGACAACGGTGATGCGACTGCCACTACGAATTCCCTAAATGCGGGAGCACATACCGTTTCTGTTATTGATAGCAGAGGTTGTGTTGTTACGGACATCATTACCCTTACACAACCCCCTAGTTTCCCCGTGAATCTATTCATCGAAAATCATGTAGCCTGCTACAACCAACAATCTGGCGTCGCCAGAATAGTTGCCAATGGAGGAACTCCACCTTACAACTTTACCTGGTCAAATGGAGAGAATACTGCAGTCGCTTCAAATCTACCAGCCGGAACTTTTCGAGTCACAGTAACAGATGCAAATGGCTGTCGTCGAGTAAGAACTTCAACGATAACACAACCTTCCAATTTAATAGGAACTGCAGATGAGTTTGCTCCAACATCCTGTTGGGGAGTTAGTGATGGAATTGGCAGAGCCAATATGTCAGGAGGCACCCCTCCTTATACTTACATATGGGACACAGGCAACACGAACAAAACTGCAGCAAACCTATCCGTTGGCCAACATCGTGTAACTATTACCGATGCTAATGGATGCAGAAAAGTGAGAACAGCAACAATAACAGAACCTCCAAGAGTACGTGTACTAACAGAGATCAGAGAAGACATCACGTGTGCTGGAGCATGTGATGGAAGAGTTCGGGTATATGGAGCGGATGGTCTTGCACCCTATACCTATTTATGGGATAATGGCTCCATAGGACGAACACGAAATAACCTTTGCTCTGGAACCGTTAGGGTAACAGTGACCGATGCAAATGGCTGTGAACGTATTCGAATTTACAATTTACCAGATCCACCAACATTAACCACCATCACTAGTGCCATCAGTCATGTTCCTTGTGCCAATCAATCTACAGGTACAGCCTCAATTGTAGCAAATGGTGGTGTTGCCCCCTATATTTATGCTTGGGACAATGGAGTTGCCACAGCTACAAACAGCACCTTAGACCCAGGCATGAACTATGTTACCCTAACCGATGCTAACGGATGTACAAAATTGGATTCGGTATTTATTAATAATGCGACACCATTCCCAGTAGTCCTCGCTATAGATAGTCATGTGCTTTGTTTTAACCAATCCTCCGGACAGGCTCACGTTAATGCTTCTGGTGGTGAAGCACCCTACAACTACCTTTGGTCTAATGGGGAGACCACTTCCGCAGCAACGAGTTTACCCGCAGGTATTGTTAGAGTGACAGTTACAGACTCCAATGGGTGCAGAAAGGTAAGAAGCAGTACAATTACCCAGCCTGCAGCAAATTTTGTGGGTACAGCAATAGAAATCACCCCCGCAACCTGTTGGGGAGGAAGTGACGGAAGAGGAAGAGCAGATATGACCGGCGGTACTCCTCCGTATACCTATTTATGGGATACTGGTAGCTCAACGCGCAATGCTTTCGATTTGAATGCAGGATTGCATCGAGTAAGTATTTATGATGCTAATGGGTGTCGAAAGGTACGAACCGTTACCATCACTGAACCAGCCCAAATGAGGATTTTAACAGAATTCAGAAATGAGATTACCTGCGCAGGGGCTTGCGATGGAAGTGTTCGGGTATATGTGGAGGACGGAATCACACCCTACACTTACTTGTGGGACGATGGCCATCAGGGACGCAAACGAAGTAATATATGTGCCGGGCCAGTCAGAATAACAGTAACAGATGCTAATGGCTGTCAACGCATTAGAAATTATAATTTCCAGGATCCTCCACTCTTTCTAACTTCGATGAATGTTATTACAGATGTTCTTTGTCTAAATACTAGTACAGGAAGGGCGAGGGTAACCCCAACAGGAGGGGTTGCTCCATATACCTATCTCTGGGAGGATGGCACTGTAAATGCCACCCACAATGCTTTGCCCGCAGGAACACATTTAGTATCTATTACGGATGCAAACGGTTGTGTAAAAGTTGATACCGCTCTTGTAAACAACGCACCGGCCTTCCCAGTAGCAATGGTCATTGACAACCATGTACAATGCTTCAATCAAAGTAATGGAGCGGCACACGTTACTGCAAATGGAGGTACCCCACCATATACCTATATTTGGTCAACAGGAGCAAACACGCCAGCAGTTACAAATCTCGTAGGAGGTGTAGTCCGAGTTACCGTCACCGATGCCAATGGGTGCCGAAGAATCAGACAAGAAACGATCACCGAACCTACTGAGAACTTCCTTGGTGTTGCTGTAGAAGTAACTCCGGCGACTTGCTGGGGAGCCAGCGACGGAAGAGGAAGGGCAGACATGACTGGTGGCACACCTCCGTATTCCTACTTATGGGACACTGGAAGAACTAACCGAGCAGCAAACAATTTAAATGCGGGGTTGCATAGAGTAACCATCTACGACGACAATGGATGCCGAAGAGTAAGGACGGTAACGATAACAGAACCAGATCGAGTTCGGGTACTATTAGAGTATAAAAATGAGGCCACTTGCAACGGAGTATGCGATGGAAATATAAGAGTATATGGAGATAGTGGTGTCACTCCTTATACTTACTTATGGAGTACCGGCCACAATGGAAGAACAAGAAACAACCTTTGCCCTGGGCCAATAAACGTTACCGTTACGGACGCAAATGGATGTTCAAGAGTTCGGTACTTTAATATTTTTGAAACGAATGGTATTGTTCCAAGCATCGTTTCAAATTCTCCTGCGTCTTGCTCCAGCTGCACAGGTACTGCCAACCTTCAAGTCACCGGAGGATTCCCACCCTACAATTATTTATGGTCTTCTGGAAGTACCCTACAAGACCCAATCGACTTATGTCCACTTATGAATTATGTGACGATAACGGACGCAAATGGTTGCACCACAACTGCAGAAGTAAACATTGGAAATACAGGCCAGGGAACGATTTCTGCCACTGTGAATCTGGACAAAAGTGTGGGTTGCAACAACTCCAACGACGGAGGCGCAACTGTAACAGTAAATGGAGGAGCAGGCAACTATTTTTTCACCTGGGATAATGGGGAGATTACCGCTTCTGCAATCACACTTTCTTCTGGGAATCACAGTGTCACGATTGAGGACGGAGGTGGATGCACCACTGTTGCCACCATCATGATTCCATTAGTGATGGTAGATCACGACAATGATGGCGTTTGCGATGTAGACGATCTTGATGATGATAATGATGGGATACCGGACATTATGGAGTACGGCTGTGATGAAGGAACCATTTTTTCAATTGGTTGTTCCATGACTGACCCTAACATGGATGACGACGATGATGGCATATTAAATTATCAAGACCCTGATTGGGCAGATTGTGGGGCAATCAATACAAATGGTATTTGTCAATCTGTAGATATGGATGGAGACGGCATTCCAAACCATATGGACCTTGATGCTGACGGAGATGGCATTTTCGACATTGAAGAAGCAGGTGGAACCGACGTGAATAATGACGGAGAAGTAGACTATCCAATAGCAGGCGATCCCACTTCTATGACCGATCTTGACGGAGATGGATTGAGTGACGATTTGACTATTGACACAGACGGAGACGGCATTCCAGATGCATCTGTTGACACCGATACCAATAGTTCAATCACTGAAACTTCGCTCCCGGTTATAAATACTGACGGAACAGGCGGGCCAAACTTCCTTGACATTGATTCTGATGATGATGGGCTTTCAGATAGTTTGGAGGACAGTCTTGCGCTAAACAATGGAGATACAGACGGCGATGGTGTCCCGGATTATATCGACCTTGACTCTGACAATGATGGCATTAATGACATTGTAGAGGCAGGAGGTGTTGATCTTGATGAAGACGCATTAATTGACGATCCGCTTGATGAAGCTAGTATTTTAATCCCTACAGATTCGGATGGAGATGGTATCCCGAATTACTTGGAAATTGACTCCAACAATGACGGCATTACTGACATTAGTGGCACTACAAATGCCGCTCTTGATATGGATGGAGACGGTGCGATAGACAATACGTACGATCCTGATGGCGATGGTATACCAAACATAGTAGATGGCCAGCCCAACTTACATGGAGACTCAGAGCGCGGTGTGATTGGCAAGATCAGATTACTTTTGGAGGGTCCTTTTGATCTAGGAACAGGATTGATGTCGGATTATCTAAACACGAATAATTTGATTCCTGTAACAGAACCTTATACCGCACTAGGATTTGATCATTTGGGAGGAGGAGGAGAAACGGTTTCTCCAACTGTTTTTGACGTAACTGGACCAAATGCTATTGTAGACTGGGTTTTCTTAGAATTGCGGGATGCTGCAGATTTTTATCAAGTGGTGGCTACAAGGTCTGCTTTGCTGCAGGCGGATGGAGATGTAGTTGATTTTGATGGCGTTTCTACGGTATTCTTTTATGGAGTAGCTGATGCGAATTATTATGTTATTGCTCGGCACCGAAATCACTTGTCAGTAATGACGCCTGGTTCGCTGCCAATGAATGGATCTACTTCCTATCTGCATGATTTCACGACTGGTTCTGCTTATGGTATTCTGAGCTTTGGAGATGTTCAAAAAACAGTAGGTCCTGGCAAATTTGGACTCTACGAGTGTGACTATAACCAGGATGGAGAAATCAATGCAGCTGACCGAAGCACCGCATGGAATACCCGAAACCAAACTGGCTATATCAGTGAAGACTCCAATTTTGATGGGGAATGCAATGCCAATGAACGAAGTCAAGTTTGGAACAACAGAAACAAAGTATCGCGAGTACCAGAGAATTAGGCTACCAATCTATTACGCGACTACTAATCAAACGATTGTGAGCAATACCTAACTAAAGGTATTGCTCACTGTTTTTTTATCTGGCCGTTTTTTGAAAATTTTCTTACTTATAATTTGCCTTAACTATTCGGTGTTCGGAGTGTTGCTTGTTGGAGTTTTCTAGTTGGATAAAATACACTCCGGGAGCAAATTCCGACAGGTCAAATTCAAACGAATTAAACCCGCTCGAAAGATCTTTTTGCATTACTGCAATTCTTTCACCTAAGGAGGAGAAGACATTCACATTCACATAATCATTTTCTATGGAAGAATAAGTAACAATACTTATCAATCCTTCCGTTGGATTTGGGTACACCTCATTTTTAGGGTCCTTGTACTTAGAGCCTGTGTTTACTGTCAATACATCACACACGAACTCGGAGGATCCATCCAAATCTAACTGAGAAATTTTGTAGTAATAAGTGCTTGCAAAAATAGCTTCAGGATCAGTAAATCTGTAGGTTGTCTGTTCTGTAGTCTCCCCACTACCATCTATCCAGGCGATCGACCTATAGTCCAATCCATCTTCACTGCGATGCAAATAAAAGCCTTTGTTGTCAATTTCGAATTCTGTTGTCCAGGTTAAATCAATTCCTTTTGTAGTAGATTCACCAGAAAAAGAAGAGCACTCTATTGGTAAGACTAAATCATTGCAGAAGAAACTGGCTAAATCGTTGCACATGCAGTTTTCTTTGCCTAGGCTATTCATCGGTTGTATCGTACTAACCACACCTAATGTTGGATCACAGCTACCCACTACCACCCCACTGAATGTAGCAGTTGCACCAGCAGCAAGCGGCCCTGGAATAACAATACTTCCAATTGGAGCCCCAGTAGCTGCTCCTGTAGCATCCGCACAAAATACTTCAACATACAAAGAGTCATTCGCTGGAAGATCGGAACCAGAATTCACAATATCCCCTTCCAATTGGAATGAGGTACCAGCAGGCCATGAGGAATAGAATCCGCATAAATTGTCCAGAGCAAGATCTGGTTTTTGAATTTCTATATCAATACTTTTCGACCCAGAAACCACCCCAATTTCAGGGCAGAATCCTCCAGGAGCAGTTGCACAAGCAGGTCCGGGAACAGAGATGACATTTTCAAGCAGGATCAACTTTGGTGTAGAACAACCACCATCAGGGGTATTCATCACGTCAATAGAAAACATGACTTGAGAACCATCAGTAATTCCTGCTGGATAGGCCATTTTTAACTTAGTAATACCAGAGACGTCTGTTATTGCGTCTATAAGTGTTGGGCAACTTGGAACTGCAGTGGCCGGCATGCAAGCAAAAGAATTCGCTACATATTCAATCCCTTGTGGAATGGTGATGTAAGCAGTGTCATTCCCAGAAGTGGATCCACCAGTAAACAGTACATCAAACTCAATAGTTTCTGCATTTGTGCAGCCCTGAAGCGGATCAGAGGTAATTGTATTTATTGTTGAATATGGAGGCGAAACTCCTGCAATATCAATAGGAGGAGTTACACTTGTAACCCCATCTCCTAGTGCCGGGCCAGTACATGGCTGATCACCATGAGCAATAAACTGAAATCTTGATCCAGCAAAAAAGCTACAATCTGTAATGAACTTCATTTGAACTTTCACATTTCTATCTTCTGGCACCAATGCGTCCTGTGTACCTGGAATCCCATCCATGCTAACTGCAGAATGCTGGTTGATTGCTATATTCGCTAAAGACCCGTTAATGGTAGCTGGAATGGCTTCCCAGGCGTTGCTGCCCCCTGGATATTCTACGAGTGGATCGCCTGCCAATGTCAACCCTGTCGCAAGTAAAATATCTAACGATGGATCAACCAGATAAGACAATTGAGAACTATTTAACTCTATCTCATAAAATAAGGTATCGCATAAATTCTGAGCGCCGATTGGCCATTGCGTTCTATTTATTTGTACTTCTGACTCGACAGGTTTTACTTCCAGAATGGTTTCGGCTGGCGTACAATTTAGAATTGTTGGATCCGATGGATAAACGCCACAATCGAAACTTGACAAAACTCTTAACTCATCAGGTTCACAGGATGTATATTCAAACTCAATACGTATTCTATATGTTGTTCCTCCAGCTAGCAAGTCAGTCAATTGTATCCATTTTCCGTCTGCATAATTGAGCGTCGTTATAGGAATTCCTCCATTATTTAGGTCTAGTACATTGGTTACATTGATTCCAGACAACAAATCTTCAAACCCAACCCAGACATATTCCGCATCTCTTGCACCAGTAGTATTTCTGATTTCAAGATCCCAGAACTCTACTGGTTTGGTTGCGGAGATACAACCTGTTAAATCGGTCACGGAAAGTGAAGGTTGTCGGTTGGTAAAAAATCTGCTTTTTTCTACCAAAACAGGATTGTAACAGCTTGGATCATCGAAATCTCCTGCTTCTGTTGTGTAAACTTTATAATCAACATTGCCAGGCACAGAACCACAAGTAGTCATCAGATTGAATGCTACCCAATAACCAGAGTGCCCGGTAACTATCATATCACCTAATGGCCAATCTCCCGTGTTTACCCAAGTGAGCCTATTCCCTACGATAGTTGGAGGTGGTAAATTAGTAACTATTTCATCTCCGGGGTAACCGTCAGCGGGGGTTCCACGTGACCAAAGTTCAGGAGTAACCGAAGGATCAAAAACATCACCAGTGTTTATTACGACTACAAAAGAGTCGACCTTTGCATATGGTCTTATTTCACCCGGATATATGTCACTTGAACCATGCATAAAACGGTAGGACATCCAATTGGAAAAAGAGGTACAACCATTGTTGACACCACCACTTCCTACCCAAAACTCGTATTCTCTTTTGTGAAGATATAGTTCAGATCCCCAGGTATCACAATACATTTCTTCGTTTGTGATTGGGGCTAAATTGTAATGCTTAAACCTCAAATCTGCCAAGGTGGTGGAGGGGATATTTTCATAGGAAGCGTTTTCCAGAATTTTCACATCAATATACACATCGACTGAGTCATCTTGTTCAAACATAAATCCAGCTGGCAACCCACAAACCGGGTCTCCAATAAGTGGAGTAAAATCCCAGTGATGAACTATCGTATCTGCGACTATTGTTTGTACAGGTGCGGGCATCTCACAAGTATAAGTGACGTCTGATGAAACATCAATAATATCTACTTGCCCTCCAGATACTGAAAATGCCTCACTTCCTCCGGGCATGGTGTATTTCATTTCAAGGTGTGCATTGTCATAGGAAGTAGCTCCTATCTGTGTTGAAACTGCATAAATCCGAACGCTATCGCACGGTAATGCAGTCTTTAAGTTTTGAGCGGGAAGTGTAGCAGGATCAGCCAGTGTTGTACCAGAAGGATCTGCATATCCTAAATTTAGTCGCTCCGACCAGGAATTGTAGGTGGTCAAACCGCCGTCTACACAACCTGGGCAATGTGGCACGAGATTGAGGTCAGTACATCCCCATTCTTGTATACATTCACAGGAGTTATCGCAATTATAAACTACGCTTGTTGCTATTTCTAATGGTTCGCCATCCCATGCTGCGCAGGAGAAAGTGATGTCTGTAGTGAAACATACATTAAGTTCTCCTCCATTGTTTAGTTTTCCTGAAACCATTAGCGTGTCTCCATTTGCTGTGCCAGTAGCGAGCGCCCCATCCATTGTTGGATTGCCAGCATAAGTAACACCAGCAGGTAATATCATTTGTAATGAAACAGTATCAGTAGGACAACCAAGGCCTCCATAAATACCAAGTCTATAACTTTGGCAAACTTCAAATGTGATGGTCTGATTGTCTGCAACATCTGTTGGTCCAGCTGCGGTGGTTCCATCTGATATTTCATAATAAGAAAGATGATTCGATCGAGAGATAATAGAAGTTTCTTTCGCTGCGCTGCATTGATCAAGGTAACAAGTTTGATTTTGGAACCTCTGATAATAATGATAGGTTGGGCATTCGACCTTACAATCATATTCTACTTCTACCCGAACAACAACAGACTGGCCGACTGGCAAATCGTCATACTCCCCATCGCCATCGAGGTCATCAAGTCCAACTCCCGCTCCATCCGGATCACTGGCAAGTTCCGCCATATTTACAAACTGAGGAGAGTCAATACCATTTCCATATCCATTAACCAGAGTATCTGTTAGTGGAGTTCCATTGATAGAAAAATTGGCAAAATGCTCATGTGTCTGGAATAAAATTGAGTTAGAATATCCCATTCCAAACTTAAATATCATTCCATAGGCAGTTCCTGCGCCGACTTCAGCTTCTGTACCATTGTTCGTATAGGTAACTTCGAAAATAGCGTTTGTGCAGGAGTTTCCAGAGGAGAAGAGGGCTTCCTGAGTAGTAATATTAGGAACTCCATTTGCAATATTAATTTGGCCGTTTTTTACTTGTTCCTGGCAAACACTGCTGCTGCATCCCCATCCTGCTACATAGGAGGAAGAAGGACTACAATTTTTTATAGTAAAGTTTTCTGTTATTGTTATTTCCTCCCCGTTGTCAAAACAGGCATCTGCATTACCAAAACCAGAAATAACTGCTGCATCCAGCGTATAGAAAACCGTATCTCCACTTACATTTGTTGGTACCACGGTTGTCCCGGAGGCAGTCAAGGAATTATGTGTATTACCAGAATTGACGGTATAAAAATCTACTTCATTTAAACATCCAAATCCACCATTTGTAATCTTTATATCTCTATCGTGTGTTGAATTTACTGCTCCGGTAACACTAGGAGGTTGTAAAAGAGACATAGATGGAAAGAGGACGTCATAAGAATTGATTAGTGGATCTAGTTCAGAAACAACAAGACCTAAATCCGAATTGACATACACGGAGTCTTTAAATACCGTACCCGCTTGGGCAGCAAGCAACGCCTCACAATCAGCAGTTCTAGTGATTGTAAAGGTCACCATATCTCCTGCTATTAAATCAGGAGGCGTTATCCTTATTATTGGAGCATTCAAATCTGCAATTGATTCTTCGAAAACGGTAAGTCCATTATTTGAACTTACGGTTGCAACAGAACCAGGAACATACACGATACCAGGAGGTAATTCCAATGTAATATTGCAATTGTCAGCATCGTTGTTCGTAATCGTAATTTCTACTGTTAGTTCACTATTATCCTGGCAGACACTAAGTCCTGCTGCTGGGCTTGGATAATCTATGGTCGCTTGTCCCAATATTTCACCTATGGAAAATAGATATAAAAAAAGTAGTGCGAGCTTTAGCTTGTTAACATTCATTGTTTTGATTTTTTAGATGGTCACTAATTAAACTGCAGATAATTGGAATTGCAGGTCAGCATTTTTTACTAAAAACGTGACATTCAAAACATTTTTTCATTTTAACACAGACTAATTCAAGCTGCATTTGAGACAAAATTCAGTATCAAAATTATAGCCTTTGGAAATATTCGTATTATAAAAAATTAAATGGTTTTATTTTGGATTGGAGATTAGTGGATTGAAAACGAATGTCGTAGGGTTGAACCATCATTCGCAATCTGTCAATCGTTTTTGGGATATCGATAGGAAAGTTTGTAGCGGACATCTAAGAAAAGTACAAAAGATATTAAGTACTAACCTGTATTGATCATTTGTGGTTTGTAGGCATCGGGAGAGGGCGAATGATGATTCGCTCCTACAGCTATAATCTATTCAAAAAGCGATGGAACCGTCGTGAATGCGTTGTTACTGTCAATTAATAGACTTTTTCTCCTTTTTCCAGCCATTGGCCCCACTTTTTATTGTAGGCGTGTACTTTTTGGGTGGTGCCGTTTTCGTCCACGACTTCGTTGCCTTGGTTGACCCATTCAAAAATACTACCGTACAGGTTGTAGACATTTTTGTATCCTAGTTCTTGCAATTTTTCTCCTATTTTTTCACTTCGATAGCCGACTGAACAATAGACTACAATCGTATCGTCTTTAGATAATCCGGCGAGTTTTTCCTTGTCAAAGGACTCATAACCAACACATTTTGCATTTTGAAGATGGCTGACGTCGTATTCAGATTCAGGGCGGGCGTCAAGCAATATTGGACTTTCGAGTTCTTTCAATTCTTCGCAGGTGATATAGGGTACGGTTTGGTCCAACAGTCCATCCAGCATTTGCTCGAAAGAAACGTTTTCACTTTTCTGAGCGATTCCAGAACATCCCATCATTCCGACAAAAAGAGTTAACAACAAGTACTTCGCGTGATTCATATTGAACTTTTTAAAAATTGTTTTGTAAACTACGATTGTGATAAATCAAAGATAAGGCCATTGTTGGAAAGATGCACGATTGGGTGTGTCAATCCAACGACATCCTAATCATATTATTTACCAAAAAATGTACATTTACATAGAAAATAAGTTAATTAGTCCCTTCGGACCTGGTTTTTTAATGATTAATACATTGAGAATATGCACATAGCAATAATTGGAAATGGAATAAGCGGAGTCACTGCAGCCAGACACCTACGAAAACAAAGTGATCACAAGATTACGCTGATTTCAGCCGAAACGGATCATTTTTTTTCGCGGACAGCGCTGATGTATATCTACATGGGGCATATGCGATACAAGGATACTAAGCCTTACGAAGATTACTTTTGGAGTAAAAACAGAATTGAGCTGCGAAAGGATTATGTAGAACAAATAGATTTCCAGTCTAAGATATTAAATATGAAGGGCGGAAATTTGAAGTACGACAAACTGATCCTTGCTGTTGGTTCAGCACCCAACAAATTTGGTTGGCCTGGTCAAGATCTCAAAGGCGTTGGTGGACTCTACTCTTTTCAGGATCTCGAAAATATGGAAGCCTACAGCCCCAATCTAAAACACGCCGTCATTGTTGGTGGTGGGTTGATTGGTATCGAAATGGCGGAGATGTTTCACAGTCGGCACATTCCTGTCACTTTTCTTGTTCGAGAAGCTAGCTATTGGAATGGCGTCCTCCCGCCTGAAGAGTCCGCAATGATCAACCGTCACATCCTTGAACACGGTATCGACTTGCGACTAAGCACGGAGCTGAAAGAAATCCTCCCCAACGATAAAGGAGAAGCCACCGCCGTTATAACCAACAAAGAAGAAAAAATCGATTGTCAGTTTGTAGGACTTACCGCCGGCGTACATCCAAACATCCGTTTTCTGAAAAACACAACGTTGGAGGTCCAAAAAGGTATTTTGGTCAACGAATACCTGGAAACTAACCTGCCTGATGTCTATGCAATAGGAGACTGCGCGCAAGCAGAAAACCCCTTACCTGGAAGACGGCCAATTGAAGCAATCTGGTATACAGGACGAATGATGGGAGAAACCGTCGCCTACAATATTTGCGGGAAGAAGATTGCCTACGACCCAGGATTCTGGTTCAACTCGGCCAAGTTTTTTGATATCGAATATCAAGTCTACGGCACAATGCCCGCAAAATTACCGGAGGACCACGAAACCCTCTATTGGGAGCACACCGACGGCAAAAAGAGCATTCGAATTAATTATAATAAAAACACCCAGCAAGTAGAAGGTTTTAACTTGATGGGTGTCCGATTTAGAAGCGAGGTTTGCGAAAAATGGATCAAGGAAAAAACGGCCATCAAAGAGGTACTGCAAAACCTTGGACTGGCCAATTTCGATCCTGAATTTTATCCGCAATTTGAGAAGGATGTAGTCGCAACCTACAACAATAAAACTGGGGAAAATTTAAGGTTAAAACCCAATCAGAAACTGAACGCAGTGCAGCGTTTTCTTAAATCATTTTCGTAGGAAATTCCATCAAAAAATAGTTCTATGAGTCAGGTAAATAGTAGTCTAGCCCTTTCTAATCCTCAGCAACTTGAAATAAGTGCACTTCAAAAAGTAGCCCTTGCTTTGGTTGGACTTGGGTTGTTGGTTTTAATCATCGCTTTTGCTGGTGCTCAGGTTGTTTCGTCCTGGGTGATGTTTCGAATTTCATTTTTTGGGATTGCTATGGGCAGTCTTTTATACACGCAACAGGAGTACAAAAACAAACCGGAAGGGATTAAAAACAATGGTGTCTTTTTTAAAAGCATTTCCTCGGGGGGCGTTGTTGCGTGGATATTGGGTATTGTGGTCACGGGCTTTTATGTTTGCTTGTATTGGTTTCCTGCCTTGTTGGAAGGGATCATTCGAATGCATGATGGGTTGAGTATGATCTTGCGTGGAAAAATTGCGGACCAATGGTTTGTCTATGGGACGTTCTATACGGTGGCGGTATTGTTGATGGGAATAAAATTCATTTACAAATATCGGCACAACAAATATCAGACAATTCGGACGCTTTCCGTGATGTTTTTCCAACTTGGGTTTGCTTATTTGCTTCCTGCTTTTTTGGCGGCGATGAATCAACCGGAGGAGTATTTCTCTTACTTCTGGCCTTTAGATTCTTATGCTTTACGTCCTGATTGGATTGGTAGTAAAGCAGGGATTGGCAATTTTGGGTATTTTGTAATCATCACTGGATTTTTATTGCCGTTTGTCGTGACGCCCATTCTTACTTATTTGTATGGTAAGCGGTGGTACTGCTCTTGGGTTTGTGGTTGTGGGGGTTTGGCAGAAACGGCAGGCGATCCTTTCCGACAACTGTCCGACAAATCAATGAAAGCCTGGAAAATTGAACGATGGATGATTTACTCTGTGCTAGTCGCAATAACCTTATTGACCGTCTTACTTTGGGTCAATCATCAAACGCATAATAACTTGCTGGGCGGTATTACAGAGCCGTATAAAAAGACCTATGGTTTTCTGATCGCTCAAATGTTTTCTGGAGTGATTGGTGTTGGGTTTTATCCGATCATGGGGAGTCGTGTTTGGTGTCGGTTTGGCTGTCCGATGGCGGCGATACTTGGTTTACAGCAGAAATTCTTTTCTCGGTTTCGTATTACTACGAATGGAGGGCAGTGTATTTCTTGTGGTAATTGTTCGACGTATTGTGAGATGGGGATTGATGTGCGGCATTATGCGCAGCGGGGGCAGAATATTGTCCGGGCGTCTTGTGTTGGTTGTGGGATCTGTGCGGCGGTTTGTCCGCGTGGGGTGCTGAAGTTGGAGAATGGATCGGTGGATATTGATCAGCGGACGGAGGAGTTGAAGACGATTCATATTTCTGCGGATGAAGTGGGGATTTTGGAAATGGATGCGTAGGAGAGTTGGTCTAAAAAAATTAGATTACCCTCAAACAACGTTATTTTGCCCTATTTTAAGTGCTTGTTTTATTAAGTTAAAGCAATCGCAGCGGGTATGTTTATTTTTCCCAATCAATGAAAAAACGACCAGAAGCCGATCCAACGGTGTGCCAGTCCAGACAAAAAATCTTGTTAAAATAAATCGGCAGCCGACGCTGTTGTCCCTCAACACTATTTCAACGGACTCCCACTCGCTTGCTACAAAAGTAGTCTGTAGAACACCGAGGATAATCGGGCAGATTTAGAAAAATAAAACAAAATCGTTTTGGGGACGTTTAAAAAATAGGCGAGAAAAATTTAATGTGAAGATTGGATCCCACAGGTTTCGCCGTCGCGGTTTCTTGACTTTTTGAACAGTTGTTCAAAACGCTGCGGGATGCTGAAGAAATCTGGCAGCGCAGCGGTCTATTTTTCGGCACATGCTTTGCTTTATATAGGGGTGAAGTTTTAAAGCAAAAAGAAGGAGACATTTTAAACCTGAAGTTTTGAAGGACTCTTATTTAAAATTGTCGTATTTTCGTAATCCACATCAAATTGATACAACATGAGATTATTAGTACTTATAGGAATTATGGCCTTTTCAGGGCTTTTTACTACCGCTCAGGCAGAGGGAATTGAGTTTTTTAAGGGCACTTGGAAAGAGGCGCTTGCGGAAGCTGAACGGACGAACAAACTGGTATTTGTAGACGCTTACACTTCTTGGTGTGGGCCTTGCAAACGAATGGCAAAAGAGATTTTCCCGCTGAAAGATGTTGGGGAGTTTTACAATGCCAACTTTATCAACATGAAAATGGATATGGAAAAAGGCGAAGGCCGGACAGTCCGATCTAAGTACAATGTCAATGCCTTTCCTACGTTTTTGTTTGTCGACCATTCTGGCAAGTTGCAGTACATGTCTAAAGGAGGAAAACCTGCCGACCGATTTATCGGAATGGGGAAAACAGCATTAACGAAAGTTGACTATACTGGCGACTATACTGACCGATATGAGGAAGGCGAACGTGATGAGGAATTACTCTACAATTATGCGTACGCCTTAATGAAGTCCAATAAACCGTCCTTGAAAGTGGCCAATGAATACTTGCAGACGCAAGAGGACAAAACCTCCGACAAAAATCTAAAATTTATTATGGATTTGGCGACAGAAAGTGATTCGAGAATTTTTACGATGTTTATGAAGAATCGGGCTAAAATTGAAGCGATGAGAGATGGTGCGTCTGTCAATGATAAGATCGAAGCTGCCTGCAAAAAAACAGTCGACAAAGCTATCGAATATAAGTCTACGGATTTATTAGCGGAAGCGAAAGAAAATATGAACCAACACTATCCCTCACAAGCCGAAGCATTTGGGGTAGACAGCGACATGGCCTTCTTCAAGGCGACAGGCGATCAGGCAAACTACCTGAAGGTTTGTGACAAATACTTGAAGAAAACGGCTAAAAACAATGCTGCAGCGCATAATAGAATTGCGAGTTCACTCCTTTCCGATTTTGGAGAAGACAGCAAGGCGATGGCGAAGGCGGAAAGCTGGGCAAAAAAGGCAGCCGAGTTTGGCGGACTAAGTGAATACAACATGACGTACGCCAATATCCTGTATGCCAATGGCAAAAAACAACAGGCCCTCAATGCGGCTAAAACAGCGGCAGATTTAGCAAAAGCGGAAAACAAAAAACAAGGAAAGATCATGGCTTTCATCAAAAAGATCGAAAGCGAATTATAATCGTCCGTACCTTTCGTTATTCCCATTTTGGTCGTAATTGCGACCTATTTTTCAAAAATAATGATACAAATTACCTTCATGAAAAATTACATAGTGATACTCCTGTGTGCCTTGTTTATAACAAGTTTGCAGGCGCAAGACAACGGCATTCAATTTGACAAAAACAAATGGGAATCGGTATTGGCAAAAGCCAAAAAAGAAAATAAATTGGTGTTTGTGGACGCTTACGCTGTGTGGTGCGGACCTTGCAAAAAGATCGCTAAAGAGGTGTTTCCTCAAGAGGAAGTCGGCTCGTTTTTCAACAAAAATTTTGTGAATGTAAAGATGGATATGGAGCGCGGTGAAGGCTTGGCCCTGGCGTCTGCTTATGCGGTGACGGCTTATCCGACTTTTTTGTTTGTGAATGGTAATGGGGATCTTGTACATAAGGGACTTGGCTATCATAGCAAGGAAGAATTTTTGGAGTTAGGCGCTGCAGCTATCGATCCTGCGAGACAACTCGTTGCCTTGACGATGCAGTATGAGGAGGGCAGTCGGGAGGAGTTGCTACTCAAAAACTATACAAAAGCAAAGTACGATGCGGGGGCGAAGGACTACGGCGATGTGGCTTTGGAGTACTTGAATAGCATTGGTGAGGGGCATTGGCACACCAAGGAGAATATGACATTTTTACTGTCTTATGTTAGTAATGTTTACTCAGCGCCTTATAACTATTTGTTGGCCAACCGAGGGCAATTTGATGATGCATTTACCAAGCAGGTAGTGGACCGTCGGATTGCTGGAATGATCAAAAATGAGATTTATCGTGGTTCTGGAAAGTCGATTTCTTTGGAAGATATTGATGAATTGTATTTGAATGGTCTGCCTGAACAGTCGGGTCAGCTATCGGGTAAGTTCAGAATGGATTACTATGAAAGAGCAGGTGATGCTACAAAATACGCAGAAGCGACGACTACCTATTTTGAGAAATTTCCATCTGACAACTGGAGTGAGTTGAATCAGTATGCGTGGTCTTTTTATGAGAATTTTGAGGATAGGGATTTGTTGGAGACGGCACTGGGCTGGGCACAAAAGTCGGTTAGTATTGACAATAATTTTTATAATAATGATACGGTTGCTGCGCTCCACTATAAGCTAGGGAATAAGAAGGAGGCAAAGAAGGCCGCTAAACTAGCGATTAAGCAGGCTAAAGCTGGCGGGGAGTCGTTTGAGGAGACGGCAGATTTGTTGCGGCGGATTAAGGCGATGTAGGGGGAGTTGGAGATTGATTTTGGGGTGATTACTATCCGTTTGGTTGGTCTATGCCGGGGAGGAAATATCAACAGGGAAGTTATCGATTTGGCTTTAATGGTACTGAAAAAGTTCTTGAATTAGGAGAGGGACATAACACTACATTTTTTAGAGAACAAGACACAAGAATTGGAAGGTGGTGGAGTTTTGATCCAAGACCAAACCTGTCGGTTTCTCCTTATGCGATGATGGAAGGTAATCCAATTATGTATTCAGATATGTTAGGAGATACAATTATTGGGGATCAGGGAGGAATGGCTATTGTTAATTCATTCATAGATTATTCAGAATCAGTAATAAAGAAGAGCGATACAGAAATAAGAAAACAATTTGAGGTTTCAACTAGCGAAGAAGTAGCCCAGATTAGAAGCCTATACCAAACACAGCTAGATAAAATTAAGCAACTTAAAGAGAGTGAGAAAGTAACTGTTTATGCTAAAACTATTTCTAGGGAAGAGATGACAAAATTAGTCGGTCCTCTTGTTGGTGCTTTTACTCAATACGATACGGAATTAAATAGGATTGAAGTTGTTACTACGCCGAATCTGTGGCCTGGTAGAGCCCTTGGTGCACATGAATTTGAACATGCTTTTCAGTATTTAATTGGAGAACTTAGTTTTATAGATAATGGAAGTAGGTATGCTCATGCAGGTATTCTACATGATCTTGATGATGAAGTAAACGGAGCAAAAGTAGAGTATCTTTATAACGGTAGTTACAATGTAAAGACCCATATCTTATCAGGCTTGATTAATGAAGATTGGTTGATGTCAGAGCGAGGGATTTATTCATCTCCTCCAGGGCCAATAAGTTATAATACGATCAATCCTCAAACAGGACAAACTTATTTGGAAATTATGCGAAATGCAAACATGAATCAAGTGCGCCAACTACATTTTTACAATATACCTTAGACCAAGAAGAACAATGAAAATAACATTAACTGATGTCGTGGTTGTTTTTTTATTGGTATTTACATTTAGTTGTAAAGTTCAGCTTAAAAACATTTACAACAAAACATATAACAACTCTAATCAAAGCTATTTTGAAAGAATAACTTTTCAAGAGAATAATAGGTATACCTTTGAAGTAATAACTGACCTACATCGCCAAAAAGGGGCTGGGAATTGGATACGAAAAAATGATACTCTTATCCTTGAAAGCGATTTTCAAAAAGAGGACATAAAATTAGCTAGAATCGAAAATTGCAAAACGAACTTAGATTCATTTTCTAGGATAGAAATAAAGAGGAAAGTTGGAAATCATACATACATCTTTAATGAGGGAATAATTTTAATTAATGATACCTTAAGAATCCTTAGCGGGAATAAAGTTGAAAAAAAAGATGAGTATACTTCAATGAAGGTTGTTAGCATCCATGGATTGGCTTCAAAAAATATTCCATTAAGGCTTGATAGAGATACTGTAGCATATCTTTTTGAGCTTCCAATAGGTAATTTATATGCCTATCCGTTTTTCAATTTTGATCGATGCTTGCTAAGTACGGATAGTCTTGTGTTTCTTGGTGATAAAAACAGAAGTCCTTTTTATATCGCAAAGTAGACAGTAAAAAGGTGTTCGGTATATACTCCATTCGCTGGCAGCAAGCGCACAAGGCTAAACACTCCACGCCTGCAATCTAGGCATTTGTTCACGTCCTCGCCACGCTAAAGCAGCCGCCACAAAGCAGCTGCGGGATCACAAATACCTAGCTTGGCTCTGCACTCATTCCACATACACCTCACGACATTGTAGTCCGCTCATTTACGGCACTATGTCGAGCGCGCGCGAAAGCTACAACACAAGGCAAACGCTCACCAAGTCCCTATTCGCTGTGCTCGCTGCTCGGTCGGTGCGGTAGCTGCTCTAGGCTAATCCAATCACACAGCAGCCACCTCTCCTTAAACTCGCAACGCTTCGCTTTTTGGTAGGCAGTACTAAGGAGTCAGTAATGGTTATGATCAGAATCAGTGATTGGTTTTGAGGTATTAGATTAGTGAAGACAAAACACGCCTTCTCTTGGCTTATCGCGCTTGATCGGAATGTGGAGGTGCGTGTTTAAATCCACTTCCAAATTTGAATTTTGGCTAATGCAGAAAAGGCCAACGCGCGCAAAATACAAACTTGGAATTGGATCGATTTTATTAAATTATGCATTCAACAAATAGTCAAAAGACAACAGAAAAAGCAAGAGTTTAAATGTCTTTTCTACTAACCAAAATAAGTTTTTTAGAAACTTGAATTTGGCTTCATCATTTTTGAGAATCCAGTAACCAACTGCTAGGAATGTAAGTGCAAATACAACCGTCAGGAACATAAGTGTATATTTCATTTTTGTTCTTTTAATGAAAAAAATCTATAAGCTAAATGCCTATAGACTCTTATGTCCGTTCGCGATCTCCCAAATTTACGAAGAGATTGTTAAAGGTACTGTATGATCATGTTTAATGTGTGCAGTTATCGTACACATTAAATTTATGACAGTGTGGAGTTATTCCAGCAGCGATCTATTAATTGTGGGGTCTAATTTAGTGAAGAGGACGATTTTTTCTTTTAAATGCTATGAATATGCTTGTTTGGCTTTAAAATCTCTTAATGCCATATCAATCATGTTTAAAACGAACTCTTTGTTTTTATCAGGTAACTCAGAAATAAGTTCTAAGCGATGAATAGCTTTTTTATCAAACTCCTGATTAGTTTTTCCAACTAAGAAATCAATACTAATTTCTAGTTCATCAGCAATTTTTGTTACGACATCAATAGATGGTTTAATATCACCTCTTTCGTACCGACCTACAACATCTCCAGATGTTCCGATTTTTTTTCCTAGTGCAGCTTGAGAAAGTCCTCTTTTCTTTCTTAGCAACATCATATTATCTCCAAAATTCATAATGATAGGTATTGAAAATGACTGTTATTGCAGCGTTTTGACAAATATACTTGAATTAAAGGTCATAAACAATAAACATAGTGCTTGTTATATTAAGATATATAATGTAGATTTGTGAATAATCAGTCTTAAAAAACAATTTTTCAAGAAAACAAGACACCAGCATGAAAGCCGACTATGAATTAATGTGTGGGCAAAGCACAAATGACTAGCTAAGGTCGGGGAGCTGGTGTCTTATATTTTAAATCGCTATGAGCAAAGATACGTTGAATACGGTAAATCCAGAACACTTGACTTGGTCGGTAGCCTTGGACAAAAAACGATTGTTGGAAGTTGCGGTATTGGGTGGCGTGAGATTGGAAGGACTGGACAGAATGCGAGTGACGTTGAAAATACAATTAGGAGCACAGGTGATTAGACATGCGTTTGACTTGTATAATGATACTCAGTTGGAGCGGTTTGTTCGGAAAGCTGCGGAGCGGTTGGAGGTTGGGACGAGTGTTTTACAACATGTATTTAGTCAGTTGACGGAGCAGCTGGAGACCTACAGAATCCAAGCACTGAAAGACAAGGAAATGAAGACGATTACGAAGAAGACACTAAGCAATAAGGAAGTAGAACAGGCATTGAAATACTTGACAGATAAGCAGTTGATGAAGCGGACAGGCAAGGACATTGGAGCAAGCGGAGTTGTAGGAGAAGAAGTGAATCGACTATTGATGTACATCATTTTTACTAGCAGAAAAACAAGCAGACCGCTCCACGTGATCAGCTTCGGAAGTAGCGGAACAGGGAAAACGCATCTACAAGAAAGAGTGGGCGAACTGATGCCAGAAGAAGACAGAATCGAGTTGACCAGTTTAAGTGAAAATGCGTTCTACTATTTTGGCCAACGAGAACTACAAAACAAGCTGATTTTAATAGAAGATCTGGACGGAGCAGAGAATGTACTTTATCCGCTTAGAGAATTAATGAGTAAGAAGCGAATCAGTAAAACCATCGCCCACAAGAACAAACGAGGAGAAACAAAGACGCTCCATTTAGTAGTTGAAGGCCCCGTGAGTGTCGCAGGCTGCACCACCAAAGAAAAAGTATACGAGGACAACGCTAATCGCTCGTTCCTACTCTACTTGGATGAAAGTGAAGCACAAGACAGACGGATCATGACCCACCAGAAGAAACTCAGCGCTGGAAAAGTGAATCTGGAGCAAGAAATTAACATCAAAAATCTCCTACAAAACTGCCAGCGGATCCTCCGCCCGATAGCCGTTAGAAATCCGTTTGCGGAAGAACTGGAATTACCAAAAGAAGTCTTCAAACCAAGGAGAACAAACGGCCATTACCTAGCACTAATCGAGGCAGTTACGTTCTATCACCAACACCAAAGAAAGGAACAAGCAGACGAGCAAACAGGCGAATTATACATCGAGACCACAATCGAAGACATAGCAGAAACGAACGAACTAATCAAGGAGGTATTACTAAGGAAATCGGACGAGTTACCAGGAGCATGCAGAAGATATTTGGAGCGGTTGAAAGACTACTTGAAAACCAAGGAGAAAAACGAGTTTACGAACTTAGAAATCAGGAAGGAGTTGCGCGTGAATGCACAGAGCCAAAAGCGGTACAACCTAGCATTAAGAGAGAGTTATTTTATTAGAGTCAAATCAGGAACGAAAGCCACAGGATACCAGTACGAACTAGTGAATGAAGCGGAGTATAAAAGTCTGAAAACCAGTATTGATAAGTTGCTAGATGATACGTTGGCTAATCTCAAAAAATCAAATTTAGTGGTTCAGTAGTTCATAGTGGTTCACTAGCAAAAGTGAACCACTTAAGTAGAAGAAAACCAGTTGATTAGTCCTAGTGGTTCAGTGGTTCACCGAAAAGACATAAGCGCATCGAAAACGGCATGAAAAAACTACTCCTAAAAACAACAAGTTACCTGTATATCGAAGCAAGTTTTACTGAATGGCTCGACATATTAGGCTATAGCAAACAAGCAATTTACAACCTACCAACTCATGTCCGCGAGTTCCTATGGTGGTTGGAGCAAAGACAAATCACGACCTTATCCCAAGTAAATCAGTTGACCGTTGACGAGTATTACGAATGGTTGAAAACTAGGAAGAATCATAGACTTGGCGGAGGGCTAAGCAGTAGTTACATCAACAAACACAGGCAAGCGTTGCTCTTGTTTTTTAGTTATCTGCACCAAGCAAACCACGCTGATTTACAACGAGTGATATTAAAAAGTGAGTTAGCCGATAGTGCGAAAATCGAAGTATTAACAAGGAAAGAAATCAAGGAGCTCTACGAGCAAACCCGAGGACATAATCTAGGGAAAAGAGCAGAAGTATTAAACAGCAGAGACCGAGCAATGTTAGCGGTTTTTTATGGTTGCGGACTTCGA
>CALLWB010000081.1 GCA_938016265.1 uncultured Saprospiraceae bacterium
TTCTATAAAATTAGAGAGGTTTAATTACATCCTCCTTGGCCAATTCCAGCAGAAAATGGTTGATTACTTTGACTACTGCCACAAAGTCTAATCGCTTTATACTTGTAATTAACTCCTGCTTGTAAATTTCCAAATACAGCGTAATAATTACTGGTCACTACTTCAGCAATTTTACCAACTCCCAATTGATACAACTCATATCTTTTGGTACTCCCATTTGTACTGAAGGCATACACATATCTTGAAGTACAGTTTCTATAACTAGACCAGTGCGAGGAGGAAGGGATCGTTGTGCAAGCTCTTAAGTCTGAATTTGTAGATCGCTCCCTGTCTGGTTCTGGAGAATAAACTTCAAGAACTGATTCTTCATTTAGGATACTATCTTCTTTTTGGCAAGAAGTCATTAAAACAGATATTGTCATTATGGCCAATACACTAAATAAAACACTTTTGAATTTTTTCATAATTTGTTGTTGTTTTTAAAAATATACCTACTCTATTTTGGCTTTTCGGTTTTCGCCATTTTTTATAATTTGATAAAATTCTGTCTAAGAATTTTGATTTTTGGCATAGCAAGCCTAGCTAATCCTTGAGAGGGCTAGGTGTATTACTGTAGTATTAGAATTAAGTGCCCACGGGAGGCTGTATCTCCAGAGGAGCGCTTCCTGTTATGGCTTACCGAACCTTTTCTTGTTGGTTTTTATTAACACTGATCAAAACATGCAAAAACTGCACTTAGCATACGGCGTGAATATTGATCTATGGTTAAAATGTATTACTACCTAATAATTAGAATGTCGAAATAAGGCGCATACGTGACTGTCTTCCTAGTTACCCTCTAGTAGATTGATAGTTTTCTAAATAAAATTATGTTTTAAATTTCAGTTTCAGCAGAGCCGGGATATTTTACAAAAACAACCAAACGAGAAACTTTTTACCGGATATTCTATATCCATTTCTAACCTCCTCCAAAGCAGCCCGCTTTTGGACTGATGACAACGACACAGCCATCGTAGAGGGTAGAGTTGCCCTCTTTTACCTTGCAATTTAGCATTACACTAGTACTAGTGCACCCTTTGGTAATGTATTTATAGTCTGAACAAGAAGAGGCGTTCTTACATAGGGATATACCGGTAAGCTCAATTTCATCTACTTGTGACGAAGTTGATACTTGGAAGTGGTAAATTTCATAAATGGCAGTTTCACCGAGTTTTGTGGCACTCATATAAATATTTGGAACTTGACTATAAACAAAACAGACGTTTGTTATCAGCATGGCACTAAGGAGGGCTAGATTCACAATGGTTTTCATAACAACTAATTTTTTTATAAGAATGAATATTAGAATAATTTTTATAAGACTTAAATGTAGTGTATATGATGTAGTATTAAAAAGTAGGTTTTTTAGTCTAAATTCAAAAAATAGGATAGAAAAAGTTTAGTTAAAATGGAAATTTGCTTGTTTTAATTGTTGTAAATCAGTTATTTTTGTTGAAATTTTAATTGATTTTAAATCTTAAATAATCATCGAAAAAATTCCCTTAAGTCAAACTAAAGTTTTGATACTCCTTCATCAGTTTGACAAAACTGAGCTTAAAGAGCTGGGATTGTGGGTGAATTCTCCAATTCACAACAGTTCGAAAAAGATAGTTAAGCTATTCGAATGCATAAAAAAGAGACGGAAAAATGCTTCTCCCCTCAATGAATATGTTTTACTCAAATCAATGGGGGTAATACCCAGTGCCTCAAAGAAGACTGCGATTTCGGAACGTAATAGAAAAGAGCTCCAGCAAGCGTTACATCTTCTTTATTTGCAGGCGCAGGATTTTATAGTCTGGAAAAGCATAAAACGAGATAACATCCAGGCAAAGAGACGAATAATGGATACCTACCTGGAGAAAAAAGTGTATAGTTTGATTCCCTCCTTATTGAACAAGGCCAAAAGAGAACTAGAAAGTGCATCCGTTTGGAATATAAAGTACCATGAAGATCTTTTTGCACTATCAGAAATTGAGTTTTACCTTACGATTTTGCTTGGAAATCGAAAGACAGATACAGAACTGCAAAATGTAATAGAAAAACTGAGGCAATCTTTTTTTAGTAGCAGTCTCAAGTACTATTGTTCGATGGTGAATTATGAAAAGATCTTAAAGGTGAAATTTGATTATCCTTTCCTGACCCAAATCAAGACCCACCTTGCGAATAGTCCAGACCAACAATTGCCAATCATTCGGGTGTATTACTCCTTATTAAAACTTTTGGAAGAGGAACAACGGGAGGATTACTATACGTTGAAAAACTACTTGTTCGAACATTTGGATAACTTCGGGATAACGGATATCCGTCAGTTTTTCAACTTTATGACCAATCATTGTATATGGAAATTGCGAAATGGAGAAAAAGAATTTCTAAGAGAACGGTTTGAAATTTATCAGAAAGGGATTCTTCTTCAATGTTGGACTGCCGGCACTTATTTTTCAGAACACCAATTTGTTAATATTATTAAAACTGCAATAACTCTGAAGGAATTGGATTGGGCACAATCCTTCTTTGACGCACACACTGATTTACTCAATCCTGATGTAAAAGACATTTTTATCCATTATTATCATGCGTTGTATGCCTTTGAATTGAAAGATTATCAAAAAACTCAAGAATTCCTTGGACGAATACAAACAAATGAAGATTTTACCTATTATCTGCAATTCAAAATTTTATACATCAAACTATTTTATGACAAGCGCGACCTGAATCCCCAAAATGCAGAAACTCATATTGTCAATTACGAGGCGGATGCGCTTAGGCAGTATCTTCTAAAAGGGAATAATAGAAAGATGGCAGAACCGATTCGTTTGTTGTATAGCAACTTTACTAATTTCTTTCTTCGTATCCTTCGTCGTAAGAAGAAAATTCTTTTTCAGAAATCCCTCACCAAAGCAAATTTAGTAGTCCTGCAGAATGATCTCCATAATCTTAAACCTGTAGTAGAGCGACTATGGCTGGAAGAAAAAATAGCAGAGCTCATGTTGGAGGTAAACTAAAACTTTTGATTTCGACGAATGGTGAACCCGCCAATTCACAACAAAACCCGCCCAATCAACCCACGGTGATCCGAACTTCCACCCTTCAAAACCTCCGCAGAAATCGGTGAAATAGATCCCTGCGCAAAAATATAATCCAACGTCAGAAATGGTCGTTTGTAGCCGCTTGAATTGGGGAAGTTAAAACGCAACCCAGTACCCTTTTTATTGAATAAGTCAACAAAATCGTAGCGGAATTGATGGTAAAGCGGTTCTATTTTCATAGTATTAAAATCTCCAATAAGGATTTTTTTCTCAGCGCTCGATTTTTCCATCTCAAGAAGGATTTGGTGGGTTTGTATTTTTCGTTGTTGGTAATTGCGGTGGTACAATTCTAGGAAGCGGTCAGGGTTTTCGACGGCGATGGCTGGAGAGGATAAGTGGGCGTTGCACAATTCGACGGGTTGGTTGTTGATGGTAAGTTGGACGCATTGGGCGATGGGGAGCCGTGAGGTGTTGTACAAGTATCGGAGGTTGGTGATTGGGTATTTTGAATAGATGCCAATGCCGTGTGTGCCTTCCAATGCTTTGGTTTTTTGGTACTTGTAGGTTGGTAATTTGCTTCGAAGTTGTTGCTCCCAGGCTGGAGTTACTTCCTGGACGACTAGTATGTCGGGATCATTTTTCTTAATCAGCTGCAAGGAGGAATTTGGATGTCTATTTTTGAAAAACAGATTGTAGGTCATAAAACTAACTTCTGTTTTGGTATTGGAATGCGCTAAACTTTGATAATGGATTTTCGTCCACGCCCATTCCAGAAATATTCCCGAAAGGGCTAGAATCAAACAAACATTGATCATCGAAAATCGATCTTTTTTAAAAATAAACAAGCATCCAATTCCAAGCAAAAACAATATCCATCGACCAAAATTTAACCCACTCCCAAGTAAAAAATGATGCCGGCCCACAAGCAAAATCCAGGTAGTGAAAGCAAGGAGCAGTGCTACTGTTTGTCCGAATATTCTAGCAGGTTTTCTCATGATGAAATGGTTGATTTTTAGCAGTTGCTCGTAGAGGAGTGTGATAGTAATGAATGGTTCATTTTAAGGAAAAAGGCAATGTAGTATAAGTTATTGATTATCAAGTTTTTGGAAAAAAGTATAGAGTCCTCCACGATTGTGGGAGGGCTTTCCCAACCCTCCCCACCGCCTCCCTGATTTTCGAAAAAATCAGGGAGCAAAAATCAAACATTTCAGTACTTGATAGAGCAACCCCAACCCTAGTGGTATGCCCTAGAACTAAAACTATGAAAAATCGGCCGTATGACTGCAGGGAGAAACAATTCCTCCTACTATATAGAGTCAAAATTTGGGATTTTACATAAATCAGTTTTCAGATTTCTCCCAAAAACTTCCACAATTCATTCACAATCAGGGAGAAAAAATTTTAAAAAAAGTTGAGTTTTCAAAATGAAAAATGACCTAATGCCATGATTCTAATCAAATTTTATGCGCTGCTTGACTTTTTTATTCATCGAAATGAAGGGGAATATCTACTTAAGATTGTTCCAAAGCGAATTCGTCTACAATTCGTTCTTTAAAAAATCAAACCTCCAAAAGTTGATTTCGTACTTTATAAGTTTTTTTCAAAACGAATTAAACCTTCTGATTATTATCTGGTCATAATAATCGTAAACCATTTTATAACATTGAAGTTGGCTACTGATTCTGGAGGTACCCCAAGAATTTTAATACAACTTCCCATAAAAAGCAAGATAATGAGAAATACAACAGCAATAATATTCGTCGCTCTATTTAGTTTAGTTTTTTCAGCATTCACACCAGCAGATGCCGCTTTTAAATTTGGAAATTGGGTTCGAGTCGGTTCCAAAAAAGTAGATTTTAAAATTGACAGAGACGTCCTCCACGTAGGCCCTTCAAAAGGCAAGTTCGATCGCCTAAAATTACAAGTAACAGGCGGTGATCTAAACATGAGAAAGATGGTCATCGAATACGGCAATGGAGAAAAAGAAACGATCAACTTAAAACAAAAATTCAAAGCAGGAACAGGATCAAGAATCGTTGATTTGAATGGCGGAAAGCGAGTGATAAAAGATATTACCTTCTGGTACGATACCAGGAATAATGCGAATAGGAAAGCCGTCTTGCACGTTCTTGGCAATCATTAAGGAGAAACGTTTGGCAAAAAACGGGAAGCGAGAAAGTAAGAACGTTCCTGTTTACTCAAAGAAGGATAATAATAGTGTTTAATAGTGTTAATCCCGGGAAAGACTGACGTCTATTCCGGGATTTTTTGTTGAGTTTATACAGGCCAATTCCAGCAAAAAATATCTTTCGCAGAACTTTGCAATGGATATGCTGTTTAATACTTAACTTTACCATTAAATAAATTCGAAAAACAACGAATGGCCCGACGAGGAAGAACCGACGACAAAGCACCAAAAGGAAAACTTAGCAAAGAAAGTCTACGCGACTCTATGCAGATTTTTAGATACATTCTGCCTTATAAGTGGTATTTGATTTTTGGATTGATTTTGTTGACCTTGTCGACCTCAGTCACCCTCTTTTTTCCTGGTATTTTTGGAGAAATGGCCAATGTCGCCATTGGGACCGCAGAATATGGATATTCGCTCAATCAACTGATGCTTTTCTCCGGGATGATTTTGTTGATTCAAAGTGTGACCTCCTTCATCCGAGTCTTATTGTTTGCTCGAGTCAGCGAACGCGGAATGGCAGATTTGCGAAAAGCCCTCTATCAGAAATTGATCACCCTACCAGTTACTTACTTCGACAATCATCGGGTAGGGGAGATGACCAGCAGAATAACGACGGACGTTTCTAAATTGTACGATATTTTTTCTTTTGTAATCGCTCAATTTATGCGACAGTTGATTTTGTTGCTGGGCGGTATTATTGTGATTTTCGTTTCTGCGCCCAAGCTGACCTTGATCATGTTGGCTACGTTCCCGTTTATTGTCATCAGCACTATATTTTTTGGACGGTTCATCCGAAAGTTGTCACGCAGCCGCCAAGACGAATTAGCAAAATCCAACATCGTAGTAGATGAGACCTTAAGCGCCATCAATATCGTAAAGGCCTACACCAACGAGTGGTTTGAAGTCCGCCGATATGGCGAGTCGATTGATAAAGTGGTGACGATCGGACTGCGGCTAGCTACTTGGCGTGGCGCGTTTATCACCTTTGTTATTGGGATTTTATTTGGCGGGATTATTTTTATTGTTTGGCAAGGAGCTCGTATGGTCTTGGCAGGAGAAATGGTGTTTGGGGATTTGTTGTCCTTCATTTTTTATACAGCGTTTATTGGAGGAGCGATTGGCTCGTTGTCTGGGGTGTATGAGCAACTGCTTACGGCACTTGGAGCAACGGAGCGCGTGCGCCAAATCCTGAACGACGTTTCAGAAGTAGAACCAGAAGATGCCCTGAAATATAAAGATCAAAAACTTATGGGCGATATTGTATTTGAAAATCTTCAATTTTCCTACCCTTCCAGGCAAGATATTGAAGTGTTAAAAGGCATAAACCTCCACATAGAATCCGGTAAAACAGTCGCATTGGTAGGCGCTAGTGGAGCGGGAAAGTCTACCTTGATTCAAATGCTCCTTCGATTTTACACGTCAGAGCAAGGACGGATTTTAGTAGACAATAAAGACATTCGAGACTACAATCTTACTCACTATCGAAGTAATATGGCGCTAGTACCCCAGGAAGTCATCTTGTTTGGCGGTACCATCCTCGAAAATATCTCCTACGGCCAGGAAGAAGCCACCGAAGACGATGTAAAACAAGCAGCCATCAAGGCAAATGCCTGGGAGTTTATCTCTACTTTCCCAGAAGGTTTGGAAACGATCGTTGGCGAACGCGGCATCAAATTGTCAGGTGGTCAGCGGCAGCGAATTGCTATCGCACGTGCTATTTTGCGGGATCCTGCGATCTTGTTGTTAGATGAAGCGACTTCGAGTTTGGATGCGGAGTCTGAAAAAGTGGTGCAAGAAGCACTGGATGCATTGATGGAAGGCCGGACGTCCATTATCATCGCGCACCGGTTGGCTACGATACGGAATGTGGATTGCATTTATGTGTTGGAAAACGGCCGCATCATTGAAGAAGGGACGCACGAAGAATTGTTTGTTAAGGAGAATGGGGCATATAGTAATCTGGCGAAGCTGCAGTTTGATGCCACCTCGTAGTTACAATTCACGAATTGTCTCTATGTCTGTAAATCTCTCCATCCATGAATTGATACCAGCCAATCAACAATCAAAATGAAAAAGAGATTGACCAAAAAGAAAGGATCCATATTCATTTTATTAGCGATCATTGACCACCAACCTTCGTGACTATTGCCTGTCGCAAACCCAAATACTCCAAATAAACCGCACCATACTCCATCCGCTGACTAACCGTCTCCTCAAAATTCCCCCGCAACCCAATCAACAGTTCAGCAACTTCTCGGACAGCATGCGCTCCCCCTTCCATTCCAGTAATGTAATCACAACCTCCACGATTCACAATAAACTCCCTTAGCAACGGACTAGCAGCCCGCCGCACACAAACAGACAGTCCACAAAGACCAGCCGCTTTCAAATCAAGAATGTCGTCAAAAACAAATAGGATTTCCTCCAAAGCAAAATTATTCTCCAACGCCAATCGAGCAATCGTCGCCGCCTTGTCCTTGTTATTCAGCAACACAACATCCAAATGCTCCCGCTCCGCAAACCCAATAGCCGACAGGTTATTCGCCCCAGTAATAACCCCGGTAAAAGGCAATTCCTTATGCGCCAACCAATGACTAAAACGAAGCATATTCACCCCCATCGAATCCGGTTCAGAAAATGGACTACCAGTTCCTCCATGTCTCTTAATCCCCGCATTAAACACCCCATCCCAATCAAACAAAATACATCGAATGTCAGAAAGTTTCTTTTGAATCTCGGTTGGAGAACTGAGAAATTGACCACCTAGCTGTTTAAATTGCTCCATTTTTTTTTATGGTTAATTGTGAATTGCTGTAAAATTCAGCGCTTTTTAAGTCTAAAAGGATTGGTAAGCTCCTCCCGTTAGTAAAAGTGCATTTTGTCCTCTCTAAGCTCTACATTCAGTTTTTTTGCGCCAGCAAAACGAGTCTTGCTACTAGACTAAATCAAATGCTGAATATCCACCAACCCAATAAAATTATCCCCTTCCATCACCATGATGGTATCCACTCGTTTTTCCTTGCAAAGTTTTTTGGCGTCATACAAAGAAGCACTCGGATCAATAGCAACTGGTGCGCCAGGCTCCAGATCGGAAAGGCGCAGTTCATGAATATTGGTGCCTTGCTCCTTGAACATTCTTCTAAGGTCGCCGTCGGTGAAAATTCGTGCTACCTTATTGTTATTCATGACCGCAACGGCGCCTAGTTTGGACTTCGTCATCATGAGGAGCGCGTCAATCACTTTCTCAGAGGCATCAATTCGGACATTTTCTGATTTTACGATATCGCCAACTGTGGTAGTAAGGATTCTGGTGTCCTGGATAAACTGATTGGTGCCAATAGTGGTGAAATGATTGTCCGTCAGTTTTTTCATTATTTTCCATGGAATGGTGCAAGTATGAACACCGATAGCCAAGGCATTTCGAATATGCTCCGCATAGCGGACAGAAGAAAACATCACCTTCGAAGAATAATTATACCGCTGCGTAATTTCTACGCATTCTCTAACTAACCCAAGTGCATCATGCCCTTGATCCTGCAAACGCCCAACCAGCGGACAAACATAAGTAGCCCCCGCACTAAACGCCATATAAGCCTGCTGTACGGTATAAACCAGATGAAGATTGACCATCATTCCCTGATCTACTAGCATTTTACAAGCGCGCGTGCCTTCTAGAGAAACAGGTATCTTAAAAACAGTTTTCGATTTGTCTAGTCCAGTACCAATCAGTCGATTTGCCTCTGCTACAATCTCCTCCGCATTATCTCCTAAGGCTTCCAGTTGCAAAATGTCTACATACTTGGCAATCTCCAGCATTTGCGCATCCACATCCTCAATTCCCTCCCTGACCATAAAGGTCGGCGTCGTAGTTAGGCCCGTTAAGTACCCTAGTCGACTAGCTTCTTTTATCTCTTCCAGATTTACTGAATCTAAGTACAATTCCATGAGCTATCTATATTTTTTTTCTATTAAATGAAGTTCAATCAATGGTTTGACAAATTCCTCCAGGTCATCAATGTGCAACTGACTCGCTGCATCACATAATGCTTTTGGAGGATTAGGATGTGCTTCAATAAAAAGGCCATCCACTCCTGCAGCCACACCAGCACGAGCCAACGTCGGCAAATATTCTCTTAACCCACCAGCAGGATCTGAACTAGGGATCCCATACTTCCGTATCGAATGCGTAATGTCAAAAATAACTGGATAACCGGTTTGTGCTAGATCGAAAAAACTCCTCGGATCTACAATCAAATCATTATATCCAAAAGCGTATCCTCTTTCTGTAAGGAGAATGTTTTTATTTCCGGTCGATTCAATTTTGGCAATCGGTTTAGCCATATTCTTAGGAGAAATAAACTGTCCGTGCTTGAGATTTATTGTCTTACCAGTTTTAGCGGCTTCTACGACTAAGGTCGTTTGCATGCAGAGATAAGCTGGTATTTGTATAATGTCTAATACTTCACCGGCGGCTTTTACCTGCGATGGAAAATGGACATCAGAAAGGATGGGAAAGCCAAATTCGGATTTTACTTTTTCTAGTAATTTTAATCCTTCCTCCAGTCCAGGACCAATGTAATAATCTACTGAACTCCGGTTGTCTTTCATGAAGGAAGACTTGTAAATGATCGGTAGATCAAGCCGCTCCGAGATGCTCTTCAGTTTCTCGGCGGTTTCCATCATAATGGATTCTTCCTCAATAACACAAGGACCAGATATCAGAAACAATTGATCCGGGTCGAGTACAAAGTTGTTCATGTTTGCGATTTGTTCAGTTAATTCCGGTGCAAGTATACTAAATAGAATGTAGAATGACTTGCTTTACTAGCGCAAAAATTGCTAGGCTGGCTTCCAGTTGATAGACAAACCACGAAGGGGGGAAATACCAACAACCCCCAAACTACCAACTAACCTAAACCCCGAAGGGGGGGATAATACAGAAAGTAGAGCCCCAATAACCTATGATACAAGAGACAAATGCAGACACAACGATTTACATTAACCAATCCCAAATTGTAAAATAAATGTCAAAAGAGTTTTAAGCTCAAGTGGATTTTTCATTGCAAATAACCACTCGACAGTTCGCTTAATCCTACCTGAGAAACAGTTTGAGGAAAACCTATCCTTTTAAACCATCATTTCCTATCCCAAAAGTAGGTACAAAAATTGTAGTTTTATTCCTACAAATCTGGGGGCAACCAAAACCACCGTCATTCCTGCTAATTCCCTACATTTTAAAGTCGAATGTCATAGAAATGTCATGAAAAATTCGTAATCTAGCGCAACCAAAAGTTTAATGTTGCTAATTCTTCTGAAACCAAAAAGAATTTTGACAACTTGCAGCCCCATTCAATGAAAATATTCAAAAAATGGACTGCATATTAAAAACCCAAAACGTGGAGGTATGTTAAAAATCGGTGTTCTAGGGGTCGGACATTTAGGGAAAATTCACCTGAAATGTATCCAACAGGCCAAACAGTATGAACTGGTTGGGTTTTATGATATTGATGATCATAATTCCCAATTGGCAGTAGAAAAATTTCAAGTAAAACGATTCGATACTCTGGAGGAACTGCTGGAAGAAGTAGATGTTATCGATATCGTGACACCAACTATCTCTCATTTCGAACTAGCAAAAAAAGCCATTCTCAAAGGAAAACATGTGTTTATTGAGAAACCGCTGACGCATACCTTAAAACAAGCCGAAGAACTTTCTCAACTTTTAGAGCAATACCCGGTAAAGGTACAAGTCGGTCACGTAGAACGATTTAATCCAGCCTTTCTGGCGATAGAAAATAAACTAATCGAACCTCGGTTCATTGAGGCGCATCGCCTAGCTATGTTTAATCCACGAGGGACAGATGTATCTGTGGTTTTAGATTTGATGATTCATGATTTGGATCTGGTATTGGCTATGGTCAAATCAGAGATCACCTCCATAAGCGCGAATGGAGTAGCTGTTGTCAGCGAAACGCCTGACATCGCAAACGCTCGTATCGAATTTGCCAATGGCTGTGTAGCAAATCTGACGGCAAGCAGGATGTCTTTCAAACAAATGCGTAAATTGCGCCTTTTCCAGGAAGATGCATACATTAGCTTGGATTTTTTAGATAAAAAAACAGACATTGTAAAACTGTATAATGAAGGAGATTACCGTATTCCACCAGATGCAGATTTGATGGAATTGGATACCAATACTGGTAAAAAACTTATTCATTTAGAACAACCAGAAATCATTCCAGTCAACGCGATCAGAATGGAATTAGAGACTTTTGCGGATTGTATTTTTAATGATGAACAACCCAGAGTATCTTTAGAAGATGGACAAAACGCACTTGTCGTTGCCCATCAAATTATTGAGGAAATTGAAAAACGAAACTTACTCGTCACATGAAATTAAACCTAACGATAATAGTGGTTTTCCTTTTTGGAATCTTGCTATTTAGCTTCAGCTCCTGCGAATTTATAAACCCAGAAGAACCAATACCATCCTATATCCAAATTGATACAGTGTTGCTGTCATCACCTTCCTCTATTACGGGGTCGAACAAGCATCGAATCACTGATGTTTGGGTGTCTGTAGGGAATAACTTTATTGGTGCTTTTTCTTTGCCGGCTACTATTCCTGTGCTGGAAGCAGATTCTCAATTGGTGATTATTGATCCAGGGATTATTGAAGATGGAAGAGTCGAACTACGAGAAATTTATCCATTTTATACCCGATATAGCAAGAACCACCTGCTGATTCCAGGAGAGGTGACTATTGTCCAACCAACCCTTAGCTATCTTGACTCAGATTTGATGGAAGTGCTGATTTTGGAAGATTTTGATTCAGGGTCAGGGTCAATATTTGGAGAAGATCTTGATGGGAATTCTGGGACTGCCTTTAACATTACAACGTCTTCTGGGCTAGTATTTGAGGGCGCAGGTAGTGGAGTTGTTGAGCTATCAGGCAGCAATGACCAGTTGATTGCCGGCACCAATGCGCCTTATTTTAATGTAGGCTTAAACACCAAGAGGATTTTTATGGAAATAACGTATAAAAACGATAGTCCAATCGAGATCGGGGTGCTAGGGTACAATTCAAGCTATGAAATTTTGAATAACACCTTTTTCCTAGGACTTTCGTCTTCAGATGAATGGAAAAAAGTGTATATCAATCTTATGGGGCCAGTTAACTCTTTGCGACCTTCATTCGGACTCACCAATTTTCAAGTAGCCTTAAAAATGGAGGCTTCCAACGCCAACCCTACCACGATCAACTATTTTGATAATATAAAAATCATCCGCGAAAAGTAGTGCTACCTAAAAGATGGATCGGAATTTTAGTTTACCTGGTAGGTGACTTCATTGCTGCAATGGTGGCCTGGACCCTCTTTTTCCTAGCAAGAAAAATCTACATGGAAAACAATCCATTTAGCTGGAAATTGCTGGATGATTCCAACTTTTATTATGCAATTGTTATTATTCCGATTGCTTGGGTGCTATTGTACACGATCTTTGATTCTTACAAGGATATCTATCGGATATCTCGGATGTCTACCATCTTCAAAACGCTGTTTCTTTCGCTGGTAGGCGTGTTGGTTATCTTTTTTGCCATCCTGCTAAACGATTGGATTTGGGCATATGAGGCCTATTATTGGTTAGCAATGGTGCTATTCCTTCTGCACTTTTTTACCACACTTATTTTTAGAATGACCATTTTGACTGTTGCCGCCAATCAATTGAAAGCTGGTAAAGTAGGGTACAATACGCTGATTATCGGAGGGAATAAAACGGCAGTAGACCTCTATCAGGAAATCGCCTCCCTAAAAGATCGAATCGGCTATAAGTTTAAAGGATTTGTAGACTCGAATGGATCTTCGACAAACGAACTATTAGACCACCTTGATCTACTAGGAAAGATTGAAGACATTCCAAAAATTATAAAAGAACAAGAGATCGAAGAGGTGATTATCGCCATCGAAACCTCCGATCATAAAAAGCTGAAAGGCATACTAAGTACACTCTATGACTACAATGTCGTGATAAAAATTATTCCAGACATGTATGATATCCTGCTCGGTTCAGTCAAAATGAACCACGTTTATGGAGCAGTGCTGATCGAAATTTATCCAGAGATAATGCCACTCTGGCAACGACTGGTGAAACGAATAATGGATATAGTTGCAAGTGTTTTGGGCCTGCTTTTATTGAGCCCTCTGTTGCTGTACATAATTATTCGGGTCCGACTTTCGTCTAATGGACCAATTTTTTATTGGCAGGAACGGATTGGCCTGCACGGTACTCCTTTTTATATTGTGAAATTTCGGTCCATGTATACTGATGCAGAAAATGCGGGACCACAGTTATCACAAGACAACGATGCTCGCTGTACACCTTGGGGCGCTGTTATGCGCAAATGGAGATTGGACGAACTGCCCCAATTTTGGAATGTAATAAAAGGCGAAATGTCCTTGGTTGGTCCACGCCCCGAACGTCGGTTTTTTATAGATCAGATCGTCGAACAAGCTCCTCATTACAAACAACTATTGAAAGTCCGACCCGGCATTACTTCCTGGGGCCAAGTCAAATACGGTTATGCGTCTAACGTGGAAGAGATGCTCCAACGTCTGCGCTACGATATACTTTATATTGAGAACATGTCGCTCATCCTTGATATCAAGATCTTAATGTATACGGTGTTGACCATTGTCCAGGGACGTGGGAAGTAATCAAATCCCAAAGGGATATAATATCAATCACTCCTCACTTACTCCAACCTCCTTAAACCGCTGAAACAACAAAAAGCCAATCAAACAAAACACCAGCGCTGCAAATCCCGAAAACCGAATCCCAAAATCATTATCAATACTTCGCCCCATTAACAAAAAAGAAGGGAACAAAATCACTCCAATCGTCACTCCAAATTTCATCATTAACGTACGGAAAGCGAAGAACATTCCTGCCAGTTGTTCTCCAGTTGTCTGCTCATGGTGATGTACAATGTCTGCGATTATTGCATTAGGAACAATCCCGAAAATAGCCATCGGCATAGCTGCCAAAATACCCATCACAATCAGTTGGATCTCCTTGGATACTGGCAGGTTGCCAAGGAATAAGGCAATCAAAAACGTGATGGCGAAAATAATGAATCCAAAAGAAACTACTTTCTTTTTACCCAATTTCGCCACCGCAATATTCACCACCGCATAAAAAACGAAGATGCTTAGTAAAAAAGCACCCCCCATAAAGAAGGTTGTATATTCCTTGTCCAACTCCAAAAGCACCGTAACATAATAAACCATCCCTGATTGGATGATCGTCAAGGAAATCCAGTACGTCAAGTCAGAAAACACAAAATTTCTGAAGTTTGAATTCTCAAGCACTTTTCCAATTGATTCCAGTACTCCAGTATTCGTTGTTTTCTGCGCACAGTACTTCCGTTCATCCACAAAAAAAACAGGAAACAACAAGCAAACAAAAGCGATCCCAGAAAATATCGCCGCAGAATATTGAAAGGCAAGTGTCGGAGAAACCGTTTGTTCAAAATAGCCCTGCAAAACAAAAATGGTATTCCCAATAAAAAAACCAACCGCCCAAGTAACAGAGATCATCGTACTAATAAGCATCCGATCTTCCGCCTGATGCCCCAACTCAGAAAGCAAAGCAGCATAAGGAATGGCATATATTGTAAAGGAAAGATAAAATAACGTGATGACCAGCACCAACCAACCAGAATTCATAGCAATATTGTTCGGGCTAATAGGATAAAAGACGAGAAAAGAAAACAAGGCAAGGGGCAAGGCCCCAATCAACATAAACAATTTTCGCTTACCCAGTTTTGAAGTAGACCGATCCGACAAATTTGCTATCCATGGATCCGTAAAAGCATCCAATATCCTTCCCCCAGCTCCAATCAACCCAACAATCGTCAAAATGCCAAGTACCGCTCCTTGAAAGATATATGGAGGAAAACTAGCTTCCCCCGTATCTGGTGGCATATAAAAATAAGCGAGCTGATTAAAGACACAAAAGGTAGCTAGTGACCAACCAAGTTGGCCAATAGCATAGGCTAATTTTACTGAAAATGGGGGGCGAAGTGGTGCTGTGTTGTCCAATTGTACTACTTATAAAGATGAAAGACCCTCCCCAATAGTCAACTATCGGGAGTGATGAGCCTTAGCTTAATTTCTCTGCGGTTCTTAAACATTCAGCACGACAAAAACTCAGTGTCTCAGCGTATAAAATACATCCAATATGATCGATCCTTCTTTACTTTAAAAACGTTGCGGCTTAGCGCCTTTGCGTTCTAAAATACGGACGACACCTGCCTACAATTATTTTTTCTTAGGATTCTTAATCGCCTCAATATTTCCTTTTGCCAATACAAAATCAGGGAATGCTTGAAGCGCTTCCTCAAACATTTTCAATGCTTCATCATTTTTGTTAAGGTCTTTTGCCAGCACTCCTTTTAGGTTGAGAATAGCAGCATTCATAGGAACTTTTTGGGCTTGATTGCCATAGGTAAGAGAAACTTCACTTTGGGCCAGGTCTTTATGGGCGGCAGTCTGGTCAAGACTTCCAACACACTCAGTTACACGGCCAAGATTGTATTGCAAAGTGGCCATTTGATAGATATGCTGAATGTTCTGACTCTTTGCATATAGTTTTTCGTAGTCTTCTAATGCTTGTTTTAGCGCACCAAGTCCCTGGTAAGAGTACGCGCTGATTTCACGCATAAACATATTTTCAGGATTCTCTTTTAAGGCTTCCTGACTTACTGACACGCTGGAGTAAAAGGACTGCTGATTTAAATATAATAACGCAAGGGTGTCTCTCCAGTTGGTCGCAGCTGGTTCTAGAGAAAGAATATCATGAACGGCATTGGTTGCTGTGAGCAGATCGGCATATTTTAGTGCTTGTTTGTAGACATTTTGTTTGTGTTGAGAATATTCTTGTTTAGACATATTAGGAGCCATCGCGGCACCAGCAGATTTTTTCTGGGCAGTCAATTGACTTGTTGCACAAAACACAAATACTAGGATAATAATGAAAATTCTATTCATCGAATACATAGGGTTTATTTTTTCTTTTAAAATTTAATTATTTTTAATAAGTTCATTCCAGCTAGAAAATGGAAATTTTAGTGGACAAACCAAGTTCTAAGTTAATTATAATTCTTAAAAAATCACCAAAAAAATCAGACTTCTTCTTCTACTTTTAGATGTTTGTTGAGCCAGGTTACCATTTCCCAAATCATATGTTTGATAGATTCTTCTGCTCGATATCCATGACTTTCATGGGGGAGCATGACCAATCTTACATTACCGCCATGGCCTTTTATCGCACTATAAAATCGCTCACTTTGCATGGGGTAGGTCCCTGAATTGTTGTCTGCCTCTCCATGAATAAGCAATAAAGGGGCATCAATTTTATCGGCGTATGAAAAAGGAGAAAGCTCCATATAGGTTTTTCGTGCTTCCCAGAAGGTGCGCTCTTCCGACTGAAAGCCAAAAGGAGTCAACGTCCGATTGTAGGCACCACTTCTAGCAATTCCAGCAGCAAAAAAGTTGGTATGTGCCAACAGATTGGCCGTCATAAACGCTCCATAAGAATGCCCACCAACAGCTATTCGCTTCGGATCAGCAACTCCCATTTCTATGAGTTTGTCAATGGCTGCTTTGGCATTCATCGTGATTTGGTCAACAAATGTCTCGTTTGGCTCCTCCTCTCCTTCACCGATTATCGGCATTCCAAATTCTTCTAACACCGCATAGCCCTGCGTCAGAAAATAAAGCGGAGAATGCGAATGCAATACCGGAAACCGATAGGGAGAATCCGTAAACTGCGCGGCAGCATCCGCACTTTTATATTCTCTTGGATACGCCCACATCAATAAAGGCAGTGGCCCGTGATTGTGCGCATTATAACCAACAGGCAAATACAATTTTCCGGTGAGCTCTACACCATCCCTGCGTTTATAACGAAGTAGTTGTTTCTCAATATCTTTAAGTTGCTCATAGGGATGTGGAAAGTTTGTCAGCGCAGTAGAATCTCCCGTTACCAGGTTGTGAATCATGTAGTTTGGCGGCAATTTAGTCGACTCTCGCTTGGTAAGTACGCGAACCCCTTCCGCGTCAAGCAAGGCAATCGGAGATTCGTAAAACGGCTTTTCAGATTGCCATAGCCGCTGTCGTTCTGCTGTATCAATATTCAATTTGTCAATAAACGGGCTATTCCCCTCAGGAGAAGCTCCCTCGCCAATCAGAAATAAAGATTTTCCACTATCTGCCATGAGTAAGATGTGCCTCCCACGGCCATTGACGCGCGTTTCAAAAGAACCTGGATCATTGTACTTGTCTTCCCAGGATCGGTCAAACAGTTTGCGTTTTCCTTTTTCTGGATGATCGGGTGAAAATATGGAGGTGATGATCTTTCTGTCCTTCCACTGCCATTCTGAAATAATGGCCAATTCCCCATTACCCCAAGTCAATCCTCCAAATCTCAAATTAGTAGGAATACTTTTCTGAGGAGCTCCACCAAAAGGCGCTTTCCAAAAATATAGTTGATCCCTTATTTCTGCTTCTTGTTTTGGATCTCCGTTGTCTTGAGCTTCTGACCAATACAAGGTCGCAGGCACATCATTTCTCCAATAAAAAGAGCGTGGGCCAGTTCTGACGGCTCCAAAGCCTTTAGGGATGTCATCGGTCAGTGGAATGTTTCCTACAATGTTTACAGGCTCTCCATCCCTTGTCCAAATCGCCACCTGAAAAGGAAATCGATCGTAAGGAACCGTATAAGAAAATGGACGTTTAGTTTGAATGACTAATAAATAATTGCCATCAGGAGAAGAGCTCATCCCTCTGATAATTCCTGGAGCTCCAATTTTTCTATGTTTGTCATCTACTCCAACAGCAATTAGCTGGGAAGTAGTGTAGTATTCAAATAGATCTTCATCAAACTTATTTTTCAACAAATCCTGATAGGTTCTTAATGCGGAGGTCTTTGTAGTGTTTTCTTTGATGATTGGTCCTTCTGGGACTAAGGGCGGTTCTGGTGGCAGCCCCCGATCAGGCAGGATGCTTTTGTAAATGAGGGTCTGATTGTCTGACAACCATCGGTAAGGCAACCCACCAATGGCGTCATTTAGAACTGGTTCAGTCAGTTTTTGTGCTTGGTTGGTGGTGAGATCTGCTAACCAAAGTTCAAGACCGTTTGTTTTGGTGATGGTAAAACCAATCTTGTTTCCGTTAGGGGACCAACTGACATTTTCTATTCTTGCATTCTTGGGTATTCCTTTGATAATGGAGGTTTCTTTCCCGTCTGATTGCTCGAGTTTATTGAAGTAAAAAGATCTGCTAGACCCGTTAGTTCTTGGGTTTATGCGAATACCACCAAGTCGAAGCTCTTTTTGAGCTATTTCTTCAATTCCAGGAAGACTAGGCCTGTACAAAAGCAGTAATTTGTCGTAGGTAGGAGCGAGACTTACCAGTGGTGTAAGCGTAGCATCCAGCAGTTCGCAGATTTCATTTGGAGGCAATTGATATCCTGGATTGTCCATGAATTTGATTGGGGTTTATATATAGTATGGGCCTAATTGTCTGCAATGTTATAAAAAAATATTAACTGAATGACTATGTTTAGTGCAAAATATTGTTATCTGCCAACAATAACATAAAAAAAAGCTGTCGATTAGATCAACAGCTTTCGATAGAAAGGGCGGTGAGGGTAATATTTTTCTAACAATTACAGCTTAAACATAGAATAGTCAATGCTTTATTCTGCGATGTCATATATGATTAAGGTGTTTGGTTCTTCAATTTGATTTTTTATCGAAAAACTGCTTTCTTTTATTCCTTGGTTCTTGGTAACCTTGTGATCTAATTTTGCTAACTCATCTGAAGGTAATTCAGTAAGCATTGGTAAGCCGAAACAAGGTAATAGGAATAATACGCCAATTGGGGGTAATGGAACGTTACGCCTTGGTGTGGTAAATTTGAGGTCCATCTTTTTAGTAATTTATTATTTGAAACAATCACAACGATTATGACTACAATTAGCAAGATATATGAATGAATTGGGGCGGATAAAAATTGAAAATTGTGACATTCAATATCCGTATTAAATTGACAGTATGTTTTTTGGTGTTGTGTTTTTGCTTCTAGATGTGACTTGGTCAGATGGAAAGTAATCTTAATATTTATTTGCAGTATGATTTTTTGTCCTATGTGCAGGAATCAAAACAGCCAGAACGGCCACAACTACCTAATTTCAGGTTACTCATCAATCTCCTTAAGAATAAGCGTTTGCAGTTCTTCCGCTCGCTCAATAAACATAAAGTGAGTCGCAGCGTCCAGAAAGTGTGCCTCCTTGATATTTTTGGAAGGGAGCAGTATATCTTTCGTACCGTGGAAATGAACCGCAGGCGCATGCCCTCCCGGGTTTTCCCAGTGAAGAATTTGCCGCAAAGCCCATCGGAAAAACACAGGGTCCGTATTTTTGAGCATCGCTTTGAATATATCGTAGTCGGGTTTGCTCATGCCTCCCTTTACTTTTTTTAGGATGTAGACAAACTGCTTCATCAGCCCGATGGGGAGCACATTCTGTAAATTGTATCGCTTTTGTTTGATTAAGTAGGGTGGTTTTTCCTGGCTGGATTTGAGGCTTGAAATAAGGATTATTTTCTTTACAGGAATAACGCCACTTACCTCTACAGACATCATTCCTCCAAGGGAAACGCCTAGTAATATTGGATTTTTATGTTTTATTTGCTTGGAAAGCCGCTGGGCATATTCATTGAAGGACTCTTTCGGACGCGGGCGAACCCATTGCACATAATGGATGTCATGGCCTTGTAAATCAAGCTTTCTGAATAACCGATCATCCGCGCCAAGACCAGGTATACAATAGATGACTGCCATAATAGATTATTAATTATTCAGAGACGAGGACTGCGTCGCTGAGGATATACATAAGTGAATTAATATCACCAGAATTTAATGTTAAAACGCCCTTCAACTTGATTGGTTTGGAGGTGAATTTTATTTTCTCCTTTTTTACATAGACTTCCATTACCGTTTCAGGACCTGCATTTCCGCAGAAAAAGCACATGTTGTACGGAAAGGCGGAAAAAACAAAGTTCTCTTGCATATCATAGCCTTCAACAGGTATCACATAGCCGGAGACTTCAATCTCTTTGCCTTCCATGCCCATAATCTCACTACTAAAGACGGGAACATCCACTTCGAATCCCATCATGTCGTCGTACTGCTTTTTGTAACTTATCTTACTAAGTTTTGTCCAGGTGTCTTGCGCAGAAACTGTGCTCGCACAAAGGATGGAAAAAGCAGTTACTATTAAAATTAAATGTTTCATGTTCCTATTATTATGTTGAAGCCGTTAAACAACTTAGTAGACTAATATCAAAAATATTACCAGAATTTAATCAATTTTTTCTGCTTCGCGAAGAATATACATATGTCGGTCTATGTCATCCGCATTCAACTCTAAAATCCCTTTTATAACTACTGGTTTTGAACTGTATTTTAGCTTTTTCTCATTTTTTGTGAATACCTCCACAACCGTTTCTGGGCCAGCTCCACCGCAGAAAAAACAAAGATCAAACGGGAATAAGGAAAACATAAAATGCTCCTGATCTTTGATGCCTTCAAGTGCTAAGATATACCCGCGCAGTTCCACCTCCTTGCCTTCGAGTTCCTTGACGTTTGGATGGAAAATTGGAACTTCCAATTCATAATCTACTTCTTCAAAATATTTCTTCTTATACACCACCTTGGATAGGGTAGCCCAGTTGTTCTGTGCGATGGCAGAACAACCAATTCCTATTAAAAGCAATAAAATGATCAGTCGTTTATTCAAAAAAATAGTTTTATCAATCAGAGAAAATAGACAGGATACCCATTTATGGCCCAACTAATTACCAGACAGCGTCTTCGAAATATCCGTCATTGAGGCCTGAATCGCAGGCAATACCGCAGCAACCAAACCAACTAACAGTGATCCAACAAGCAGCCACCATTCTTCCTTCATAAATGTCTTTCCTGTAAACTCGTATTGATAAGACTCTTGCATATAGTATGCCAGTACTTCCATCGCTCCATGACTCAGCAGTATTCCAAGCACAAACCCAAGCACTGCAATGATCAATCCTTCCAAGATGACCAGTGCAAACAATTTGCCTCTGGAGCCACCCATTACCCGCATTATCGCCAACTCATACCGACGTTCGCGCAATGAATTGAACAAGGAAATAAAAACGCTAAACCCAGAAACTAGAATAATAACAAGAGCCAGTGCCCGCAATGCTCGTTGTCCAACGCCCATCATCTCATTCAGTCTTGAAATTTCGAAGGCGGGGGCGGCGGCCTGCATATCTGTTTTATCATTGATCAGTCTGGGGAGCTGAATAGCTGCAATTGGATTTCTGAAAAACACCAGTAAGGAGGTGATTTCCTTATCCAAATCTTCCGCTTGAGGGGTATCTTTTTTGTCATGGGCGTGATCGTGGTCGTGGTCGTGTCCTTCTTCGTGATCGTGTCCTTCGTGATTGTGGTCGTCATTTGCGCCGTGATCGTGGCTTTTCCAAATACTCGCGATATTGGTTAATATCAATTGGTCGATGACTGTTTTGCTTGGTTTTAGAATGCCAGCTACTACAAATTTGTGTTGCTCGTGCTGCATAATCGCTTCTCCAAAACCATGGGCACTTACAAACTGGTCTCCTAGCTTCAGTCCTAAATCTTTTGCTACTTTAGCTCCTAGCGTTACTTCAAAATCCTTTTCCCAAAGTTTACCTTCGGAGAGCTCCGTTTCGTAGAGGGTAGGGTAGTCGTGATTGGTGCCGATGATTCTAAAAAACTTATAACTATCGCCCATTGCCAGCGGGATGGTTTTTCGGACCAATGGATTTTTTTTGACAAAATTGGCTTCTTTCAGGGAGATATTACCCGTAGGGAAATCAATATGATAGATACTGGACAGGATCAACTGCATGGGGCTCCCTTTTGCACCGACGACGAGGTTGATTTTTGCCAGGTTTTTTTCGAATTTATCTTCTAATTGTTTGTTCAACAAAAGTAATAATGATACCATTCCGACTCCCAGCGCAAACAAGATCAAACTCATCAACGTAGAGAGCGGTTTGGCTGTTATGTTTTTCCAACTTAGTGCGAGTAAATTCATAGTTGGATACGGTTTGGAAAGTGATCTTTTAATCGTTGGTCATGGGTAACGATGAGCAAGGTGGCTTGCTGGGCAGATGCTTGAGTTTCTAGCAGGTTGATGACTTCTCTAGAGTTTTCGTCGTCGAGTGCAGAGGTCGGCTCATCTGCTAAAATCAGCTTTGGCCCGTTGATGACTGCGCGTGCGATGGCTACCCGCTGCTGTTCTCCCTGACTCAGCTCATTGGGCATCGACTTTAGTTTATGTCCTAGGTTTAGAGAGCTGAGGATCGACTCGATTCGTTTTTTGTCTTTTTTTATTCCAGCCAGGTATTGCGCCAGCATCAAATTTGCTTCTACATTTAAGGAGCGGACAAAGTGTGGTTTTTGGAAGACCACACCAATTTTCTGTCCTCTAAAATGGTCAAGTTGGTTGCTTGGCAATGCAGAGATGTTGGTGCCTGCAATTTCTACATTTCCGGTTGTTGGTTTTAGAAGGCCGGCAATCATGTGGAGTAGGGTCGTTTTTCCACACCCGGAGTTTCCAAGGACCAACCAATGCGTGTCTGGCTGACAATGGATGTCATTGAACCTTATTGGCTGCTGTCCTTTGTAGGTATGTGATATGTCTTTTGTTTTTAACATCTTCTTGGGATGCAAAATTAACAAAAGTTTTCATTTGATGGCGGGGATTTTGGTTAAAGCGGAGGAGAAGTTAGTTCTTCAATACTGGTTTAGTCGGTAAAAGGTTGATCTTACTATTAATATTGTTTCAGAAAAAAATAGAAGCCACTTCAAATAACAGCCCTATTAATCAATATAACAAGAAAAGGTATAGCCCCTTTTGGGTAGTTGGTTATTATGAATATGCCTAATGGTGATAGAATTTGTAGAAAAATGAAAAACACCTATTCTCCAGTCAGAGAATAGGTGTTTTTAAAAATATCTTATTTATGAAGTAGTTGTTACTCCACTAAAACCTTAGAGCGACCAAGCATCTCCCCTTCAGATCCCAGTACTTTCAACAAGTAGATACCAGGAGACAAATCTGCCACATTCAGTTCCGCTGTTTCGCCTGTATTTAAATTGTTTTGTAAAGTCATTCTTCCGACCACATCGTACAACTCAATAACAATATCCTTACCAATCAAGTCAGCTGGCAGTTCTACTACTAACAATTCGCTTGCTGGATTAGGATACACGTTTAACAAAGCAGCATTTCTAATTTCTTCATTGGAAGAAGTAAACGAAATGACTACGTCTTGGCAAATTGGGCCGGTAGAGCCAGCATCATTGCTAGCAGTAAGGCATACGTTGTAAGTGCCATTTTGAGCAAACATATGCGTTGGATTTTGCATTGTGCTAGTGTTGCCGTCATCAAAATTCCACATCCAACTAGTTGGTGCGTTGGTAGAATTGTCGGTAAAAGTTACTGTTGGGGCATTAACGGCATCAAAAGTAAATGCAGAAGTAGAAGGTTGTATTACTTGACTGACCACTACCGTTTGGCATACCTGACCATTGGTACCCGCATCGTTACTTGCCGTAAGACAAACGTTGTAGGTGCCATTTTGCGTAAATGTATGTGTTGGATTTTGCATCGCGCTAGTGCTACCATCATCAAAATCCCACATCCAACTAGTTGGAGCATTCGTTGAATTGTCAGTAAAAGTCACTGTTGGTGCATTCGCAGCATTAAAAGTAAATGCAGAAGTAGGAGGCAGTATTACCTGGCTGATCATTACATTCTGACATACCTGACCATTTGTACCTGCATCATTACTTGCCGTAAGACAAACATTGTAGGTACCGTTTTGAGTGTAAGTATGATTCGGGTTTTGCATTGTACTCATTGCTCCATCACCAAAATCCCATTGCCAAGCGTCAGGATTGTTAGTCGAGTTGTCTGCAAAGGTGATCGCTGGATCATTCGAATCATCGAACGTATAAGCGGAAGTTACCGGAAGGATTTGCTCCAAACTAGCAACATCTATATTATTCGCGTTTAGTACTTCACGTTGTGTTTGGTTTGCGTCATAATAGGACACAAAAGCTACTAAAGAACACTTGGTTATGTCAAATCCAGTGGGTACAGTATAGGTATATTGTTGAATATAATCGGTGTTTAATGCAGGTGTAGTCGGGATCACTCCAGTCGTGCCCCAAACGTCTGAAATGACCGCTCGGGTAACATTTCTGTGGATATAATTTGTAATTGGATTGCCTAATTGATACAGCGGGCTGCTTGGATTGTTATTGTCATAGTTTGCCTGATTGTATCCTGTCGTATTATTTACCTGAACCTCACTTTCTACCAGAAAGGCCGTAATTCTCATGTCGCCTGCAGTTGGAGCGCTGTAGAAATTGGTGGTGACATCAAGGGTGATTTCTCGGTTGGTGGTGTTGTATTTGCCATCCATGTTTACATAAACAGATGCGGGATTGGCAATTTGAGCCGGAATGTTCGTTGCCCAACTACCAGTGCCAGTCGCAACAGTACTTTGACCAGGAAACTGAACTCTGTTGATAGTGGCTTTTGGAGCACTGTTTGTGAAATCATCGTAATACGCATCCGATACTGGTAGATACATTGCATCTCCTGCTACCCACTTAGAATGGTGGCCCACCCAAATAAGTTCTGGATGACTGGCCTCCAACTGAAGGAGTTGATTAGTCGCTCGTGGACAATTGCCACAATATGCAGAAGTGAATTTTTCAACGAGTACTTTACGAACGGGCTGCGCCGTTATAATTGTCGAAAATATTGCGATAAACAAAAGTGTAATAAAACCTTTCATAATTTGGTTATTGAGTTATTCGATTAATAAGTTATTAGGTTGGATAAACTTATGTACGTAAAAATAATATTTGAGTTCGTAAAACATTGATTTAATACAAAAATACTTGAAAAGTATCACAGGAGTATCACGAATGTTTCATTTAAACCAGATCGTCGGAAGGAAGACATTTGACCGCTTTGCTGTCGGTCCCTCAGTCGCTGAAGGCGACGATACCTCCGCACAACAGTCCAACGGCAAAGCTGTTAAATTCTTGTTAACTATTGATAAAATGCGGCATTTTCTTCATAAAACACGTTTTTTGTATAAAATCGGATTAATTATTGATTAATACCTTGATAAGTTAAAATTACATTGCTATTATAGCAGGTAAGAAATTATACATTAAAGTTGTAATTGAATGTTTAGACAATTATTTACAGTAACGTTCACATTGTGTACCGTATTATTGCTTATTGTTCAGGGGATTGCGCAGCCGATCTACCTGGTTAATCCTTCCTTTGAAGGGGCTCCAAAAGCCAGCACTACACCTACCGGTTGGCAGGATTGTGGGATGCCCGGGCAGTCACCGCCTGACACCCATCCGGCAAATGCCTTCAATGTACAGGTAAATTCTCAAGACGGAAACACCTATCTTGGACTTGTTGCCAGAGATGACGATACTTGGGAGTCTGTTGGCCAAAAACTAAGAACTCCTTTGGAAGCTGGGCAGTGTTATAAGTTCAATATGTACCTTGCTCGTTCTGAAACTTATTTTAGTATGAGTATGGCAGTGAGCAAAGAGGTAGAATTTAATGAACCTATTGTTCTTAGAGTTTGGGGAGGTAATGATTATTGTGAAAATCAGGAATTATTGGCAGAGTCAGATGAAATAGCCCATCAGAATTGGGAAAGGTATGAGTTTGAGTTTACTCCTACCAAAAGTTATAGATATTTTAAGTTGGAGGCCTTTTATAAAGTGCCCGTTTTATTCCCCTACAGAGGCAATATACTAGTAGATAACTGCAGCCCAATTGTACCGTGTGAAATGGAGATCGAAGAACCAATCGCTTCCAACGAAAACTACAATAAAGCACCTAGCAAACCAAAGACTTCTGCGGTGATCACTAAACCACCGACCACTACCAAAAAACCTAGTGCCCCAATTACAAAAGTAGAACCTGAGCAAACTCCAGAAGTGAATCCACCGACAACTCCAGAAGTCAAGAAGCCGGAGGAGCCAAAAATTATGGCAGAACTCGAACGAGAATCCATAAAGGAAGGGCAAAAAATTGAAGTAAAAGAGTTGTACTTTAAAGCAGATACCTTTGTGCTAAATATGGACTCTTATCCAGTATTGGATGAAATTTATGAGTTTCTAAAAGAAAATGAGGATATCCAAATTGAAATTGGTGGGCATACTAATAACATCCCGCCAGACAAATACTGCGATCAACTGTCTACCAGTAGGGCAAAAGAAGTAGCCGGATACCTAATCAAAAAAGGCATCACTAAAGAACGAATTTCAGCTAAAGGATACGGCAAACGCGAACCGATTGCCTCCAACGCAACAGTTAGTGGGCGTAAGAAAAATCAGCGTGTCGAGGTGAAAATCATTAGTATTGGTGGCGCTGAATTCAAGCATAAGTAGTCGGGAGACAAATAGTCTGAAAAAATATCTGTTTCTGCTTGGTAGTTTCGAAAGGTTTTGCAAATCTTACAGTAGAAACGATATTGCCATATGCTCGAAGCATTTTTAAAACAATTACCTTTATTGACCGGGGTTACTTCCCTGGAAATTCCTGCGCAGTTTACTGATCCTAATTCAGTGGAGCTCCTTGTTGATCAGTTGAAAACAATGGATCAAATAACCGATTTGGTGTTGGTAAGTGGAGAGCTGGGGCGTCATGATTTGGGTTGTTTTGGAAAACTGATCCATGTTCGTTCGTTGCGCTGGGTAGACAGCGGTGAGCGAAGACGAATTCCTAAAGGTATTTTTAAAATCCCCCATCTTCAACTTCTTGAATTTAGACAGGCTGATTTTAGAGCGATCCCTGACGAAATTGGACAGCTCAAAAGCCTCCGATTCCTCAAGTTTCAAGGAAATGGTAGTGGGCGAAAAATTCTCGAGATAAGTGAAGCAATTGGACAGTTATCTTCCCTCCAAATTTTAGAGATCTCCGATGTATATATCGACCAGCTTCCAACTGCTATCTGCACCTTGCCGAACCTGGAAAAATTGGGGGTGTACAATGCAGAACGGCTTTATAATTTGCCAGAAGCGCTAGGAGCATTGCCAAATCTAAAGGTATTGGAATTGGTGAATAACTCTATCACCGCCCTGCCTCAAACCATTGGTGATCTATCAAAACTGCGTGCACTTGACCTTACCGATAATGCATTGAAGGAATTCCCGGATTCATTCAGCCGACTGCAGCGATTAGAGAAGTTGAGTTTGGATGGGTGTCGATTTATTACGCATTTGCCTCGTGGGTTTCAAAACCTTGTTGGGTTGAAAAGTTTGAAGCTTAAAAACGAAAGCCTCGATTACGAAAAGGCGTTGCAGCAGTTGGTCGAACTCCCCAGTTTGGAGGTGCTGGAAGTGTTGCGATTTGACGATACGCCGTTCGAACTGCCCGTAGAGTTTGGAAATTTACCCGTATTGAAATGGCTGCGGCTAAAGGTTGGGGAAATGGATTCAGGGCAAGCATTGAACGTGATTTCTGCTATTCAGACGTTGGAGTATTTGGATCTTCGAGGATTTGATTTGCGGGAGTTGCCTATTGGTTTTTCAGGATTGACAAATTTGAAATCTGTAAGGTTGGATTTGCTTTCTTTGTCGGATAAAGAGGTGTCTTTTGTTTTTTCACGACTGTCAGAATTGCCGTCTTTGGTAGAGGTCAGCCTTGTTCGTTCGGCGAAATTTATTCCAAGAGAGGTCGCGCTTTTACGCCAATTGCAATCCCTGGACGTCAGTCATAATCCAATCCATCTGTTGCCCAAAGAAATGGAGCAACTCCAATCATTAAAACGCTTGAATTTGCAGGGTTGCAAAGTGCCTGATTCAGAGGTGGCGCTATTGAAGGAACGTCTGCCAAATTTGGAGATCGTTTAATATTATCCCATTATCAAATCCAACCATTATCCCAATCCACCATTAACCAAAAAAAAATTATTTAATTTATTCGAATCATTTTTATACTTTTGAGGCCTACTCATATTAAGAAATTCTACAACAAATGAATATGTAGGTGACTCAGTATACTGAGTGCCTATCTTGCTAGAGTAATTTGAAGGAATTAATAGCTAGAATTGCGCCCGAATTCTAGGACAATAATGTAGTTAATCTTAATCTATGAAACCAACGGACCACCTGTATCGATTGATTAGTTGTATGCATAAAAGTGAGAAGCGATATTTCAAGCTTTATATGTCGAAGTACAAGAAGGAAAAATCTTCTAAGGCGATCAAATTGTTTGACTATATATGTAAAACAAAAGATAACAATGAGAAAAAACTGAAGGAAAAAATCAGTGATCTTAAAATTGCTTCGCAACTTCCTTATTATAAAAACCATCTTTACAATTTACTGCTTAAGTCAATGTCTGATTACCACTTTATGAAAGGAGGTAAAATGGAAGAATATGACACCTTGAAGCAGATTGAATTCCTTCTTAATAAAAAATTATACGTCCAGGCACTTAAAATAGTAGTAAAAGCGATAAAAAAAGCTGAAAAAGAGGAGTCTTTTACCACTTTGATGAAGCTAAACAGGTATCATACCTTTATCGTACACGCAAAGACAGACAGCCAAAAGATGAAGGATACCCGGCTGCAAATTGAAGAAAAAAACCTAAAAATTGCTACTCAATTATTGAATTACCAAGAGTTTATATTTGTTAACACGAAAGTGGTGAATCTAATAATCAACTACAATCGGCAACGGAATCCTGCTTTGATTCAGGAGTTGAACGAGATTTTTGCCATGCCATTGCTCTCCGATGCGAGTGGCGCAAAATCAATGGTGGCAAAAGGTAATTATTACAACACCCATGTGATTTACAATAATCTGTTGACCAATCATAATGAAGCCGCTGTAAAACTGGGAGAGTTTAAGAGTTTGCTGGAGGACAACCCAGACTTTTTAGTGAGTAAACTGTCTACTTACACCAGTACTTGTATTAATTATATCCGACAATTGATTTTTGCAGGTCGGTTTGAGGAAGCAAAGGCAAGTCTTCGGGAGCTGGAGTTGTTGCCTGAGGACTTCAAAGAGGAAATAAATAGTTGGCAAGTGGATTTCTGCATTTGTTGGGGGCAAGTTTGTAAGCTGCAAATCTTTTTGTTTAGTGGGCAACTGCATAAAATAATTGAAGAAGAAAAATATATCAAAGAGACCTACATGATGGGCCGATTTGACCATATGAAATTTCCAGAAGCACAGATTTATTATTACGTGATTTTAGGGCTTTTTTATAGTGATGAATTGCAGCGATGTCAGGAATGGATCATTCGTTTTCTGGAAAATTTTGGCAAAACGGATATCGTGGTTGACCTCCAAAATTTGATACATCTGGTGCATATTCTAGTCCATATAGAGCTAGGGAATACCAAGTTAGTAGAACCATTGATTACCAAGTTTTACCGCTATACCAACAATACCAATACCCATGGAAATCATGAGCAGTTTGCCTATTCCTTCCTAAAAAAATACAACAACAGTCACCTTACTAAAAAAGAAATGTCTGATTATTTGAAGACGTACAATGAAGAATTTGCGAAGGATAAATTGAAGAATACTCAACTATCCGTTTTGTTTGCGCCTTGGCTAAAAAAACAGATTACGGGCAATGCACTGTCTTCTTTGTATCTGGAGTACTTGATACCTTATTCCAGCTAGTCGGAACCATTCATTTACAAGTGGAGCCAATTGTATTTTAAAGTCCAAGCTATTATTGGATTAATTATTTGATTGATAATTGATTGTCGTTTGTTTTTATTGATGAGAAGTCCAATTATAGAAATTATTTGGTATTACAATTTGGGGAGAATTTTATGCGATTAAATAGGATATAAATAACTTGCGTCAACTTAATTGTAATAAGAAATTATTATATATTTAAGTGATGTCGGATTTTAAACTGGGTAGGGTAAGTCCGGCATTTTGTTTGGGTTGGGGGTGATGGCTTTGTTAAAGGGATGCTGTCACTCCCATTTTTTATTAACTGGTAGTAATATTTTGCAGGATTTTTAAATTAAATACAAATTTTAGCTTGCAAATTGGACTAAAAAGTCAACTAGGTATTCCGGTAAAATGATTAATTTCCCAACTGAAATAAAGTCAAACAACATTTAAACTGTTTGAATAATATTCTAAAGATTTTAATCGAGTGACAGCTGTAAAGTTGGAACGAGATTTCGTTTGGGTAGGACGTGGCAGCTTGTAAATACTTGCTGTCACTTTTTTTATGCTATTTTATCTTCCACCTTAAGTTGGCAAACAGCTAGTTAAGTATCAACATATAACCCCTTTATTTGGGAAACAACCTCCTAAGTTTACTTGTCGTCAGAAGATTAAATCAAAAATAATCATCAAATAAATCATAAAGTCTTATCTTATAGTCAGTTTGGCACTTAACTGTAGTGTCAATTGGAAATGAATGCTTTAAATTCCCAATTACAAAAATATATTAAGATTAGCCTTATGAGAAAAATTAATTTTACACTTATTTGCTTGTTAACAGCTAGTGCTCTTTTAGCCCAGAATGTTGGAATAAATGAGCCAACTCCTACAAATTCCTTACATATTTCGCCTACAACACCAGGCGATGATCCACTTAGAGTTGATGGTTTGCAGACGTATACTATAGGAGATACGTCCTTGTTGATTATCAACACTACAACAGGAGTAGTGAAATATATCAACTTTAGTGAGCTGTCCAGCATTATATCTCCGCCGGATGGAGATGCTAGTCCAACCAACGAGATTCAAACCATTTCAGAGATGGGCAATGTCGTCACCCTCAGTGATAACGGTGGTTTCATTATCGATGATGATACTCAATTGACGGAAGCACAAGTCGATGCCTTTGTAAACAACAATGGCTATTTGTTGACAGAAGTCGATGGTTCAGTGAGCAACGAGTTGCAAACAATTACAGAGGTTGGCAATGTGGTCACGCTAAGTGATAACGGTGGTTCTTTTGTTGATGACGATACCCAATTGACGGAAGCTCAAGTCGATGCTTTTGTAAACAACAATGGCTATTTGTTGACAGAAGTGGATGGCTCCACTACCAACGAGCTACAGACATTAACTGTTGCGAATGGTACCGCTACATTATCTGGTGGCGGCGGATCTATCTCTCTGGATGATGCCGATAGTGATCCGATGAATGAAACAAATACCAGTATTACTCTAGTAGGAAATACATTAAGTATCGCTGATGTGGGAGGAACACTTAGTATAGATTTAACACCAGTAGTAGATCGTGCCTCGACACCTTCTGGCGCCCTATTTGCCTTTCCGACAGATACGCCACCTACTGGCTATTTAGCCTGCGAAGGACAAGCCGTAAGTCGTGCAGCCTATGCCGATTTATTTGCAGTGATCGGTACAAACTATGGTGCAGGAAACGGATCCACCACCTTCAATCTACCTGACTACAGAGGGCAATTTTTGAGAGGTTGGAACAATGGCGCAGGAGTAGATCTGGACGCCAATTCAAGAACAGATCGTGGAGATGGTACAACCGGAGATGTCGTAGGCTCCAAGCAGGTAGCTCAAACAAGAGCCCACGCCCACGCGGTCAACCCACCATCAGCAACAACAACAGCAAACGGCACACACGCACATACTGTCAATCCGCCTTCAACGGCATCAACTACAACTGGAGCTCATGTGCATTCTGTAGATCCTCCAAACACAACTTCTGGTAATGGTGGATTGCACAATCATTCAGTAAATCCTCCAGCTACAAATACCAATACAACCGGAGCGCACAATCATCGACCTACATTCGGAAATGGCTTCTTGTGCGCAGGTACATCGAATGGGAATAATGGTTCAGGATATGCAGGTGGCGGTTCCCCAATAAATTGGGGAGGAACAGGACATTCCGCTACAACAACAACAGAAGGAAATCATTCACACAGTGTCAATATTGCTGCGTTTAACTCTGCAAATGCAGGCACTCATACTCATAATACAAACATCGCCGCTTTCAACTCTGCATCTGCTGGCAATCATGCTCATAATGTAGACATCGCTCCATTCAGTTCTTCAACAATAGGTAATCACCAACACACCGTGGACATCCCTCAATTTAATTCTTCCAATACTGGAGGAAGTGAGACCCGTCCTACTAATGTATCTGTTTTGTGGTGCATCAAACACTAAGATTTTAACGATTATATTATAGCCTTTTAATAAGTGGCAGCATTGTTTTCAATGTTGTCACTTTTTTTTGGGAAGGTAGGGGACACATTCACTTTAGCCCATCTCAATCGGCCAGTACTTTCTATAAATCATCAGCAAATGATTTATTAAAATAAAGTATAATTTATTTGCAATATGTATCTAGGTAACTTATATTTATGTAGTTATTCCAACTAAGATTGCTTTCAGGCGATCAAAATTTTTAAACCATTCAAGATTCCGCCAAGTCTGGAACCCCGTATACACCTGGCAAGTAAAATTGCCCCTAGAAATCTATTGTTCATCGTGAAGTGTACCAACATTATGTATGCTTCACACCCTTAAACATTTCAAAACTATGGCCTCATTAACACAGAGATCAGGTGTTTTGGGACGGCGATTGGCTGCACATCTCTTAAGGAGATGTACGTATAATGTTACTCCCTCCCGTATCGATGATTTTGCGACCAAAACTGCTAGTCAGGCGGTCAACGAATTGTTCGTAAACACCTCACTACTTTATCCAGACGGTCCTTTGGATCCTTCTGGAGCACCCTATTTTTCACTTACCACACGCCTCAACGAACCCGGGCTTAGTGCTTCCGGCGGCATTCGAGTCCGTGCGATGACTACCTGGAGAACCTATGAATGCATGAATGATACTTCCATCAAGTGGAAACTTGCCAATTGGATAGGATCTATTTATTCGGTTTACCACTCTGGGCTTATCCAAAACTACCAATATTGGCGACTTGCTGAAAAAATGGCATTTGAAAACCTGAAATCATTAGCCTCAAAAATGACTTTTGATAATCATATGCTGATTTATTTGAACAACCAACAAAATACTCAAGGTTCTCCAAACGAAAACTATGCACGGGAATTTTTAGAGCTATTTACTATTCTCAAAGGAGAAGCTATTGGCACAGGTAATTATACAAACTATACCGAAGCAGATATCTCAGAAGCTGCAAGAGTATTTACTGGAATAAAAGTCAATAATACCAATCTGGATCCAGAGACAGGAATTATTAGAGGACTTCCAAACTTCAATCAGCACGACACTGGTGACAAAGTATTTAGTGAGGCATTTGGAAATACGCTAGCCGAACGAACAATTGTAGGCGCTACCAATCAAGCTGGGGTCTATGCTGAAGTAGATCAGTTTGTAGACATGGTTTTTAACCAAGTAGCAACGGCTCAGGCGTATGTTAGAAAACTCTATCAATATTTTGTCAATGACAAACTGACACAAGAAGTTGAAGATGATATTATTGTGCCTTTAGGAAATAGCTTGCATTCCAACGGCTACGATCATACAGCAATTCTTAAAACCTTATTAAAAAGTCTCCATTTCTATGATGAAGATGATTCAGAAAGTGATGATGAAATCGTAGGTGCTAAATTGAAGTCTCCTTATGAAATGTTGTTTACAACATCCAATTTGTTAGAAACATCCAATGTGAATGTAGCTAATAATGGATTGACTTTTAACAATAATTACAACAGCGTTGTCGCCTTGCATTTGAATAATGTCGGTCTAGATATGAGAGGGCCAATTACCGTAGAAGGGTTTGCAGGATTTTATGACGCGCCGGGATTTTCCAAAAACTGGTTTAGCGCAAATTTTGTTTATGAACGATTTACTTACGGAATATCATTTAGAAGAGGAAAGGTCCGAAATACGAACACCAATTTCCCTTACTTAGTCAACCTAATGAACTGGGTAAATGGAAATGTGGAAACCCCCGGTGGTCCTGGAACCCCCTTCGCTCCCATAGGCGCTGCTGATGCATTCAAAGTCATCAACGACATGCTTTCCTACTTGGTTGCAGAAATGCCAACAGGCGACCGACTTGACTATTTCGAAAATCAGTTGCTTGGTGGACTTAGTCCCATCAACTGGTATTTTTCGTGGGCGGAGTATTTAAACACGGGCGATGATACAGATGTGCTGGTAGGAATTACCAATCTGTATGACGCCATCCTTTCTTCACCCGAATTCCAAACATTTTAATTTAAAATCATGAAAAGAAGGAAATTTTTAAAAAGTGGGTTAGTTGCCGGATTGACGCCTCTGTTTGTAAATGGTTATGCCATGAACAGCCTGAGTGCCTCCTTGATCCCCGCATCAACCTGCGATATAGACGATAGAGTTTTAGTAATTATATACCTGGCAGGAGCAAATGATATTATCAATACAGCTGTTCCTTTAAATCATTATACCGAATATCAAACTGAACGACCAGATATTCACCTACCACAAAGCTCTTTAATTCAATTGGACAGTTCCTTGACTGGCACTGCACAGGATTTGGGATTAAATCCCGCATTGACAGGATTGAAAAGCCTTTATGACAATTCTAAGCTTTCTGTTGTGCAACGCGTGAGTTATCCATCCCCCAATCGATCACATTTTACCTCAGAAGACAATATGCTAAAAGGTCTGGACGGTACCATTTCTAATTCGAGTGTCGAAGATGGTTGGATTGGACGTTTCCTAACCGACAAGTATCCAACGTATAACGGTTTACCATTTGGTGCAGAGCTAGATCCTTTGGGAATCATCCTCGGTTCAACTCCTAGTACAGGATTCCATTCGGTAGAAGATCATGAGATGGAAATTAACCTTAGCGGTCAAGATCCTGCTGGTTTTTACAGCATTATCTCCTCCCTCAGCGGCGAACCAATATCTAACTTCCCGAATTCAGAGCACGGGGAGATGTTGAGTTATGTTTCTTTGGTAGAGAAAAGTACGCAGGTTTATTCTGAACGAATATCCAATATTTTTAACCAAGGTGGTAACAATCCAACTGCTGGCTATCCTAACTCTAGTCTTGGCAATCAATTAAAAACGGTAGCTCGTTTTATCTCTGGTGGTTCTAGAACTAAAGTATTTATGGCAAGAAAAGGTGGTTGGGACAATCACGTAAATGCAGTAGATACTTCTAATACCACTTTAGGGACGCACGCTAATTTACTAGCAGACTTAGGGGATTCCATTGCCGCATTCCAAAAAGATCTGGAACTAATGGGCAATTCCTCTAAAGTAGTCACTGTTGTCTTTTCTGAGTTTGGTCGAAAGATTATTCAGAATGGTAGCAATGGGACAGACCATGGAACGATGTCTTCTATGTTTGTTGTAGGAGATGCAGTAGAAGCAGGAGTTTATGGCGATAATATTGACATAACCAATAAAGATGCACAGGGCGCTCCACACCCCGATCAGTTACAAAACGACTATCGAACTGTTTTTGCTAATATTTGTCAGGATTGGATGGGCGCCAGTGACGCTTCAGTGCTAAATACGTTCTCTCAAACACCTTCCAGCATTGTACTAGCTAATTTAGGATTGATAAACAGTGCCGAAACGGTAGATCCTACTTGTTATTTCGAGCCGGTTCAACCGGTATCTCTTACCTTACGCGCTAAACTTTGGCTGGAAGGTTTTATAGATAACAATGCAGCAGGACCTGTCATGTCTACCGCACTTGTAGACGATGGCCATTTGCCATATCTACAACCTTATGGTGATACTCGGTACAGTTATTATGGAGATGAGTCAGTCTCCAGTTTTCCTGCGAACACTGTAGATTGGTTACTTCTGGAAGTCTGGAATCAGAGCAATCTGGTTATCGACAGAAAGGCTGTTTTACTAAGAAGCGACGGTCGAATTATGAATCTAAATGGAGGACTACAAGTACCAATTGATGGGCTTTACCCAGAACCGATTCGCATTGCGTTTTTACACCGATCTCATATTGGCGTACTTGCTTCTACAGAAATTAATGCTGTGGAGGGAGCCACCCCATTTCTAAATTTAACAACTCAGGTTACTTCGGTAGAAGGAAACAATCAGTTGAAAAACATGAATGGAGCTTACGCCATGATTGCAGGCGACGCCAATCAGAATGGATTGATTGATACCGCAGATTATAGCTACTGGAAACGGTCAAGCTACAATAGCGTACCTGGCTATGGCAGTGCAGATCTTAATGCAGATGGACTTGTGGACAACACAGACTACCTGCTTTGGAAAGGCAACCGTAGTAAAATTGGAAACCCTATTCTTCATGACATCTTAAAACGATAACAATCTATTATTATGAAATATATAAATTATCAAGAATTTGGCTACAGGAAGTTCCTTGGTCTGCTTGTTTTGTTCTCTTTGGGAATAGGGCAGGCTTTCAGCCAAATCGTAAAAATAGAGCTCGGCGGCTACAATGACTGTTCGGGACAATTGCAGGTGGATATTAAAATAAAATCCTCCGACTTTTCTGCTACTGATTTTTCAATAGGAAGTTCTAGTATCTTCTTAAACTATGATCCACAAATTGTAACTTACAATTCCTATACTCCAATAGAATTTGATTCTAATACGTCGACTCAAGCAGCTGGAGCAAATTGGGAACCTCAACAAAATGATGTGGATGCTGAATGTGGTTTATTTGATTTGATCCTCCAAAAAGAAGCGGGTGGCACAAATGACTATGTACTCGATAAAACCAACTATATCACTGTTGGTCGGGTATACTTCGACTTTGTTGGGGCAGATGCAGACCCAATGATCGGTATTAATCAACGATTTACAATGTTCAATTCTTCAGAATTGAATGATGGCACCGCGATGAAAGATATCGAAGACTATCCAAAACTACTAGACTACAGTTGTAACAATTGTGTTAGTCCAACGATTTCCAGTATGGACGAAACACCTTCTACCTGTATTGCTGATAATGGCGCCATCTCCTTTACTTTCCCGGACGCGCCAGGAAGATCCCATATCGAGTTCAGTATCGATGGTGGTTTGACGTATCCATTTTTGACGCCGGACAACATTGGCGCTTACAACATTATCAATCTTGCGTCTGGCACTTATGATCTTTGGGTACGATGGGGGAATAATGATTGCCCAACGGATTTACCAGATGCTACGATCACTACAACTGGAGGCCCAACAGCTTCTGCGAGTTCTATCAATGCTTGTGGTGCTCAAAATGACGGAGTCATTACCTTTTCCTTCCCAGACACACCAGGCAGAACGGGCATTGAATTTAGTACGGATGGCGGAACAACTTACCCACATCAATCTGCAGATAATGTTGGCGCTTTGGTACTCACAGGAGTCGCGCCCGGAGCCTATGACATTTGGGTGCGCTGGGGAAATAATGATTGTCCAACGGATCTAGGAATGATCAATGTGAATAGCTGGGATATTCCTGTTGTTACAACCAGCAGGTTACATCAGTGTGAAGGATATCTAAATTCAGCTTCTATTACCTTCACGTTTGAGGATAGCCCACAACGTTCTGGGATTGAATTTAGTTTGGATGGCGGAGCGACTTACCCCCATACCTCTCTAGACAACGCAGGGACTTTAACTGTGGCTGGTATTCAACCAGGTGTTTATGATCTTTGGGTACGCTGGGGCAATAATGATTGTCCGCAGGATCTGCCCAATGTTACTATTAGTATTTGGGATGTGCCAGAGGTGACGGTGACAAGAACACATATGTGTGCCAATGATCCAAACTCAGGTTCCATCACCTTTACCTTTGTGGATAGTCCGCAAAGAACTGGAATTGAGTTTAGCCTGGATGGCGGGGCGACTTACCCACATGGATCACCGGATAATGCTGGGACATTAACGGTAGACGGTGTGCAGCCTGGCACTTATGATTTGTGGGCGCGATGGGGCAACAACAATTGTCCAGTAGATATACCAAATGCAACCATCAACGAGTTAGTCGCACCAAAAGCAGAAGCAAATGTAACTGCTGTTTCTTGCAATGACGATGGGGTGATTACCTTCCAGTTTCCGGATACACCGGGAAGAACAGGAATTGAGTTTAGTATTGATGGGGGACAGACATACCCTCATGGTTCAGCTGATAATGTTGGTTCCTTTGATGTAACTGGTGTTTCTCCTGGCACTTATGATCTTTGGGTACGGTGGGGCAATAATGATTGTCCAACAGACATGAAAGATGTCACTGTCGCTTCATTAGATCCGCCTGTGGCTACAAGTGCCAAAAAACATGCTTGTTTTGATGATGGGAAAATCACCTTTACCTTCCCTGACAATCCAGCAAGATCGCATATTCGATTTAGTTTGGATGGTGGGGTAACCTATCCACATGTTTCGTTGGACAACGCAGGAACCTATCAAGTTACTGATTTAGCGCCAGGGTTGTATGATCTTTGGACTAGATGGGGTAACAATGATTGTCCTACGGATTTACCCAATCAAAACATTATCCAATACGATCTTCCAATCGTAACATCAGCTAGGAAAAATTACTGTTCTGATGAGCCTCCTTCCGGGGAAATCACCTTCACTTTTGAAGATAGCCCACAACGGACGGGCATCGAGTTTAGTATTGATGGTGGAGCCACCTACCCTTATGGATCTTCTGATGCTGCAGGTACTTACACCGTAGCAGGGTTAGCTGCGGCTTCTTATGATCTTTGGGTACGTTGGGGAAACAATGACTGTCCAATTGATCTTCCCAATCAAAACATCATTGCCTGGGATCTGCCTTCGGTCACTACTGGGAAAGTTGATGTTTGCAAAGGAGGAACAGTGACTACTGGGTTATTGATTTTCCAATTTCCTGACAATCCACAGCGTTCAAACATTAGATTTAGTATTGATGGTGGAGCGACTTATCCATATATTTCTCCTGATAATGCTGGGTTTTATGTGATCTCTGGTGTGGCCATTGGCAAATATGATCTTTGGTCAAGATGGGGCAATAACGATTGTCCGGTCAATATTATGGATCAAGCTGTTGAACTTATCGAGTGTAGTAATGGAACGCGAGTTATTCCTGATTTTGTAGATATCCGCAAGGATTTACCAGGAGAATTAGCGCCCTCGCTTGAGAGTTTCCAGCAAAATATCAACGCCGGCAATTCGACTGATGGAGAAGTTTCTCTTTTCCCGAATCCTGCTAGCGATTTTGTAAATCTTGATTTGAGTAACTATAAATCTACCGTAGAGGAGATCAAGATTTTCAACATCGAAGGAATTTTAGTGAAACGTGAATTGATCAATGAAGGTATCTCTGGTATCTATACTGCTGATGTCAGTGGGTTAGGTAATGGCGGTTACTATGTTGTTATTCGCTCTTCGGATAAGGAGATTAGTTCTCTCAAGTTTATTATTTCTAAATAATGAAATTGTGCTGTTGAAGTAGTGCATGTTTCTGAATATAGAAAAGAGATCATCCCTTTGGGGTGGTCTCTTTTTGTTTTGGTTAATCCATCAACCTATTAAAATTGGTAACAAAAAGCCATTTAATTGCCCTTCAAATAATCAATAGCAATGAACTAATTAGTTAGAAAACGTTGGCTAAACTTGCTATATGTTCCTGAATAAGTTATATTTGTACCATTCCCACATAGATTAGATTGTTTACAAGCGATCGTTTTTATCTTAACCTTTCATATTCCACTAAGTTTGGAAACACGTATACGGTTAGCAATTTTAATTGCTCCTTAAAATCTATTGTTCATTGTGAAGTGTTCAAGTGTATTCTGTATGCTTCACGCTACTAAACATTTCAAAACTATGGCCTCACTAACACAGAGATCAGGTGTTTTGGGACGGCGATTGGCTGGGCATCTCCTTAGGAGATGTACCTATCATGTAACGCCCTCCCGCATCGATGATTTTGCAGGAAAAACTGCGAACGACGCAGTCGATGAATTATTCGAACCCATAATAAATCCAAATGGAGAAGTCTATGAGGGGCTTTACCCGAAAGGCCCATTGGATCCAGATGGAGACCACTATTTTTCAATTTCAGAAAATGACCATGAGCCCGGAGCGAGCGCAAGCAACAATGTTCGGGTCCGTGCAATTACGACATGGAGAGTTTATGAATGTATGAATGACACCACCATCAAGTGGAAACTTGCCAATTGGATTGGATCCATCTATTCTGTCTATCATTCAGGATTGCTCATTAACTATCACTATTGGCGACTAGCAGAGAGGATGGCATTTGATAATCTAAAATCATTAGCATCAAAAATGACTTTTGATTTAAACATGCTGATTTATTTGAACAATCGGCTAAACAACAAAAATGCACCTAACGAGAACTACGCAAGAGAGTTTTTAGAGCTGTTTACTATCCTTAAAGGTGAACCCGCAGGAATTGGTAATTACACCAACTATACAGAAGCGGATATTACCCAAGCCGCAAGAGTGTTGACCGGAATAAAGACGGGCAACCCAACCATTGATCCTGATACTGGCATTATTCGCGGAAAACCGGTGTTCACTCAGCATGATACAGGAGATAAAACCTTTTCTAGCGCATTTACGGATGCCTCCGGGAATACCTACACCATTGCAGGAGCGACAAATGAAGCCGGAGTTTATGCGGAAGTAGACCAGTTTATAGAAATGGTTTTTGATCAAGAAGCTACTGCTCAGAATTACGTAAGAAAATTGTATCGATACTTTGTCAATGACAAAATCACTCCCGAAATTGAAACGGACATCATTATTCCCTTAGGTACTACGTTATTAAACAACGGATACCAGCATGTTCCTGTATTAAAAGAACTATTAAAAAGTCTTCACTTTTATGATGAAGATGATACCGAAAATGAGGATGAAATCGTAGGAGCAAAAATTAAGTCTCCCTATGAAATGTTATTCACCACCGCCAATTTATTAGAAACTTCAAACTTGAATACGGCGAATCATCAAGCAACTTTTTATAATAACTTCAATTCCTTAGTCGCTCACCACCTTGATAATGTAGGCCTCAGTATGAGAGGACCAATCACCGTGGAAGGATTTCCTGGATTTTATGACGCACCAGGATATTCAAAAAACTGGTTTAATGCGAATTATGTTTATGAACGGTTTACTTATGGAGTTTCCTTTAAAAATGGAAAAATCAGAAATACAAATTTTGCCTTTCCCTACAAAGTAGATTTAATGAATTGGGTAAACAATAATATAGAAGTAGCTGGTGGGCCAGGGGTTGATCCTTCTGCTCCTATTGGCGCAGCTGATGCATTTAAGGTTGTCAATGACATGCTTTCTTATTTGCTAGCAGAAATGCCAGTTGGCGACCGCCTTAGCTATTTCGAAAACCAACTACTTGGTGGGCTTAGTCCTATCAACTGGTATTTCTCGTGGAAAGATTATTTAAACAGTGGTAATGAAACTGATGTGCTTCTAGGTATTACCAACCTATATGATGCCATCCTTTCTTCACCCGAATTTCAAACATTTTAATCATCAATCATGAAAAGAAGGAAATTTTTAAAAAGTGGGCTAGTTGCCGGATTGACACCTCTGTTTGTAAATGGCTATGCCATGAACAGCCTGAGTGCTTCGATGATCCCAGCTTCAGCCTGCGATATAGACGATAGAGTTTTAGTAATTGTGTACCTGGGAGGGGCAAATGATGCGATAAATGCTGCGGTACCCTTAAATCAGTTTGGTGAATATCGAGATGCCCGACCTGATATACACTTACCACAAAACTCTTTAATTAAATTGGACAACTCCTTGACGGGCACCAGTCAGGATTTAGGGTTACACCCATCACTGACGGGCCTCAAAGATTTATATGACAACTCAAAACTTTCTATAGTGCAACGAGTTGGCTATCCACAACCAAATCGGTCTCATTTTACCTCTCAGGACAATATGCTCAAAGGCATTGACGGAACAATTGCAAATTCTGGAGTGTCGGAAGGTTGGATTGGACGTTTTTTGACGGATAAATATCCAACTTATAAAGGATTGCCATTTGATAATCATGAAGACCCATTAGGAATCATCCTAGGAGACACACAAAGTACAGGATTCCATACAGCTGCAGAACACGAGATGGAAATAAACCTTAGTGGGCAAGATCCTGCAGGATTTTTTAATATCATCTCTTCCCTTAGTGGCGAACCAATTTCTAACTTTCCAAATTCCGAGAACGGAGAAATGCTAAGTTATATTTCTCAGGTGGAGAAAAGTACACAAGTGTATTCAGAAAGGATATCTTCGGTTTTTGATACAGGTGGGATGGCTCCTCAAGAAGTTTATCCGAATTCTAGTTTAGCAAATCAGCTGAAAACTGTAGCTCGATTAATTGTCGGAGGTTCGAAAACCAAAGTGTTCATGGCTAAGAAAGGTGGTTGGGATAATCACGTCAATGCAGTAAATGCTTCAGATACAAGACTAGGAAAACATGCTAATCTACTAGCAGATTTGGGCGATTCCCTTCAATCCTTCCAAAACGACCTGGTGGCAAAGGGTATTTCTTCCCAAGTCGTAACGGTCGTTTTCTCTGAGTTCGGGCGAAAAATTATTCAAAACGGAAATTTAGGAACAGACCACGGGACGATGTCTTCAATGTTTGTTGTCGGTGATGCTGTAAACGCAGGGGTGTTTGGTGACAATATTGATATCCTAAATCAAGATAATCAGGGTGCTCCAGATCCAGGTCAATTGCAGAATGATTATCGTACTGTCTTTGCTAATATCTGTCAAGACTGGATGGGAGCAAGTGACGACTCTATTCTTAATACTTTTCCTCTTACTCCATCGCAGGTAGTTCTTACAAATCTGGGATTGATAAACTCAAATGAAAAAGTAGATAATACTTGTTACTTTGAGCCGGTTCCACCAGTTTCCTTGACAATTCGAGGCAGACTTTACCTTGAAGGATTTTTGGAATCCTCTGGACTGATGTCAACCGAATTGGCAGATAGTGGTGTTTTACCAACTTCACAACCTTACGGCGATACCCGATACAGTTATTATGGAGAGGAATCGGTTTCCAGCTTTCCTGCAAACACAGTAGACTGGCTATTGATGGAAGTTTGGAATGAGAGCAATCTTGTCATCGATAGAAAAGCAGTGTTATTGAGAAATGATGGTCGAATCACGAAACTGAATGGAGGGTTGCAAATCCTTGTTTCTGATCTATATCCTGAAAAAATTCGGATTGCGTTCCTGCATCGATCTCATATTGGTGTGCTTGCTTCTAAAAAAATCGACGCAGCGCAAGAAGCTACACCAGTTGTAAATATTTCGACAGCAGTTGACACGGTAGAAGGGAATAACCAATTAAAGAACATTGGTGGAAAGTACGCGATGATCGCTGGAGATGCCGATCAAAACGGACTAATCAATACCGCAGATTATAGCTATTGGAAGCGCTCAAGTACCAATAGTGTCGCGGGCTACCAAAATGCCGATCTGAATGCTGACGGACTGGTCGACAACTCCGATTACCTGCTTTGGAAAAACAACCGTAGTAAAATTGGAAACCCTATTCTTCATGGTATTTTAAAACGATAACCCTATTAATTTTTAATTATGAAATATATCAATTATCAAGTATTTGGCTATAGGGGATTCCTTAGTCTGCTTGTTTTGTTCTCTTTTGGAATAGGGCAGGCTTTTAGCCAAATCGTAAAAATAGAGCTCGACGGTTACAATAACTGTTCGGGGCAAATTCAAGTAGATATTAAAATAAAATCCTCCGACTTTTCTACTACGGATTTTTCCATTGGAAGCTCCAGTATTTTCTTAAATTTTGATCCGCAAATTGTTAGTTACAATTCTTACACTCCAGTAGAGTTTGATGCTGATGTTTCGACGCAGGCAGCTGGGGCGAATTGGTTGCCTCATCGATACGATGTTGATGCTACATGTGGCTTGTTTGACCTAACGCTACAGAAAGAAGAGGGCGGAGTAAATAATTATGACCTAAATAAATCTACCTACATAACAATTGGTACGGTTTACTTCGATTTTGTATTTACAGACACTGATCCAATGATCAGTATTAATCAATTATTTACCATGTTCAATTCTGCTGACCAGAATGATGGTACAGCGATGAGGGACATTGAAAACTATCCAAAACTATTGCAGTATAGTTGTAATAATTGTGTTAGTCCGACCATTACAAGTATCAATGAAACTCCTTCTACGTGCATCGAAGAAAATGGGGCTATTTCATTTACATTCCCCAATGACCCAACTCGCACTTTCATTGAGTTTAGCATTGATGGTGGATTGACCTACCCGTTTAATATTAATGACAATGTCGGTACCTACAACATTATCGATCTGGCGTCTGGTACTTATGACCTTTGGGTCCGCTGGGGAAATAACAATTGTCCGCTGGATTTGCCTGATGCCACGATTATTACAACAGGTGGGCCGACAGCATCTGTCAGTGCTACTAATTCTTGTGGTGCTCAAAATGATGGAGTTGTTACATTTACTTTCCCAAACACCCCAGGCAGGACTGGAATTGAGTTTAGTACCGATGGAGGATTGACTTATCCTCATTTCTCGCCTGATATTGCGGGATCCCTTGTCGTAGATGGATTTGCTCCAGGTGTATATGATATTTGGGTTCGATGGGGAAACAATGATTGTCCTACAGATCTGGGAACTATTAGTATCAATAGCCTGGATGTTCCAATAGTAACTGTTAATAGGCTTCATATGTGTGATGGATATCCGAATTCAAGCCTCATCAAATTCAGCTTCCAGGACAGCCCACAACATTCAGGCATTGAGTTTAGCTTGGATGGGGGAGTAACTTACCCCTATTCTGTAGATGATGCTGACGGTTCATTGGAGATTTTGGGTTTGCCTCCCGGCGTTTATGACCTTTGGGTGCGTTGGGAAAATGGTAACTGCCCGTTAGACTTGCCAGGGGTTACCATTGGTGTTTGGGATAGTCCACAAGTAACTGTTTCCAGAACCCATATGTGCGCCAATGATCTCAATTCTGGTTCTATAACTTTCAACTTTGAGGATAGTCCACAAAGGACAGTTATTGAATTTAGTCTAACTGGTGGTCCGCCATTTCCGTACAACGCTCCAGATAATTCAGGTTCACTCACTTTAGACGGTATACAGCCTGGTACGTATGATTTGTGGGTACGCTGGGGGAACGACCATTGTCCGGTCGATCTTAATGAGGTAACTATTGAGGAATTGGTTGCACCTAATGTACAAGCAACTGCAACTGCCCTTTCTTGCAATGATGATGGAGTCATCACCTTCCAATTCCCAAATGAACCAACAAGAGGTGGCCTAGAATTTAGTATAAATGGAGGTCAGAGTTTTCCGTATGCCTCTCCGGATAATGCCGGCTCATTTGATTTAACCGGTATCGCTCCTGGTACGTATGATGTTTGGGCAAGATGGGGAAACAACCAATGTCCAACAGCTGTCAATTTAGTTACCGTTGGCTCCTTGGATTCCCCAATTGCAACAAGCACAGCGAAGGCTTCTTGTTTTGATGATGGTGAAATCACCTTTACTTTCCCAGATCATCCTACAAGAGGGATTATCCGCTTCAGTTTGAATGGTGGATGGACTTATCCGTATATTACTTATGATAATGTGGGGACTCTTAAAGTTACTGGATTGGCGCCTGGAACTTATGATCTATGGGCCAAATGGAATGACCATACTTGTCCAACCAATTTAACAAATAGAACTATCATTCAACTTGATCTGCCTGAGGTTACTACAGTTAAGAAAGATTATTGTTCGAATGAGCCTCCATCTGGAGAAATTACTTTCACCTTTGCCGATAGTCCAGAGCGATCTGCTATTGAGTTTAGCATAGATGGTGGATTGACTTTCCCGTATTGGACTCCTGACAATTCAGGGACCTATACTGTTGCCGGATTATCTGCTGGTACTTATGATCTGTGGGTTAGATGGGGAAATAACCAATGTCCAATTGATCTAGCAGATCAAACCATCGAAGCGCAAAATTCGCCTTTTGTTGCCACAGGGAAAGTAGATGTTTGTATGGGGGGATCAATCCAAACTGGATTATTGACCTTCAAATTCTTTAACGATCCACTTCAAACAGTGATTCGGTTTAGTATTGATGGGGGAGCGACTTATCCCTATATTTCTCCAGATGATGCTGACTTCTTTGTGATTTCTGGAGTGGCAGTTGGTCAATATGATTTGTGGGCAAAATGGGGAAAAAACGACTGCCCTATTGATATTATGGATCAATCTGTTGAACTTATTAACTGTAGTAGTGGTGTTCGGATTATTCCTGACTTTGTCGATCTTCAAAAGGATTTGCCAGTAGAATTGGCGTCCTCATTTGAAAACTTCCAACAAGATTTGGCAGACACCAATTCACCGGAAGGAAGAATTTCTCTTTTCCCGAATCCAGCCAATGATTTTGTAAATCTTGATTTGACCAACTATGAATCTACCGTAGAGGAAATCAAAATTTTCAATATCGAAGGAATTTTAGTGAAACGTGAATTGATCAATGAAGGAGTCTCTGGTATCTATACTGCTGATGTCAGTGGGTTAGGTAGTGGCGGTTACTACGTGGTTGTTCGTTCTGCGGATAAGGAGGTTAGTTCACTCAAGTTTATTATTTCTAAATAAAGAAATTGTGCTGTTGAAGTAGTGCATGTTTCTGAATGCAGAAAAGAGATCATCCTGTTTGGGTGATCTCTTTTTGTTTGGGGAGCCGATCAAAAAAATATCGATTAATCGAGGTGTAAATAATTTTCACGGCCCCTTAGAGGCAACTTCAGTCGGCTGCCACGTGTTAGGAATCCATTTTGCTTTCTTTGTGCTGAGTAGGTCGCTATCTTTCAAATTGTACAGGACTGCAAGGGTGATTATTTACTGGAAACGTTTTGCCCAACAAACCTAGGAACCCATTAAGTTTCTAACTTAAAAATAGCTTTGAAAATACTTCTTATTTATATAAAAGGTGCCAAAAGGAAGAAGGGAAGCAACCAGGACCATAAGTGTAGCGCCTATATCCCATTTCATCCTAGAGCGAATCCATAGAGCCATAACTACATAGGCAAGGAAAAGCATTCCGTGTGGCATGCCCAGTCCTTTTACCAGCATGGCGTTTCCTGCCAAATATTTGAGTGGTACACCTACAAACAGTAAAAGTATATAAGAGGTGCCCTCTAAAAAACTGATAATTTTGAACAGGCTGATCGTGTTGTCTTTGTTATTAGTATCCATTCTTGTTCCCTAGTATTTATGCCTATAATTAAAGGTGATATTTTTGATGAAGTTAGCCTATTTAGATCTGCTTTATTGTTAACTAATGGTAGGAATAATAATTTAGATTCATGTTAAATTGATAGAATTGGAATTGCTCTACTAAAGCTTAATGGCTTCATAATCCGGTGTCCTAATAAAATTAAACGCTTCACTAGAAGCGATTGCTCCATAATCCGGATAGCGCACCTTGGCAAAACGAGTCACCAAACCCTTTCCTTTTTTCTGTTCGTCGTGGGTATTGATGACTGATTTTGGGCGCAACTGTAGAAACAATTCGCGGACATTCTCCATTCCTGGATTGACCAGCCCACCCAAAATAGCAGGCAACTGAAATTGAGTAAACGTCGTCACCAGCAGCTCCACCTCCAAATCAGGAAACCGATCACCAAATTCAGCCGGCAGATCAAAGCCATGCGGCGCATAAAACACTCCTCGATTGGCAGCGTCACTAATCACGACTGAATAATAAATCGGGTCCAACAATTTGTCAGGACGCAGTGCACTAAAGGAAAGTCCTCCAAAAATCAACGGCGCTCCCTGCTCTGGTATTTCGTGAATCTGACGTTCCGGGAAATGTTTTTTAAGGCGTTTAAATGCCTTCGGTGTCGCGATTAATGGGATGTTTGTATCTATCGCCTGTAGCGTATTCAAATGGCAATGATCCTCATAGGATTGAGAGATTAATATGAATTTATAGTCAGGCAATTCTTCCAAGGGAATAGCAGGAGTCGTGTGCCATTGTTCATTCAACCAACTAAAACCATCGATCTCTGAGCCAATTTGCCAGGGATCAATCAAAAAAGCAGATTCCTCCCAGCTAACGTGCCAAGAGGAATCCATATTTATTCTTTTCCAATTCATTGTTGAAAATTGAGTTACTAAGTTATTGGTTTATTAAGTTACTAGTAATATTGCCCAATATACTTAATAACAACTATTGTATTTCAATTTGGTAAGGGATACGTGCTTGGATGCCAGTCATTTCTTTGATCTGCTTAGCTTGCTCGTAAAATTTGTAGTAATCTCCTAACTCGCTTTTCATCATGACATCCAATGGTTTTTTTCCTGTTATTTGCTCGATGATTTGCTCAAACTTATCTTTTGATTTTGGGTATTCTGTGGTGCGATAGCTATCCATTTCTGCTAGTTCTGCAGCATAAGCTAAGGCATCATCCAATCCTCCCAGTTCATCAATCAATCCGATTTTTTTGGCCTGAGTACCTGTCCACACTCTTCCTTGAGCGAATTCTTCTACTTGATCAATAGGTATGTTTCGGCCCTCCGCAACGCGTCTTTTAAACTTGATGTATACAGAATCTACACCTACCTGGAAAATCCGTTTTTCCGCCTCGTTCAATTCAAACATAGGAGATCCGGTGGTGGCATATTTTGCTGTTTTCACCGTGTCGAAAGAGATGCCTAATTCATCATCTAAAAATTCATCAATATTTGGTAAGACTCCAAACACCCCGATAGAACCGGTTATCGTGTTTGGCTCAGCAAATATTTTTTCTCCTTCGCAAGCGATGTAGTATCCACCAGAAGCAGCGAAATCACCCATTGATACAACGAATTTGATGCCTTGTTCTTTCGCAAGCATAATTTCTCTCCACATGATTTCAGAAGCAAGGCTACTGCCACCACCAGAGTTTACTCGAAGGACGATTGCTTTTACTTTGTCGTCTTCTCTTATCTTACGGATGATTCTTGCGTAGCGTTCTCCACCAATATTCCCTGGTTCTCCTTCTCCGTCTACAATGTTTCCTTCTGCATAGACTACTGCGATTTTACCTTTGATAGAAAAGTCAGTTTTGCTGATAGCAGATTTGCTGTATTCATCTAGGCTAATGGAATTGATTTTGTCATCTTTGTCAATGCCCAGGCGATCTCTGAGTTCGTCCAATACTTGATCTTTGTACATCAAACCGTCCACCATTTTCAATCGTAAAGCATCTTCTGGCTCTCTAATTTTTAATTCATTGGCGATATCTCTAAGTGCAGGGACGGAGATGTTTCTTGAGTCTCCAATATCCGTCAGAAAGTTCTGATAGTACTCATCCAGATATGCTCTGGTTTGTTTTCTGTTTTCAGGGCTCATTTCGTCTCTTCTGAATGGCTCCGTGGCGCTTTTAAACTTACCAGCATAAAAGACTTGCGGCTTAATGCCCAATCGGTCCAGCAAATCCTTGAAGAAAGGAATTTGAGTTGCAAAACCAGCAAATTGCAGTCCTCCCATTGGATTCAGATATACTTTGTCCGCAGCAGAAGAAAGATAATAATTGCCTTGTGAGTAATTGTTACTGTAGGAAATCACAAACTTTCCACTTTCTTTGAAGTCTTCGATTCCATCTCTAAGTCTGCTCATAGTTGCCATTCCAGCAGCTGGTCTACCAGAGGCGATATAGATACCTTTAATATTGTCGTCTGTTTTGGCAGCTTCTAATGTTTTGAGGATGTCTGTGAGACCGAGGGTCTTTTTGTTTTCAAGGCTAAAGGAAGAATTAGAAGAAATATTATCTGTTTTTTCGGGGATGGCCTTTGTAAACGACAATTTCAAGACGGAATTGGGTTTGACAGCGACTTTGTCCTCTTTACTTACTAAGCCAGCGATAGAACTAACACCGACCAAACTAATTAATATTAATGCCAGGAACGTTCCCAGACAAGAGGCAAAAATAAATTTAAAAAACTGCTTCATGGTATATTGTTTATAAACTGTGATTAGCGTAGACATTGTTTTACTTACGCTAATTATTCTAACACAAAGAACTATATAAAATGGTAATTATCTAAGGAAATTAGACAAATAGCCCTTTTGCTTCGATTTGTGCACAAAAAGAGCTCTTTTTTATTGGGAATGTCGTTGATAGAGGGACCAGTTGACTTTATTGTGCTGGCAACGGGTTGGGTGGATTAAAATTCTTGAGCTTTTTCAAGTAGCCAATCGCGGTCTGAAAGATAGGTAGCGGCGTTGATTTTTTCGATTAGGGCATTTTTGCCTTTTGATTGGTAGGGAGCGAGGCTAAGCAGCCGTTGGACAAAATTGACAAAACCTTGATTGTTTTTCTTAAAGGTTTCATCGATGTCTTTTCTGGAAAGGAAAACCCGAAAGGAGTTGATGTGATGATCCAGCATGTCAAACTCTTTTGTTTCATAGTACAACTTAAGTTTTAATCTCCTGGTGCCGAGAATGTAAAACATATCATTGTAGTTGCTCTCTAGCAGGTAGTCTTGTACTTTTTCATACTTTTTTCCTTTGAAGTATATCCTTGCAAAATTCCAGTTATAGACTTCTTCTTCGTTAATTTTGTCTTTGTTTTCTTTTAAAAAATCTTCTGCCCATTTTAGTTTATTGATTTTTATGGCAACCGTGATTATATTTTTTAATAGACCCGGGAGTATAAATCCTTTGACGAAAACCAACCCTTTTTCTATTCTCAATAAAGAAATGTCAAAATATTCCTGATAGAGCGATTCTCCCTTTGGGAACACCTTTACAATTGCATTAACAAGGAAAATCATTAGATTCAAACAATCCATGTATGGAAAGTGATCAATATTTTTGGTGAAGGATACTTTAAATTTATAATATTGCTCCTGGCTGTCTTGAGAACAAAGGAGACATAACGCATTGTAATATGCTGAAATAATGGGGATCTCTAAAAGCTTATGATTCTGAAGTATTTCTACGACCAATTGGGCGTCGTTTTTTCTCTTGGAAGAGTCGAGCACAATGTTGTTTCGATTCACCTCCTGACATAATAACATGAGACGTTGCAGCCAATAATAAGCTTCAAAAGCTTCTGAAGCGGTGCCAATATTTATGTCCATTACTCGGTCGTCCCTAATACTCAGAAAGTCCGCAAATTCATATTCAAGTAAAAATTTTTCTTTATAATATTGAAGGCCAGTTATTGACTGATCTGCCAATAATTTTCGTGCAACATAATGTGCACTTTCGAAAAGTTTTGATTCTTTTCGTTGATTGTAAAATGCCATCAGACTAATGGAATGCTGCACTTCTTCGTCTTTGAATTTATCATATACGATGAAGCGTTCAATTGATTTGGTTAACTTGCTGACCAGTCTGGTAATGGCTTTTTCAGAGTAGTTTTGGTTGCCGTAAACCGCTTGGTGTGTGTTTTTTATCGTAAATTTTTTATTTTTGTAGTCAGGCGCAAACTTCACGATGAAATCCAATAAGGTTATAATACTGGGATCTGTATTAAAATAGGGCGATTGAACAAACTTTTGAAGGCTTTTTAGCTCCTTTTTTGTCAATAACCTTAGCAAGACTACTATCTTTCGGTCAACCATAATGTTTTTTATTTTTCAACAATTTTCAAAGGTTTTAGTAGGTTTTGATTTTGGTGTAATTTGTTGATTGACTTGTGTTTAAGTTTGGTTGTTGATGGGAAAAAAACTAAAAAAAAAGAGGTTTTATTTCAAAACTGTAATTTATTTCTGACTCGCAATGTATTAATTTTGACATAGAAATTTGAAAACTTAACATAATTTTACAAAATCATGAATCTATCCAAATCCATTAACACCAATTTATGGTGTCTATCTTTCTTCGTTTTTCTTGTATGTATCTTTAATACAACACCTATTTTTGCACAAGTGTGTCCGCCCACTTCTAATATTAATATGTCATTTGACTGGGCAACTAATCAAATGAATGTTACTTGGGATGCAGTGCCAAGTGCAACTTCTTACGATGTGGAAATTACAACAAATGCTGGTTCAACGCTTTCCATGAATCCATTGACAAATTCTACATCTGCAGTAATGCCAGCAGGTACTTTTTATGGTGAAATTTCTGTTTCTGCAAATTGTGGATCAGAAGTTAGCGCAAAAATAATCCTTCCTTATTTTCTTATTGTGGCTACAGAAACTGACGTAGATATTCCTCCATTTGTTCCAATCCAAAATGTAGTTGTCCCCGAAAAATTTTGCATAATTATGGCCAATGATTATTCTACAGAACCTGGCATGGCAACTACTATTCATGTAACCGCTCATGAAAGTATTGATTGCCTCGAGCCGATGTGGTATTCTGGCTTCAGAGATCAAGCCGGGTGGTTTAACAATGCAGTTTGCAACTTGCCCTTTGGAATATGTGAATTGAACGAGCAGCAAGGAAGTGGTGGCAATGTAAAAGGAAGATTAAACCAACATCTAGAAACAGCCATCAAAGCCTACCCGAACCCAAACAACGGGAACTTAAACATCGACTTCACGATACAAAACGAGGGTAATGTATCTATCCGTTTACTTGATCCTACTGGGAAAACAATGAAACAATTGATCAGCAATCAATCATTTAATATAGGACAATACTTAGTAAGTTACTCCATAGAAGATCTGGATGCTGGCTTCTATATCCTGGAGCTAGAGACCGGAGAAACAAAACAACTGATCAAAATGATCAAACTGTAAATAGTAAGTACAAAAGAAAGACAATTTAGTAAGATAAAGCCACCCCAAGCACTGAAAACTGGTTTGAGGTGGCTTTTTTATGCCCTGACTAATTCATAGATGACCACTAACACTTTAAATTATGATACCATTTGATCTCAATTTCCCAAAAAATATCAAATCAGTTTTAATACTGCTTCTGCTTGTTTATCCTTTGTTTTTCGCAAATCTTGTAAAGGGAACCTCCATTCCTGAATCAACAAATATCGATTATTCTTACGAATGTAATCCTATGATGAAGTTAAGCATTCAGGATACCATACCTGATGGGTCCAATCCTAAATATCCAACCAGAGATGCGTCTCCAAGAGTCGAAATCCCTTATTTTCATATCGTGGCGACTAAATCTGATGTGGATCGGCGTGGAGAGGTCACAAAGGAAGAGTTTTGCGAAAAAATGACCTTAGATTTCGATTCCCCCATTAAGGAATTGACATTGGTCTACGTAACTTTTGGGCCTAACATAAGGTGCATCCCAGATGAATGGCGCCGCTGGTATAAAGCCAATGCCAGATCCTTCAAATCGGAGTTTTGTCAAACGGATCCTTGTGAAGATGGTAAGCAGTTAGAAATCAAAGAATAAATCAATGCCTAATAGATTCATTTTTGACAAAAAAAAAGTATTAACATTTCTATAAGAAGATAAATTAGCGTTTTCTCTTATTTTGGGATAAATCTAAAATAGAAGACTATGAGAATGTTGTGCTTTCTAATTGCCTTAGGTGTCAGTAGTTTACTCTTCGGCCAGCAAACAACAAGTGTCAATCAGCAGATTCCAACCTCCGGCGAAGCTACGCTTGTGATCAATATTGACTCCACGGATGTCAATGTGGTCCGGTACGATGGCTACAACATTCAAATCGTCCAAAATATAGCCTTCGAGAAGAAAGACACTCCATTCATCAATGAATTATTGCGCGCAGACGACTTTCAACTTTCTGTAGAAAAGGAATCCGACCAAACTATTTTGTTAGCGCCGAAAAAAATAAGATGGGAAACAGAAGGTGATCCGCTTACTGTTGGCTCTTTTTATACGATCTATTTGCCCTATTCAATTCAAGAGGTGGAGTGGATAACGAATATACCTTCTAGTCTGGTATATATAGAAGAATAGTAAAGAAAACACTTCGACACATTAAAGAATGCTGTGCATTTGCGTCCCTTTTGTTTATTAAAGTTGGGCTCTTTTTAGTTCCATTCAACATAGAAAAAACGATTAATATCAATATTCTCCCCTCCAATCCTTATTGATTACAGCAATCTTTTGTACTTTTACAGATTCGAGCAAATACATTAACCAGAGCACGTTACCGACTAAAAATATAGCCATGGCAGCGAAGGCTCCTAGAAAAAAAACAACAAAAAAAAACAAGCAACTGTCATTTAGTATTAAGCCAAAAGATGAACGATTAATAAAGATCATCGGATTGGTATTATTGATGACCTCACTATATTTATTTATAGCGTTTACGTCGCATCTATTCACATGGAAAATTGATCAGGACAAAGTCATTCAATTTTCTTGGGGGTTGCTGTTTAATGGACAAGTAGAAATAGCGAACTGGCTGGGAAGACTGGGGGCAATCGTCTCTCACAAGTTCTTTTATGTCTGGTTTGGACTTCCTTCTTACCTCTTTGTATTCCTATTCTTTACTACTGGGATTAGCCTTGTGCTTGGAAAATCGCTTTCCAAATACAAGTACATCTATTTATACTGTTTGGTGTTGATGGTCTGGCTGTCGACCTTGTTTGCGTTTCTGTTTGTGGAGCCTGGTATTTTTGCCAAATCTGCTTTTTCCTGGGGTGGGGCTTTTGGAGAAGGGCTTAGTCAATGGATGGGCGACTTTCTTGGACCTATAGGAATGGTCCTATTCCTAATATTCTCCATGGTCGCATTTATTGTCTGGGGATACAATCCTAATTTTAATGAATTTTCCTTCAATAAATTTGTCTATTCACTTCAGAAGAAAACGGGGATTGATTTAAAATTCCTAGTAAAAAGACCTTACCAACCTCAACCTGAAGAAGCCGAAGATTCAGAAACCTCAACGGATACAGCACCACCAAAAGCGCTGCGCCCTTCCAACAAAATGGAAACCACAGAAACTCCGCTTGAGCTAAATACAAACATCAAAGAGTCTGTAGCAACACCAGGCAAAAAACTAGAAATCAACGAAAAAGGACAATTGACCTTTCCACTTTCTGCACAGGAGATCAAGAAAAAAGCAGCCATCAAAAATCCGGAGGAAGCTGAGCTGGAAATTGTCCCTCCTACAGCAGAAACGCCAACGACCAATATTCCAGTTCTTGAAACCAATCCTGGCGATAAACCAAAAGAAGATTTATCGATACAAGCAGAAAACAAAAATCACCTCGAACCTTATGATCCAACACTGGACCTTTCCAGCTATGAATCTCCAGTGACAATGCTCCTAGAGGACTACAGTGCCAACAAAGTGGAAATAGATCGGGAAGAATTAGAAAACAATAAGGACCAAATTATTGAAACCCTGCTCAATTATAAGATTGAGATTACCAAGATAAAAGCAACGATAGGTCCGACAGTTACTTTATACGAAATTGTACCAGCAGCAGGGGTGCGGATTTCCAAAATCAAAAATCTGGAAGATGATATCGCGCTAAGTCTTTCTGCATTAGGAATTCGTATTATTGCACCGATCCCAGGACGTGGGACAATTGGTATTGAAGTACCAAATAAAGTACAGCAGATTGTCTCGCTCAAGGAAGTGTTGCAGTCAGAGAAGTTTAAGACTGCAAAGATGGATTTGCCAATTGCACTTGGGAAAACTATTTCGAATGAAGTTTTTGTAGCGGATCTTGGGAAAATGCCTCACTTGCTGATAGCGGGCGCAACCGGACAGGGTAAATCGGTAGGGATCAATACGATTTTGATGTCCCTACTTTACAAGAAGCACCCGTCGCAATTGAAACTGATCTTGATAGATCCGAAGAAGGTGGAATTGTCGCTATATAATAATATAGATAAACACTTCTTGGGGTATCTTCCTGGAGAAGAAGAGGCAATTGTAACGGATACGTCAAAAGTTGTTCAAACATTACACTCGTTGACGATCGAAATGGATCAGCGCTACGATCTTCTGAAAAAAGCGATGGTTCGTAACCTGAAAGAATACAACCAGAAATTTGTTCAGCGTAAGTTGAATCCTGAAAATGGGCATCGATTTATGCCGTTTTTAGTATTGGTCATTGATGAGTTTGCTGATTTGATTATGACGGCAGGAAAAGAGGTGGAGCTTCCTATTGGAAGATTGGCCCAGCTTGCTCGTGCGGTCGGGATTCATTTGATTATTGCAACACAACGGCCTTCTGTAAACATTATTACAGGGGTGATCAAGGCAAACTTCCCTGCACGACTCGCCTTTAAGGTAACGTCTAAGATAGATTCGAGGACCATACTTGATGGGGGAGGAGCGGACCAATTGGTGGGGCGGGGAGATATGCTGCTTTCTGTCGATGGGAAAATGATTCGTCTGCAATGTGCTTTTGTCGATACGCCTGAAGTTGAAAAGGTAATTACTTATATTAGCGAGCAGCAAGGATATCCTGAGCCGTATTATCTGCCGGAAGTGGCAGCTGGGGACGGAGAAGATATGGGAGGCGGATTTAATGCCTCCGATCTGGATGAAATGTTTGAAGAAGCAGCGCGTTCTGTTGTCCAAAATCAGGTAGGTTCTACCTCTATGATCCAGCGAAGATTGAAGCTAGGCTACAATAGAGCTGGTAGAATCATGGATCAAATGGAGGCCGTCGGAATTGTAGGTCCTTCAAATGGTAGTAAGGCAAGAGAAGTTTTGGTGTTTGATGAACTTGAATTGGAACGGTATTTGGAACAACTGAGAACTAAGCGGGGATAATGACTCAAAAGCACTGAAATCATTAACACTGCCGACAAAAAATGACAACCCGGATTCATAGTTAGAATCTTAAAATAAATAACATGAAAAATCTAATTTTATTAATTGTGGTGTGGAGTATCAGTTTTGGGGCATTTGCCCAACTAGATGCAGAGACAAGGGCTCAACTTTCTGCCACTGAGCAGTCTGACCCAGAAGCAAAGGCCATACTCGACAAAGTAAAAGCTAAATACGAAGGCTTTAAGACGATGAAGGTGAATTTTACCTTGGATATTGAAGGAGAAATCGAGGATTCTCAAAAGGGAGTTGTTTACCTGAATGGAGAGAACTATCGGGTAGAGATGAAAAACCAGGATATTATTTCTAATGGAAATACGGTTTGGTTTCACTTGAAAAACAACAATGAAGTACAAATCAATAATCCTGATCCTGAAGGACAGGAAGGTTTCTTGTCTCCAGCGGATATGTTGAAGGTATATGACCAAAATCTGCTTTATGCCTTGAGAGAGGTCGTTACTGAAGATGGTAAACCAGTTTACCACATTGAGTTTAAGCCAAGAGAAAATGATGACGAATCTGAATTTTTCAAGCTGCGCCTATCCGTGACAAAAGGGTACTACGACATGACAAAAATCATTGCCTTCGGAAGAGATGGTACTCGATATACTTTGACCTTCACCGAGTTGGAAACGGATACAAATTTGAAAGACGAACTATTCACTTTCGATCCGTCTAAATTCCCGGATATCTATGTAGAAGACTTGAGAGAAGAGTAAAAAAAGAAAAAAACGTGTGGTAATTTTATATTTATCACGTGCCTAATATAAAGTGTGTTTTTCAAGAAGGTAGTGCGAAAGGACTACCTTCTTTTTTTAGGAAAAAGTATGCACAGCCTGTCTAAAGCTCTATTTATCATATCCCTAAAAAAAATGTGTCAACCCCAATTCAATCCGATTCTGTTTTAACAAAAGTTAATTTTTTTAACAAAAAAAGCAACATCAGGGATAGTTTTTACGTTAATGCAGTATTGTAGGGTTTACAATAAGTAGCTTTATTAAGATATTTTTATTAATTTAGTGCGATTGTTGGCGGAAGTCAGCAATTTTTAATTATGGATTAACACCCGACTCAACAGGACAATATTTCATGAAACAACTTTTAGTTTCAATTTTATTGATCGCCTTCTTAGTTCCTCAATTTGCCCAACCAGCCATTGAAGGAGAGGAGACACCCTTCACTCTAACAGAATCCTCTCTGTCTAGTGCTGATGAAGCCAAGCGAATTTTGGACAGTGTTTGTGAGGAATATGAGTCCTTTAAGTCCATGAAGGCCAAATTTGTCCTCAACATCAAAAAGAATAGTTTTTCCACCTCAGATACCATTGTTGGCACAGTAGAAGGAGATAAGTACCGTATTTCTATGAAACATCAGGAAATTGCTTCTGATGGAGAAACGGTTTGGTATTACCATAAAGAAAAGAAAAAAGTTAAAAAATCGACGACCAATCCTGCAGAGGTCAATACGGTCTTCCCGCATAAAATGCTTCGATTGTACGAGAAAGAATATGACTTCTTTCTAAACGGCGAAGCTTCTTTCAATGGGCAGATCATCCAAAAATTAGAGTTTTTACCCCGCGATTTCGACCAGCAAATTATCCGAATCAACGTTTTTGTAGACAAAGAAAGCAATCAGCTCCTGCGCGTTTGCCGATACGACAAGGACGGAACTACCTACACGCTGGATTTCAGAAATGTATTGTACAACATCAAAGTGGACCCTAAGATCTTTATTTTGGAAATGTCTTAGACTCCTTTTGAGTAGAGAGAAGAGACAACGACAAGCTCCAAGACGATTTAGGCCCCCCTTTCTTATTCCCTATAACTCAGTACTCAATTATTTTATTACTAGCCCCTATCTACAACTACCAGCTATCAACCAACAAAATCAATCGGCAGAGCGCGAATGAAGATTCGCCCTTATACCAATATCTTAGAGACAAAGTAAGTTTTACAATACTATTACAAATTGGAATGGGTAATTTGCAATTGTGGCTAAGCTTTTGATAAGTTTAGCTAAAACTAAATATGAAACTATTAAAAAATGCTATCCTAATTTCCTTCCTAAGTCTATTTGTTTTCGGGTGTACTGAGAAATATGAAGACAATTACAACCCAAGTAAATATCGAGTTCGTCTAAATGTTGATGGTTTAAAGTTACTTAGCCCTACAAATGACACCTATTCGTTGTGGACAACCTCTACTGTTCATTCAGGAACATCAGCTCCTGCTGTACCAATTATGATCGGAGAATTTAACGTGGACGAAAATGGGGTTCCATCTCCTAATGAGTTTACCTACCTGTCAACAATCAACAGCGATGATATGTGGATAATATGGGGGGATGATCCACTCAATGCAAGTTATTATGCACTAACATTCACTGGAGACACTGCAACTTTTTCTCCTTCTTTTGCTTTTCCAGGGCTTGACCTCAACACAATTGCAAGTTCATCAGGCTCTTATTTTTTAGGCACACCGACTGATGGCAATAACAATATGAATGAACAAAGTGGTATCTGGTTTGGAGATTTAACTACAGGATTGTCCACGTTGACCTTGCCACAATCTACTGGAGAATATAATATATTTGTAAGTAGACCGGATGGCACTAATTTCAACCATTCCTTCTTGGATGCTCCAACATATTGTTATTATTGCGACATTGTTGCTCCTGCCCATCCATTCCCGGGTGTAGATTATCTTTTAAGAAACTCTCTGGGAGATTTATCAGGTGCTACCGTAAGGATTTATATTCAAAACAGTGGCCTTAGAGTAGCTTATCCAATTCTCGAAACAGAAATTGCACAAAATCCAACTCCAGGCACAATTTATCCGATGACAAACGCTGCCTACCGATATGAAGTAAATGGATTTGCGGTGAAGGAGCTTTTGGAAGAATAACTTTTTGATCTCCTCATTTTACAAAAAAAATGGCGTGCTTCTTGCAATTTACCAAACAAGTAACTAGTTTATGATGATCCACTCAAGTAGTTCTTTTTAATATGAAAAAACAAGGATTTGTAGTTTTGTTGGTTGGTTTTCTTATTTCGCTTACGCTGAATGGGTGGGCGCAAAAGGAAGAGTATGTGAAGGAAAACTATTTGCGGTACAAGGATTTTGTTTATAAAGACTATATCAAAACGGCGACCCTTTTTCCTAAGGACTATCCAATCGGTTTTCCTATTATGGGGCTTGGTAAGCGGGAGATTCTTTCTCTATCTTTTGATGACATGGAAGGTGGGGTGAAGGATTACTCCTATACGGTTGTCCACTGCAATGCGGACTGGCAGCCAAGTGATTTAAATGATATGGAGTACATCGATGGGTTTAACTCAGATGAAATCGTCAATTATGAGTTTTCGTTCAATACCCTTATCGACTATACCAACTACCAACTGGAGCTTCCCAATGAAAATATGAAGTTTACTAAATCTGGCAATTACTTATTGAAAGTTTATTTGTCAGACAGTGAGGAGTTGGTGTTGACCAAGCGCTTTTTAATCCAGGAAGGCGGAGTGTCTATTGATGCGGTGGTTCAACGTGCTACAGCAGTTAGCAAATCCCGTTCGCATCAGGAGATCGATTTTGTGATCAATCATCCAGGCAGCAATATCCGTAACCCAAGGTCTGAAGTGCAGGTCACCGTAATGCAAAACGGAAGATGGGATAACTCGATTTCAGACTTAGAGCCCTTATTCATCAAAGAGAAAAAGCTGATTTACGATTATCAAAATGAGATCGTTTTCTCAGGAGGGAAGGAGTTTAGAGAAGTAGATCTTCGGACCACCCGCTACCAGGCAGAGAATATTCAAAACATAGAAAGCGACCTGGATCGATACTACATGAAAGTCATACCTGATAAGGAGCGAGATGGCAGAATATATGATTATGATGCAGAAGCAAATGGACAGTTTATCATAGAAAATTTTCATGAAGATGATCCACATATCGAATGCGATTATATCAGAACCACCTTTACCCTTCAACAACTTTTTCCTGAAAGAACAGGCAATTTTTACTTGTTTGGAGCACTATCCGACTGGCAACTCAAGGAAGAATTTAAAATGCGTTATGACGAAAAGCTAAGTGCCTATCAATGTACGGTAGACCTGAAACAAGGCTATTACAATTATAGCTACGCTTTTGTTGAAGATGGTTCAGAAATCGCCAACCTTGAGCGGATTGAAGGTGGTTGGTTTGAAACGGAAAACAATTATCAAATATTGGTTTATTATCGACCGTTTGGAGATCGGTATGATCGGTTAGTAGGGTATGAGTTGTTCAATTCTGTAAAGTGAGTCTTTCTGCTGGCTGTTATTTGTGTTTCACCTCTTCGGGGTTAGTTTGGTCTTTCTTCTACCCAAAAGCAGCATAAACATATCCTTTGTCGTTATACTATGTATAACGTTCCTTGACATTAATTTTCAACCATTGCTAAATCGAATTTTATTTTAGAATTGCGGCTAGTTGGTCGTGGTAAGAAGGGAATTCTGCCAGATTATTGTGGGCGCCTCCTTGTATAGAATGCAGGATGTCCGGTTGGTTCAGGATCTTTGCCAGCTGTTGGCTGTGTTGATAAGGGACGAGTTCGTCTTCTGTACCATGAAACAGGTGAACAGGTGATTTGATATTCACAATGTTTCCGGCATTGTCCAGTTGGTACCTGATGAGTTGTTTGATAGGGAGTACGGGCGGCAACATTGCCCCTGCCATTTCTGGGATGTTTAGATAGGGCGTTTCGAGGATGACCATCTTTGGATTGGTCTTGGTGGCTAAGGTACTGATGACCCCAGTACCCAGCGAGCGGCCATACAAAATAATAGTGTTTTCAGGGTGTTGTTCCAAGAGGTAGTTGTACATCAATTGTGCATCGGCATGTAAGGCTTTCTCACTTCTTTTACCAACACTTTTCCCATATCCCCGATAGTCCGGGATGAGTATATCGTATCCTAGTTGAAGGAAGTCAGGAGCAACATTGCCCCAGTCTCTTAGCGATCCGGCATTGCCATGGCAATATAAAATCACCCCTTTTTTTTGTGCTTGTTTTGTCTTACAGAGTAGGGCATGCAGTCGCGTATTGGTGTCTGGAGTAAAGTACACTTCCTCATAAGCAAACGGAAACTGAAAATTAAAGTCATCTTGCAGGACTTCGGGATAAAATAACATGTTTTCCTGATGCCGATAGAGCAAGTAACAAATGCCCAGATAAACGATCAGGGTAAACACCGTAAGCAGGATAATAACTTTAGTAAAACTCATACGACAATAATTAATGAGAATAATATTCTGCAAATTAAACTCAATAATTCGAAAGACTGTCTATTTTTTAATAAATTTGATAGTGAAAGTTGTTTAAAAACGAATTATTGTTTTACAATTTGCGCAAACTGCATTATTAAACAACTGAGAATATAGCATTTTGCTATTAGCCGAAACACTCCATTATTAAAAAGGGAATTATGAAAAACAGCTATACACAACTATCCATTCTAATCCTGGCACTCCTGTTCGTTTTTACAGGGCTGAAGGGGCAGGATGCACATTGGTCACAATTTTCTAATACCCCGTTGCGACTTAGCCCAGCGATGTCTGGTGTCTATGAAGGCGATTGGCGATTAGGCGCAAACTATCGCGAGCAATGGGCGAGTGTTATCGGACCCAATCCTTATCGTAGCATTCATGCTAGTTTTGATAAGCGATTTTTTGCGATCAAAAATGACTACTTTTCTGTAGGACTAAATTTGATGAATGACCAGGGAGGTGCTGGTGGATATATGACCAATGAGGCACACCTTAGCCTTTCTTACCTCAAACAAGTGGCTGGTAGCAGACTTACCGGTATGGCGCAATACATTGTTGCAGGTTTACAAGTCGGACTTGGACAACGTCAGGTAAATTGGGACGAATTTTCTTACAGCGCCCAGTTTAATGATAATTCTGGTATTTTTGATCCTACGCTTCCTACGAATGAGCAAGTAGGAATTAGCAGTACCTTATATCCTGATATCAATGCAGGATTGATGTGGTACGGTGTTTTTGATGATCGAAAAAGTTTGTATTTAGGATTAGCGGCACATCATCTTAATAAACCAGATATCTCTTTCTTTGCTGAGCAAACTGATTTTTTACATAATAAATACTCGATCTACGCGGGTGCAGAATACCCAATGGGCGAATACTTTAGTTTGATGCCTAGTGGTCAGGTAGTTTTACAGGGGCCTTCTCTGGAGATTATGGCTGGATTGAACATTCGGTATATGAATGACGATTGGAAGGAAGTAGCGCTTCGCGCAGGAGCTTGGGGACGAGTCGTCGGAAAAGAAACAGGAATGGGCACAGATGCGATTGTCGCTATGGCAGCCATCGAATTTGAACGAATTGTACTTGGGATTAGTTATGACGTAAACACTTCAACGCTTGTAGCGGCTTCTAATCGCCGTGGAGCGTTTGAATTGTCGTTGTATTATACACACCCAGGAAGAACGAAGGGCGAGTTGAAATGTCCTAAGTTTTAGAATTGATTTAGAAAAATAATTTTAATATAAAACCCGGCGGACTGTCGGGTTTTTTGTTTTGGTATATTGCTTATTTGTAGATCTTAAAACGAGCCTTTACTCGACCGTCAACCAAACTTATAAAAGCAAAACCCCATTCCATGATCAAAACGAAAAACATTGCATTTCTGGCAATTGTAGTGAGCCTTATCTTTAGTGGCTGCGCTTCAAAAAAATACTTGGGGCACTACGAATATGCCTTTCACGGGCCGATGTCTAGTTTTTTTAATTTACATCTGGAAAAAGATAAGTCATTTACCTTCCAGTCGCATACTGGTATTTCCGGGACTAGGGGATTCGGGGAATATTCCATAGAAAATGATACCATCTATTTAAACTACTATGGGATGCCGGATAGCATAAGGTATAGAAAACAGGAAAATGGAGTGCTTAAATTTGAGAAAACGGCCAATCCAACAAATGCCCATTCCTTAATAAAGATAAAAGTCATAACCGTTCAACAATTGGATACGCTTCCCTTGGTTGGTTTCTCAAGCAATGTGCAGTCGAGGATAGAACAAAAAACCGGAGATATCGATCTTTTCAAAGGGGAAGTAGAGTATAAAATTTTGAAGAGGGAGTTTCCTGTTTCTGCAGCAATCCATTTCTTAGGATTCGATTCGCAAGAGCTAGAGTTTGAGGTAGGGGATTTTGATTATAGTGTTTTGGTGAAATTGAATGAAATCCCGCCAGAAGCTATTGGTTGGCTAAATGGGAAAAGGCAGTATCCGATAAAAATGGTGGATGGTAAATTCAAGATTAGTAATATGACGAAGGTGGAGTAGCGTTATTCTAACTTCTGATTAAGGCTTTTATTCTTGGAATAATTTTACGTCGGCTCCTCAGGGCAAGTACCGCTTCTCCATATTTAAGAATTGTCCTATGTAAACCTACCTGCTGTGCTACGAAGGGCAGGGGACATATTTCATAAAGTAAGGGGCAAAAAGATTAATTATGGTTTTACCACGTTTAAAATTCCTCCGCTGCTACTGTTCAGATTAACCGTACCGCCGGGTTGAATAGTGATGTCATAGCAATTTGCAGCTGGATTTGGTGCTCCGAGGATAAGTGGATCATTGGCAACATTAGGAATAACAACGCTGGAGGTGATCGTTGGAACACTTAACCGATCCCAGTTGCAGGGATCAAACCAATCGGTGTCCACACAACCCGTCCAGGTCCAAGTGGTTCCAAGGCCAGAGCTCGTGCAGGATCCACAGGGGCTTAGCAAAGAAAGAGATAAGGAATCAAGATAGTAATAATCAAACATAGGGAGAAAAGGGGCAGATGGATTGAACATTCCTCCTACTTGTCCAGTTTCAAAACTCACTGCAATACCGGTTACGTCAAATGGGGCTATAAATGTTACTGTAATGCTTGTCCATGCGGAGTTGCTAAGCGTAATAGGCGTATTCGACAGCAACGTTAACGGGACTAAGGTGGCAGGAGAGATGTCTGCGCAGTTTTGAGTGCCGTATACTTTTATTGCCGTATTTAGATTGGCTGCCCCATTATAAACAGGCCCATTTGAAATTGCTGCTCTTGAAATACACGTAAATTTATACATGCTATTGGCGTCAAGGTTTGTTCCCAGGCACTGCCCTATTTGTGTGGCTAGCGTAAACTGATTGCTCCAAAGTCCACCATACCCACTTCCATGAGGCGGTGCACCAGGGCTAGTAAAAAACCACTGGGTCACAGGAGTCCACCCACAATTGAAATAATCCGGCAGGTTCCAATCATCAATCCAGTCAACCACCACTGGCCAATCTCCCTGTGAATTTGGGCAGGAAGTGTAGGACTCAAAACTAGGATTGGTGAGTAAGTTTTGCGCGTAGTTGTGTCCAAGGGAAAAAACAACTATGGCGACAAGAATAGTAGCACGCAGGTAAATAGGGCTTCTTGTATTTGGCATATACTAAAGATAATGAATTTGACACACTTTTAGAAGTACTGACTACCTTTTGCTTTTAGATCGCAGGTCAAACCAATTTCCATCTATATTCATTTACAAAAAAAAAGATTACCTTACTTTATAAATTACTATTCTCGGGATTGGTCTACTAATGGTTTAAGAGGTCAGGAGTATTGCCAAAATCAAAAAAACTACTTCGTGAAATTTTATTATTTAATTGTAGCCTTATTGCTAGGGGCTAACTTGTTGGAGGGGCAGCATATTCCTAGTTATTCTCCACCAGCAATTGATTTCCCGCATCATAATCAAAATCCATATTATTTTGGACAGCAACAGAAGACAAGTAAGTCCCTAAAGTTATTGCTTAGTTTGAAGGGGTATGCTCCAGGGTATATCATAAAAAATAATCAGGATACCATTTCAGGATTGATCAACCATACCTATACAGATGGGGACCGGCACTTGTGTATTAAATTTTTGTTGGACGGTGAGAAAAAAGAGTATTCTCCAAGAAATTTAAAGGGCTGTACCTGGAATGGTAAAAACTATAAAACCTACAAACATGATAAAATCAGCAATTTGATGGAGCAAGAAGTAGAAGGCGAATTAACGCTGATGAGCTACCATAGGATTGTTCCAGTTGAAAGTAATAGTGTGTTAGACTTTGAGGCGAAGGACGAATTAATGATGTACGTTGGCAAGCAATACCTTCTACGAACAAAAAACTCTGAGGAGTTTTATGAAATTGATAAATACAATTTTGACGAGTTAATCAATGATCTGTTTGCAGGGTATGATACCATAACCACCTATTTGTCAAATAAAAAAAGATCAATAAAAGATCTACCTGAAATCGTCGAGTTATGCAATCAACAGATTACGGATGCTCCAGCTCCCCCAGCAGATTTTTTCCAAGAAGGGTATTTGATAACGAAACGTATGGATACAATAGTCGGCAAATTGGGGTTTGATCCTACACAGAATAACATGCAAGTCGTTTTTAAAGCTACCGAAAACAGCAAACCCGCGATCTATTTCCCACATGAACTTTATGGGTTTTACAGCGCCAAAACAGATTTAATCCTATCCGATAAGGTGGAATCCATACAACGGTTTTTGAAGCGGGAAACCAAGGGGAAATACATGAGTCTTTATGCTATCCCCAGCAGCCAAACGGAAGGGAAATCAGTTTTCTATTTGAAACTAGAGCCCAAGGGCGTATCCTGGTATATCGATGAAAGAAACTTCAAATCAGAAGCGAAATATGATTTTTCAGGCTATAGACCAATCCTCAAAAAACTGAACAGTGGCGAATTGAGGTATGATAACTTACCTGCATTGGTGGAATTATACAACCAACTGAAAGCAGAAAAGATAGCGGATAAACAATCGGGAGAGAACGGTAGAAAGGAGTAGATATAAAGCAGAAAGACGCAGGTTTACCCATTGACCAGCGAAATCAATCTGCAGAGGGCGAATGCTGATTCGCCCCCACACCATTTATTTTGAATCCTCCCCCTTCCATTCACCCACAAAAAAAGGGCTTACCACTTGGATAAGCCCTTATATCAAAATTTCACTCAAAACTAAAATTAAAGTTGGGGACTAAAACAGATCGTTTATTTGTTGACCGCTTTCTATTAGGGTGTTGTTGTCTAAATCGTTGTCGTCGTTTTGGGTGGTGTCATCGATGAAGATGTCAGGATCAAAAGATATTTCCAACTCATACTCTGGAGGGAACTCGCCCTCTGCTGGGGAAGAAATATTCCAGGTGCGGGTATATTCTAAGCGAAGAGTAGCACCCGCATCCAATCTTTCAAAAGTGCCAGTAGCAACAATGGTCGCCAAGCCACCAGGATTGGTTTCGTATAGGCGAATGCTTTGTTGGCCGGAGCCGGATACAAAATCATCGCCACCGTTATTCGTCACTACCCCTCGAATGGTTGCAGTGCCCTCAAAATCCTGCATCATCGGATTTATCCCAGAAGCAGTAAATTCGATAGCACTGGCTACTAAATCGATGTCAAATACTTCCTCCTTTTCTAAACAAGAAGTAAGAACAAAGAGGGAAAACAGGAAGAATACTACATTATATTTTTTCATTATAATTGGTTGATTGTTGAAACGGACTTTTGTTTTCTAGCACCTCAAAGTCCTGTTTTTTGATATAGAATAGGGGTTGGGATATTAAAAACAGACATCGCTTTCGTCTAGGCGTTCGAAGATGTTGCTTGTAGCAATGTCCGAATTGATCGTCGCATTAGCAGATGATTTGTATGCAAAACCGCAGGCCATACCATCACTGATCGTACAGTTTGTCATGCTGACCGCCCCTCTCCAAATTGCGATATTTGCATCTGCAGTAATACCGGCACCAAGGTTGTCTTTGCCTCCATTTCTTATGATACAATGATCTAAGGTGTGGGTGTTGCTTGATCCATCCAGGAAGATTCCATCCCAGTACCCTTTTGTCCTAGTACTTCCTTCGAAAATAATGGGTTCTTGTTGGTTTCCGATGGCGGTAAGTTGCCCTGTTGCTGCTTTTAATTCTCCGCCAGGTCCAAACTGTAGGACAACGCCTGGTGCCAGAGTGAGGTCAGATCTGATGTCCAACTCATTTGAGTGTACCGGATCCTCGATCAAATAAGTAGCCGTACCAGAGAGTTTGTTCCATGTGACAGGAAGGCTATTGTTGAGTACCGCCGAATTTACCTGAACACCAATATGCCCGTTAAAACCAAAGGTTGTTCCCCCATCAATATTGTGGACTTCTTTGGGTGACATATAGATAGCAGACAAGGTGTTATTGTTAAATACATTGGTACTAAACGATAGCAAGGTGGCTTCGTTACTCAAGGCTAAACCGTGAGAGGTGGAGCTTTCGATCCTTGTGTTAGATAGCTTTATCTCTCCTTGTACTCGAAGACCTGCTGCTGGAAGCTGGAAAGTAGTGCTTTGACTTTTTCCACCATGCTGAATGATGCAATGATTGAATACATTCTGTATGTTTTCTGAGTTGATGAGGATGCCGTCCCAGGAGCCTGGAGTTTGTTCTTCCCCTCTAAATACAATTGGCTCGTCTGCAGTACCGTTTGCAGTAATGCTACCTCCTAGGAAAACGTAGGCTTCTGCGTTCCGAACAAACTCTACGATCACCCCTGCTGGTATGGTAAGGTTTGCTTTTACTTGCCATCCTTCTCTTGTCACCAAGTAGTCGGGTGCGGTTTCACATTCGTTCCAGTCTTCCCAAACTTCGTCGGTGTCGATATGGTAGTCGATTACGCGTGGGCCTGCTATTGTCGTTGCTTCACATGGCTCTATTTCTTCTACACAGCCCGGGAGAAGGAATAAAAGAAAAAAGAAGGAAACAATGGGAGTTAAAAAACTGATTTTTTTAATTGTGTAATTCATAATTTTTAGCATTTTTTAATGATTGTAATCTTGGTTATTATTATTGTTTAGTAATGGTTTGCAGTAGCAAGTTGCTGGTTTTCATACGAGTTGTCTAACCAATTTTTGCCTCCAGGTGATAAAAAATGTTTATAAAAATGAATTTGGTTTATTCTTCTTTTTGAAGAATAAATATGCTTAATCTGTTGATTTTTAGTGAATAATGAAAGGGGGTTGTTGTCTTTTTATTAAGTGGGAATTTGGGGCATGTGATTTTTTTAAAAGGTTTTGGTGTTTGAATTCTTTTGATTACTTAGCACTAGAGGTACTAGGAAATTACGGAGTCTGCCTTCGGACGTGCAGCAGGCCGGTACTTCGCACCTTCATCTCCTTATACTCGGTTTACCAGCGGTTCGCACTAGGTTACAGGCGGGGCCTGCTAGGGTTCCATTAGTAGCGAAAACGCAAGTATTCAGCCCTAGTAGGCCCTATGGGGCTGAATAGTAGGAATTCTTTCACCTAAAAAAGCCTCTCCTTTTGGCAAAGGAGAGGCGACCTGTATCATTGTTTTTTTTGCTTAAACCTAGTAGTAGTAGGCAATCGCCCTCAATTGTCTGGACCAGACTTTGGACCCGCCTAGATAAGTGGTGCTGCCTGCGGAATTATTTAAGGTGTGGCCGGAGGTGGTGGAGCCTACTGCCCATTGCACTTTGATTGCATGATTTCCTGCTTGCAGGTTTTGAGCGATATAAGAAAGGCTGATAGATTGATCCCAGGAGGCATTGGCTTGAAGGTGACCAAAATTGACCGGCACTCCATCCACTAAAATTCGGAAAGCTCCCCAAGGTAATCCAGAACCACCAGTATACAAGGTAGCGTCCCAGCTTACCACAACATCAGCTTCTTTTACCAATGTAATATTAAGCAGCATATCTGGCATGTCTACCCAGGATTTGGTAGATATCCCGATCGATGTGGTCCCTATTGCTTGCCAGGTGTCGGTTAGTTTGAGTGGCATTCTTTTCATATTTCCGGAAGCATCGGCGACTACAATATCGTCGGTATCGCTACCCGTAGGCAGATTTCGAACTCTCAAATCGCCATCAATATCCAGCTTTGTAGTTGGAACAGGGACACCAATACCAACATTCCCTTGAGTAAAAATATCGTCCGTAATATTATCCGGTTGGACAGTCAATCCGACTTCGTACCAATCATGGCCATTCAAGTTGGACAAGTCTACTGATTGAATACCTCCGCCATCGATGATGTTTAGATTATTGCCCACCAGATTGACGCCCATATTGTACTCGTTGGTTGGATCGGCATCTGCATCGTTGACATTGTCTGTCAACATCACGTTGTTGCCGTTACTAATACTAAGTGTTTGGCCGGTGAGGGTTAAGATTTGGTCGTCAGTGTTGTCGAGGTAAGGCGAAAGGTCGAGGGGAGACGCGCTGCCTGTTCCGTTGGTGCTAATGGTCAATTCATGAGTGGATGGATCGAGGGTTAAGTCCTGGATTTCATTTGCTGGATCGGCATCTGCATCGTTGACATTGTCTGTCAGCATCACGTTGTTGCCATTACTAATACTAAGTGTTTGGCCACTGAGAGTTAGGGTTTGGTCGTCGGTGTTGTCGAGGTAGGGAGTTAGGTCTAGGGGAGATGTGCTGCCTGTTCCGTTGGTACTGATGGTCAATTCATGAGTGGACGCATCGAGGGTTAAGTCCTGGATTTCGTTGGTAATATCGCCATCTTCCTCTGTGATTGTTAGTGGAGCTGCGATGGTTCCATCGCCGGTGATATTCGTTCCTGAGGTATTGACTACGTCGTTACCCCAGCTGTCTCCGGTTCCGGTGCCTACTTGATCCCATGCTAGGTTTGGGCCATTCCAATAAAAAAACTTTGAAAGATCTTTGTCGTAGACGAGCATCCCATCTTCGGTCGGTGTCAACGCTGTTCCCAGGGCCATGCGTGCTACCGTCGTCAATCGGGAAACTAATATCCCTTTGTCGGTGGAGCTGATGTCTAATACTGCTTGAGGGTTGGGGGTGGAGGTGCCAATTCCAACGTTGTTTTGGGCGAATAGCCAATAGCTGTTTAATAAAAGAAATAGAATAATAATTTGCTTCATTTTGGTTTCAATTTTGAAGGATTAAGTAAATTTACATAGGTAAATTAATGATCTATTTAATGTAAATGTGAATCGCTAGGAATTTATTGTGACTAACCTTCTTTGTTGTGTTTGGGTTTCAGGGTGCTTGAGGTCAATGTTTTATTGGATAAATGGTGATTTTTATAAATAGGAATTAATAGTATGCATAGTGTTGTGGCTTGAGTTGTGGGGGTGTTTTATAGGCAAAGGTGCAAAGGCGCAAGGTTTTTGGCGTCGAGGATGGATTGTACTGGAAGCCAGCCCAGTGGAAGCCAGCCCAGTGGAAGCCAGCCCAGTGGAAGTCAAGCCATTGGAAGTCAAGCCAGTTGATGCCAGCCCTGAGGAAGCCAGCCCAGTGGAAGCCAGCTCTGAGGAGTTAAGGCAAGTGGATGCCAGGCCCTTCATCTGATAGCAACTGTACTCTGTTTAGATAAATTGGATGTGCGTATGGCTCTGTATATATAGCACTTCTTGACGGGAATACCTTAGCCCTGCAATTCCTAGGGGACATAAGAAACACGATTCCGATTATTCCAGGCCATACTCCGTTCTACAGAATCACAATAGCCGTCCAGACTGGAATCTTGAATAAGGTAGCCTTGTTGGTTTTTGAAATTCCAAATGTCGCTACGGTCGCCGCTGTCTATGCTGCCAGTTTGATTGACATCTCCAGAGAATAAACCGAACAATCCGCCTCCTAAATGCTTTTGAAGACTAATATTTAGCGGGCCATAGGTGGAACCAGTGGTAAAATCAACAGAAGAAATCTGATTTTCAACCAACTCAATAGAGCCGGGCGTCATTATTCCTAAGTGGTTTCGGTGTTTAGCAACTATGAAATAATTGCCATCGGGGACATTCCTAAACAAGACTGCAGAATGCCCATCCACATCAACAACTTCTCCATTGGCTTTAAGCAAAGCGGACCTTGTGGCTACCACGTCCGTAAAATCAATGGAAGATCGGAGTTCTAGAAACACCCAGTCTACTATGGCGTTGGGGCCAGTGATGTCTAGGATATGAGGGAGGATGCTTTCTTGCCCACTTCCTGCATTAGTATATCCTAAATTAGTGTAGGGTTCTATCTCCGGGATTAAGTTTGCCGCTCTTAAATTGTCCTGCATTAAGCCTGTTGAACTGTCAAACGGTCCTTCCAAAAATAGGGTAAGATCAAGCAACAAACCAGTTCTTTCTGCTGCTAGTGTGTTGACGACGGTATTGGTGATGACGGGGGCATTAAAATCAAAATAAATACCCACTGAATTTTCTATAGTCGTACCAATCGGCAGATTATCCTTGAGGTTGATTTCAAAAATTGCATATCCGTGGCTTGCTGCCTCATTGACATTGCTGTCTGGCAGCATGATGTTTTCAAACAAAAATTCTAATACATTTCCTTCCAACATATCAACACTATAGCCATGACTCGCTCCAATCGGGCGAATAGTTTCTATATCCAGATTTGAATCTAAGGTATCTTTTATTGATACAGTAAATGCAGTATCCGTGCCTGTGTTTTGGAATCTAATATGGTAAAAGAAAGGCTTTTCAAAATCATAAATTTCTCCACCGAAAGGATCCTCGCAAGCTATGTTTTGTTTGTCATTTGGATCGTAGGCACCTTGTATGGTTGAACAATAAACAAAGGTATTATTGGATGGGAAATCATCACCTATCAGGGGAGTTATTGTCAGCGTATCACAAATTCTTCTTCCAAGTGGTCCATTTATTTTACCAGTATATGCTCGTTGAAGTAGTTGTGCAGAAGAGATATTTGCAGTAAAGGTTGCTGTCCTTGTCAGAGGATTATAATTTGCCCCAGGACTATAAAAATTAGTAAGGTGTGGATTATGTACTAAAGTTATTACTGCACTTTCTGTATTTTGCCCACGATTAAAATAGTATAACCTGGAATATCTTGTAAAACCGGGCCTGCTCGCAGAAGTACTGTGTGCTTTCACTCCAAGATCTTTGGAAAAACTACCTCTGAGGTAAAAATCTTGTTTATGCCTAGAATAACTCGGTGCATCAATGAGCACTGTATCGGTGAGTGGACAACTTGTTGCTTGGTCTATTAGATTGATTAGCTTCAAAATATAAGTTCCTGTATCAACAACAAATAAATAGTTGCCATCCTGATCCGAAAAAGTGTAGATGGAGTCTATGCCATTTGTCAGCAACAGCATTTGATTTTCCTGGGGAACAAGATAGGATGCTAAACAACTTTGAAGATATTTATCATAATAAATGGTTCCTTCAATATCAACAGCACAAATCGAATCCTCCTCTAGGGAATAAGACCGGGTAGCTATACATTCTTTATTTTGATTTTCAATAGTTACGGAGTAGATTCCTGCAGACAAATTGGAGACTGTGCGAGAGGTTGCCCCATTACTCCATTGATAAGTTGTCCCATTATTAAATGTAGGATGAAAATCAATAGTAATTTCGCCATCAGCTGCACTGCAACTTGCTGGTTGAGAAAGAAGAACAGGGTCAAATGTATTCTGTGTCACATAAAATTGATTGTAGTTGAAACATCCTCTCGAATCGGTAACAGTTACTGTGTTGAATCCTGGCAATAAACCAGTTGCAATGTTTGTAGTTTCTCCAGTCGACCATTGAAAAGTAAATGGAGCCAAACCATTTGTTAAACTAGCTGACGCTCTTCCTGTCTCTGGTGAACAATTATATATGTAATTTTTGAGCTTAGTGACTTTTGCTACTACATTCTGTTGATCTACAGAGACTTCAATGTTTCTTACATTTGTACAACCATAGGTACTTGTTGCCGAAACAGTATAAATACCGGGACATAAATTATACAAGGTTGGTTGTGTACTTCCGGTGCTCCATTGAAAAGTGCTACCATTTGAATAGGCAGATACTGCCCCATCACAACTACCACAAGTAGATTTAATGGTGTTATTAACACTTAAGCTAGAATATGGAAAGAAAGTAAAACTATATCCCTTAGAATCTGTGCACCCAACCCCATCTGTTACTGTTACTCTATTAGGAACTCCCTTAAAGTACAAATTGCTTGCTGTTTGCGTGGATTCTCCGTTGTCCCAAAGAAAAGTATACGGGGTTATTCCTCCAGTAACATTTACAGTTGCTACACCGTTTGATGCTCCATGGCAATGTAATCCGGCCATGTCAATACTGCTTATTCCGAAATTCGCCATGCCTATATCAATTACATAGTCCGTTTCGCATTGATTGCCGTCTGTTAAGGTAACATGGTATGTCCCTTCGCAAAGGCCATTACGGTAACTAGATGTATTCCCATCTTCCCATAAATAGCTAACAGGTTGAGGTTTTCCTGAAGAGGAAAGATCTATTGTACCATCACAGTTCGGACAATTTGAATCTGTTTGGGATAGGATGATTATGTCTCCTGATGCATTTACTTTAGCAGTTGTGCTGCATCCATTGTCATCTGTAACAGTAGCTGTATGAATTCCACTAGACAGACCAGTACCAACTTGTGAAATTGATCCAGTATCCCAATTATAGGTATAACCTGGTGTACCTCCGCTTGCAAAAATTAGTGCACTTCCATCAGATAAACCTGTACAGGATGCAGTCATCAACAAGGTTATTTCGGCAGAAAGTTCATCTGGTACGCCTACCAATACACTATCGGTTTCCACACAGCCATTCCCATCAAATACTGAAACATAATGCCATCCCCCTGTTAAGGAAGTGGCCATCAAATTAGTTTCCGAATTATCCCAGAGGTAGCTATATGGAGCCGTCCCGCCGGTATGAGTAACCGTAGCTTCGCCATCTCCCCATCCGTATGCATTGTAGCAGGATAGATCTGAAATTAATACAGCAGTGGCATTAAATCCGGTGCATTGCGCATGCCCCAATTGGCATACAAAAAATAGTATAGCGGTGAATAATATTCTCATGATTGGGTGTTCTTATTGAAATAAATTGTTATGGGTGTTATTCATATAAACGAAAATTCCTTTAAAAGCGCTGTCTATTATTAAAAATATTTTGAGAACCAAGTGGATACTAATGTTTGTATACGAAATTGTGGTGGTTTTTATCTTTCGGATGTTTGTATTAATATTGATTCGCTACGAAGCCAACATTGAAGGGGCTTCATAAAACAGGAGACTGTCTTTTGTTTATATAGGGAATTAGGTGGCCTGCCTTCCGACGCGCAGTAGGCAGGCAGGTCCGCTGAGGCTTTTTCGTAATTCACCTTAGAGGAAATGGAGCGGGTGATCGAATTTTTTAGATTATTGAACAGATTAGGGTCCAAAATTTTAACAAAAAAACGTACTTTTGCAGCATGTCAGAACAGATGACCGTATTCCTGCATACAGGAACCAATTTAGGCAATCGAAAAAGGAATCTTAGCTGGGCTAAGTTGATGATCAATGAACAGTTAGGGGCCATCCTGCAACAGTCTGCCGTCTATGAAACAGCTGCCTGGGGGGTGGAGAATCAGCCTGCCTTTTTAAATCAGGCGCTCGCGATCTCTACGACGCTAGAGCCGGAGCAACTCCTGGAGAAAATTCATAGAATAGAAAATAAGCTGGGCCGGAAAAGACTACACCGATGGGCGGAACGAATTATCGATATTGATATTTTGTTTTACGATGATCAGGTGATCAATTCTCCTTGGTTGACGGTTCCGCATCCCAGGATGCAAACCCGGAATTTTGTGTTGCAGCCCTTGATGGAAATCGCTCCCAATATGATGCATCCTGTCTTAAATAAAACTATTACTGAATTGGCAAAAGCTTGCGATGACGGACTTTCCGTACGCCGAATGCACTCATGAACGAAGACAATAAAAACATATCCGCCTACAATTATATCGCAGTCGAGGGAAATATCGGCGCGGGAAAAACTACCCTTTGCAAAATGCTGGCAGCGGACTACAACAGTAAGTTGGTTCTAGAGCAGTTTTCTGACAATCCGTTTCTGCCTATGTTTTACAAGGAGCCGGATCGGTATGGATTTACGGTAGAGCTGTTTTTTATGTCGGAGCGTTATCAGCAATTGCAAAAAAGCCTGGTGGAGCAGGATCTGTTTAAGAAAAATACGATTGCCGACTACTTTTTTATTAAAACCTTGCTTTTCGCGAATAAAACGCTTTCTGGTGAGGAATACCGTTTGTTCCAACGGTTTTTTAATATCCTGAATTCAAACTTTCCTAAACCTGATCTACTTGTTTATCTGTATCGGCCGATCAAGGATTTGTTACACAATATTAAGAAGCGGGGGCGGGAGTATGAGCAGGAGATTTCGGAAGAGTATTTGCAGAATATTCAGAACGCTTACCTGGATTATTTTAAGGTGGAGCAGGAGATTCCAATCTTGATTATTGATGTGAAGGATTTTAATTTTGTGGAGGAAGCGGGGTATTATGAGCAGATTAAGTCGTTTTTGCATCAGGAATATGAAGTTGGGGTGCACAAGGTGCATTTGGAGCGGTTAGTGGGCAAGGAAGAGTAAGCCATTGAACGCAAATGCGCCAAGATGTAAAGGTTTTGTCGCAATGGATACTCCGCGCGATTTTTGCATTTAAAAATAATTGATTCTTTCCTTTTCTTACAATCCCCCCTTCTTCAAAGAAATCCTAAGCCCATTCTCATAGTCCAAATACAACTTACATTCCTTCACTTTCGGATTTTCTAGCAGCCATTTGGCGGTAGGAGAGACCACTTGATCTTCGATGGCGCGTTGTAGGGGGCGGGCGCCGTATTTTTCGTCGAAGCCAGTGCTGGCGAGGTGGTTGCGGAGGCGGTCGGTGAATTGGGGCTTGAGTTGGCGTTTGGTGAAGCCTTCTCGTTTTTTGAGGGCGTTGAGTTCGATGGTGGTGATTTGTTTGACGTTTTCTTGGTTGAGGGAGTTGAAGACAACGACGTGGTCGATGCGGTTGACAAACTCGGGGCGGAAAAAGTTGGTGATGGCAGACTCGTATTTGGCGGAGTCTTCACCTCCAAAACCTATGGTGGTCCGATTGGAAGCGCCTAAGTTGGAGGTCATGATGATGATGGTGTTTCGGAAGTTGGTGGTTCGGCCGAAAGCGTCTACCAGGATGCCTTCGTCTAGTACGGTGAGTAGCGCATCGAATACGGAGGGGTGTGCTTTTTCTACTTCGTCGAGGAGTAAGACGGAAAAGGGGCGTTCGCGGATTTCCTGGACCAGTTTGCCTACTTCGTTGCCGGCGCCGATGAAGCGGGCGATCATGCCGGGGTGCTGGAACTCGCTCATGTCAATCCGAATCAAGGGGGAGCGTTTTTGGCCTTTGCCGAAAAAGTAGTTGGCCAGCGCTTTTGCGCTTGCTGTTTTTCCGACGCCTGTTGGGCCGGCAAATAGCATGGTTGTGATTGGTTTGTAGGGGTTGTTGAGGCCTGCTTTGAAGATTTTTACGACGCCACACATCTGCTTGATGGCGAGGGGTTGGCCGATGATTTTATTGGAAAAATGGGATTCCAGATCACTGCGATCCAATAACAAATCATCGCGGAGGAATAACTTCGGCATTCCGGTTTGTTTGATGAAATTGCTGATGACTTCTTCCTTGGTGATACTTGCTTTTCGGAGGATCAGTGCTTCATTGACGCATTGTCCTAAAAACTTGACAGCTTTTCCCGGGAATTGTTCGTACGGATAATACCTTAGCAATAATCGATACGCCAATTCCAAAGCCTCTTTTTTGATTTTTATTTTCAAATTCAACGCGCAGTAGTCGGAGAATTTGGTGAGGATGTTTTGTATTTTTCTTTCTGGTAATTCGTTGATTTTAATGATTTGAAAATGCTCGACAAATCCGGGGAGGAGTCGGCGGATGCTTTCTAATTCGGTCGGGGTGAGTTCGCCAACGAGTTGTAGTTTGCCTTGTTGGATGAAGGACGCCAGGAAAGCTGCGACGCTGTCTTCTGGTCCTTCGCCTCCAATTTGGAGTAGCCGGATAAAATCGACCATCCACAAAATGCCGTTGGCGGCTTGGAGGTCTTCGATCATGGCTTCGCAGGTTTCTTGCCATTCGCCGAGGTACTTTGCGGAGGCGGTCATCCGATGCGGGGTCATTTGCCAGAAAGTAAATTCTAATTTCTCTTTTTTTCCTTTGATCGTTATTTTACGGATGGCTTGTTTGAGGACGGAGCTTTTTCCGACGCCATGGTTGCCGACGATCAGCAAATTGCTGCGGGTACCGATGAGTTTGTCGATCACGTCTTCTACCTTTTGTTCTAATTCCCAGGCGGCATCCGGGAAGGCGGACATGTTGCGACGGATGGCTTTGGAGTGCGGATATCGGTCGGCGAGTTTCATTAGGGTGGGGTAGGTGCGGACGTAGTCTTTATCCCAATTGTACTCGCGTTCTTCTTTTATTTTTAGGGTGACGGCGTCTAGTTTTGGTGGGCTGTACAACATATATCGGTACAAGGCGTCTGGCGTAAAATTATTCAAAAAGTTCGTCGAAAAATGCGTCACCAACGATTTAAATTGGGCTTCGTCATAATAATAAAAACTCCCATTAAACAGCGGCAAATGGCATTCAAAATACCCACTAGCGTTTTCTCCGTAGACGGCTACGACTGGTACTTTGACGGTTTCGTTGGCGGGGTAGGAGCCGTCTTCTTCTTTGTAAGTGGGTTGTATCTCAACGGGGATGACTTTGATTTTGGGATCGATGATGCCCATATACGGGTACTCGTCGTGCTTTTTATACTGTTTTTGCAGGTGCGCGGCGATGGTGTTCTTGATGCCTTTGAGGTCTTTGTCGACGACTTGATAGTTGGTACCTACTAGTACTCCGAGGACTGATTTGTCGGTTAGTTTGTAGTATAGTAAGGGGTAATTTTTTCTTTCCATTGTTTGTAAGGTAGGGAATTTTTGAATTTTTTTTGGGGGATGGAGTGGGAATTTTGTTAGGTTTGAATATCGCGCAATATTGTTTTTTTTGAAATGTTTAGAATATTAGACTTCCTCAGTGGACACTAAGATAGATTTAGCATCATAAAGGTAATTCGTTTTTCTAGATAGGCTTCTAAAGGCGATTTACCGCCTAGGACCGAATATTCCTAGCGTATTGTACCTACCATTGATACAATTAAAAATAAGGCTGTACTCCATCCTGTTTGAACTTATTTTATGTTTGTGAAATTTAACATATAAGTGTATCTTTTATAAATTTTGATAAACTCTAGGGCTTGCCCAAAATTTTATGCTTAGTGAAGAAAAATCATGATAAAATTTAGTATGAATAAATTATTTAATTCTGTTTATTCCATGAATTTTTATTGAGGAACTTCAAAAACTCCCAACAAAAACATATCCAACAAAATTTTCCCTACCTTCATACCATAAACCACTGCTAACTAACTAACTAACTGACCACCAAAATGAATGTAAAAAACATCCTCCCCTACATCCTATTAATCCTCCTCACCACCTCCCTAAATGCACAAACCATAGTCTGCCCCTCCTGCCCCAATCTAGAATCCAATCTAAACTGGAACCCTATCAACGAATACACACCAACCAGCGCTGCAGATCTATCAAACCCCAACAACACAGGAAAAACAGCACTACTCTCCGCAACTTTTAATATCAATAATGTAGTCTTAGCGCCTAACCAAATACTAGTACCAAGAGGCGGAAAACTAACAGGAACATTCGTAAATCTCAACGGCGCAACAATTGCAGTCAACAACAACCGTGCATTTGCAACTACAACTCGATTTAATACCCTATATCCAGACTGCCTAAGCCCGGAGATGTTTGGTGCCAATACGGCCAACGACGATGCAAATGCGATAGAGGCAATGGTGGTGAATGCCGCAAAAGGAATCAATCTCGGAACGAATTATAATTTTAACACCAAGAAGACATTTTCTACGACGAATAATAGCCGGACCTTCCAATGGATTGGGAATAATGCGACTATTAGTACCGTGTTGCAATTGAATAATAATCTGGAGTTTGTATTAAATACAACAAGATTTAGAATGGAAATTTGTAACCTGGTGTTTGATGGGAATCACCTGGCGCGTCGGTTCTGGAAAGTAGATAGAACGGACTTTTCTTTGGATGGTGTAGAGATTAAAAACTTCCTGGGAGAAGGCGTGCTTTCTAATAACGGTACCGGCTTGCGTGGGTTGGGAATTTATGTGCTAGTAGATTCTAGAGTGAGCAAGGACATCAAGGTGTATAATAGTAAAATACACCATATTGGGGTCGTCGATGATGGCAACAAACCAGCGGCTTCTACTAGTATTTCGAGATGTATCTGGTTTACGTATATCAACACGGAAGAAGCAGCAAATCTCCATTTCAAAAATTCAGAATTTAGCCATACCTCAGGCGTCGATGCCGATGCGATCCACTTTTTCGAATCGAATGACAACAATTTTACGCACGATGTCCACGCGCTTTTCGAAGGCTGTACGTTTGTTAATAATCAAAGACGGAGCATCAAAGCGCATATGAGCAATGTTCGAATTCGCAATTGTACCTTTATCAAGCATGATCCCGCCACCCTCAACTTAAAATGGTATGCCGACCAAGTGGCGCAGGGCAACCCGAATGCGTACCCCAAAAATCAAGCAACCACCGAAATTGGATTTGGCACAACAGGCGACGGGATCACCGACAATATGTGGGTCGTCAACTGTGAAGTGACCAACAGTACCTTCACGGCACCTTTTGGCAGTAGTTCTTCCTTCGTTTATTTGACGAATAATCGAGGGAACATTGTCTCTGGAAATAGTTTTAGTTTTTCAGGGATTTCCACCTCCAATGCAGTTGGTATTAGTAAGCTCCAGGATAATAATCTTATTGAAAATAATTCGTTTGTAAATTGCGGAATTTCGATTGGCCAATTAGGTGACCAAGGCTATACGACCGTTCAAAACAATACGTTCGACTACCTGATTAATAGTAACACGCAGGATGCGGTGATTAGAAGTAGTTTGTATGCCGGGATTTATAGAAATTTTATTTTTGATGGGAATGTAATCACACTCGACTTTCAACAAAGTGCTAGTAACTTTTATGGGCTATACGGTGCACATTTAGCTGGTCAGCAACACACGAATGTATCGATGACCAACAATCACATCATTTATTCGGGTCCGCAAAGAGCCAATCAGGAGTTAATGCGCATTCAAAGTAATTTTGGAGCAAGCAATACCTTTAGCGATAACACGGTTTGTGGCATTGCTTCTATCAATGGAGCGATTACCCTCAACGGAGGCGGCGGATTTGTGAATACGAATAATGTGATCGACTGCACACCACCCGATCCTCCCGCATCCGCAGATATTTGGTTGGAAGCGGAATGTGCCAACATAGGAGCTGCTTGGACTATCGTAGCAGACACCGCAGCTGCAGGCGGTCAATACCTGATGCCTCCTACGATTGGCGGTACGAGTAATACCCAACCAGCCCCCAACATCACCACTTTTTCTTTTGAGGCAGATGCGGGCACCTATAAATTTTACGCCCGGCTCCTGGTGCCTAATGGCACGAATGACAGCTACTGGGTAAGCGCCAACGGTGGTAACTGGATCAGATGGAATGAACTAGTTGGCACAAGTGGCAACTTCGAATGGCGGAGATTGCACCAAGGAGAAAATCCAAACAATACGATAGATTTGCTCCTTACTGATGGAACAAACACAATCGAGATTGCACATCGCGAAGATGGGATGGCCCTTGACAAAATTCACTTGACCAGTGCGGCCGACCTGCCTATTGACTTTGGTGGTGCAGATTCGGATTGTCTACCAGACGATCTTTGGTTGGAAGCAGAATGTGCGACTATTGGCGCCAACTGGAGTACGGTGTGCGACACGACCGTCTCTGGAGCGCAATACCTTATGACGCCTACGGTTGGTGGCACCAGCAATACGCAAGATCCTTTAAACACGATCTCTTTTTCCTTCGTGGCAGCCGCGGGGACGTATTCCTTCTATGCCCGGCTCCTGGTACCGAATGGTACGAATGATAGTTACTGGGTTCGAGCGAACGATGGTGCATGGATCAGATGGAACGAATTGATTGGAACGAACGGCAACTTCGAATGGAGAAGACTGCATACCAACGAAAACCCCAACAATACCATAGACCTTCCGCTCAACGAAGGCGTGAATACTATTGATATTGCGCATCGGGAAGACGGAATGGCGATAGACAAAATCCACCTGACGCAAACCACTAATGTCCCTGCCAACCTAGGAGGAAATGCACCTTCATGTACAACCAGTGCGTGCAAATTGGAGTTATCTTTTCGATTGTTTCTGGAAGGACCTTATAATCAGACGACGGGTTTAATGCGAGACGATTTGCGCACAAAAAGTATATTGCCTGTTGCGAATCCCTGGATGTTATCCCCAGACATTCCTGCTGCTGTGCTTGGGGTCAGTGGTCCAAACGCGGTGGTGGATTGGGTGAAGATTGAATTACGGTCCGCCGATGATTTATCGAACATCTTGTATACTGCAAGTGGCTTAGTGCAACGAGACGGAGATCTGGTGGCGTTTGATGGTGTTTCTCCGGTTACGATGGAAGACAACTTGCCTGGTGCAGCTTATGTTGCGGTTTTCCATAAAAGCCATTTGCCAGCCATGACGCCGATCCCGGTTATTCCATTAGGAGGACTGTTGACTTATGATCTCTCCACGCAGGATTCTTATTCTGGGAATGGTGCTGGCCAGAAGGAACTGTCTCCTGGAGTCTGGGGCTTGTATACGGGCAACGGATCGGAAGACAAAGATATCAATGGCCAAGACAATCAGCAATGGTCGCTCTACAACGGATTATTTAATACCTATTCGCCCCACGATTTCAATTTGGATGCGGATGTCAATAGTCTGGACAAGATCCTGTGGTTAGGCAACAATGGGCTGTTTACACGAATTCCTTAGTTTGATTCGTATTTAAACCAAGTTGGAATTACTAGTTGCTAAATTGAACAAGGGGACACCTCAGAATTTTTAAACCTTTCATAGCTCTTTGAGTAAACATTTACCAAATGTTAAAAGACTCCTAATAAAACAATAAACTAGGTATAGGGCTGTTTATTTAGTTGTATTTTTGTGAAAGAAAGAGAAAAGTCGATCCACACAACAGCTACTGAACGGAAAATATCCTTACATCATCAATCGCATACCACTGCTCAAATTGGTTGGCTTCTGGTTCAACAACATTATTCATATTACCGCCGAGAAGTACCGTGGTGATGAGGTGATCTTGAGGAGCCCCTGTTTCTAGGAATGTTACTATTGTAGAGCTGGAAACAAGTTGATCATCATACCAAACCATAAGGATGCCGTCCTCTACACCGGGGGCAGAGTTAAGCGCCATTCGCATACCGATTTTATGCCATTCGCCATTACCAAAGGTGTCAAGAAATGCTGCATCTCCATTAATACCAGGGACACCCGGAACAGAAATATTACCGGTTAGGCCAAAGTTTCTTCCTGGACACTGATAATTAGTTTCTTGTGGGTCGCAACGTACTTGGGCTTGAAGAGCCATTCTGTTCGTACGTGGACCATTAAAAAAATCATCACACCAGACCTTGATGTCTAAAATCGTCATAGGAGCGTTGGTACCATTTCCTCCTGTGGAAATAGGGTCTGAATCACTGTGACTCATCCTCAGTACCTTTGCATAGTTGATACCTTTCGTTGTCTCCATGTACTGCCATCGATAGTTTGGTTGAAATTTGATCCACATTTCTGCATAGATGTCATCATAGCCTGGCAAGAATTTTTTTCCAAGGAGGGCATCAGATCCCCATTGTGAATTTGTACCGTAGGACTCGTCCCAAATAATCAAACTTTTACCCGTTCCCCCTCGCGGCTCAAAGTCATTGATTTGTAATCCAGGTTGCGCAGACGCATTGGCTATAATAGCTGGATGAAACCGTTCCCCCGATGCAAAGACATCCCAGCATGTGGGGAGCGTAGCACATGCAGCTTCGAACCCACTGCGACAGGCTTCTGCTGCGGTACCATTGCTGTTCGGATTTCCAAGACCATTTGCAAAGTCACTCTGTGCATCAAAGTTATCTTCGAAAATAGCTGTTAAGGTAAGCGATTGAAGTTCTGTTGGAATATTTGGTGGTGGGCTATAGCCACAATTTAACTTAGTCACTCCAGAGAATTTGCCATTATTTGCCCCCCATAAGACCCGATCATCAGCAGATACATCATTGTCCATATTGTAGTCTGCAGGATGATAAATATTAAATAAACCATTTAAAGGATTCCAATACGCTATATCTACGGCATTAAGATCATAACCAGTTGCTGCATTTTGGTCGCCATTTCCGGCCATTAGCCCCCAGTGATTACCAAGTTGTTTTTGCCCACTTCCTCCTCCAGTATAGCCTTCTGTTTGTGTAAAATCGAACGTAAGTGCCCCATTCGTAATGGGAATGGGTTGTTCGGTGATGACAGGTAAGTGGTTGCGATGTTCTACCATCACATGGACGGAACTCAAATTAGGAGGAAGAATGATGTCAAATGGTTCAATTGTACCATCTTCCATTAAAGCGGCTGCTTTTCGTGCAATACATCCACTGGTAAGTGATTCGCGAAAGGAGAGGAGCACCCAGTCTACCATTCCAGCTGGTAGCGCTATTATTTGTTCTTGTCCGTCATAATTCCAGTATGAATGATGGTAAGGCTGAAGGTTTGGAATTTGTCCTGCTTGTCTTAACTCCGTTTTCATACTTTCGGTTGAAGGGTCGTATGCACCTTCCAATAGCACAGAAAAGTTGCAAGTGACTACAGCGCTCTCCATATCGCTTGTGCATGCGAATATACTCGGTAGTGGTTTTGCTATCATGTCAAAGGCTGTCAACAATAAGCAACATAGTGGAAGTGAGTAACGGAGGAGATAAATCATAGGAATAATTTTTTATTTATTACGAATAAGGCAATACCGTTTTGTTAGCTAATTACGCTTTAAATTTATATTCCTTCATATTTTAGGTTTCATCTATTTAGTCTCATTGCAACTGGCTCTAATATAGGAATTAATGTCTATATTCTCCTATTGTTTTTATAAGAATGGACACTATAAAACGCTGAGTTACTCGGCTCCTACAACAAAATAGGTTCTTTGGAAAAATTTCTTCTCGTAGTTTTTATTGTCGCTGATTAAGCGACTTGAAAATCAAACTATAGAATAGATGCTAGGCAACTACGAAACTTTAAATATTAATAGTACAACCTTTCCAAACCACAATTCAAACTCCTTAATTAGGTACAACAAGAATCTCCACCCGCCTATTTTTAGCCCTATTCTCATCAGAGTCATTGTCCACAATAGGCACAGTTTCTCCCATTCCTCTTTCCATCCAATCAAAGGAATTGCTGGGAATTAGCTTTTTTAGTTCTACTACCACACTTTTAGAGCGATCAAGTGATAATTTTTGGTTGTAACTCTCCTTGCCTACATCATCGGTATGGCCCTCTACAATGACTTTCCCTTTCTTTAAAATGGAGATACTTTCAGAGAGTTCTTTAAGCGCTTCTATCCCCTCGGGTTTTAGTACAGATTTGCCTGTTTCGAATAGTACTTTGCTGTCTAGTTTCAGTCGCATGGCAGCGCCAATGGCAGCTATGGCATCGACATCAGCACCAGGGAGTCCGCTAGGCTGCTCTAAATCGGTGAGTCGGACATAATAAAATAGATCTCCTGGTTCTACATAGGCATCAATATCCACTTGGCATACACCCCCATCGATTTTGCCTACCTTAATCCAGGTGAGGCCGTCCTTAGAAATTTCGAGGTTCGTCGGTTCTATTTTGCCGATTTCAAAAATATATAAATCAGGGCCGTTCACATTGGTCAAAGCATTGTCCGTAAATTGAACGGTGAGGTGACCTTTTTTACCAAGGCTATAAATACCAGTTATTTTGTCTGATCCCTCATCCTCAATAGCATCTGGTGGGCCCAAAACGTTTTTCAGTTCGTGTACATTCAATTTAGGGTGATAGGCTCTTATTATCGTATCTGCAAAAGACAATTTACCCAATGGCAGATACACGGCGGTTTTTACGTTACTGCCAAAAAAAGTTTCGCCTACCTCTGGGCCAAAGTACAAATCCGGGTTCAATTCTTTAAAATCGTTTTGTGCTTCTTTCGATTTATTATCAATTTTTCGTTGAACACTGTTTAGTATTCCTAGGCTCCGTTCTATTTTTGTTGGATAACTGGCGCTTGCGACAATGTTTCCCTTTTCATAGTTGTCCAGCAGGGTTTCAAGCTCCTTTTTATATGCTTTTGCTTCTGGAGCACTATGCATAAATCCTGTTTTCAACGTTATTTGTCTTAGCCGTTCGGTTTCTTTTCCGTATACGTAATGAAGCACCTTTCTAGCTTCTCGTTCAGATAAACTCGACATGATTTTGGTGCCAGAAACAGAATCTATTTGACTTGTTTTTTCTAGAAAGGATTTTCCTTTCAACTCCTTTTGCAAGGTTAATATCGCTTCTTCTACCGAAACGCCTGTTGCTGATTTTTTAGAGGTCAGTTGTTCTATGGTTACATCGGCTTTTAGTTCAATACCAGGAAGTGGAGCGGCGGCCTTTTTATTTTTTTCGACAAGTTGGAGGAGCTGCTTTAGCGAATCTGGATTGTTAAGTTGACCTTGGTATTCTTCTTTCGGAATGCCACTTAATTGAAAGAGTTGTTCTACTTCTTTTTTTGCTAATGCTTCTGGGGAGTTGTTGTTTGCTATGGGCTCTTTGACGACCTCTTTTTTAACGTCTTCGGTCGGAGTGGCTTCCTTTTCGGCAGATTTTATGGTATTTGCCGTTACGTTAGTTACTTGTGTCTCCTCCGTTTTCTGCTGCTCGCTTTTTGAGTCGCTTTTGCAGGAGGAAAGAATAAGTAGTGTGCTTAAAACTAGTAGTAGGTGCTTCATGTCTAAATGTTATGCTTTAAAAAGGTCTGCTTGGCAATTTATCAAAACCAAGGAGTACAAGCAAAGATAAAGACTTAAAATTTATATTTAACCCAATTCGTGCATTAGAAAACCAAACCGACGCTAGATTGTCCATAGTCGTCCAAACAAAATAATAGAAATATTCAACAAATAACACCCCAACAAAATGAAAGGGAGTCCCATAAGAAGTAAATATATTGAGGCTTGCGATTCAATTCTTGATAATTGCATGCGTGAATATTTCTAATTCCTCCTGATGGAATATTGATATCCATCCATGATTCTACATCATTCTCTGTCCTTCGAAAAAACGCTGCACCATCATGATTTCGAAATGAAATAGGTAATTACGGCTTGCCTTTACGTTGCAGTGGTGTTTGCGATTTCCTGATGGATCCCAAAATGTCAAAGTTTTCCAAAGGCAAAACCCACCCTAAATAATTGACTACGAATAGGTAACGAAATAAATTCTGGTATAAAAAAAAGGTTTTACAACAAATTTGTAATTGAATCAACAATCAGTTCATTTTATATTTGACTATGCGATATTAATCTAAGTAAGAGCTTCCTATTGCAAAATAGGAATAAAGATTCCTAGGCTAACATTAAAATCGAATAGGAGAAAACTGAAAATCCTTGAATAGAGTAAGTACAAAAGCTAAAAATTCAAATTATGAAAAAAGGTCTATTTTTAATCTTATCCCTACTATTGGGTCTTGCTGCCCATAGTCAATCCTTGACAGACAATCTCGTGATTTATTACCCATTTAACGGCAATGCAATTGATGCTAGTGGCAACAACAATGATGGTGCATTATTTGGCGCACCAACTCCAGATGTTGACCGGTATGGCAATGCCAATAGTGCCTTCCATTTTGATGGTGTTGACGATTATATACAGATTCCAGCAGTGATTGATCTTAATACTCCGACGTGGACGTATCTCATTGAATTTAAATTGGATAGTTTGCCATCAGTAAATAATAATACAGATTTACTTGTGGATAACACCACCTTCAACTCTTATATTTACCTTGAAGCCCAGTCGGCAACTGGTGGACAACCAAATGAAATCCGATCCTACAGCTATGGGAATTATCTAAACACAAATTTTATAGTAGAGCAAGATACTTGGTATCAGGTTGCCATGACCTCTGAACAAGGTTCAATAAAGATGTATGTGAATGGAAACGAGGTAGCCTCTTCCGCTTCTTATAATTTTGGCACTGGGATACCTACTTATTATACGATATATAAAAAACTAGGCTTTTGGAATCAATGGGGAAATGGAACACTCGACGAAATACGTTTTTATGACAAAGCATTATCACAATCAGAAATCAATCAATTGTACACCACTCCTACTCCAGTAGGAACAATAGAGCATAATTTTGATACCGAACTTACGGTGTTCCCTAATCCAACAATTGGTCAGACAACCATTGATCTAGGCACCGTTTCTCCTTCTATTAATACCAAAACTCTAGGAGCAGATGGCAAAATAATAAGCACCCAAACCTTCCAAAACTCAAGTCAACTAGATCTTAGCATTGAAGGAGCTGCTGGACTATATTTTATTGAAATATTAACTAGTGAAAACGAAAAAGCAATCATTAAAATCATAAAAGAATAAGGATTAGTAGAAGATAAAATTTCTATATAAATGGCTGATTAGTTGTTTATATGGAGACATTGGTTACCCCAATATGTAATAAGAAGCTTGTTTTAGGTTGAAACTCAAAAAAAAGGAGCGGTTTCAGCATAAAATGAATTTCCTATTACATGAATTGGGGTTAATATAAGTATTAGGAAAATTATTAATTATTTTAATAATATGTGGAAGGAAGTTTTTTCTTAGCATTCTTAGGACTGCGCTACAGTCGTGGCCACACCTGACGGCGCTGAGTAGTTTTATAAATTCGATCTTTAAGGCATTTTGAAAGTATACTAATCAACGCTGGAAAACAAGCCAAATGCTTTGATTCTTCCTTTCTGACCACCAATTTTTCTAGCTTTATTATTCTATTTTTTTACGTTGAAGAACGGGTATTTTCATCGTTTTGCTAGGAGTGGTTAATACCTTTGTAGAGGCCGGAGTAACCACTCTTCTCATTGTTCTTGTGCCATACTCTTGTTGTTTAGAAGCTGATTGGACGATTTTAGTCGTGGCGGGTGTCTTAACGACATATCTGGTAGTTATCTCATGTTCTGCTGGGAATTCAGTTTCTTTTATAATAAAAACCTCTCTCCCGTTTTCCATTGTTTTGGTAGTATCAACCTGCTTTGATCCTTCTTTCAATAATACCTTAGTGGTTATTGTGTCATAAACTGGTGGCACTTGTTTTATTCGATAGATAGGCCCTATCTCATATTGCTCTGAAACGGTTTCATACACCGCAGGAATCACCTCTAATCTAGTGGCCGTTCCATCCGATACGCTGAAGGTTTTTTCGACCATTTCGTATTTAGATGCCTTGCCAAAGATTGGTTGAAACAGGACCTCCTGTTCATTTTCTTGATTTACAACAGTTTCATAACCAAGAAACTTATTTTTTGTAGCCATCAATCGAAAAAATAAGGGGTCTGAGAAATCCATAACTTCTAATTTATTACCAACATTTACAGCCGCTCTAGTATCTGGTCGTGTATCTTGGTAATATAACATTGGAAAACCGTTTACTTCAAAGGTCAAAAGAGGGGAAGGGTATTCACAAGGAATCTTAAATTCACCAGACGAGTTTGTAACCACACTATTCTCAGCACCCAACTCGCATACTTTTACCCCATAGATTGGATTATTCGTATCATCTAAGAATACGCCTCTTATTTCACGATTGCTAAATTCCTGTGCAGCAATTATTTGAGCGATGAACATTAGCAGTATTAAAATTAAATTTTTCATAATTCGAAATTTTAGGCTTCGATAAGTATACGAATCCAATTCACACCCATTTCTAAGTGTTCTGGTTTTTAAAAATTGGTGATATCAGATTATCGTCTTGTTTACAAAGAGCTACTTATTCTTTTACAAGTCGGAAATAGAGGTGTACGTTTGTTGGTTCAGTTCTATTAACGAGAACTAAATCCGAAAAGGTTGGTTAAATCTAATTAATAAATTCATTGACTTACCGGAAATTGTTGTGAATCAACAGCCCTGTAAAAGGGGAATAGTAACCACTAATCCCTCAGAACCAAGCAATAAAAGTTAGGAGGAGCAAAATTTCGAGGACGAAGGCACGCTAGTCCCCATTCCAATTATCCCAATAAATACGTCAAGTGGTTGCACGTATTTCGCAGCAGACAGGCCTACCACATTAGAACGAAATGTCTGCTCAATGGGATCGCAGGCGACAGTGTTGGGGGTGGATTTTTGAGTCTTAAAGTAGATGGTCAATCTATGATTGAAAATCGTTAAAAATGGCTGATTATCTTTGAATTATCCTTTCCTATTTGAGCAAATATTTGTATATTTACATCAATCAATTCAACAGTATTATTGGGAATATCGCAGGAGTGAATTGCCTTCGATTTAAGGTCTTCGGCTAGGAGCAAATGGTTAGTTTTTCCAGGAGAAATTCTACAGTAAGTTAGTGGTGACATCTGCTAACTCTGTGGAGGTCATAGCAATTGCTGCACAAAATTTAAATTTACAACTGCGTGTAGTAGCAACAGTTCGCTATTTATTTTTGAAATAAACAAAATGAAAACAAATCTTAAAAATGATTCAGAGCTTGGATGGTCTCCGATTGTCGCAAACAATGCAATGAACAGGAAAAGAGTTGCAATCGGTATAAACAGCTATAAGAAGGAAATTAAAATCGATTCAATCAAATTTTTAGAAAAACGAAAAAACGAAAAAATAATTCGATGGATGGATTTATGTTGTGGTGAAGGGAACGCTCTTATTCAGGCAGCCAAACATTTTAGCAAGAAAGACTGGAGCGAAAAGGTTGAATTCACTGGGATAGACCTAGTTGACTTCTTTTCAGAATATGAAGAATCGAAGCACTTAAATTTACTACAGTTAAACCTAGAACATTGGGCACCTAAAGAACGATTTGACTTAATTACGATTGTTCATGGATTACACTATGTAGGAGACAAGCTGAAGCTAATTGAAAAGTCAGTCAATACGTTAAAAAATAACGGTCTATTCATTGGTAACCTTGATTTAAACAACATTATACTTTTGAATGAAAAGGACCCTGGTTCTACAATAAAGAATTTCTTTAAGGAAACAGGTATCCAGTATAACTCCAGGACCAAAATAATCAGCGCTCAGGGAAAGAAGGAAGTGGAAATGCCATTTATCTATTTGGGCGCAGATGATAATGCAGGCCCAAATTATACAGGACAAGCTGCAGTGAATTCAGTTTATGAAATGCGAGAATAAAGGAGGCCTGTTTGATGTATTCATTAAAAAACAACCAAAAAATAAAATATGGACATACCAAAAGATTGGAATAATCACAATGATTGGAATAAATATTTTGAAGCCAATCCTATTGATTTCGAGGATCTTCCAGACTACAAGCTGAAGGATAGTCTTAGATATTTTTCCGCAGTAGAAAACAAAAAAGTTTGGATTTCAGGATGTGGGTTGGAACTCAGTCCTTGGCTATTTTCAAATTTAAACTGTGAAGTGTTAGCCACCGATGCTTCC
>CALLWB010000082.1 GCA_938016265.1 uncultured Saprospiraceae bacterium
ATCTCCCTACACATTTAGTTGGGACAATGGAGAGAATACCGCAAATGCACAAAACTTAAGTGCAGGAGCTCACAGCGTCAGCATTACGGATAACAATGGTTGTACTACAATCGCAAATGTTACAATTGCCGGAACAAGTACCTTAGTTTCTTCAGCAGCCCAAAGCACTCCAGTAAGTTGCAATGGACTAAATGATGGTACAGCAACTGCTAGTGGAAATGGAGGAACAACGCCTTACAGTTTCTCCTGGGACAATGGCGAAAATACAGCAACTGCCAATTCCCTAAATGCCGGTGCACATACCGTCACTATTTCTGATGTGAATGGATGTACCTCAGTTTCAACAATTACAATAACTCAACCCTCCTTATTATCATCCTCCGTCACTGCATCAAGTAATGTAAGTTGTAATGGACTCGCCGATGGAGTAGGGACTGCATCAGGAAATGGAGGAACACCACCTTACACCTATAGCTGGGATAGTGGCGCAAACACAGCAGTAGCCAACAATATAACAGCAGGAGGACATTCAGTAACAATAACAGACGCCAATGGCTGTACTTCAATTTCGTCAATTGGTATCATTCAGCCTTCAGTATTAGTTTCTTCAGCAGCCCAGGGCACTCCTGTAAGTTGTAATGGATTGAATGATGGAACTGCAACTGCTTCACCAAACGGAGGGACTGCTCCTTTCAGTTATAACTGGGACAGCGGCTCCAATTCCGCAACCGCAAACAATCTAAATGCAGGAGTACATTCGGTAACAGTGACAGATGCTAATGGGTGTGAGTCAATGGCAAATGTAACCATTACGCAACCAGCAGTATTAGCTTCTACAATATCAGCATCTTCTGATGTTAGTTGTAATGGAGTTTTTGATGGAATAGCGACGGTCTCTCCCAATGGAGGAACAGCCCCCTATTCCTACCTTTGGGATAATGGTGTTGCGACTGCAACTGCCAACAACTTGGGACAAGGCGGCCACAGCGTTTCCGTTACGGATGCGAATGGGTGTCTTAGCGTTGCATCAGTTGGTATCCTTGGGCCTTCGGTCTTGGTGGCTTCAACTGCTCAGGGTAGCCCTGTAAGTTGCAATGGGCTGAATGATGGGACAGCAATTGTTTCTCAAAACGGTGGAACTCCTCCATACTCCTATGACTGGGATAATGGATCAAATTCTGCAACAACAAATAACTTAAATGCAGGTCAACATTTTGTTACGGTAACTGATGCTAATGGATGTGTTTCAATATCGAATGTGATGATCACCGAGCCTCCAATTTTAACCTTGGGCGTGAGTCCTGCTGGTTCAGTTTCTTGTAATGGTGTGGCGGATGGTTCTGCTGCAGCGAGTGCAAATGGAGGATCTACCCCATATGCATATAGTTGGCCTGATGGATCAACAAGTCAAACAAACAATAGCCTAAGTGCCGGAACCTACCAAGTCACGGTAACTGATGCAAATGGATGTGTAGCTATTTCGGAGGTTACGGTTTCAGAACCTGCCGTTTTATCATCAATTGCAATTGAAAGTTCGATTGTCAATTGTAATGGAGATAACAATGGATCTGCCTCCGTTTCTGCAAATGGAGGAACTTCTCCTTACAGCTATAATTGGAACACTGGAGGCACTGGACCTTCAATAAATGGATTGACTGCTGGTACCTATACTGTAACTGTTAGCGATGCAAACAATTGTGAAACGATAAGTTCTGTCTCCTTAACAGAACCCCAACCACTGTCTGCAAATGCAGTAGAGGATAGCGAAATTAATTGTCTGGGAGAAAGTGATGGAGAGGCAACCGTTACGGTTAATGGTGGTACTGCAGGATATAGTTATACTTGGGATAATGGGGAGACAACCGCCTCTGCAATTGGTCTAACTGCGGGTAGTCATTCCGTCTCAATTGATGATGGAAATGGTTGTACAATTGTAGCCACGGTATTTATTACTACAGATATTATGGATAATGACAATGATGGTGTTTGTGATTCAAAAGATATCGACGATGACAATGATGGGATTCCAGATATTGTAGAACTGGGCTGTATTCCGGGATCTGTATTTGGATCAACCTGCCCGATGACTGATCCAGATCTGGATGATGATGACGATGGTATTCCAAATGGAATGGACCCGGATTGGGCGAATTGCGGTGGGTTAAATTCGAATGGGATTTGTACCTCAATAGACTTTGACGGAGACGGAATTCCAAATCATATGGATTTAGATTCGGATGGAGATGGGATTCCCGATATAATAGAAGCTGGAGGTATTGATACCGACCACGATGGACAAGTTGATTATCCTGTGCCAGGAGATCCCACATCAATGAACGACCCGGATGGGGATGGTTTGAGTAATGACCCCGTATTTGATTCTACTGGAGATGGAATTCCTGATACTCCAGCGGATATTGACCCTACTGGTCCGACAACTACCACCTCATTGCCTGTGCCAAATACAGATGGTACTGGCTTACCAAATTATTTGGACCCTGACTCTGATGGTGATGGCATACCAGACTATATCGAAGTAACACACGGTACAATTATCGTATTACCTACCGGAATGGATTCTGATGGGGATGGTATTGATGATGCGTATGATAGCGATGATGGAACAACTATTGGGATTCTGGATGGTCCTGGAGCACCATTAGATATCACTGATAGTGATGGTGACGGAGTATATGATTACCTCGATCTGGATTCGGACAATGATGGGATCCCAGACTCTGTTGAAAATGCAAATGCTCTGAACAATGGTGATACAGACGGCGATGGAATTCCAGATTATCAGGATTTAGATTCTGATAATGATGGAATCAATGATATTGTAGAAGCGGGTGGCGTTGACCTTAATGATGATGCGCTTATCGATAGTCCAGCAGCAGAAGGCACCATATTCAATCCAACAGACACCGATACCGACGGAATTCCAGATAATCTGGAGATTGATTCGAACAATGATGGCGTGACAGATATCAGTGGCTCCATAAATGCAAATCAGGATTTGGATGGAGATGGTGTAGTAGATAATACCTATGATCCAGATGAAGATGGGATTCCAAATGTTGTAGATGGTCAACCAACTGTGCATGGAGATGCGTTACGCGGTGTAGTCGGACAAATCAAGGTGTTTTTAGAAGGCCCATACAATTCTACCACTGGTCTAATGTCTGACAATCTTCGTGCTGTGGGATTAATTCCTACTGAAGAACCGTATACTGGATTAGGGTTTACACATGTTGGTGGAGGAAATGAAAACGTTTCTCCCTCAGTACTTACCGTAACTGGGCCGAATGCTATTGTGGATTGGGTGTTTTTGGAGCTGCGGGATGCAGTGAACTTCCAATCGATCGTTTCTACCAGAAGTGCGTTATTGCAAGCAGATGGCGACGTAGTTGATACAGATGGCGTATCCAAAGTTCTATTTAATAGCATGCCAGATGCAAACTATTATGTGGTTGTCAAACATCGCAATCACTTGGGTGTAATGACTCCCGGATCTTTACCTATGCGACAATCAATTTCTTATCTGCATGATTTTAGTACGGGATCTGCTTACGGCCTTATCTCGTTTGGAAACATTCAAAAATCAATTGGACCGGGTCTATTTGGTCTGTTCGAGGCTGATTTCAATCATTCTGGGGCAATAGATGCGGGTGACAGAAGTTTGGCGTGGAACAACAGAAATTTAGTCGGTTATACCGAATATGATTCTAACTTTGATGGTATATGTAACGCCGCTGAAAGAAGTCAGGCTTGGAATAATCGAAATTTGGTATCCCGAGTACCCTAAAAATTGACACAAAAAAAGGAAAAATGAGCATTGTCAGAAAAATGGCAGTGCTCTTTTTTTGTTTGACAAGGAAGGCGGGGGATTGATAGTAACATCCATAAAATAATCAGTTATTTGCACGTTAAAAGTTAAATTTTAAGCATTTATTTACTTTGCCTAATTCGGTTTAGATTGATTTATTTTGTATTTTAAATCATTAAATTACTTCAATAACTACAAACAATTCAATCTGTCAACGTTTGTTAACCCTGTCACTATGAGAAACATTCATTCTACCCAAGAAGAATTCAATCTAGAATTTCGATTTTTTCTAAATTGTTATAATTGGAAGCGTATTATTATTTCTAATTTAGGTATCCTTTTTCTTTTCTTTTTTTCATTTTTCCCAAACAACAACGCTTCGGCACAATGCCCCTCTGTTTCTATTGAGGATATGCAGTTTATCTTTGGCTATCCTAAAATAGATAGGATCTCTATTTGTGGTAGTCCAGTGGATACCGTTTCCTTCTACATACAAAATACCTCGGGGCAAATCCTAACGAATTCTGAGTTTACGCTCCAACTTCCGTCTGGGTTTGAATTTGCTGGATTTTATGATTTTTTAGATAGTAATTATCCTATTCTTCCCGGAGATTGGTCAATGCCTAATAGTCCAACTTTCTTAATACCTCAACTCAGCGCTGATTCGGTACAGGTAATTAATATCGGTGTACAAGCCAATTGCGAAAGTATTGGTGATCCAGAAGGAACAACCTATTTTTTTGATGTGGAGTTTTCTTTTTTATACAATGATCCTGCTAGTGGATTGACCTCTTGCACTGAAATGGTTCAAGGGGTGGTGGACTATGGGCAGGCAATCGTAGAACCCACACTAAATGTTCTGACAGTAATTCCATCACTCTATAATCTAGGAGCAACCTATGCATATACTGATTGTCATACCATTTCCATCCAACAAGCTGGGATTGATGCGGTATTAACTGATTTCGACTTATTCTTTGAAGCGCCAAATTGGTTCATTCTAGATACGCTGACTAATTTTCACTCGATAGATGTTTTTATTGGTGGGAATCCCGTGCCAATTACATGGGACCCAATAAACAAGCTTATGCACGCAAATATCAATTCATCCTTTTTGACAAATGGAACTTTAGAGGAAGACGAAATAGTCGATATTGAAGTTTGTACAACTATTGATAGTGTCTGTTATAATGCCAATATTAATGGATCAACTTTTTATCTTAGATACTACGTATCCTATGGTTGTGGGGGCGAGGATGCCTGCAAAACCAGCAATATAAAAACAGGTGGAATCAAAATAAATCCCATTCCAAGGTTCGGTGTCAATATTCATAAAACCGTAGTTAAAACCCAATCAACCTGTGGAGACGCCTCCACATTAAGGATAGAAATTTCCGGCCAAGAATTAGATCCTCTTTTAGGTATTTTATACAATCCATCCTATCGGATTCCAATAGACCGTTGTACAAGTATGGAAATTGGAGAAATAAGGATAGGCAGTTATCCATTATCTCCTTCGGATACCTCGATGATTTTTAGCAATTCTCAAATAGAAATTTTTACGGAAGGAATAACCTCAGATCCAGATGGCCCTGGAGGATTGAATGATTTAGATATGGATGGGTTTTATGATGATTTACCAGCAGGGGATACCCTGATTATTGAAATTGATTTTCTCCTTCCTTGCAATACCTTACAGGATATCAATTCATCCACTTGTCGGTTGCCAGATTGCTATATCAATGCTTTCCAAGATCGATTTTTAGCGGAAAGAAATTGCTACGATTTTTCCCCAAATTCTTACAACAGAACACCGCCCGCAACAGGCGGGAAGTACTACGTTTACAATGGTCAAGCTGTTAATTCCGCGGACTTTAGTTCTAATGTATACGTATTCCCATCACCAACAGGCGCTAGTAATGTAACCGTCGATTTTTGTTTCGATTATAATCCAGATTGTTCACTATGCGACAATCCTTCCACCAATCTTGAACTTCAGTTTTCAGAATTCACGAATCAAGGAGTTCCAATGTTACCAGATTTAAATGTCCAATCCGTCCAGTTTCAGCCGCCAGGAGGAAGTTTTACTCCAACTACCAATTATACAGACACCAGAGCAAACAATTTTTGGTACCTGAATATTAATGAAGGTGCAGGAATCCCTGGACAGCAATGTTACAGAGTCGTAGTGCAACACGACAATCAGCTTCCTGGATGTGTTTGTTATGAAAGGCGTGTTTATGCATCGGCTTCTTTGACACAATCCTGTCCGGACTTGGGATGTGGTCAAGAGTGTTTCAGGGATATAGGATGCGGATCTACTAGAATTGAACACCCCAAGTGCAACAATTGTACACTAGGAAGTGGCTGCTATATGACAACAAATAGCATTACCACCAAAAGACACAATTTCGGTTTTCAGGATTTTGACAAAACAATTCCGCATACAGAAGCAACAATCAATCCCGCTGATATCAATCGCTACATCGCCGGAGATACCGTCCATCTAATCATTGAAACTGAATTCATCGCAGACATCCCCAACGTTAGTACAGGAATGCGAGTTGATCTGTGGGCTACAGCCCTCGAAGGACCAAATTGGTATAATGCGCTACAGCTCCACCCAAATTTTTGCGAAGACGACATCACAATAAATGTTTCCTTTGAAAAGGCGGACAACCCTGGAATCATTGTGCCTTATTGCAATCAATATAATCCGAACAATCCACTAGACACTATTTGTCGGTCTTCTGCAGGACTGGACTATTGGAATGGTGGTTCAGCAACCGGATATCGGGAAATTATTATCGATGACCCGATGGAATTATTTTTCTCAGATATGCAAGGCCCAAAAACGGGCGACAAAATTTTCGTAGAATTATTTATTCCACTACAAAAAAATCCTTTTCGAATTTACAATGATGCGATTGGAGCCATGCAGTATGGAGCCGATTTAGAATTTTGTGCATTTGGAAGATTAGGTGGTGCGCAAAACCCCCTTCCTCCTTGCGATTCTGCTTGTGCCTTTATTGAAGTTTGGTGTGGAGGTGCTCCAAAAGTAGAATCTGACTACACATTTAATGGATGTATGGGAACAGCAACGCACACCATAACAAGAGCCAATAATACGCCTCCGGGTTGGTACCAAGGCGAATACCGGCCATTGTATGATATGTTTTCATTTAACATTCCACTATGGTCGTCCTGGGGATATGCGGGAAATCCTATGATGGCTGTTAATGGAGGAACACCAATCTCCATTCCACATCCAGAATTCTATGAAGATGACATTTATGGTGGGTTTTATGATGTGACTTGCCTAAGTTATAATGGAACTCAATATTGTGCGCATGAAAATCCATATATAGGTGTATGGAATAACTATCTTGGCCCTTTACCTTGGCCTTGTTTTGGAGTTGGGCTTCCAAATGGACCTGCTCCTTCGGCAGTGATTACCTACGATTTATTCCAGCGGTGCAGTCAGGATGAGTTTAACTATGATTTTTGGGCGCTTCGGTATACCTACCAAGCAGAAGGGCCAGAGTGTGTTGATGATTACTCTTGTGTCTCTACCACTAGCTGGTTTACGCCGCAGATGCCCAGCCAGACCTATCTGATACCTGGTTGTACTGGTAATGGTTCCGGCGGATACCTGGAGTTTTATGATGATTTTGAAAGTGGCACAGGGTCACTTCATCACATTTATGATACCGCATTTTATGCAACATTCAATCCTCCACAAGGAAGTAACACCTATCCAAGTTTATATACCGCACGAGACAATTATCAAATATTGGATGATATAGGAACAAGCGAAATTAACGGTGTTGCTATTTGTACTAACAATTCTGGCAATACAGGATTTACAGACCTCTATACAGAAATTACTATTCCTCATCTAATAGATTTGATCGGGGTAACGGATGCCAATGGGAATGCTATTACTTTTAGCCTGTTGACTTCAAATGCAGATGAAAGTACGTATGTTGTTTATTTGCCAGACCTTCCGCAAGATTCCTGTTATCGGATAGAGATTGAGACAGAATTGTTGTTCTGCGATCCGAATATTAATGATCCACAAATTTGCTTGAAAACATCGACTTCTTGCGATGTCGAATTGTCTAACTTATTTAGTGAGTTTTTCTATAATGATACAGACAATTGTTCGGTGTCGGAAACCTGTTATCGGTATGTAACTGATGAAAGAGTTCCTGAAATTCAAAACGAATGGATCGCTCCTGTCTATGCGGATTCCTTTAAACTATGTGAGGAGGTAGATTTTGAATTTTTAATAAAAAATACCCGATTACCATTATTAACAAATCTTGAATTGGAAGTGATTATTCCACAAGGAGTTTCTCTAGTGACGGGGTCATGGGAATATGCCTATCCTGGTGGCCCAACAAACTACGGTCCATGGGAACAAATGCCCGATCCTTCAATGGTCGGATCAAATGTGTACGGTCAAATTTTTGGGATGGATGATTCTAATATTCCCCCAATTGATTCTGCTGGAATTCCTGGTGCGGCTATTAGCGGAGATTTCAATAGAGTTTCTGTAAGATTTCGAGCAACGACGAGTTGTGATTCATACAATTCAAGGACTCCTGTTCAATTGCTGACCAGGGCGACTTCTCCTTGTCAAACGCCCGTTTATTATGGATATACGCCTCATCCTGGTATTTTGATTGAAAATGCTGATCCTGAAGATTTTGCTCAACTCCTAGTAGTTGCATCTCCGCTAAAACTATCCTGTGCGGGATCTAGCCTACTAAATATTTCAGGAGTAAACCTTTCTGCAACTGGAGGAGTGACCAACCAGACGTTTGGGTGCATTATTTTACCCACTGGAATGGACTATACAATGAATAGCCTGAATTTTCTGGCTCCAGCAGGATTCGTTCCTGGTAATGTAACAGAAAGGGTGTTGCCAGGTGGTGTTTTTGAATTGTGTTTTGACGTGCCTGATGGCATTGGTCTTCAGGGATCGTTTACACTAGAGGCCGAGGTTACTCCAAGTGGAAACTTTGATTGTGGAGAATTGGACCTTATTGCAAATTTTAGATCATTGGTAACTAATCAAATTTGTGTAGCCAGCAATAGTTATTGTGATGTATATGTGAATAATACAATCAATTCTAGCTTTCTCGTTGAAATTATACCGGAGGTCACGATCGCAGAAGCGAATTTGTCAAACACCTGTAATGAAGATGGATTTGGAAATACCACTTTTGATTATTCTATCCTGTTGGAATCTTCCTCTTCTAATGGATATGCTGGAAATCTCTCCTTTGAATTTTACAATGATTTAGATCTGGATGGCGTCATTTCTGGGATTGACCCATTGTTGACTTCCAATACGGAAATGGTGAATATTCCAGCATTATCAACAATAACAGTAACTGGCTCAACAGATTTCCCTTCTTCTTGTACTATTTTAGTGAAATTAGTTTTAAACAATACTGCCTGTCTTAGTTGCGAGGATTATATCATTTCAGCCAATGTAGCCCCTGCTTTTTTGGATACTTTAGGGTTACCAGTCGTCTTTTGTCCAGATGATACGAGCATACCAATAGACGTTTGTGCAAACAACTATAGCTATTTTTATATTCATGCTAATGGAAATGCATATCAAGTAAGTGTAAACAATGATGGAACTATCAATTTGTCAAGTAATTATGATTATTTGGTTCGGGATAATTGTGGGAATGAATGGTTAATTCCAACTGAAGTTATTACAGATACATTAGTGATAAATCCTTTAGCACCGATTACAATGTGTGAGACAGAGTGTGTCATTCTTAACCCTATGGTTCCTTCAGATTGGCTGACTTCAATGGATTTTGAGTGGTCTCCCGCCACTTATCTTGATGATCCGTTTTCTCCAACTCCAGAGGTGTGCTTCCCAACTGCTGGCATCACCTACACCTTGACAGTAACCAATTCTTCCGGTTCTGGATGCTCTGCTACCGCAGACATCAATATTACCGTTATTCCAGGAGACCCAGAGCCCGCACTCCAATATAATGGCAATCTCAATTGTTATGACCCGAATAGTCCAGGAGTCCTTGAAGTTATTCCGGCAGGATTAGTCAATTATGATTTTTATTTTATTCCACCTGGAGGCGGTAATATTCTCCTCCAATCCGGGACTAGTAATCAGGTAATTATCCCTGGCGCAATTGGTACATTCTATGTTGAAGTGGACGGCGGTCAATGCATGGGATTTTCACAACACCTCAATCTCTATATTCCAAACTGCATCAACTGTGCAATGCCTACGATAAAAGAGGATTTTGCAATTAGCTGTGCTGGGGCAAGTGATGGGGTACTTTCTGTCACTGCTAGTGGAGGGCGCACTCCTTATAGCTATATTTGGAATACTGGAGCAACCACTGCTACTATTACCGGGATTGGTGTAGGGTCTTATGCTGTATCGGTGGTCGATGCTGACAATTGTGAAATGGTGACTGCCCTTAGCATTTTAGAACCCTTTTTACTAACCGCAATAGCTACGGAAGACAGTCCAATACAATGCAGTGGTGAAAGCGATGGAGCGGCCACCGTTGTAGCAAATGGAGGGACTCCAAACTACAGTTACCTTTGGGATAATGGAGAAACTACCGCCACAGCAACAGGATTAACAGCAGGAAATCATTCCGTTTCCATCATAGATGATAATGGATGTACTTTTGTTTCTACCGTAAATGTAACAGAGGTAATTGTTGATACGGACAATGATGGCATCTGCAATTTGCAAGATATTGATGATGATAATGATGGAATACCTGACGTCATAGAAAGTGGTTGCCCTCCAGGGACTGTTTTTGGATCAACCTGTCCTCTCACAGATCCGAATGCGGATGATGACGATGACGGTGTTCCTAATTACCTGGACCCGGATTGGCCATACTGTGGTGGGCTAAATTCGAATGGGGTTTGTACTTCTATTGACTTTGACGGAGATGGAATTCCCAATCATATGGATTTGGATTCCGACGGAGATGGAATACCCGACATAATTGAAGCTGGCGGTATTGATACAGATATGGACGGTATGGTAGATTACCCAGTTCCAGGAGACCCGACTTCAATGAATGATCCTGATGGAGACGGATTAAGCAATGACCCAATTTTTGATAGCAATGGAGATGGTGTAGCAGATACTGCGGCTGATATTAACCCGACGGGGCCCATAACAATTACTTCGCTTCCAATTCCTAATACCGATGGAACAACGTTGCCCAACTACTTAGATCAAGATTCGGATGATGATGGAATTTTGGATGTGATCGAGTCTCAAAATGGGACCGTCACAGTTTTTCCAATTGGTAATGATTCGGACGGAGATGGCATTGATGATGCCTATGATAGTAATGATAACAATACGACAGGAACCCTAGATGGTCCGGGGATTCCACTCGTTTTAGTAGATACAGACAATGATGGTGTGTTTGACTATATCGATTTGGATTCCGACAATGATGGCATTCCAGATATAGTAGAAGAAGCGAATGCTTTGAATAATGGCGACACAGATGGTGATGGAATTCCTGATTACTTGGATTTGGATTCGGACAATGATGGAATAAATGACATCGTCGAAGCAGGAGGAACCGACCTTAATCATGATGGGTTAATTGATCATCCAAATGACGAAGGTTCAATTTTTAATCCTACGGATACTGACAATGACAATATTCCTGATAATCTGGAAATCGATTCTAACAACGACGGAATAACAGACATCAGTGGTACTATAAACGCTAATCAGGATTTGGATGGAGATGGTGTGGTCGATAACACCGCCGACCCCGATCAAGATGGGATTCCGAATGTAGTGGATGGTCAACCAACTGTTTTTGGTGATGCTTTACGAGGAGTAATTGGACAAGTTAGAATGCTACTTCAAGGGCCCTACAAATCCTCCAATGGGTTGATGGCTGACGATCTTCGGAGTCTAGGATTGATCCCCACAATTGAGCCATACACTGGCTTAGGATATACGCATTCAGGTGGAGGAGGGGAGTCGGTGACTCCTGCGGTCCTGGCAGTTACCGGGCCCAATGCAATTGTTGATTGGGTGTTTCTTGAATTGCGGGATGCCGTAGATTTGACGGTTACTGTGGCTACGAGATCTGCTTTATTGCAGGCTGATGGTGATGTGGTGGATACTGATGGGATATCCAAAGTTTTATTTGATGGCGTATTCGATGGCAACTATTATATAGTTGGGCGGCATAAAAATCATCTGGATGTTATGACCCCTGGATCTTTACCAATGAGTCAAAACACTTCTTATCTGCATGATTTTAGTACGGGATCAGCTTATGGTTTGATTTCGTTTGGGGATATTCAAAAATCTCTTGGCGGAGGAAAGTTTGGACTTTACGAAGCTGATTTTAACTATGATGGAAGCATTGATGCAGCGGATAGAAGTATTGCCTGGAATTTCAGAAACCAAACCGGATATAGGGTCCAGGATTCTAATCTGGATGGAGTTTGCGATGCAGCAGAAAGAAGTCAGGCATGGAACAATAGAAATAAACTATCAAGAGTCCCGTAATGGACGGTAAGTGAGCACTAAACTCATTTAAGTTAATCCCAATTCATGCAATAGGAAGTTTGTTTTAGGTTGAAAACTCAATAAAAATGTGCGCTCTACGGTGATTTTGACTCGGAAACGTAGTAAGATTACGGGGAGAATCAAAATTGACGGACGTGCGCAGTTTTACAGAGGTTTCAGCATAAAATGAATTTTCTATTGCATGAATTGGGTAAATGCTCACTTTTTTCTCGCTTTGGCAATTGTTTTCTATTTCTATCGTTTTTGCTACTTGAATTAGTAGGCGAAAAAGGGTATTATTGATGATAATAGATTATATTTACTATGAATCTATAATGAATTAATCTTATAACTTGGTTTATTCGTAATCCAAGTAGTGATTTCCTCGATTTGAACAGATTTTTAAATAATGACTACACTATGAAAACAAGAATTGTAATAACTGCCTTGATGGGAATGAGTTTCGCTATTAATGCCCAACAAAACAAAATTGGTCCTACCGGGAATGTTGGTATTGGAATACTAAGTCCTACTCATAAACTACACATCAATCTAGGAGCTTCCCAGGTAAAAACGTACACTTATGGAGCTGAAATCACTGTCAAAACACAGGGTGGTTGGGCTAGAGCATTTAGAATTAGAAATGAGGCTGATGATAAGACTGCCGTTTATGGAGCATTAAATGGAGCCGCTTATATCTCGACAGGTTTTGATATTGCACAAGATGCTACAGGCTATAAAAATCAACGACTTACTGTCAAAACGAACGGAAATGTCGGTATCGGGACGACCAATCCAAGTGAACAATTGGAGGTAAAAGGAAATATCAAAACAACAGGCAATTTCATGTCCAATGACTACAGAAATGCTTCTGGTGTTGCCATGTTAAGCTTTGCTTCTAATAGCCTCAGATTAGGAGCCAACAAATTGGTAGTCGCTGCTAATGGAAATATCGGTATCGGTACACTAAATCCTACACATAAACTACATATAAACCTCGGAGCTTCCCAATTGAAAACATACACTTATGGGGCAGAGGTAACCGTCAATACTGCCGGAGGCTGGGCTAGAGCCTTCCGATTGAGAAATGAAAATGACGACCGCACAGCCGTCTTTGGATCGTTGAATGGATCAGCTTACATCTCCACAGGTTTTGATATTGCAGGAGATCAAACTGGTTATAAAAATCAAAAATTGACGATCAATACCAATGGAGACGTTGGAATCGGAACAACAAATACAAAAGGCTACAAACTCGGAGTAAACGGCAAAATTGCCGCTACAGAAGTAAAAGTTGCCATGTTCAACAATTGGGCAGACTTCGTATTTGACGAAGAGTACAATTTACCTAGCTTAACCGAAGTGGAAAACCACATACAGAAAAATGGACATCTAAAAGACATCCCAAGTGCTGAAGAAGTAGCAAAAGATGGTTTCTTCCTAGGAGAAATGGACGCAAAATTACTTCAAAAAATTGAGGAGTTGACACTTTACACCATTGAGCAAGAGAAAGAACTAACCCTACTCAAAAAACAATCCTCTAAAATCGAACAACTCGAAAAGGAAAACGAGGAACTCAAACAACTAGCCGATCAATTAAAGCAACTGCAAGCTCGACTTGAAAAATTGGAGCAGACAAAATAAATTACAGAAACAGTATAAAAAAAGGGACAGAATCTTCTTAAGAAAATTCTGTCCCTTTTTTTGTTCTATCCTATACTAATAGTAACGTAATCTTCTGACCTGAGCAGAATATTTTGCCAATCGTAGCACCTGACAAGTATACCCGTACTCATTGTCATACCAAACATAAATAGTAATATTTTTCCCATCTGCTGATACTTGTGTGGAGGGGGAATCAAAAATAGAAGCATGCCCAGTTCCTACTACGTCACTAGAAACAAAATCCTTCGAAGTAGAGTACTTGATTTGTTCTACCAGATCACCATGAAGAGAAGCGTTGTTAATCATCTCATTCAGATCTTCAACATTCGTCGTTTTTTTTATCGTCAGGTTTAAGATCGCCAAAGATCCATTGGGAATTGGCACACGGATGGCGCTACCCGTCAATTTTCCTTCTAGCGAGGGAATGACTTTGCCGATTGCAGAAGCAGCTCCAGTAGAGGTGATAACCATGTTTATCCCCGCAGCTCTCCCTCTCCTTGGTTTTTTGTGAAAATTGTCCAGTAAATTTTGAGCACTCGTATAGGCATGAATACTTTCAATATGTCCTCGATCTATGCCTAGGTTATCCTCAATTACCTTTAAGACAGGTGCAATAGCATTAGTCGTACAAGAAGCAGCGCAGAAAACAGTATCCTCCTTAAAATTTAGAATTTTTTGATTTACACCATGCACGATATTGGGAATTCCTTTACCAGGCGCAGTAAACAAAACTTGTTTGACTCCAGGGCGCAAATGCTGCCCCAAACTCTCTTTGTCACGCCAGACTCCTGTATTGTCAATCAACAGTGCGTCCTTAATACCATAAACTGTATAGTCGATATCCGTAGGATGGTCAGCGAAAATCATCTTCACCCGATTACCATTGATAACTAACTCCTCACTTTCAGCATCTACTTTTACCGTACCTCTGAATTTATCGTGAACAGAATCCTTTCTGAGCAAAGAAGCGCGTTTTAGCATTTCCCCTTTTCGGTCATCTCGCATTTTTGCACGAATGACAACTGCTTTAAGCCTTAGTTGCTCCCCACGGCCTGTGGTTTCGATGATTCTCCTAGCGGCTAGTCTTCCAATTCTACCAAAACCATATAAAATGACATCTCTAGGAGTAATTACTTTTTTGTCTTCTCCAACAAAGTCACCAATCTTATCCGTAAGGAATTCATTAAGGTTGGCATAATTCTCTTTTGTGGTCAACCATTGAGTCGCTAATTTACCGATATCTATTCTGGAAGGGGCCAGATTCATCCCTGCGATTCCATGGGCAAGTTGGAGGCTAGTATCAACAGAAATGGGTTGCTTTACATAGTTTGTAGCAAAACGATGATCGTTTAACACTTCGCTTGGGCGGGAGTCATAAATACTTCTTCTGAATAAAATCAACTCGACATTTTGGTCAAAACGGAGTTCCCCTACAATTTTGAGGAGTTCGATGGCTGATTTTTCCATGTCTCGCCATTTCTCCAGGTCATTTTGACGAATTTGATCGATTGTAAGATCTTTATTTTGCATGTTTATATAGTTATTCAGGAAGAAAAAATGTTGCTATTCATAAATAAAGTGCAAATATAGCAAAACAAAAAAATAAGCACAGCAATTATTTCAATCACTGTGCTTATTTATAGATTCTTTAGTCAATTTAGATTGACCTTGATATTAACAAAGGAAAACTAGGCTCCCAAATATGCTTTTAGCAGTTTACTTCTTGAAGTAGTTCTAAGTTTGTTAATAGCTTTATCTTTAATTTGTCTAACACGTTCTCTGGTTAGTCCGAATTTTTCGCCGATATCCTCCAGGGACATAGGGTGTTCAACACCAATCCCAAAGTATAACTTAATGACATCATGCTGGCGGTCGGTCAGCGTGCTTAAAGATCTTTCGATCTCTTTACGAAGAGACTCTCGATACTCAAGAGCCTTGTCTGTAGATGGAGTATTGCTGTTTTCAAGTACATCCAACAGCGAGTTGTCTTCACCCTCTACAAAAGGTGCATCCATTGATACGTGTCGCGCTGCAACACCAAGGGTCGTTTCTACTTCTTCAGTAGCAATTTCTAGCATATCAGCTAACTCGTCAGATGATGGTTCCCTTTCGTATTCCTGTTCTAATTGAGAAAAGGCTTTGTTAATTTTGTTTAATGAACCAACTTTGTTTAACGGTAAGCGTACAATTCTGGATTGTTCAGCTAGAGCTTGAAGGATAGATTGTCTAATCCACCAAACAGCATAAGATATAAATTTGAAACCTCTAGTTTCGTCAAAACGCTGTGCAGCTTTAATAAGACCTAAATTTCCTTCATTAATTAAATCACTTAGAGATAGACCTTGATTTTGGTATTGTTTTGCTACAGAGACTACAAATCGTAAGTTTGCCTTGGTAAGCTTCTCTAGTGCCAACTGATCGCCTTGTTTAATCTTCTTAGCGAGATCTACTTCTTCTTCTGGCGTTAATAGATCGACTTTCCCAATTTCCTGAAGATACTTCTCCAAAGACTGGCTCTCACGATTAGTAATTGATTTGGTAATTTTTAATTGCCTCATATTACGTAGCGGGTTTAGGTTAAGATAAAATTAATAGTAATGGATATTCTTACACAAAAGAACAAAATTACAGTAAAATAAGGTGTAAAGCAAGTTATATCTACGAATAGTTTTGTTTTGTATATGATATCAGCAGTGAATTATTGCACTTTTTTCGGTGAATTATGAACTGCCTATACTTACAATGAATTTTAATGGAATTTAGTTCAATAAATTTGGATAAATCGTTTTTTTATTCTTTATTGCATCGAAAGTACGAGCTTATTTTATCATAAAACACACTTGGAATAATATGGATAGAGTTTCTTTTGAAATGGAATTCTTGTTCAAAGCATCACCTACAATTTTATATAAATTCCTGTCTACTCCTAATTGCCTTATCCGTTGGTTTTGTGATTCAGTAGATATCACAGATCAGGTTTTTACATATTCTTGGGATGGAGCGGAAGAAGTAGCGAATTTGTTAGAGGATGTTGAGAATGAACGCCTTAAGTTCCAATGGGAAAACGCGGAAAGCGATGCTGAATTTCTTGAATTCAGACTAAAAAAATCACCAGTCACCGGTGAAACAATACTCGAAATTACAGATTACTGTGATGATGATGAAGTAGATGAGCAAAAACAACTCTGGACTGTCCAAATGGATCAGCTTCGCAGAGAAACAGGCGGCTAACCTATTTTTATAATACTTTTCTTTAAGTACATCTTTATTTTTTGTTCTGATATTTATTGGAACAGGCTATTCCTTTGTACAATGTATACCTCTGCACTTGATCGTTTTGAAATTTAGACTTATATTTGTATAAATCATTGTTCAAAGTGCCAGAAAATTTATTTACGATTCTTTTTCGTTTTATTGAAGATTTTAAAATCTTTTGCCTGATCCTTGGACATTCCTTCTTTACTTTAAATACTAAATCTAAAACTAATTATGGGATTATTTGACTTCATAAAAGGAGAATTAATAGAGGTTATTGACTGGGTCGAACAGGATAAGAATACAGTTCTATGGAAATTTCCTGACAAGGACGCAAACATCAAATACGGCGCAAAACTTACCGTACGCGAATCGCAAACTGCCTTGTTCTTGGACGAAGGACGGTTTGCAGATCTCTACGAACCAGGAATGCATACGTTGATCACAGACAATATGCCGGTACTTACTTCTCTAAGAAGTTGGAAACACGGATTTGACTCCCCGTTCAAAGCGGATATGTATTTCATAAGCACAAAACAGTTTACCAATAATAAATGGGGGACTCCAAACCCTATTATACTTCGTGATCCTGAATTCAAACAAGTACGTGTTAAAGCATTTGGTACCTACTTTTTTAAAGTAGCCGATCCTAAAAAATTCTTTTTAGAATATTCTGGAACGAAAGGTTCCGTCACCGTCTCGGAGATTGAAAACAGCATGCGAGATATTATATCTCCCAAATTTGCTGAAGCGTTGGCAGAATCCGGAGTATCCGTCATGGATTTGGTGTCCAACTATTCTGAATTAGGAGAGAAGATTATGCCACTCCTTCAGGACGACTTTGCTCCGTTTGGTTTAGAATTAACAAAATTCCAAATCACAAGCACAAGCTTACCTAAAGAAGTAGAAGAGTTCTACGACAAAATGACCAATATGAATATGGTCGATGACATGAACAAATTTACCCAGTTTCAAACCGCTCAAGCAATTGAGAAAGCAGCTGAAAATCCATCTGGAGGTGGAAGCGAAGGAATAGGATTAGGTATGGGAATGGGCATGGCCAACATGATGATGCAAAATCAACAACAACAGCAGCAAAACCAGCAACAAACCAACCAGCCTGCTAGCGGTGGTCAAACAAAAACAGAAATTCTTGGCTTACTTAAAGAACTTGGTTCCTTGAAAGAAGCAGGTATATTAACAGATGACGAGTTCAATGAAAAGAAAAAAGAGTTGCTAGCAAAACTGTAGTAACAATTCTAATAAAATTTAAAACTCCATCTTGCAATTTTGCAAGATGGAGTTTTTTTATGTGGAAAATCATTCATTTTTTTATGAAAACATTACTTCACACATAACACTTTCTTTACGGTGCTATAATTCTCATCCTTATAATAGATGTAATAGACGCCACTTTGCCAGGTAGAAGCATCAAAATTCGTGTTCAATTTGTTTTTCCACGAAACCGATTTTCTGTAAACTTCTTGTCCGACTGCATTCATTATTGTAATCACGCCATTTTCCGTTTCATAATCAAACAAAGAAAGTTCCACTATCACTCGATTTTTAAAAGGAACTGGATAGGCCAGTACCGCAACTGGTGACGAAAGCTTGACCGCATTGACACTAGCATTTACAGTGACTTGGTCAAGTGTGAAATCACTTGTGAAACTAGTCGTCGTGGTACCTGTAAATCGGTAGGACAAGTTGCTTCCTGTATAGCTACTCAGGTCAACAACCGCATTGTTCCAAGTATTCCCCTGATTACCGCTCAATGACCACACATTTGTCCAAGTAGTGCCATTGTTCGCAGATACCTCCAAGTTAAGTGTGCCCATAGTCGTCCCATACATATGATACCAGAAGTCAATATCCGCACTACTAAATCCGTTTAAATCATAACAAGCACTCTGGAAAGTCGCCACTTTTGACGGATAATTGGGAGAGGAAGATTCCATATAAAAATAGCCATTCCCCTGATAAGCAGCAGTCGGACCCGTATTCACCGAAGGGGTTGACCCAGATGAAACGGTCCAGTTGAAATCATCTCCAGTATATTGACAAATACTCCCTGCACCACTTTCAAAATTAAGGGTATGCGGGAAAGTAGAAATCGTAGCTGGACAAGTAGTGCATTCTCCGCCGCCACCATTACCCGCGTCAACAGTGACCTGATCAAGTGTAAAGTCACTTGTGAAGCTAGTCGTTGTCGTACCTGCAAATCGATATGACAAATTACCACCAGCATAAGCACTAAGATCAACGGTAGCGTTCAACCAGCTATTTCCTTGATTACCACTGAGTGACCAAACATTCGTCCAGCTAGTCCCATTGTTGGATGAAACCTCTAAGTTCAGTGTTCCCATAGTCGCTCCATACATATGATACCAGAAGTCAATACTTGCGGTACTGAAACCATTTAAATCATAACAGACACTTTGGAAAGTCGCCACTTTTGACGGATAATTAGGAGAGGAAGATTCCATATAAAAATAGCCATTACCCTGATAAGCAGTAGTTGGTCCAGTATTAGACGACGGTGTAGATCCAGTTGAAACCGTCCAGTTAAAATCATCACCTGTATATTGACAGACGCTCCCTGCACCACTTTCAAAATTAAGGGTATGCGGGAAAGTAGAAATGGTAGCCGGACAAGTAGTACATTCGCCTCCACCACCATTACCAGCATCAATAGTGACTTGGTCAAGCGTGAAATCACTGGTATAACTAGTCGTTGTCGTACCTGAAAACCGATAAGATAAATTTCCACCCGCGTAAGCACTAAGATCAACAGTAGCATTCAACCAGCTATTCCCTTGGTTACCACTTAGTGACCAGACTCCAGTCCAAGTCGTACCATTATCAGGAGAAACCTCAAGATTTAGAGTGCCCATTGTCGCGCCATACATATGATACCAGAAGTCAATACTAGCGGTAGTAAAACCACTCAAATCATAACAAGCACCCTGGAAAGTTGCCACTTTTGACGGATAATTTGGAGAGGAAGATTCCATATAAAAATAGCCATTACCCTGATAAGCATTAGTTGGTCCAGTATTAGACGACGGTGTAGATCCAGTTGAAACTGTCCAGTTAAAATCATCCCCAGTATATTGACAGACGCTCCCCGCACCACTTTCAAAGTTGAGGGTATGCGGGAAAGTGGAAATCGTTGCTGGACAAGTAGTACACTCTCCGCCACTAACATTACCTGCATCAACAGTGATCTGATCAAGGGTGAAATCACTGGTATAACTAGTCGTTGTTGTACCTGAAAAACGATAAGCAACCACACTGCCTGCATAAGCACTAATATCAACATTCGCATTCGCCCAGCTGTTGCCCTGATTGCCGCTTAGTGACCACACGTTAGTCCAGGTAGTGCCATTATTGACAGAAATATCCAGATTGAGGGTTCCCATCGTCGCCCCATACATATGATACCAGAAGTCAATGCTAGCAGTCGTGAAGCCACTCAAATCATAACAAGCACTTCGGAAAGCAGCTGTTTTGGACGGATAGTTAGGAGAGGACGATTCCATATAAAAATAATTATTCCCTTGGTAAGCATTGGTCGGTCCTGTATTTGAGGAGGGTGTTGATCCTGTTGCAACGGTCCAATTGAAATTATCATTGGTATATTGACAAATATTTCCAGCACCACCTTCAAAATTTTCGGTATGCGGGAAAGAGGCTATTGTCGCCGTACAAGTCGAGCAGGAAGTAGTTTCACAACCATCAGGAATTCCATTATTGTTGAGATCTATCCGATCATCAAAACCAGGGCATTGATCATTGGCATCACAAACGGTATCGTTATCAGCATCCTGAAAAGTACCAGCACAATTACAATTGTTATCATACACGTCATTTATTGTGCATGGATCATTATCATTGCAAGAAGTTCCTGGTGTACAACTTGGCCCACCTGTACTAATCGTTATTTGATCAAGAGAAAAATCACTGGTGTAACTGGTAGTCGTAGTCCCAGTAAATTTATAAATTAAGTCTCCACCAGTAAAAGTACTAAGATCTACAGTTGCATTGTTCCAGGCATTGCCCTGATCGCCACTGAGCGACCAAACACTAGTCCAAGTCGTCCCATTATTGGTAGTTACTTCAAGATTCAACGTTCCCATAGAAGCACCATACATATGATATCCAAAAACCATGGTTGCCGTATTCGTACTACTTAAATCATAACAATCACTTTGAAAAGCCGCTACTTTTGATGGATAATTAGGAGAGGAAGATTCCATATAAAAATAATTACTCCCTTGATATGCGCTAGTAGGTCCTGTATTATTGGAAGGCGTCGAGCCCGACCGAACAGTCCAATCAAAATCATCGTTGGTAAGTTGAGTGATCCCTCCAGCGCCACTTTCAAAATCGATTGTGTGAGGGAAGGAACTGATAGATCCAAGAATGTTTATATAATTCGTCTTAGTTTCTGAATCCGACCCATCAGAGTTGGTCACAGTCAATGTTACCGTATACGTACCTGCCGAAGAATAAGTATACACCGGATTCTGTGAAGAACTGGTAGATCCATCGCCAAACTCCCACAACCAAGCAGTCGGATTGCCAGAAGACAAGTCCGTAAATGCAACAATCGTATTGCAAGTTACTGTTGGCGAAGCGCTAAATGCTGCATTGGGTGGGGTAGTACCCGAAGTACAAGGTCTACAAAAACCTCCGCAATCAATACCGAGTTCAGAACCGTTTTGTACACCGTCATTACATTTTGAAGCAAGATCTAGGGATGTTTGGAGCACAAACAAACCATCTTCTGTATCGGAGGCAATGATCGTTCCTGAAGGGAAAAACGGATAAACTCCCCAGTTTCTATCCGTTCCGTTGTAATTGGTATTGTTAGGGGCGGTATCGTACCAAGCGGCTCTACTAGGAGAGGTAGGATTAGAAACATCATAAATTTGAACGCCATCCTCATAATAGGAAATGACTGCATAGTCGCCCGTTATATATGGATTGTGTGGTGTCGAATTGGTATGCGCTGGCGCTAACAAAGGATCCTTGAACGTAGTTGTCAAGACGATTCCATTATTTTGTATATCCGAAATATCCAAAACGCCCATCGGCCGTCCTGAAGGCACCTCTTCTGCATAGATTATATAGTTGTTATCTTCTGTTATCCAGCTACTATGATTATAGCCACCAGTAACTCTCGATTCCATAAAAACAGGATTTGATGGATTCGAAAAATCATGCATGTAAAACCCATTATACCCATGCGAAGCATAAGCGATATTGTTTTGAACAAAGACATCGTGTACATATCCACCAGGCAAGCTAGAAGAATATACGACAGGCGGATTGGTAGCGCTTACGTTAAGGTCATAAACAATCATCCCGGAATTTACGGTGTTTGATCCAGCGATATACGCCAACCCATTTGGCACATCGATGTAGATGTTGTGTGCGCGACTGAAGTTCGTGGTAATTTGATTGGCCAAAACCGGTTGACCACCTGGGAGCGGACTCATATCAAAAATCAACAGCCCCTCCGCTCCTTGGTCAGCAACAGCGTAGCAATACTGCTTGTACGTTTTAAAATCACGCCAGATAGTTGTTCCTCCTCCGACATGCTCATAGACTAAAGAAGGCGAGGTTGGCACAGTGATGTCTATGAAATGTACTTTTTGTGGTGATCCCAAAATTGCATATTCATTTCCCTGTTGATCTACATAGCCCCAAAGGTCATTATAGAAGACCCCGCTCGTTTGTACGGTGTTCCCATCCCAGGTAGATGATAGCGTCATATTGGAACTAATTTGACTATACCCTGTCAGAAACAAAAATAATAAGCAAAAGGAAAAACAAACGTTAATTGTTTTCATGGTGTTAGTTTTATTAATAGAATGGTGTAAGAGAAAGGAGGGGACTATTAGATATAGTGCCCAAAATCTGACTTATAGCATAAAGGATTTGGCTTATTGTACCGCGATAAGCATTACCAATTGAAAACAAATTCATGCTTACGAGCTAAATACTAATAAGTATTTCTAATATACAAAATCCCGAAGAAAAGTGAATGGAATCTTCCTACTAATTTTTAAAATAGTTATTTAACTTACTTGCGGATAATCACAAACACATTACTGAATAACTCAATGCTCTGAATAATTCAACAAGCAAAACACTAAATAACAACTTAATAACCCAAAACACTTAACAACTCAAAAACTAACTTTGGGCGTATCCCCTCTAAACGTAAGCCCAGCTAATCCTAACCCGCGCTAGGCTAGGGGTCAGGCTATCCACTACAATTCGCACTGCTATCTACTCATTCCACTAATGAGTACTGCCGTCTTCGTTCGTTCCTCTCTCAGCCATCATTACGCAAGTGTCATTGAGCATCTATCAGCACTCATAACCGTTTCTATCCTTTACGCGCCTCCTCCTCATTTAAGGCAGAATTCAAACAACACACAATTATCCTCTAAGAAACTAATCATCATAAACTAAAAAAAAGAACCCCACAATTTGCAGGGTTCATATAGTATCATTTATGTGGTATTGTCGTTGTTACTTCAACAAGGTGACATCACCTTTATATTGAATGATCTCCCCATCCACATACTCGACTTCCGCATAATAAACAAAGACAGACGGATTCAATTTTTTACCTTTAAAATTACCATCCCATCCAAATATTGGATCATCAGGTTGAAATCCTTCGGCTGACCAAACTTGTTCACCCCAGCGATCATAAACCTTAAATGCGCGTACCTGTGCAACTCCAATGCCACCAAATATCATAAAGACATCATTAGCACCATCTTCATTTGGAGTAAATGCATTTGGTATGTAGATATTTCTGTTTTTATCAACTACAATTGTTATCTCATCAATTGCACTGCAACCAGAGGAAGTATCTACCACCATTACCTGATAAGTGGTCGTCTCAAATGGAGTAACTACTGGATTGGCACAATCTAAACAACTGAGATAGTCTGCTGGTGTCCAGCTATAGGTGACTCCAACCCCAGAGGGAGTAACAATTGCATCCAGCATCGTGCTATCCCCAAGTTCAACTTCTAAATCATCACCGAGATCAACTAGCAACTCACTAGGCTCATCAATAAACGCTTGACGAGAGATAACACAATCGTTTGCATCTTGAATATAAAGCGTATAGTTTCCACCAGCCAATCCTCCAAACACATTCCCCATTTGGAAGTCTTCCCCATTCAGAGAGAAACTATAAGGACCAACTCCTCCTGTTATAGTGGTATCCACAATTACAATAGTTCCATTTTCTTCGCCAAAACAAAGTGTCGGTGTCGTACTAAAATCAACAAGTATTGGATTTGGTTCTCCTATATTCCCATTAATAACATTTATACATCCATTAGCATCAGTTACTGTTACGGTATAGTTCCCAGCCTCTAGATTAAAGGCAGAAGGGCCAGTAACTCCGTTATTCCATTCGTAAGAATAACTTGGTGTTCCTCCACTTGCTACAACTGATATAGAACCATCATTCCCTCCAAAGCAACTTGCATCTATCGGAGTAACGGCTAAGGCAATCATAGCAGGAGCATCATCCACCGTCACATTTACGTTAAGAGTACATCCATTCGCATCAGTTACCTCCAAAACAAATGTACCGGAAGACAATCCTGAAGCGGCAGCCCCAATTTGAAGTGGAACTGTATTCCAAACAAAACTATAAGGAGCTGTCCCACCAACTGCTGTCGCTGATGCAGTTCCATTACTCAATCCAAAACAGGTTGGAGCGACAGTTACAACACTTGGGACAAGTAAGGCAGGAGATCCAACAGGTATTGATTCAACTAAAGTACATCCACTGGCATCAGTTATGGTTACATTATGAAGCCCACTTGTCAAAGATATCGCTGGATTAGTAACCTCACCATTATCCCATGCAAACAAATAGGGCGCTGTGCCTCCAGCAGGGAATAAAGTACCACGTCCATCTGAATCTCCAAAACAAGACACTTCATCAGAGGTAAAGGTCGCAGACAGTGCCAATGGTTCCGTTATGTTTATACTTGCTGTACCCAAGCATCCCAGTGCATCTGTTACAGTTACTGAATAATTTCCTGGACCTAATGGGCCTGCTGTTTGTCCATTGTTGGAATTGTTCCAATTATAAGTATATCCTAAATTCCCACCAACAACATTTGCGGTCGCACTTCCATCCGCATCACCATTACAAGAAATGTTTGTACTTGTTATGGTTACTACTAATAACGCAGGTTCATTTACATTAACATTCCCCACAGAAATACATCCATTGGCATCTGTTATAGTAACATCATGGCTTCCCGCATCAAGCGCAGAAGCAGTTGCAGTATTCTCTGCATTATCCCATAAATAACTGTAAGGAGCTGTTCCTCCTCCAGGAGTAGCAGTGGCCACACCATTGGCCTCTCCAAAACAAACCACATCCGATATTGCATTGACACTTACTGTTAGGATGTTTGGTTGGGTAATGGTCACGTTTTCTATTAATAGACATCCATTTGCGTCGGTTACAGATACCGAGTGGCTTCCAGCGCAAAGATTG
>CALLWB010000083.1 GCA_938016265.1 uncultured Saprospiraceae bacterium
CAATTCATGCAATAGAAAATTCATTTTATGCTGAAACCTCTGCAAAACTGCGCACGTCCGTCAATTTTGATTCTCCCCGTAATCTTACTACGTCTGCGAGTCAAAATCATCGTAGAGTGCACATTTTTATTGAGTTTTCAACCTAAAACAAACTTCCTATTGCATGAATTGGGTTAAACCTATACTGCCCCTTGCCACGTGAAAAAGAATAAACTCTTCATTTTATTTTCTTCCCTTTCAAAACCAGAGATCAATCGGTTTAGAAAATACGTCAGTTATCCACTCTTCAACACCCAAAAGAAGGTCGTATTACTCGTCGATTTTTTGACAAAGAATCGGAGCAAATACCAAGAAGAGGATTATGAAGAACTCCGACAAAAGTCATTCAGCAAAGTTTTCCCAAAAGAAACTTATGATAGTTTGAAACAGCGTAAACTGATGGCAGCCACCCTTTCCTTGCTAAGTGATTTTTTAGTCCAGGAGGAATTAAAACAGGAAAACCCTGATCAGGATATCCTCCTAAAAAGGGTCTACAGAAAAAAAAGACTGAGCGCCTTGTATTTAGCCGCCCTCGAAAAAGAAAAGAAAGAATTGACCAAAAGTCAACAGATCGATTTTTACAATTATCAGGATAAAGTGCGGCTGCAACATGAATTCTATTTTTATGTCGGAGCGAACAAATATGCTGAAAAAGATCCGTTAAATGCGCTTGCCAATTTACATCAGGATTTGGATGTCGGATACCTCCTTGCCAAATTGCATTATGCTTGTCAGGTACTCGTTATTCAACGTTTCCGAGGAGCTTCTGTGGAGGTGGCGTTTATAGAGGAAGCCATCATTATGGCCAATCACCCGGAGATTAAGGAACACGCAATTTTACAACTGTATATTCGCATGATTCGGTTGCTGCAAGACAGACAGGCAGTAGAATACTCACAGATAAAGGAAGAAGTGTTGGCCAGTCTCCCGTTGGTGAATAAAGAAATACGTGGACACTTGCTTGTCTTGTTGCTCAACTTGACTTGGCTTACGGTTGAGCGTCCACGCATTCCAGAATTCACCTTTGAATTATACAAATTTGGGTTGGAAAACGACATTTTGCGAGACAACGGGATGATAGGAACTTCTCATTTCAATAATATAGTTGACATTGGTTGTAGCCTAGGCGAGTTTGAATACACCAGAACATTTATCAAAAACTATTTACCCTATTTAGAATCTAAAGAAGGGTCGTTGGAGCATGTAAAAACGCTTTTTGAAGCCTTCCTTTATTTTGGAGAAGGCAACTTTGAAAAAGTTTTGCAGCATCTAAACTACCTTGAATTTAAAGATTTATCCTATGGAATACGGGCCTATTTGTTAATGATAAAAAGCACTTACGAAACTAAAAAAGCCAAAAGTTATAAAGAAGTAGATATGCTTTGCGAAGCCTTTCGACAATACATAAAACGAAAATACAAACAAGGATATATGAGTGAACTGGTGCGGGAAGAAAACTTAAACTTCATTAAAATTGCCAGCCTCCTGCCGAATGCCTCTTCTAGCAATTTTGCCATTGTTCCCATCAAAAAATTAAAAGATAAACTATTGACCTTTGAACGGGTCGTCAGCAGAACTTGGTTGGAAGCAAAAATAGAAGAATTGTAAGGTTATGAATGGCCGGCCATTCTTCTTTTTTCTCGCCGTCAACCACTATTTTTGAAAATGAACATTCACTGTCTGCGGAACTCCTCCTACTTGAATAGTCAACATATACTTACCAGAAGGCAGCGAAAAATTCGAAAAATCAATTATTGAAGAAGCAGTAGATTGCTCCTGCACCAGACTGCCATCCAAGGAGAAAACAGTGATTACAATATTGCTAGTTGAGAAAGAGGAACTCATTTTTTGAAGATCATATTCCAATACCTCTTCGCCGTCCGTCAGTCCTTGAATAATAACTACAAATCCTCCGACAAATTGAAGGTCGTCTTCTGCGGCATGCATCGTGTTTGGAGAAAAAGCAGCAAGTACTACAAGCAAGAACGAGCATAAAACAAAGCTCATTTGTTTGGTAATAGATGGTCGAATCATTGGCGCCACCAACAATTGACAATTTGTGGTTGGTAGGGCTGGATTTTGATTAATAGGGGAAGTAAACATCATGATAAAACTGTTTTAATTTGTTATCCGAATATTCGGTTACCCCTTTAGTCGAAAAGAATAAAACACCCATAAACATCTTCCAGAAAAAAAAATTATATTCGTAGTAACTTAAACCAAAATCCAGATAGTTTTAGGTATTATGTACCAAACCAACACCAACCTAAATGACCTCAAGCGATACCGATATAATTAACCATCTAAAAAAAGATCCGCTTCAAAGAAGAACCGCGGAGACCAAACTTTTTAAAGAATATCAATACTTCATCGCCAACGCTACCAAAAAACACGCCCTCAACACCGAAGAACTCCAAAGCGTCTATTGTGACTCCTTTATGGCAGTCGTAGAACAAATCCTCGACGGCAGATTTGAAGGAGGTTCGACCATCAAAACTTTCTTTTATAGAATTTTTTCTAATAAATGTATTGACGCAGTCCGAAAAAAAACGACTAATAAAGAAAAGGTACACGACGCGGATTGGGTAGAAAACTGGGTACACCTTTCCAGCCGGGCCGCCAATGCCTTAAAATCAATCATTCAAAAAGAAATGGTCGAGGAAGTCAATCAGGCCTTTCAGAACATTGGAAAAACCTGCAACGCCATTTTGACAAAGTGGGGCCAGGGATATTCCGCAGCGGAAATTGCCACCCTGCTAGGTTATAAAAGTGCCCAATCTGTGCGCACCACAAAAAGCAGATGCATGGAAAAACTATTAGAAAATAAAAAAGGAATAGCTATCAGATAGTATGGAAAAGCAACAAATATACGATTTAGCAGAACGCTATCTTGCTGGCCAGTTGGACCAGGAAGAAAAAAACAAAGTAGACCATCAACTAGAGTCTGATCCCGAATTCGCAAAAGTCTTCGCAAAATACCTGACAGTAAATCAGGAAGTTAAAGACCGCTCCAAAGCCGCCTGGAAGGAAGAATTGATGACCAATTTTGACACATCTGAGAAGATAGTGCCTGCGCCTGAAAAAGGGAAAATCCGATCCCTAAATCTTCGTTGGCTTTCAGCGGCTGCTGCCGTTTTGCTCCTTGTTGTCGCTGCATTCTGGATCCTAAACAAAGCCCCAAACACAGACAATCTATTTGCAGAAACCACCACACAAATTATCCAGAAACGCGTCTACGAATCTACTGTCCGCTCCAGCACCAACAGTTTCAACAATGCATTCAAAAACAAAGATTACCAAAAAGCGATGACCATTGCCAGTGAAGAGTTACTCCAAGCAGACGACCTCGACCAACCCATTTGGAAAGAACGCCTGGGCTTCTGCCATTGGAAAACCAACAATTACCAAAAAGCACTAATCATCTTCCAGGAACTGGAAAAAAATCAAACGCTACTCCCAGCAAAAAATCCAGCCCTCTGGTATCAGGCACTCACCTATGTAGCGATGAATGACATCGACAATGCCCAACAAACCCTAAAACAAATCACCAACCTCCCCAACTACCAATTCACCCCCCAAGCAACCAATTTGCTAAAGCAACTAAACACAGACAACTAACCTCAGTCAACAATAAATCACCCCGCCAACCTCAATGTTACAGAACACCTATTCTGTTTTTATAACCCGCTGATATCGATTGTCCTTTTCCGAAGCAAAATTAAACTCCAAAATATACGTTGCCGGCGCAAACTCCCACATCTCTGCCTCTAGATAGTTATTCCCCTGATTAACTGAATAAGAAATCATTTTCAATCTCCTGCCCAATACATCCAAAATCGCCAATTCCAACTCTGTTTCCTCCGATGAATTAAATTGAATTTGGAGTGCTCCTACAGTAGGATTAGGAAAAACTAAAATATCCCCATCAAGGCTCCGCTCTACTTTAATAGCAATAATATTGGAGTAGTTAGAGGTACCATCAAAATCAAACTGATGCAGCCGATAATAATTTATTCCAACCTGATATTCGTAATCTTTGTGGTGGTAAGTATGAATAGAAGTGCTGTTCCCATGACCATCCACTTGAGCAATATCTCGGAATGTCAACCCATCAAAACTCCGTTGCAGAATAAAATAGTCGTTGTTAATTTCAGATTCCGTCACCCATTGCAGCAGATTGTACTCACCAACATTCCACCCATCAAATCGCTGCAACTCGATCGGCAAAACAGGGCAATTTACTTCTTTGAAGGCCCCACCATCTTCCACAGTGACCGTCGATGAACAAGTAGAGGTATTCCCATTAATATCCGTGACCACAAGGACTACTGGGTTTGGTCCCAACATAGAACAATCAAATACGGTTTGGTCAATAGCAAGTGAACTGATTCCACAGTTATCCCAACAACCATCGTCAATATCTGCGCTTGTTATTGTCGCCACCCCATTATTGTCAATCTGTACAGTAATATCCTGGCAAATTGCAACTGGTGCAGTATTGTCTTCTACGGTAACGACAGAAGAGCAAGTCGCCACATTCCCACTCGCATCTGTCACCGTCAACACCACCGTATTTGCCCCTACATTTGTGCAATCAAAACTCTCCTTATCAATTCCCATGGAAACAATACCACAAACATCTGAGGAGCCATTGTCTATCTCTGCTGTGGTAATCGATACATTGCCCATCGCATCTAGTTGCACGGTTATATCCTGGCATAAGGCGGTTGGTGGAATATTGTCTTCTACCGTCACAGTCGAGCTGCAGGTCGAGACATTTCCATTGGTATCTGTTACTGTTAATACCATCATGTTTGCTCCTACATTTGTGCAATCAAAATCTTCATTATCCAATGCAAGTGTAGCTACTCCACAATTGTCGGTGGAGCCATTGTCGATGTCGGCTGTGGTAATTGATACATTGCCCGTCGCATCTAGTTGGACCGTTATGTTCTGACATAAGGCGGTTGGTGGAATATTGTCTTCTACCGTCACTGTCGAGCTGCAGGTCGAGACATTTCCATTGGTATCTGTTACTGTTAATACCACCATGTTTGCTCCTACATTTGTGCAATCAAAATCTTCATTTTCCAATGCAAGTGTAGCTACTCCACAATTGTCGGTGGAGCCATTGTCGATGTCGGCTGTGGTAATTAATACATTGCCCGTCGCATCTAGTTGCACAGTTATGTCCTGGCATAAGGCGGTTGGTGGCACATTGTCTTCTACTGTTATTGTCGAGCTGCAGGTCGAGACATTTCCATTGGTATCTGTTACTGTTAATATTACCGTGTTTACTCCTACGTTTGTGCAGTCAAAATCTTCATTGTCCAAGGCTAAAGAGGCTACCCCACAATTGTCGGTGGAGCCATTGTCTATGTCGGCTGTGGTAATTGATACATTGCCCATCGCATCTAGTTGCACGGTTATATCCTGGCATAAGGCGGTTGGTGGAATATTGTCTTCTACCGTTACTGTCGAGCTGCAGGTCGAGACATTTCCATTGGTATCTGTTACTGTTAATATTACCGTGTTTACTCCTACGTTTGTGCAGTCAAAATC
>CALLWB010000084.1 GCA_938016265.1 uncultured Saprospiraceae bacterium
AGCAATTATCATTGTACCAATCCAGCAATTATCATTGTATCAATCCAGCAATTATCATTGTACCAATCCAGCAATTATCATTGTATCAATCCAGCAATTATCATTGTACCAATCCAGCAATTATCATTGTACCAATCCAGCAATTATCATTGTATCAATCCAGCAATTATCATTGTATCAATCCAGCAATTATCATTGTATCAATCCAGCAATTATCATTGTACCAATCCAGCAATTATTATTGTACCAATCCAGCAATTATCATTGTATCAATCCAGCAATTATCATTGTACCAATCCAGCAATTATTATTGTACCAATCCAGTAATTACTATTGTACCAATCCAGCAATTATCATTGTACCAATCCAGTAATTAACCAACCAATTTTTTTTACAAATAAATAAAATAACCATTAACTAATATCTGATTTTCGTACAGCCCCTATGAATTTATCAATTCCGTCAGCATACTCTTTGTATTGTCGGAGGTTGTTGTGTCGGCCACCTTTTATGGTGATGAATTGATCTCCTTTTTTTAATAATGGCTCCAACTGTTTGGCGGCAGCAAGTGGGATCAATCGGTCCTTGGTTCCTTGGAGGATGAGAATCGGATAGTTTACTTCTGGCAGGTATTCATCAATCGGAAATCGGTAGGCTAGTTGGTCGGGTAGTGGCACTGGTAGCGCCCGCGTATGCATTTTGAAAATACCTTTCATATTGTGGAATGGCGTTTCAAGGATCAATACTTTTGCGTTATGGCTGTGTGCTACATGAGCTGCCATCGCGGTCCCCAAGGATCGGCCATAAAGTACCATCTTTTTAGTAGGGTAGCGTGCTTCTGTAAACTGATAGACAAGAGAAGCATCTTTGTAGCAATTTTCTTCCGTTACTTTGCCCGTACTTTTGCCAAAAGATCGGTAGTCGTAAACAATAAAATCGTACCCTCTCTTAGTGAATTCGGTATGCAAAAGACTCCATCTTTTCAAATTGTCGGCATTCCCATGAAAATAAAGCACTACTCCACGGGGACGTTTTGAGGTAGTCTTGATCAACAATAAATTGATGGAACTTCCGTCCGGGGTGTCTAAGAAATGTTCTTCAAATGGCTGATCCAGTTTAAATTTATAGGCTGCTGATAGTTTGCGAGGGTGAAAAATGATACGGCGTTGTACAAATTTATTGATCATAATAAGACGGTTCTATTTTGACGGTATTTGGGGAGGAACAGGTTTGCACTTGGTGCGGTCATAAGTTGATGAAGTACAATTACAAGGATTTAGGTCGGACAATTTCTTTTATTTTCTCCTTGAAGTTTTGCAGGTATTCATTGTTGTTCATTACATTATATAAGAATTCATGGTATTCCGGGAAGGAAGGTAAGTTGTTGTGCCCTGCCTCATCTACTGGAAACAGAATACTATGATCCGGTACTCGCTCGTGAAGTGCCTTTCCTGCCTTAAACGGGATAAGCCGGTCCTTGCGTCCATGAATAATAAAAACGGGGCAAGTCACCTTCCTGATAAACAAATCCGTCCGTACCTGATAAGTGAGCAGCCACTTGACCGGAAGGAAACCTGCAAATCGTTGTATCTGTGTCAGCATACTATAATATGGAGAATCTAAGATCAGCATTTTCGGCGTATTCCAGGAGGCAATTCTGGCAGCAAAACCGCTACCTATTGATCGCCCATAGATGATAATGTCTTCTTCTGGGTATTGAGTGGTGAGCCATTTGTAGACATGCTGGAGGTCATTGTACATGATTTCTTCCGTGCGTTTTCCTTTACTCTTGCCAAACCCACGGTAGTCGATCATGAAAAAATCATATCCTTTGCTGACAAAATCACGGGCAAATTTTCCCCAGCCTTTTATACTCCTGGAGTTTCCCTTTACATAAAAAACAACTCCCTTTGTATTGGGAATGCGGAAGTGAATGGCATTGATCAGCCCTCCATCCTCCATATCGAAGTTTCTCTCCTCAAAAGGAAATGGATATTTATATCTGAAATTACGGGGTAATTTTTCTGGGTGGAACATGAAAAATTCATGGACAAAATAAAAGATCACACAAAGCGCTGTATAACTGCCAAGAATAATTAATATGATCTTTAACCAAGGTTCCATCCGTTTGATTTACAGTCAAAATAGGATTTTTTTGGTAGGAATTGATTTATTTCAACAACTTTCGTTTTTGAAGTTCAAATTCTTCGCTTGTGATAAACCCTTTATCTTTCAATTCGCCAAGTCGTTGTATTTTGTTGAGCACCAAGTCATCCAGTTCGCGTTCCGCTTCCATTTTTGGTGCTTCAATTTTCTTGACGGTTTGGTAACCTTTGTCGACAAAATTTTCGAATTCTGGTTGTGTACGCAAATAAGCAAGTGCGTCATGAGAATGGATTTTTTCAAAATCGACAAACCCTTGTTCTACCGCTTTGCTAAGATGAAAAAGTGCTTTTTTGCTTTCTTCGGTCAAGGAATAAGCACAAGCAAGGATGAAGTGTACATTTTTATCATTAGAATTGATTTCTAGTGATTTTTTGAAATCATCGATGGCTCCTTTAAAGTCGTAATCTTTGTATTTTTCTATACCACTTTCTCTGTACGGATTTTTTCGTGGTGCTTGTTGTGATCTTCTGGTTTGTTGACGATTTGGCTGTCTCTGTCTGTTTGTCTGTCTTTGTTCCTGACGGTTTGACCGTTGTTGTTGGCGATCCATCCGATTTTGGTAGGGGCGATTGTATTTTACATCAAAGACTTCCTGATCCATGGTCAAAAACATGATAGCATCAATAAACCCGATCAACCAGACAATTGGTGTCCAGCAAAATATAAGATAGGCAATACCTAGACCAGGTTGCCCTAAATAAAATCGATGCATTCCTAGTGCCCCAAAAAACAATGCGAGAACACCAGCCACATTTTTTTCCTTCATTTAATTTATTGTTATTTGATGGTTTGAGCTACAATATTGGGAAAATTAGCCATTTTTCAAAATTGAATCTACTGATAGAATGGTAAATCGGACGAAAAGGTTTAATTATCCAATAAAAAAGACATCAAAAATTATTCCTATACTCATTTTATACTAGTCTTATGACAAAGTTGTTCTTAAATTCCTGTTTGCAAGAGCAAATTCTTAATAGTTTACCCAACTGCTATATATGGTGTACGAATTCTAAGTCAAAATGGCTGATAGCCGCTTTAGTTTTTTCAAAATTATCCGTTATTCCAATCATAAAACCTCCGCCTCCGGCCCCGCAAAGTTTTATAGAATAATTTTCATTGTGCATTCCAGCCTTCCAAATTTCAATAATAGGAGAGGGGATCATTTCCTGGAAATGGGTGAACTGGAATTTAGAAATTCGTCTTGTCCTATCGATCAATGCATTTCGGTCAGCTTTAAGGTAGGCTTCGATACATGTATTATTATAAGGTGTCAGTTCTTCCTCGATCGCCTTTTTGTAGACGGAACTTTTTATTTTTTCTAGGAATAGATTGACGAAAGGGCCCGTTTTTCTTGGTTGTTGGGTATTGATCAAAAAAAGTGCGCCGCCGGTATCTTCAAACTCAATGATTGGGTGCGGTTGGATAGCGTTGGTAGATTCAAAGACCAACATTTTTTCCAAATAACAAATTAACGGATCTGCTCCTGAACTTGACCCATGAAAATAACTTTCCAAGCTAGCGAACACTTGTTTCAGTTCTTCAATTTTCAAGTTGTCTGTGGTTTTGTAGCGATCATAAATTGCAGCACAAAGTGCTCCTGAACTGCCGATCCCAAAGCCTTGCAAAATAGTTGAATTAAAAAACAGCCCATTCTCCACCTCCAGCGCAAATTGAGTGAAATTTATTTCCTTACGGAGAATAGTATTCCCTAAAAAATGAAGTGCAAAGTCTTTTAAAATACGATTTGAAGTTTTTCCTGCTTCTCCATCGACACGGTCCCAAAATCCAAAATACTGAGGATAGGGCATCGCCAATGCCTTCGACCCCCTGATGACAGTGTATTCGCCAAACAATAAAAGCTTAGCATGATACCGTTTCTCCTTCCTATTCATTTTGCAAAGTTAATGGAATAATGGTTAATGGAATAATCCTATTCACCAACTCCGCCACCAACAAAAAAAAAGAATACTTTTGAGAATTTAAGCGTAAATATCTGAATTAATTGAAATTATAAACTATTTTTGTTTTCAGAGCCAAAATCTAACTCATTCATCTTTTAGAATTTTTTTCTTAAAATCAACGTTTTTGTCCCGTATTTATTGGCAAAAACGACTGGTTTTGATAAGAATTGATGTAAACGAATAGATTTTAGTCAAAAATAATGGTGAATATTTGATGTTTGTCCCTATTTTTGACTGCTTTTGACAACCAAACTAAAATACCGTTGCCTGTTTTTTGTTCCCCGGCAAAAAACCTAAAAATCGGCAACATGATATATGAAGAGACTGATAATTATACTATTAGGAATTCTCTTGTCGCTTTCCCTTTTTGGGCAGCGGTCCAGGCTTTCTACCCGACTTTCAAAGTCGGCAGGATTTCATAAACGAGCAATAGAAGTCAGCATTACGGCGACTAATCCTGATGCTACTATCTATTATACACTAGATGGATCACCACCGTCTGAGTATTCCAACCAATATTACAATTCACCCATTCGCATTGAGCGTTCTTCCATTGTGCGCGCGTTTTCCGTGCTTGGAGATATTCGAAGCAACGTCGTGTCAAAAAGTTATTTTATAGAGCCTGTTGGTGACTTCCCAACTGTTTCAGTCGCGGTGAAGCCAAGCTATTTGTTTGATGCGGAGCATGGATTGTTTATGATGGGGAATAATGCCGATTCTACACGACCACATCGTGGGGCCAATTTTTGGTCTAGGAAAGAGCTGATTGTCCACACAGAAATTTTTGAATCCGATGGATCGCGTATCTTCTCCGGGAATAGCGGTATGCGGTTGTTTGGAGGAATGAGTAGGCTCTTTCCTCAAAAGTCGATGGCACTTGTCACGAGAAGCAGGTATGGTCCAACCCGATTCCGGCATCCAATTTTTCAGGACAAGGATTTGAAAAAATACAAGTACCTAGTACTTAGGAATAACGGTAGTGATTGGGGGAAAGGAAATATCCGAGATGTATATGTCCATGAACTGATCAAGGGCTTTGATTTAGAAATGCAGTCCCACCGACCAGCAAAGTTATTCCTCAATGGAAAATACTGGGGCATTTACAACATCAGAGAAAAAATCAACCGCTACTTCCTAGCAGGTAATACCGGCCACCATAAAGACAGCGTGAGTATTATCGAACATGAAGGAAGATTGAGAAGAGGTGAAAAAGATAGCTACAAAGCGATGTTGTCTTATATGAGAAACAACAGCCTGGAAGATCGAACTCATTTCGATGAGGTAGCTACCAGGATGGATATTCGGAACTTTACCGATTTGCAGATTACCCAAATTTTTATTGATAACAGAGATGCGGGCGGTAATATCAAATTTTGGAGACCCAAGGCAGAAGATGGGAAATGGCGTTGGATTGTCTATGACACGGATTGGGGATTTGGATTACATAACGCGAATGCCTACCGATTCAATAGTTTGGAATTTCATTTATTAGCAGACGGTCCGTCATGGCCTAATCCTCCCTGGAGTACCTTCATCCTTCGGAATCTATTGAAAAATAAGGAGTATGAAACTTATTTTGTAAATCGATTTTTGGATCATATCAACACTTATTTTGTGTCTAAGCGCATGACCGAAAAACTAGAGGAGCTCACCGCAGTCTACAAAAATGAGATGCCAAGGCATTTAAAACGTTGGAATATCAGCGACAGAAGGTATAAGAGTCAGCTATTGCGTATTCGAAATTTTGCGAATAAACGTCCAGCCTACGTTCGCCGACACCTGACCGAGCGATTTGATGGAGGAAAAGACGTGGAAATCGCGTTGAATCAAACCGAAGGCGGTCGCGTCATTATCAATAATAATATTGAGTTGGGGAACGATGGTTTTAAAGGGATTTATTTTGAAAACTTTCCCATTTCTATCAAAGCGATCCCTCAGTTTGGATACAAATTTTCTCATTGGGACGGCCTTTCGGCGAATAATACCTCTGCCAATCTAAAGCTGGCTTTGGAGGAGGAAAGCTACGAGATAAAAGCTGTTTTTGAAGAATCGATAACTCCGTTGGCAGAGAAAATCATGATCAACGAGATTAGTTGCAACAACAAAGAGACAGGAGATTGGATAGAACTGTACAATTCGACGGCAGAATCGATCAATTTAAAGGGTTGGTATTTGCTAGATTCGGAAAGTGAATTTGAGTTTCCTGAGTTTAGAATTGAGCCAAGTGGATATGTCGTTTTGTGTCAGGATTCAACGGCGTTTCGGGCAAAGTTTCCTAATGTCACTAACTTGATTGGAAATTTCTCCTTTGGGTTGAGTAAAAAGAAAGAACGGCTGCAATTGTTTACGGATGAAAGAGCACCGATAGATAGTGTGTATTATGAGGTGGAGCCCCGAGATTCTATTTTTACACTAAATCTGTTGCTGCCTTATCTGGATAACGGTGACCCTGAAAACTGGGAGTTGCGAAACGGAATTGGATCTCCGAAAGCACCCAATCCTACCTATTTGGAAAGCCGTGCAAAAAAATGGCTGGATCAAAAACGGTTGGCTTTGAGTCTTTTTGCGTTGGTCCTTTTATACCTACTGATCGCCATGATCTATAAAAATCGACACCATTTTAAGTAGTATGGAGCGTGTTCGCTTATTAAAAGTAGCCAGCTAGCCCAATAGCTTAACAAAAAACAAAACTGGCATTTGCTTTGTAATAAAAACGTCTAAACAACTAAATTTCTAGTATTTTAAAGGGTTTAATTACAATAATCAAGAAAATAATTCAAAAAAATCATATTTTTGCTACTTATAAGAAGGATACATTCTGTTTAACCAGCGTCGTGCTCTTCAAATTTTTACAACCAATTTTCATAACGAACTAAAATCCATACGGTAATGAACAAAATCTTTTCATCAATAATAGTCTTAAGTGCACTGTTATTCACTATGGTCAGTTGTGGTGACAAACTACTGACCACCGAGGAAGTTACACAGAAAGTAGAGGAGGCCTATGACGCACAGATAGAAGGACTGGAAGAAGAGTTGACAGAAGAATGTCAGGAAAAATTTGACAATTTAGTCGTAACCCTTAGAGATTCAATCCTCTTGACAATGGAAGCGGAGGCTGAATAATCTTGGGTAATTATCTAATTAATTGAAAAAAAACTTATCATGAAAAAATCACTCTTATATACCGTATTAGCGATTGCAGTTGCTTTCGTTGCTTTCTCCTCTTTTGAAGGAGAATTATCTGCTGCGGAACAACAAAACGCAGACATCCAAACTATGATTGAAGAAAGAATTGCAGAATTCAGAGCTGAAAAAGAAGCTGAATGTAGAGAAGATGCTCTTCAATTGGCAATGGTACAAGCAGATTCTATTTCTGCAGCCACTAAAACAACGGCTTCCAAGACAAGAAAAAAACCGTCTAAACCACGTGCTTCTTCTTCGTCTTCCAGCTCGTCTTCTTCAAGTACGACTACGTCTACACCAACTACAACGACGACTTACACACCTCCTACGACAACAACATACACTCCTCCTGCTACTACTGGATCTAGCAAGCCAACAATTGGTAAAGGAGGTGCGTCTTCTGGAACAACAGTAACCACCACCAAACCAACAATCGGTAAAGGAGGTGCAAGCAAGCCACCAGTTACTACTACCACTAATCCAAATGGTACAACTACAATAACTACACCTGCTGGTTCTGGTACAGTGACAACTCCTACTACTCCTATAAAGAAACCAAAATTAGGAAAAGGTAAAGGAAAAGGAGGTAAATAAAACAAAGCTGATTAATCGCATACAGCAATATAATGCGAATAGTCTGATGACAAAAAAGGTCAAAGTTCCATCGAACTTTGACCTTTTTTTGTTTGAACTGGCAAAACTATTGTATTGAGCGAGAGACTTTAATAAAGGATGTCAAAATTTGCCAATTCAAGAGAATAAATTACGTCAGGCAGTATATCTTCTTTTTTGATTATCAACAACTCTCAAGGCTACATAGGATGCCAGAACTCCGACAACCATACCTTCTAAAAAGACGACTAAACTAGCAGTACCTGGATTCAGATATTTACCCATTATTGCATTTTCCTGGATGTAAACCATAAAATCCGCATCAAATGTCAAAAACATTAATTGAAACAAGGCAAAGAAAAATACACCGATGAGAGAAGCTTTTATACCAACCATTATTCCTGAGAAATAGTTAAATTCATCGGTATCTGCCAAATTTCTAAATTCACGAATTGCTAGGTAGATCAGTGGGACATGGATCATTCCATTCAGGACACGAAGATTTAATGCATAATTTAGACTGAATATTTTCATAATCATAAAAAACGCCAGAAAACCAAGAAACATGTACGTTCCGTACTTTAATATAATGTCTTTATCTTTCATAGAATTAAAATTTTGAGATTACGAAAAAGAGTGTAAAATTTTATTCTTAACTGGGCGCTATTTGCCAGCACAAAGTTCTGTTTATTCTAGAAAGTCAGTAGGTGTTTCTGTAATTTCGCAATTTTGAAGAAGAAAAACAAATTAATTTAATTTTAAATTTAATTTTATATACATGTATTCTGTTCTTTTAATCAGAATGTAGAGGTTTTGGCAAAATGTAACACAAGGGATTAAAGGGGTAGCTTCTTTTCTCGTGGGGAGAGTAATGTCCTATTTTAAAAACAGACAAATCCTGAACAATTTACCATTTGTATTGTAGTTTGTATATTCGAGTTAAATTTTAGCGTTGATTAATCCATGAAAAAACAATATCCAATCACGACCGTAGGCGCCTTGATTATAAACCCTAAGAAGGAAGTATTACTTATCAAAACGCACAAGTGGACTAACAAATATGGGATACCAGGTGGGAAAATTGATATGGGAGAAACTTGCGAAGAAGCCCTCATTCGGGAAATTAAGGAAGAAACTAATCTCAAAATTTCCAATATCAAATTTATCACCATAATTGATAGCGTCTATAGCGAAGAGTTTTACAAAAAAAAGCACATGATCCTGCTCAATTATACCTGTGAAACTTCCGGCACCGACGTCAAACTAAATGAAGAAGCGCAATCTTATGTTTGGGCCACTATCGAAGAAGCACTGACCATGGATCTAAATACTGCAACCAGAAAACTGATAACCTTGTATGATGAGCAAAACTGATAAATACGCATTTGTTACTGGGAGTTCGGACGGACTTGGAAGGGCACTCGCTATTTGTCTTGCCAAGGCTGGCTATCATCTCATTATTCATTACAAAGAAAGTGAAGAGGAAGCACTCACGGTAGTAAAAGAAATCGAAGCCCTTGACAGAAAAGCATTTGCGCTGAAAGGCGATCTCACTGATCCACATCAAGTAAATAAATTGTTCCAGAAAGTGGAGCAACTTGATATTTCCTTGGAGGTGTTTGTTCAAAACGTGGGCAATTATCTGAAAAAAAATATTCTGGACCTCTCTTTCGAGGAATGGACTGAAATTGTAAATTCGAATCTGAATGCTACCTTCTATTGCAACAAACGAGCAGCGGATATAATGATGCAGAAAGGCTATGGTCGAATTGTCAATATTGGATTTGCTTCGCTTGGATCGCTGGCAGCGAAACCGATGATTACGCCTTATTATATTGCAAAAACAGGCGTCTTGATCCTGACAAAATCCCTAGGAGCAGAATTAGCTGACAAAGGGATCACGGTCAATATGATCTCTCCTGGAGTGCTCGAGACGAGTATCAGCAAACCCGTCCACGAAATACCAATGGGCCGACTTGCCCGACTGGAGGAAATGGAACGCGCGCTGCTTTTTTTAGTTGATTCTAAAAGTGAATACATAACTGGCGTGAATCTTGATATAGCAGGAGGGTGGAGGCTATAGTAACGTTTTTTCGGCCTTCAGGCGTTGGAACATTCACAAAAATATAGTATATTCGTAGACCACACACGCCACGCATATTTTAATAATTTCAACTTTATTCTAAAAAAAATAGACTCATGAACGGCATAAACTTTTTAGCGAAATTTACCCTTGTTCTGTTTTTATCCATCCTTGGATTTTCTACTTCTGTAGAAGCACAATGGGCAGAAAAAATGCTGAATCGCACATTAGACAGAACACAAAGTGCAGCGGAAAAAAGAGCAAATAGAGCAGTAAATAAAGGAATTGACAAATCACTAGATAAGGTAGAAGATACTGCAGAAGGAGCAGTAACCGGAAAAAAGAAAAAAAGAGAAGAAGAACTAGCGGAGGGAAGCGATGATGATTTTTTGGTAGAAACTGCTGGAGAAAATCTAAACGAGCCTTACAATAGTGACTTTATAGGTATGTTCGAACTAGAATTCGAGAAGTACGACGGCAGCAAAAAAGAAGAAGTGAATTCTGGAAAAGCGAAATATTACTTTAATAAAAATCAGGTTTGTGTTGAAGCTAGTGGACCAGAAAAAGTGATGTTGATCATCGATCATGACACAAACATGATGACAATGGCCAACCCGGAAAAGAAAACAGCCATCAAAATGGAGCGCCCTGCCAATAGAACAGAGTATGAAGTAGAAGACTATACTGTTGTAAGAAATGGCGATAAAAAATTCATCCTAGGACATCCATGCGTGAAGTACACCGCGACTTCTAAGGAGCACACTTCCATTCTTTGGGTAGACGAATCTATCCGATTTGACTATTCTAAAGCGATGCACAGCTTTGGAGGGAAAGCGAAAAAACTTGGAGGTGGTGGTTCTGACGTCATGAATCAAATCTCTGGTTTCCCTATCGAAATCGAATCCACTGAAAATGGAAAAAGTGAGAAAATGATTATCCGTACCACCATGTTGGAAATCGGTTCAGTAGACCAAGCAGCGTTCAACCTTAGCGGATACGAAGTCCAAGACATGAGTGCCTTCGGAAACTAATCAGACGTATTCACGAACATTCGTTTAGAAAAAAATATTTGTAGCCCATTGATTCATTTCAGTGGGCTATTTTTGTTTATATTGCTTTTCTGAATACTTATTAATGCGCAAATTGACATTCTTCATACTCCTGGCAATAGGTAGCTGCCAATCGGATCAATCGTTAAAAGATTATTACTTCCCAATCGACGACTTGAAGGAAGGACTGGTGTACCATTATCAATCCGTCAATAACAAGCAAATGCCACCCTTTTATTGGTATTATAAGTCCTTTACGGAGAATAACGCCCAACAGTTCAGCGGGCAGTATTACAATGTTGAAGGAGTCGTCCAGCAGTTTACCCTAGAACAGATCACTCCAAGCGGCAGCACAGCACTGGAATATCGACTATTTGAATACGACTCCCTCGGGACCATGCATAAAGCAAACGTCACCATCGAAAAAAATCAAGTCTATCCCTTCCTCCAATCCGACAACATACAACGATTCAAAATACAATGGAACGATCCCCTAACTCCCAGTACACAAAATAGCCTCAACCGTGGCCGCATTTTCCAAAAATACACCAACTACAACTGGAAGGGTAAAGAAGTTCCCTGCGCGGAATTTCTAATGGTAGAAACCATCGATGTGGAAGAAGCCAATAACGGCGTTCAAACCATCGAAACCACCACCAAAGAGCTATTTGCTAAAGAGATTGGGCTAGTGTACTACCAGAAAAAAATAGGCGATAAGATTAACATCGAATACGAACTGGAACACCGGGAATCCATGGCGGAATTCGAAAAAAAGTTTCAATAATGATTCCAAGCCAGATCAAACAACCTTTTCGGGATGTGTTCCACTTGTTTTATCCCAACCTTTGCCTGGCCTGCGGACAGCACCTCAAAGTGAGGAAAGATATCATTTGTATTTCGTGTCAGGTAAAACTACCAAAAACAAACTTCCATTTGCATGAAGACAATCCGGTGATTGAACATTTTTGGGGACGAATATCTATCGGCGCGGGAGCTGCTTATCTGTATTTTTCGAAAGGTAGTAAAGCACAGCAGCTGCTACATGAACTGAAGTACAAGGGCAAAGGACGGATTGGTGTTGTCCTTGGAAAACGGTATGGCATGCAGCTCAAAAAAAGCCCGCTTTATCAATCTATTGATCTGATAGTACCAGTTCCAATTCATATTAGAAAACGTAGGATTCGGGGCTATAACCAAAGTGCAAAGTTTGCCGAAGGACTCTCAGAAACACTGGGAGTGCCATGGAAAGAAGGCATGAAACGTTTAGACATGGTCGACTCGCAAACCCAAAAATCAAGGATGGCTCGTTTCGAAAATGTAGAAAATAGTTTTCAGGTACTCGATCCTAAGAGTCTGGCCGACAAGCATATTCTGCTGGTCGACGATGTGATTACAACTGGTGCGACATTGGAGGCTTGTGCCTTGAAGATATTGGCGATTCCTGGCACCAAGGTCAGTGTCGCAACTATTGCTATTGCGCGATAGTTATGAAACGAACAGGCTAGATCGTATGTCCTGATAGGTCTTTTTTTACAAAAAACTATGTCAGTCTCAAGAAGAAGTATTACTTTTGATTTTCTTATATCTACACATGCATAATCACACAATGTTTCGACAAATTCATCCTGTCGGATCCCTAATTTTTATTTGATTTAAGTGAAAATACCAATGAATACCAACGTACACCACCTCGCTTTTACACTTTTTATCCTATTGTTTTCCACCGTCATTTATTCCCAGGAAACGAAGACGAATGATCTGTTGTGGGAAATAACGGGGAATGGATTGACTGAACCCTCCTACTTGTTTGGGACCATGCATGTAAAAGATCCGCGAGCATTCAATTTTGCAGATGAAGTAATGCTGTCTATTGAAAAGTGTGATGCTTTTGCACTGGAGGTACAACCCGATTCCATTATAAAATCCATGTTTGCTAAGTCATTTGAAGAAGAAAAGACAGACACCACAGATTATATAAAAGAGTTGCTCTCCGAAGAAGAATACAAAAAACTAAATGCCGTTTTTGAAGAAAAAACAGGCTATGGAATGGATCAACTAGAATCTAAAAATCCGGTTATTCTTAAGCGATTGTTGACGCCAGATCTGGCAGGTGAGGATGACAAACAGACGTTCGTTGATGCTTACCTGTTTGGTATTGCGAGGACATTGAGGAAAGATATAATGGGATTAGAGGATGCAGAAACGCAAATGGATTTATTGGACCTTTCAACCCCAGAAGAACAACGAGCGATGTTCATGGATTTTATCGACTATTCGCCAGAAGACTATGAAAATTTCTACGATGATTTTGTGGCAGTTTACGCAACGGGAGATCTGAATCTCATCTACAAAACGATGGGCAAGAAAGAAATCTACGATCTAGTAATGATGCAACGAAACAAGGTCATGGCAAAAAGTATGATAGAGATCATGCATGAAAAATCCTTGTTTGCTGCAATGGGCGTGGCACATTTGCTAGGCGATACGAGTGTTATTGCGCTGTTACAATATGAAGGGTATACCGTAAAACCGGTCAAACCGTCATTTACTGGAGTAGCTGACCAATACACTATTGATCCCGCAAAAATGGAATGGGCGTCCTACAAAAACGAAGATGCTGGATTTGAAGTGGAATTTCCTGGGATAGCTATTGATATGGATATAATAGAAAGTATGACCTCTGTTATCCATCCTGATATGACGACTGAATCTTACTATATGGCCTATGCCTTGGATTTGCGAAATCGAGGAATAACAGAAGACAAAAAAACACTCCTAGAAAGAATGCTGCAAAGTGTAGGAGACTCCAGAACCCACAAAGTCGTCAAAAAGAAATGGCTAACGGACAAGGGAAGGGAATGCCTGGATGGTACTTTGAAAGGCAAATCCCAAAAATCTGGCAGAGTGCGATTTTTTTGGGAAAACGATATCGTTTATGCTGTTTACGTAGAGACAGACCTAAATCAATTGAAAGAGTCTTACATCAAACGGGTATTTGAATCCTTTACCATCAGCGAACCAGCTCCGCTCCCTGAAAAATCTACCGAATGGAAAAGATTTACAGATACCCTAGGCGCCTTTTCTATAATGCTCCCTGGTGAGCCGGAAAAAATCACGAGATCAGTACCCAATCCTAATGAACCAGAAGGAGATAATTTTGAAATAATCCTCTACTTGTTAACTGATGCGGCCACCATGACCAATTATCTGATTGCCTATAATGATTTTCCAAACAAGTATTTTCTAGAAGATGTGTATGAGTCCTACAATAATGCTTTCGAAGATTTAAAGGGCAAAGGAGAGATCTTATCTCCCTTAGACACGATAGAGTTGGCAGGGAGGAACGCGAGGCGCACAACGTTGTTGGTGCAGGGGAAAAGCTATTCTGAATGTCGATATTTATTCAGAGGCAATAGATATTACAGAGTTTTAAAGCAAAATCTGAAGTTTAACGAAATGGAATTAAACGAGGATCAGTTTTTCGAATCCTTTAAATTGGAGCCCTACGAGGCGTCTGCTTTTGTGCCACTAGAACCAGAAGGTCAGGATTTTTCTATGGAGGTATTCAAAAATCAAATATTAGAGGTAGACACTTCGGTAGACCACAGTTCTTTTATTGGTGACGTTTTCCACTATTATTTCAAAGATATGAGTTCAGGAAACTTGTATTCTCTGGAAGTCTCAGAGTTGAAAAAGTATTTCAAAATCAATCATCTGGACTCCTTTTATAATACTTTTGAAGAGGGCGTCCTTAGTTACCGAGACACCATTCTTAACAAAAAATCAGTGCTTATAGATGGTGTTTCTTCCAGAGATTTATTGATTAAGGATACTGTTAAAGGAAATATTAGTAGGAATATGTATTTTATTGACCGCGATTATATGTATTTCTTGTATTGTTATGGAGCGGAAGAAGAGTTGTTTGGCGAGACGCCCAATCGGTATTTTAACTCCTTTAAAAAGCGGGCGAAAACTTCTAAGTTGGATATCTATGCTTCAAAGGCCCAATTGATTCTTGAAAATTTATTAAGTACCGATACTTTAGAGCAGGCGATGGCTTATGGCGCACTGGGTTATTACGAGTTTGAAGAAGAGGACATTTCGTTGCTCCAACAAGCGCTGGCTGCTACCTATTCAGACGACACGTCGTCTCTCGATACCAGAAAAAGCTTGATCCTTGCTTTGAGTACCTTCGAAGAGGAGTCTGCTGTCGAATTTTTGAAATCAGAGTACCGAAAACCCAACCAGAAAAGTGAAGTAAAAGAAGAAATTCTGGACGGTTTTAATGACCCGTCAGATCCCAAAAAGCTGGAAGTGTTCTTAGAATTGTTTTTGAATGATCCGCCTACTGAACCGGTTTATGCCGGAAGTCTTTTCTATCCGTTTAGGGACTCCTTGGAGTTGTTTGCTCAGCACTATAAGCAATTGTTACCATTAATTGAAAAAGAGGACTACCGGTCTAACATTCTTACGCTTGCCACCCAAATGGCAAATAAGGATACCTTAAATTATAAAGCAACAGTAGCCAACTCCTTTGATCAGCTCACAGAATATGCAATAGCCGATCTGGAAAACTTCAAAAATGAATTAGCGGAAGATCCTGATCGATGGTTTTATTGTGGTACTTGTAATAACTATCTATTTTTGATGCAGTCTATCAAGAATCAATCATTGACAGACAGTTACACCAATAAATACATCACTATTTTTCAAAAAAACTATAATGAAACGAAGGGGGTTTTTACTAGGATTGTGAATGGCCTCCCAGTCCATAAAAAAATAGTGAAATCTCAGTTGGCCAATACCGAATCCCGCCTCGAAATCATAAAAGCCTACAAGGAAATAGACAATTTGAGCGCAGTCCCCGCCAAGTACCTGGAGGAAGAAGCTATCGCCAAGATACTTTTAATTGAACTTTTCAGCTACGACTATGGCGAACCAGACAAAATGCAACTCCTTGGCACACTAAACACAGAAAAAGGAAAAGTGTATGCCTATGAATTGAAGTATGAACACTACGAGAAAAAAGGAGAATATTACAGCTATCGAGGAATCGTCGCCTACTTCAATAACCAAGTTTCCAATTTTGAAATAGAAGAAATTGAAACCTACACCGATTGGGAAGAGGATGAAGCTACCGACTGGCAAACCCACGTAAAAAAGATGATGGAAGAATTGGAATAGGCAGCAGTATTAAAGCCAATCAATTATTCATTCAAAGACCAACTATAGTCAAGGAAACTACTAGCAGCTTCACTATTGATTTTTGTAGTGCTGTAGGTATTCAAAAACTCAATCAGCGTCCCCTTTTTAGTGAAATCGCCTTTGAACCAAGAAAATATTTTTGATAATTGAATCTGGTTGGGCGCCAGCTTGTTTTTCGAAGGATCGTTAATAAATGCCTTTGATTGAGTGGTCAGTTGTTCCTCCATCTGCTCTGCAGTAAACGCGTGATTCAGTAAGTTCGGGCAAGAATACGAAGCGCAAACAATCGCAAAGTGGATGCGCGGTTCCTCAAATTCTTTCCGCAGGATCCCATGTTCGATATGATTCAAATCATAAGTATTTCCTTCGATTTCTATAAATTTGATGTCCCAGACAGTATTGAGTAGCACAATTCCCTTCTTTATGTCTTTGATACTTTTTACTGGATAATGTTTTAAAATCAGCTCGATGGTGTAGGCATTGTAGGCATTGATCCAATATGCAAGGCGCTCGTTTTCTGACCAATTTTTTGCATTGGGATGATTGTCTCCCATCAATTTTAGGTAGGCATTTAGTTTGGTCGGATCTTTTTTCAGTCCTGCATAATCTACCTTCCCATCTTCGCTGACATGCGCTTGCAAAACCTCTTCCCAAAGCTGATGACTAATAGGTTGGGAGTTGGATTGCACAGTCATTTTAGAACCGTTACACCCGAAAACCAACGTTATTGCCAGAAAGAAAAGAAATTGAAAGGATCGGTTTACTAACATCAGGCTTGTTTTTTTATTGGAATATTATGGTGTAAGATAATAAAAAGTCCTTCTACCTGCCAGCATAAAATGCCTTTCGAATTCGAACCACCAGATCCTCCACCACCTGTTTGTCTGGCCTATCCGGCAAAGCACATTCCCCAAACGCCAGCTTTACCTCCTTCAAGCGCTGGTCTGCCTGCTCCAACAAATCATCATAATCAAATATCCCACGTCGAATATCGAGTAGGAAATCCCGGTTTGGCCGACGTACATTGATCTTATTCTCCGTAGCAATTTCCTTCGCCATATCCAGCAGTCGGAAGGTATGTAACATATTTTTTGTGTCGTAATTTTTCCCATGGGCAACGGTGTTCTTGTATCTGGCCTCGTTGCGTTTTGCCACCCAATCCCAATACTCTTTATAACTTTTACAATAAGCAGAATACCCATCCTTGTTGAACGATAAAACGGTCACCTTCTCTAGGCCTTTTGCCACAGAACTTAAGACAACGGTATCTGATTTTTCCTTACGGAGAATACCTTTGAACCCTTGTTCGCCAGTCTCATCATAAAACAGAGCATAAGTCTCTCGCATATGACTGATCGCCACCAACCCGCAGAGTTCCTGTTTCCAGTTTCGTTCAGCAAGCCAGGGGAGTAGTGCCCTTGATCCGTGCCCCTCGATGACATAACAAAATTCGAGGACTGACTTTCGTCGTTTGTCCATTGGGTTGGCTATTTTTTTGTTGAGGCCTCTGGCTTTTTTTATTTGAGCAACTGCAAATCCTGCGAATGTCTGTTCACAGAGTTTGCTAATAAAATCTTCTGGTCTGAACAAGTCAAACAATGGATGTTTATGCTGAATACAATCCTCCGGCATTGCTAACAATTCAAGCATGTTTGGATTACAAACGGCTAGTAATTCCGCAAATCTTCCGAGCTCATAATAGACTTCGTCATTCCGGGCATCACTGATTTGCGGCAGGTATTCCATTCCGTAATAATGGTCCCGGGGAAGGACAAACACTCCCTTCAAATCCTGATCAGAAGTAGCAATATTCGTCCCGTAGGCATTACTGCCAGCAATTGATTCAAAAAGTAAAAGGTTATTATTCCTTAGATCTTCAATAGTCATATTTTGGAAGCTTTGGTGCTCTTCAAATTAAGCAAATTTGTGCTACGTAGAACGTGCAATTTTTATAAAAAAACGAACCACCAATATTTGAATTGCTGCCTAGTTAAACAATTTTTATCATAATGACCTCAATCCTTCGCCCTCCTTTCGAACCGCACCAGGCACCATTCATACTAAGCTTAGTCAGCCCTGCTTTTTTAATAACTGCTCGATAAAGAACATTAAAACGATTAGCATTCGGTCCTGTAAGCCGAACAGCAAAGGCTTCGATTTTTGCAGAGCCGGAGGTTGATCCAGCCAACTGCCCCTCAGACATCCATCCTAAATCGCCGCTGTCTTCTACGATAACTTTGTACTCCACGTTCAAATCCGCATTTGCAGGTTGAACAATCAGCTCCAATCCTTTTAGTTTCCTGCCAAATAGCAGCCCGCCTGAGGCATAGCCTCCTCGGAGATTAATATCCATATAGTTATGAAAATGGGCCTTCCCAGCAATCTGATAAATACTTTGAGGTTTATTGTTTTTGCCTAATTTTGGTTTTTTGATAGGAGCAGGAAGCAATCTGATGGCTTCCGAAACGGCAGCACCAGCATCCACCTTCCCAAACCCAAACCAAGGACTCCATAAGTAAGGAGAATCAGGAATGTTACGAAAAATTCCATTGTTGAAAGGAGCAATAGGGGAGACATCCCAATCCTTGTTTTCCTGATCCCAATTGGGCGAATAAGGTGTTTTGGGGTAGCCAGTCATGTTAAGATCTTTCGATGCTGTTTTTTTTAGTACCTCAACAATTTGAATGGCAGTCAATGTTGGGTTTGCAGAGATGACCAGTGCGGCAATTCCTGCAATCAGTGGGGTTGCGCTCGAAGTACCTCCAAAATCCGTGCGCGTAGTATTCCCGCCAAGGGTAGTAACAATTCCCTTGCCTTCTACATCCAATCGATTGTAGGTATGTCGATTGCTGGAAGGGCCGCAAAGCGTAAGGCCTGTGCCGTAGTTGGAGTAATGACTGCGCTGGGCAGTACTTGCGATAGCACCCACCAAAATCACTCCTTTTACATAAACGAACGAGTTGAAAAAATTCTTAGCTTTCGAGACAATCCAATAGGACTCTCCTTCTACGGTATAATAGCCGGCATCAAAAGGGACGTCAATTTCGGATTCATGGTGAATCGGACAGTTTTCATTGCCTGCAGACCACAAGAAAACGATTCCTTTGCCTCTTCTGCCACCTGTTTTTGCCAACTCAGTTACTTTGCTAGTGACTTGCGGCGAACGTGAACTAGTCGGCACATCTCCCCAGGAGTTGGACATCACATCGATCTTATCTCCTACGAAATTTAGGACTTCCAACAATTTGGAATCGCTGATAAACATTTCTCCTTCATCTGAAGTTTCCCATTTTATAGGTAAAAGTCTGGAGTTTGGAGCGGCGCCAACGGTCATGATGCCATCTATTTCTGCTGCGGCGACACCCGCGCAGGCGGTGCCATGATTCTGCCCCTTTTTGTACATGTTGAAAGGGTTCGCCCCCGCATCCGATCGTTTGATCAGGTTGATGCCATCCATATAGGCCCAATCGACAATTTTTCCTGGGGTGCTAAAATCCTGATGATTTAAGTCGCACCCATCGTCTGAAATACAGATGACGGTTTTGTTGTTTCCAAAATTGCCCATGTTTTTCCAGGCTTGCTCGCAATTGGAGGAAGAGCGTGGATCATATTCACTGTTGCTCGCTGTTTTTTTGTGCAGGTGCCATTGTGCATTATAGAGCTGATCGGTTGGAAGATCTATATCGTAAGTTCTGGTTTTGTAGTTTAAATCATGGTCTACTTCTGCTAGTTTTTTAGATTCTTTTTCTACTAGTTCGACCACCAGTTTTAGTGGATTTTTTTTGGAGTGCTGAGTGAGTTGACAGAGGTATTGTCCTTGTTTGTATCTTCTCCGCACGATCAAGCCATATTTATCAATTAGCTGGGCGATTTGGACGTTGGATTGTCCTGGCTTAAACGTCAAAAATATGCGATCGGTGATTAGGAAGTCGGCATGTTCGTTGCCTTGGAAGTGATAAGAGTGATGGACTACAGCTTGTTGGCGCATGGTTAGCATGAGCTTATTTAGCTGTGTTTTGGGGCAGTGTACTTCGCAGGAGCGGGAGGAGATTTGTTTTACTTTTAAATTGGTGGTGGTCATTAGAGAGGCGGGTAGGTCGCGCACTACCATTCGGTCCAATCTTTTTTTTAGTTTAATTTTTTTGCCACCCCTATAGGTATAGCAAATCGTTCTTGGAGGCATAACTGTTTATTAGTCAATTTTATAAATAAGACTTATGTATAGGGTTGGTTTACTATAAGAAATAAGGAAAATAAACGTATAAATTATAGTGCCATTAAGGTATAGAATAAATTAGAAAATAAAGGAGGATTGGAGGATTTGTTTTACATAATCAAGCAAACGGCCGTCTAGCGTTTTCAAGACATTTGCTAAAGTAATTTCAAAATTTATTGTTATTTAAACTACTTTCACGTTGTTCTTGTAGTAAAAAGTGTTTCTTCGAGTTTCAAAAAAGAAAACTATTATGTCAAAGTCCAATGCTGTTTTTTTGATAGTTGTTTTGCTGGCGGTCGGGTATTATTTCTATCGGAAAATGCCTAAATATGACGACGGTGAAAAAGCACCTGACTTCACTGCACAGCAATTGGATGGAAGTTCCATGACCTTGTCAAAATTGGAAGGGCAGTATGTGTTACTTGATTTTTGGGGAAGTTGGTGTCCGCCCTGCAGAAAAGAAAACCCTGCTCTATCAGCACTTTACGCAAAACACAAGGACAATACCTTCAAGACTGCGAGCGGATTTACCATTGTGAGCGTAGCGATTGAGACCAATAAAGGAGCGTGGGTCAGAGCCATTGAGCGCGACGGGCTGACTTGGCCACACCATATTTCAAGCATCACAAGATTCAAAGATCCAATAGCCACCCAATACGGCGTCAAAGAGATACCCACAAAGTACCTGATCAACCCCGCTGGCAACATCATTGGCGTCAATCAACCCGTAGCAGAGATCGACGCTTTTTTGACAGAACAATTGAAGTAGTTCCTGAACGATTCCGAAGGGTTTTGAATGTGGTCCGACTTTCGACAGTTTAAAAAAGGAAGAAACCGCGACACTGGTAAATCCAGCGCGATCCATCAAAAAGTGGAAGAGCCTTGTGCGATATTCTTTGCTTGTGCTATCCTACTCCCAAAATATTCATATTCTCGCATGCAAGCATTTCCATTAAAAAACATCCAACCAACATTTCCATTTAAATAAATAATTCCTTACCTTTGCCGAACCAAATTTTTAAAGGGTTTAATAATGAAAAAGTTCATTCCATACAACATCCCTTTGGCAGGGTTAAAAGAAGGCTTGCATCAGTTTGATTATCAAATAGATGAGCATTTTTTTAATGAATTCGAAGAACCACTTGTATCTGCTGGAAAATTAAACGTCACCCTAGAGTTGGATAAACAATCAACAATGGGAACGCTAGAATTTATCATCAATGGTTTCGTAATAACTGAATGTGATCGATGCCTGGAACAATTCAATCAAGAATTGTCCACGCAAGAACGACTGATCCTGAAGTACAGCGAACAACCAAGAGAAGAGGAAGAAGTTATCTACCTGTTACCAGGAACAGACAACATCAACGTCGCACAGTATATCTACGAATTTATTTGCCTGGCAATGCCGATGAAGAAAGTACATCCTGACACGGAAGACCAACAAGGTTGCGATCCCAAAGTCCTGGAATACTTAGACAACGCTTCTGAACAGGAGGAAAACGAAAATCCTATCTGGGAAGAATTAAAGAAATTGAAAAAAAATTAGAAACGAATAAAATTTTTGAATAATGGCACATCCTAAGAGTAAAATCTCGAAACAACGCAAAAGAACTCGCCGCACACACAAGAAACTTGAAGTGCCTAACGTAGTGAATTGTCAAAACTGTGGGTCTCCAGTACTTTACCACCGTGTATGTGGTGAATGCGGATACTACCGTGGCAAAGAAGCCATCGCTCAACCTACACTAGGATAGACCAATCCTACTGAAAGATATTTCCAATAAGCTCCCATACAAAGTTATGCGGGGCTTTTTTGGTTTCTATGTTACTGGTCAATTCGTTAATGTTTGTCGACATTGCCAAGGGTTTTTTGGAAGCTAGCCCAGTCAAAGTAAAGCCCTTTGCACTTCCCAGAGTTAACTATTAACCAATCCACATCAACCAAACAATGGAATTATTTTATACTTTTCCTTGTTACCTTCTTACTCTATAAAGAGAAATTGTATTTTTGCGCTTCACTAAAGGAACACAATGAAAACAGTAATCAACTCTGACAACGCCCCTGCCCCTGTAGGTCCTTACAATCAAGCGATCCTGGCAAACGGAATGCTTTACGGCTCCGGGCAAATAGCCATTGACCCTGCTTCTGGCAACCTTGTCCAGGACTCTATCGAAGCAGAAACGCATCAAGTACTGAAAAACATGGGGGCCGTTCTCCAACAAGCAGGCCTAACCTATGAAGACATTATCAAATGTTCTGTTTTTGTAGCAGATATGAATATGTACAGCCGGATAAATGCCGTGTATTCAGAATACTTCAACGATGATACTGCTCCTGCAAGAGAGTTGGTAGAAGTCGCCAACCTTCCAAAATTTGTCAACATTGAGATTTCCTTCATGGCTTGGAAAGGATTTTAGAACGATCTCGATGAGTTTTGAATGTGGTCCGACTTTCGGCAATCCCAAAAGTGATGGAACCGCTACAGCGGTACGTTTGACAAGGACTTATTTTATGAGCAAAATTTTAACTGGACATAGTGGAAAAGGACCAAAGCGTGTTGGACGTGAAAATGAATATAAAAATTAGAAATAGACTGACATAACTTGATAATTGGTAAAGGAACATGAAAAATCTAAAGTACATTTGTCCCTCTACCAAAATTTTTGCACCAGCAAAATGAGTCTCTCTACCCTCAAATAAAACAAAAATGACAGAACAACGAAAAAACGTACTATCCTGCATACAGCCAACAGGCCACATGCATTTTGGCAATTATTTTGGCGCAGTCAAAAACTGGGTCGATCTCCAGGAAAAATATGATTGTGTGTATGGAGTGGTTGACTATCATGCGATGACCATGCCGTACAATCCTGAAAAACTGAGGCAAAATTCCTGGGATATTATCTTAAATCTAGTGGCTGTTGGTGTGCAACCAGAAAATTTGTTTATCCAATCTTATATTCCTGAACATACCGAATTGGGCTGGATTTTTAATTGCTTCACTTCCTACGGACAATTGACCAGAATGACGCAATTCAAAGACAAATCCAGTCAGGTAGAAGATAAGTCTAAGGATTCTTTTATCTCTGCAGGATTGTTTGACTATCCGGTATTGCAGGCCGCGGATATCTTGATTTATAAAGCCGACTATGTACCAGTAGGCAAAGATCAAGGCCAGCACCTGGAGTTGTCAAGAAACATTGCGCAACGATTCAATAATATGGTGGGTAAGGAATACTTTGTTTTACCAGAAACACTATACACCGAAGTCCCCAAAGTGATGTCTACCGCCGACCCTACCAGAAAAATGAGCAAGAGCGCAGGAGAGAAACACTACATCAATGTATTCGGTGAAGAAGCACGAATTCGCAAACAAGTAAAATCCGCTGTCACCGATGCAGGCGCTTCCACCATGGACGTCGATGCGACAACCGGACAGCGAGAGAAAGGAGCTGGTGTCCAAAACCTATTCAAGCTTCTAGAAGCTTGCGGCAAACTAGATGCCCACCAAGCCCTAGAAACAAAATACAACGAAGACACCCTATCCTACGGAGAACTCAAGGGAGAAGTCGCAGAAGCACTAGTAGAACAAAGCGCAAAGTTTGTTGCAAAGAAAAGTGAACTGAAGGCCAACAAAAAAGAGATCAAGTATAAAATACAACAATCCTCCGCCGAAATTCGAAAACGAGCACAGCAAACACTAAAGGAAGTCAGACAACTGACAGGACTGACCAACTTAAAACTCTAGAAGATGAAAATCATTTGTATAGGCAGAAATTATGCAGATCACGCAAAAGAACTCAATAACCCAGTTCCTAAAAATCCAATGATTTTTATGAAGCCAGATACTGCCATCCTTCGAAAGAGACGACCGTTTTATTATCCGGAGTTTTCTAAAAACATTCATTATGAAGCAGAGGTCGTATTAAAAATCTGCAAAAATGGAAAACATGTCGAGGAAAAATTTGCCCACAAATACTACAATGAAATAAGTCTCGGACTAGATATGACGGCAAGAGATGTACAGTCGGAACAAAAGGCAAAAGGACACCCATGGGAAATCGCAAAAGCCTTCGACTCTTCCGCGGTCATTGGAGAATTTCTGCCAATGGAAGGGTACGATGCAAAAAACATCGGGTTTCACCTTACAAAAAATGGGGAAACGGTTCAAACGGGAAACACCAATGATCTGATTTTTTCTTTCGACTACTTGATTGCTTATATCTCCAAATATTTCAAATTGCACATTGGTGATTTGATATACACAGGCACTCCTGCAGGCGTCGGACCTGTAGCTATTGGAGATCGATTGGAAGGTTTTCTAGGCGACCAACATCTGTTAAGTTGCGAGATCAGATAAAAAATACTTGAATTTATACTTACGTTTACCAGCTACTATGTTCCTCGTAGTTTGCATTGTCTCTTGAGTTGGCAGTGCGTTTTTTATTCCAATCTTCCTTGTTTTTTTCGATGTCTCTCATGATCTCTTCGTACGTTCTTGCCTTGTATTTTGACGCCGCTTTTTTGGTTGTACTTGCAGTAGCAGCGATAGCCGTAGGTTGATTTTCCTTGGCTTTCGTTTTGGTGGTTGCGGGAAGTACAGCCGCCTTGGCCACTGGCTCTGTCCGTTCAATTGAAGCTGGCGCTACCTCTTTCGTTTCCTCGATTTCTCCTTGTATCGGAGTTTCTGCTATTTCCGTTTTTAAGGTCTCCATTTCTTCCTTTATGGGAATAATTGTTTCCGGATCGGGAGTGACAACAGAGGTCTCTGCTACCGGTTTTCCGAGCTGGTCAGGAGCAACAGAAGGAATGGGCAATTCGGTGTTAGCTGCCTTATCGGCTGTTGGTTTAGGTAACGTGACTGAATTGTGTGGAACTGCAGGATGAACTCCGGTATGGGCGACAGACTCTGGTAAGTCCGGTATAGTAGTTTTCGGTTTTGTTGCTGGCAACCAATCAGGGCGTGGGGCTGGTTTTTCTGTAACTTCCTCCGAGGCTACTGCAACCGAAGGAGCGATTGGCTTGTCTTTTGGTATCCAGTCAGGCTTTGGTGCTTTCTGTCCATTCTGATCCGGTGCAGGACCAGGTATAATACCAGCCAGCACATCTGAAGGTATTTTTGGCGCACTATCATTGGGGAGTGTTGCATCTGGCAAAGCAGCAGCATGCGGTAATGGAGCATCTGGCGCAATACCGGTTGGCGTTGCATCAGGAAAAGCAGCTGAATGCGGTGTTGGATCTGGAATAACACCCGTCGGCACATCAGGTTGAGTCGTCATTGGAGGATTGACCGAAGCCAACATTCCCGTCTCACCAAATTCAATGTCCTGCCGAAGTTCTACGATTTCATTTAGTGCAAAACTAGTTACTTCAGTGACGATGGTCTTAAAACCTGGTTTTTCTGCTCTCAAAATATACGTCCGATTCTCAGAAATACTAAAAGAATACTTCCCATCCTTCGCGTCCATAACCTGTTCGTCAATGGGGAAATTATTAGTATAATCATTCAAAATTAGCTTAACATCAGACATTGGGTTTCCGAAGTTATCCAATACCTGACCATATAGTTGCAGCATCTCCACTTGCTGAGACACCCGATAACTGTTTAATTGGAAGTCGGCGACCTCATCAATTGGTCGGTTGGAAACCATACGGTCTATTTGGAAATAAAAATCATCCCCTCCTGAATTTACTGGAGTGCCAAGATGTTTCGGCCTGCTCCAGGAGTTGGCCCTTCCAATAGATTTATAGACATCAAACCCACCAATGTTTACCTTCCCATTTGAGCTAAAGTATAGTGTAGCAAGGTCTGCATCGTAGTAAGGAGTGATTTCGTCCCGATCAGAATTTATTTTATGGCCAAGATTTTTTGGCGCTGTATAGAGGAAAGAATCCTCATCTTTTTTTATGATGGAAGACCAAATATCCATTCCGCCCTCTCCGTCGTCCCTATCTGAGCAAAACAGCAGCACTTCGCCAACCTCTTCATCCAAAAAGACAAATGGGAAATCGTTGGAAACATTATGGAGATTTATCTTCGAGTGTAGTTTTTCAGGGTCCAACCATTCTCCTGCTTTTTTTAGTCGGACATAAAGCGTGCGTTGGTTTCCTGTTTCTTCCTGAATAGAATAAAAAAGTCGTTGTTTGTCTTCGGATAGGAAAAAATTTCCTTCCGAATGATCGGGAAGACCATCCACAGTGGTGGCTTCTCCTCCGGTCCAACTGCCCATTTGCTGTTTGGAATAGGCATTGGAAGTCGCAGGTACTTTTCTTATTTGAAAATCAGCTTCTTTTTTGCTGGTTTGTAAATCCTGGGCCAGCAGGCATCCTGCTATTTGTTTATGCAGGAGTAGTTGCTGATCTTCCAAACTTTCTCCTTGCAAACCATGAAGAAACAACTTGAAGCCGGAAATTGCTTCATCGTAATTTTCAAGGTATTTTTGGCAAATTGCTAGTTGATAGACGGCATCATTTTCCCAGTCTGCATCTCGTTCTATAACAGATCGAAATGCCAGTGCAGCCCGCCGAAAGTTTCCAACTTCCTTATAGCAGGTCCCTGCCTTGTAAAACAACGAAGAACTAGTATTCCCATTTGTTGCCGAAGCGGAGGAATAAAAATGGTCTGCAGCTCTTTTGAAGTCTTTTTCTTCAAGGTGTTGTTCCGCAATTTTTTGGTCTCGTTTCCAGTTTACGGAAGAACTGGTCTCCTGAGCTTCTGCGCCCCAAACGCATAAACAAAGGAAAAAGCAAATAATATTCTTGGTCATGGCCTTTCATTCTATTAAGCGATAAATAGATGACAAATTGTACGGTACTAATGGATAATTTGGGCAAATAACTTAAAAAATATATATGTAAATACAAAATGTTGTAAGTCAACAATTTAAGGTAATTCGTTTTTTTTGTAAAGTTAAATTTTTACAAGACTATTTTAGAATCGTTTCAAAGTTAAGTTACAATAATACATAAACTGATAAAAGTTAAGTATTCTAAAACAAAAAGTAAACCACTAATTTTAATGGGCGGTAAATGGAGGATTGGCAAGCATTTTTTGCCAACTACTTTATTTTCCTGTTCGTTTATAATTTGCATCAAACGATTTTTTGTAATTTGTTCTCGTTATGGCAAAAAAGAAAAAAATACAGCAAAAAAAGAAAAGAGGAGCAACCAAAGCCGCTCAAAAATCGAAGAGTAAAGCAGGTTGGTGGAAGGATAAAAATACAGCTATCGGTGTAGCTATCGTTCTGGTTTTAACCTTTATCACCTTTATTCCTTCTTTAAACAACGACTTTACAAATTGGGATGATCCTGACTACGTGACAGAAAATCCACACATCATCAAGATGAATGGACGAAGTCTCAATACCATTTTTACTGAAGGTATAGCAGCAAATTATCATCCCTTGACCATGCTTTCTCTTGCATTCAACTATCAAATTTCAGAGTTGGACGCCGGTTCTTATCATGCTGTCAATTTGTTATTGCATTTGCTATGCACCTTTTTTGTCTTTCTCTTTATTTACCATCTCAATGATCGTAAACCCTATGGAGCCTTGTTTGTTGCCTTTTTGTTCGGGGTTCATCCGATGCACGTGGAGTCCGTTGCCTGGATCGCAGAACGAAAGGATGTCCTTTACGGAATGTTCTTCATGGCAGGACTAGTCACTTACGTGAAATACCTCAAAAATAAACTCAATAACAAGTACTTAATCTATACGTTGATTTTATTTATTTGTTCGGGTCTTTCAAAACCGACAGCGGTTATGTTTCCTATCATTTTGTTGTTGGTAGACTTTTATCATTCTAGAAAATGGGACACAAAAGCCATTGTAGAAAAAATACCGTTCTTTTTGTTTGCTTTATTTATTGGCTGGAAAACCTACAGTATTCAGGCTGGAGTGGCTGTCGGCGCTACAGAACAGTACAGCCTTCTTCAGAGAATTAGTTTTGCATCCTATGGCACGATTGCCTATTTATGGAAGATGATTGTTCCAATCAACATGTCTACTTTTTATCCCTATCCAGATATCAAAAATTTGCCAATTATTTTTAAAGTAGCGCCATTTTTAGCAAGTGCATTGGCAGCAGCGGTACTCTGGTCGACGCGAAAAACGAAAGTATTTTTCTTTGGGTTTTTCTTTTATCTGATAATTAATGCCTTAACCTTGCAGTTTTTGACGGTAGGACGTGCGATCATCTCTGACCGATATACCTACATTCCTTATGTAGGAATTTTCTTCATCTTCGGATATTTTTTGGATAAATTAATAGAACGAAAAAACGAAAAACCATTCGATGGCTACTTCAATATTGCCAAAGTAGCGTTGCCAGTCATCGGCGTGGCGTTTATGGTACTTTCCTTTATGCAAACTAAAGTTTGGAAGAACAGCGATACGTTATGGACCAACGTCAAAAATATCTTCCCAGACGATCCAACATCTTATAACAATCTGGGGAACTACTATTACAATACAGACAAAAATGCACCTAAAGCATTAGAATATTTGGGCAAAGCACTTAGTCTGGATCCCAGATTTTATGACGCCTACATCAGCCGTGGAAAAATATACCGACAAACAAAAAAACTCGACTTGGCAATGGCAGACTATTCCAAAGCAGTAGCCATCAAACCAAACGACGCCTCCGTCTACAACAATCGGGGCAATGTCTATTTCAGTATGAACAGACTTGACGAAGCCATAAAAGACTACCATAAAGTACTGGAAATACAACCAAATGACAGCCGTTCGCTAGGAAATTTGGGGGCAGTTTACGCACGCCAGAAAAATTTCCCAGAAGCCTTAAAGTACCTGGATAAAGCAATCATGCTCAATCCTGGTTATGTAGATGCCTATGTCAATAGGGGAGTGATTTATTCCCAAATGAAGAAACATCAACAAGCAATTGACAACTACACGACGCATTTGAAGTATAGAAATGACAATTCCCAGGCCTACTTTTGGAGAGCACAGGATTATCAAAAGTTAGGAAAAAACCAGAATGCAATAAATGATTACAACAATGCGATCAAACTAGCACCAAATGCTGGTGCATATTACAAATCAAGGGGGCAACTACACGCAATGATGGGAAATGCTGCCCAGGCCAACCAAGACCAGCAAAAAGCAGCACAACTAGGAGCGAAATAATTATCAGAATTTGAGGATTTAGGGATTTGTAGGACTTTACTTACTGATAATTCTATAAGAAAGTATAATTTAAAAATCGAAGTTTGACATGGCATATACAAATACACTTATCACCATTGCTGCAGATTGTCCAATATCTACCAGCGAAGTTCCTAATTCAAACCGACCCAAAAAACCAATACACCAATTTCAATATGAATTATTGCTGGACCAACCATATACCCTAACCCACAAGGACTTGACATTTGTTACCTACCTCAGGAAACAAGGAATAGAAAATATTTCAGAACAAGAACGACAAGAAATCTGGGACGACCTGTTTTCGAAAGGCCATCCTTGCCTTAGAGCCTCTGCCCTCACCAAACGCTACGGATTTGGAGCGCACTACAACGAAGAAGGCAAAATCGCTATCTACCCCATAGAGTCCGAAGAATACCAACAACTAGTAGCCGACGCAAACATCAAAAAAGTCCCCGCAATGAAGTCTAAAAGATAGTTAATAGGGATTGGTCAATGGTAAACGGAGGTTGAAAACGCATAACGTAGGCAAATCATCATTCGGCCTCTGCTGGTTGGTAGTAGTTTATTCCCCATTTCCATTTTACAACTAACCAATTCCATCATTCCCAATTATCTAATTCAAGCATTATTCTATTCTATCAACCAAAAAAAAGCGCCATCAACAATTGTCAATGGCGCTATATATCTAAATAAGACTTTTATCTATTAATCTATAAATCCTTTGGAGATTCAGCAGCATCCTGCGCACCGAAATCAAACAACAAGGAGAATCTCAAAGTGTTGTCTAATGGATTTCTCTGGTTGGATGTAGGAACTAAGTAAGAGAAGTTCAGACCAAAAATACTGTATTTTAAGCCAAGGCCTACTGTAAAGAATTTTCTGTTTCCCTTCGTTCTATGTTCATTATAGTGGCCTAGACGTACAGCGAACTGCTTGTCATACCAGTATTCCAATCCAAAAGAGTACATCAACTCATTCATTTCTTCAGAAAACCCACCAGGAGCATCTCCAAAAGAGCTAAAGGCACCAGCCGCAATAGAAACTTGCTTGTAGTCAGGTACATTGTCCTGAGGATCTACATCTACCAAATTCTCATCAGGTGTCGGAACCAACAATTTATTGATGTCAACAGCGAAAGTGATCGAGTTGTAATCATCAAAATAAAACTCTAACGCGTTACCAAATCCTAGATTAGTAGGGATGAAGTCACGGTTTGCTGAGTTAGTATAGGATATCTTCGTACCGATATTGGTGATCGCCATTCCGAAGTTGTATGTTGCCTTACGGTCGCCAATTTTCATAGGCTTGTTGTAGGACAGTGAAAAGTCGGAAGCGAAAGCAGTACCCGGAGTTATTTGATTTCCATTTACTGTTTGGCCGTTTGCCAATTTGGAGTAGATGAATTTGAGGGAAAGTCCGGCGGACAATCTATCACTCAATTTTCTGGCATAAGCACCAGTTATTTCAAATTCATTAGGGCGATCTGTTCCTAGTGCACCACCATTCTCATCAGTAAATTGAATATTACCTAGAGAAAAATAGCGGATACTCAAACCTGCTGTTTGCAATTTGTCAATCCGTTTGTAAGCGGACATGTATGCCAAATATACATCCTGCAATCCAAGTGCTCTAAGCCATGGTGTATAAGTAGCAGAGATCGCAAAATCCTTATCAGCAAATGCGAGTTTAGAGGCATTAAAATGCATCGCATTTGGATCTGTGGAAATAGCGATTCCGACATCTCCCATTGCTCCTGATCTTGCATCTGGAATAATCCGCAAAAATGGTACTGCGGTAATAATCGTGTTGACACAAGCTTTTCCTGTTTGCTGATCGATCCCGTCGACACAAGTGCTAATCTGTGCCTGAGTAGAAGGAACACAAATTGCCAGGAACCCAATTAAAAGGGCTACGTTAAAGAAAATCTTTTTCATAGTACAAAGTCCTATTTTTATTGTAAAAATATAAAAATTAATATGAAACAATTGCATCTCAAATTCCGATCCGGAATTTAAAGAAGTGTTAAACTAGTAACAGTTAATATATTGTTTAGAACAAATTGTAGAAATTAACTTATAGAGAATGCAATTTTTGTGAAGAAAGTTTTTCCAATGTACTTCCATGTAGATGGAAATTTCAGATTATGGGTTGCAAAGTTACACAAGATAAATGATTTCTAAAACTATTTACTGAATTATGAATCCTGTTTATGTAAAGCAAAGTACTTCTATCTATATATATATCGGTTTTTTTGCCAAAATGTTGTGTTTGTTGAAAAGTATTTTTTATTAAAATTTGTGAAAGTTATCTATTTGATTTTGAGCGTGGGCAAAATTTGAGTAGCTGCTTCCAATCATTTCAGAATCACTAGTTTCTCAAATTCGCTATTGGACACTTTCATTCCTTCGTCGCCGTTGGCTGCTCCAATTTGTACTTTATACACATAGACTCCTTTCCCAATTCTTGAGCCAAAGTCGTCAGTTCCGTCCCAGCCGATATCCGTCACCCGATACCCTTCAGAGGTGACTTGTTCTGAAATTGTTTTCAATAGTCGACCGGAAACCGTATAAATTTGTATCTGAACAGTTAGTTCGTTTGTAGGAAGATTGTGTTCAAATTGAAAATTGGTGGAGGTTGTAAATGGATTAGGGTAGTTTAATATCATGTTTATAGCCAATTCGGCAGATTTCGCAACCACAAATTCGGTATAATCTTCCCCGGAGTTGTTGGAAATGTCCCATGCCTTTACTTTTATTGAGTGTCTTCCCTCTTCCAGATTGTTCAGTGGATAGCGCACTTCTCCTTTTTTTGGATCGTCAAGTGCGGATTCGTAAAAGTCGTTTAAGACAAAGATTTCCTGATTATTTTCATCAAGAATCCCCGTTATATCATGGCCAATCCCTGTCCCGACAGTATTTATTCCAACATCATCGGAAAGTTTGACAAACAACACTGGATTTTCGTCAGTTAGTCCTCCAAAAACAAAGTCTTCATTATTCATGAAAATCTCCACTTTGGGCCCTTCATCATCTGCAATTCCATTAGGATCAGTTCCACCAATAATAATGTCATCATGATAACCAGCAGCATCTCTGGAAACGCCGTCGTCAGCGTAATAGGATATTTTCCCATTGCCAAATTCATAATCAATATCACTAGGCACAACAAAAGTAAATTGAAATTCTCCATTATTGACGCCCGCCAGCCCTTTGAAAATGATGTTTTTTTGCAGATTGAAAGAATCTAATCTACTATTTGGGTCATTCACCAGCATCTTGATGTTTTGCAGTTTATCATAAACCGTGGGAGCAATAGTCCCATTAAAGTCTGTCAGGACACCACCACCAATATCTTCAATGTAGCCTTTGATAGTGACTTCCTGCAATGCTCTGATTGTATCTGAACTTGAAATTGGTTGATTGTCTATCTGAGTGGTAATGATATTATACTTTGGGTGAATCAACGTAAGAGACGGATCGCCCAGCAGGGTAAATTTTCTGCTGTTTTCCTTGCCACTTACTGTAGCAAGACTATTTTTGCTCAATCGCAGAATTTCCCCAATGGTTGGGATTTTATTACCAACAGGTTCAAAAATATACTCAAATACTGCTTTTGTCAATTGTTGATTGGTAGAAGCATAAACTGCCCGGACTGTGGTAAACAGACCAATTGCGCCACCATCAGGTTTAAGCATAAGTAGTTCTCCTGCACTCGTAATTTTGGGCTCATCATATGGGCCAAAAGTACAAGTAGCCGTTACAAAAAGAGGCATTTTGTTGTAGTTGTCCCAAGCGTCGATATCGTCAATCGTTAGTACTCGTTCCTGCGCCCAACTGTTTATTCCTCCATGCCCCATATAGTTGACCACCAGGTCGCCTTTGAATCCAATGTTTTGATTAATTGCTTCATTGACAGCTGGGTATCGGTTTCCTCCAGGAGTTGTAACCTGATTAAATGCATCAAAGTAGACCTTTTGAAGGTTGAAAACATTATAATTGTTTCTTACTGTTTCTGCAATCCCGTCGGCATCCCTGAAGTGAATATTGCTATCTTCATCATCGGCATTAAAGAGTATCCGATTTTTCCAGTCTCCCAGGCAAAGTGGACTTGTTTCATAATGAATAATCTTATCCACCATAAGGTCTCCCTCTGTCAAATTGCGAACGGGCAATCGCCCAATTGCTATATCCAGATCTCCAGAGATAATACCACCACCTTCTGTTACGTCCAGCAATCCAAAATAGTCGTCGCTTGGATGTGCACTGATCCCATTGTTAGATTGTGCGGTCTCATAGGTAGGTACCAGATTAAAATTGTCCGGGTTTTCATTGTTATTCTTATAATCGAAAGATGCATCCCCAAACAACAATAAGTATTTCAATCGGTCACCTGGAGTACCCCGGTCATAAAACATCTTAGCGAAATCGCGGATCGCTGTTATATCAGGCCTTCCTGAACCAAATTCATTATAAATCAAATCGACATCAATCGCATGCACCTCCATCCCACTGACTGATCGCCGGTGATCTGCTAGCCTGCTTGCGGCTGCAGCTATATCTTTATGGTATATTATAAGTAAATCAGGGTTGCTAAGTCCATGAAGGTTTTGGTTGTTGATTTTTGCTATGAATTCTGGTTCCTTGGCTTGTCCGTGCTCAAAAGCAATAAACTGATGGAGTTCGTTGACGGTTTTTCCGAAACTAAAATTGCTTCCACTCAAATTTCCGTCTTGAGACTTCGGGTTCAAAGGGTCTGTAATGTCCCAAACCAATACATTCGAGTTCATACCATTAATAGTATAAGATGCAGAAGCATGATCTAAAGTCCGCTTATCCCTAAAAGCCAAAGGAGTAGTGCCAAAAGTCAGTTTGCGTCGTGAAATTAGTGTGATATAGTCCACCCAACCTTCTGCTGTCGAATTTGGTTTGACATATTCCATTGTGATGTCAATATTGTCCGTATTGACATTAAAATTGGTCGAATTGGTACGAATGTCTGAATAAGTATTTTCAATACTTCCGCTAACAGGGCTATGAGGCTGGGTATAAACAAGGGAATTGTTGGCTGAAATTTTGAATTGGTGGGTGCCTCCTCCAATTGCTCGTCCTGTAGTTCTGGTTTTTATGGTAACAGGTTCGGTCGTCACCAGATTTGGAAATTGAAAATTGTAATCTCTTGTGGTGGTAAATTTAAAAGAAGGCCCAAACCAGTCCTTTCCAGAACCCTGACCACTTATGTTGTCATCCAACAGATTGATTTCATCTACTTCATGGTGTAGATAGTCGTCGAAGGTCGATGTGGAATAAGCAGTCGAAGAGACAGAAGACTGATTTTGGATTCGTTTGCTGGTATTAACACCATCATTTATTCTTAGGAAATAATAATTTTTATTGTCGTACAAATTTTGTTCATGTGCATAAGTCGCTGCATCTCCCAGGTAGTTCCAAATATGCGCTCCTTCTGCATAAAACAAAATATAATCATCAGTATCAAAGCTGCCATCATTTTCGCCTCTTATAAATATGGTGTTTTCCTCCAGATCGTCGATTCTCGAAGTGGCATTAGATTCAGGTAAATTGCCACCACCATTTCCAAAAATCTTGATTTGTTTTGGATTGATGTTTTCTACAGCGATGCCTAGTGTATTTTTTAGGAAGTTGTAATCTAGCTTATGAATTCCAGTTTCGTCAATCGCTATTTTATATAGCTCTCCTATCTTAAGAGCGGAGTCAAAAGTGGTTGGCCCGCTTCTTGTTGTTTGAAGTGGACTAGGATTATTTCTTATAAGTATTTCAAAAGAAATAAGCCGCTCATAGAAACCTGTTGCTGAATTTTTCCGTATAGGAATAAAAGAAATGCCACCATTTACACGTTTATTATTAATGTTAACGGCAGTTTCAATTTCTATATTGTTTGTAATAAATTGATCATCAATCCCTTTGTCACTATTTAACGGTTCGTATTTTGCATCTACAAAAGTTGCAGAAAGACTACCATAGCTTGTTAATGGAAATTTGGCCTGGTAAATTGGCATTGTTGGATATCGATCATTATAGACAGCATTCTTGAAGGAATGGACAAAAATGGAGCGGTTTTTATCAATGCTATATGTTTTCAAGTCTTCATCCCATTCTATAGTTCCGGTTATAGAAGTAGAATTATTTGCAAAAACAAAGTTGAAGCAGGCAAGCAGGAGCGAGATAGAAAAAAAATTCTTCATATATTGAGCGGCTTTTCAGTAATGTAGTAAATTTACTAAGAACTAGCAATTTATTCAATAACTGAAACGTTAGAGTGTCGTTCGTATTGCATTGGTATTAAAAAAAATAACGTTACTTTGATAAAACAAGATGCAAATTAAATCATCAGTCACATTTATTATCTGCTTTTTCCTGGCTGTAGTCTCTGCGTGGTCGCAAGACCAGGTGTTTTCTCAGTTTTTTGCTGCTCCGCTGCAACTAAATCCTGCATTGACAGGCGTTACACAAGCACCAAGAATTACACTTAACTACAGAAATCAGTGGCCAACATTGCCAAATGCATACACTTCTTATGCCGCTACTTACGACCAATATTTTGGTAAAATAAAAAGTGGATTAGGAGTTAGTCTGCTTTCTGACCAGGCAGGAGACGGGATATTTATAACGAATAGAATAACAGCTTCTTATTCTTATACACTGAGTCTTGATGAAGACCTATTTGTAAGAGGAGGACTGGAAGCTGGAGTAGAGCAAAAATATTTAAATTGGAATAAATTAATTTTCCTCGACCAACTTGACCCATTGACTGGGCCTGTGGACGAAGGAGGAAATCCTTTTCCAACAGAAGAAGGACGACCTGCGCAGCTGACAACCTTCTATCCGGATTTTTCGGCAGGGTTATTGGCCTACTCGAGTAAGTTTTATGCAGGACTAACGATAAAACATATCAACGCGCCTGACGAAAGTTTCCTGGATACTCCAACAGATTTTGGTGTAGTGCCACTTATGTTCTCGATACATGGAGGTGCAGAGATAAATTTGACGAATCCATACAATAATGGCAGAAAGCCAGCGTTTATATCTCCGAATCTTTTGTTTGCAAAACAAGGAAATTTTCAGCAGTTGAACGTAGGGGCATATGTCAGCGCATGGTACATATATGGTGGAGCCTGGTTTCGACATACTTTTTCAAACTCAGATGCCGCCATCTTTTTAGTCGGTTTTCGAAAAGGAATCGTCAAATTGGGATACAGTTACGACCTTACAATCTCCGGTTTAAGCGGGAAAACAGGAGGGGCGCATGAAGTTTCTCTAATACTGAATTTTGAGGAGAGTGAACGGTTTAAAAATAAATCAAGAGGAAAACAATACAATGATTGTTTAAAAATGTTTAAATAATGCTAAGATATTATTAGATTTGTACGCTATAATTTTCAAATAAATTTTTTCTGATATGCAAAGATGCTTAAATTTAGGTGCGATGCTGCTTTTTGCAGCACTATTTGTTTTTTCATCTTGTAAGAAATCAGAGAAGTCTGCTACAACTGGCTGGAGTTATAATGACCAGGAGTGGGGAGGTTTCGAAAAACTAGAATATAAGGGGCAGGCAACTGGTCCTAATCTGGTTCTGATTGAAGGAGGTACTTTTACAATGGGTACTACCGAGCAAGATGTCATGTTCGATTACAACAATGTTCCGCGTAGGGTTACGGTTTCTTCATTCTATATGGATGAGACAGAAGTCGCTAACATTGACTACCGAGAATATCTTTACTGGATTCAACGAGTTTTCAGCGAATCCTATCCTGAGGTTTACCTCAAAGCTTTACCGGACACATTGGTTTGGAGAGAAGAATTGTCGTTCAACGAGCCATTCGTTGAAACTTATCTTCGTCACCCTGCTTATGATGACTATCCTGTCGTAGGAGTCAACTGGTTGCAAGCAAATGAATACGCAAAATGGCGTACAGACCGTGTAAACGAAATGGTCTTAATTGAGAAACAAATTTTAAATCCTAACTCTGAACAAAAAGATGAGGATAACTTCAATACAGAAGCTTATCTCGCTGGTCAGTATGAAGGAAGTGTTAATAAACCAATGGAAGATATCCGTACCGGAGGCGACAGAAAAGTCCGCTTCGAAGATGGTATTCTTCTTCCTGCTTACCGTCTGCCAACAGAAGCAGAATGGGAGTTTGCTGCGCTTGCCCTTATCGGCAATCAAGCCTACTCCAAAGATGAGCGAATTTCTGATCGTCGTCTTTATCCTTGGGATGGAAATACTATGCGCTACGGCAAACGTGGTAAATACCAAGGAGAAATGATGGCCAACTTCAAAAGAGGTCGTGGTGACTTTATGGGTATGGCTGGAAAGCTTAATGATAATGCTCATATCACCGCTCCTGTACGTGCCTTCATGCCTAACGACTACGGTCTGTTTAACATGGCTGGTAACGTTAGTGAATGGGTAATGGATGTTTATCGTCCAATGACTTCTTCTACTTTAAGAGGTGTGGAAGATCAGGATCTGAACTCTTTCCGGGGTAACGTATTCCAACACAAAGTGCTTGATGAAGAAGGTGCTCCTGTCGAAAAAGACAGCCTTGGACGTCTTCGTTACGAGGTAGTTAAAGATGAGGATGTCGCCCATCGATTAAACTATCAAAGAGGAAACGTGATGGATTACCTGGATGGTGATAAAGAATCTGAAGTTTTCTATAACTATGGTATCTCTTCTCTAGTAAGTGATAAAGCCAGAGTTATAAAAGGCGGTGGCTGGGCTGACCGGGCTTACTATTTAGTTCCTGGTGCTCGTCGTTTCTTAGATGAAGATCGTGCTTCTAGATCACTTGGTTTCCGTTGTGCTATGACAAGAGTGGGTAGCCCTCCAGGCAACAAGATCAAAGGAGGAAACCAGTTTCCTGGCAAGTACAAGAAAAAAGTGAAAAGAAAATACAAATAAGCCAATTGCGGCGATTACCAACAAATATATTTGGCTATTTACTTAGCTAATTGGTATAAAAATTATAAAATTGCCTTTCTGAGATTTTCAGGAAGGCAATTTTTTTGAACAGCATGGAAATAAAAAATATTCATCAACACTTTCTCTCCACCAATGGCATCTGCACAGATACCAGAAAAATAACAGAAGGTTGTTTCTTTGTCGCCATTAAAGGCGATCGGTTTGACGGCAATCAGTATGCAGAAAAAGCGCTAGAGCTAGGTGCCTCGTTTGCACTAGTCAGTGATCTCGGTTTGCCAAAGAAAGATCAGTTTATTCTGGTAGATGACACCCTGCAAACATTACAGGAGTTGGCCACCTATCACCGTAGACAACTCCATATTCCGGTGATCGCAATCACGGGCACAAATGGAAAAACCACCACCAAAGAACTGATGAGCTCGGTATTGTCGACTACCTATAAAACAGGATTCACGAAAGGAAATTTTAATAATCATATCGGTGTTCCCTTAACGCTGCTTGACTTGCCGCTCGACACAGAAATCGCAGTTATCGAAATGGGGGCCAACCATCTTGGAGATATAGATTTCCTTTGCAGGATTGCAGAACCCACGCATGGCATCATTACTAATGTCGGAATGGCACACTTAGAAGGTTTTGGAGATTTGGAAGGGGTAAAACAAACTAAATCAGAGTTGTACCGCTATCTAGCAACAAAAAAAGGCAGCGTGTTTGTCAATGCAGATCAGGATTATTTAGGCGATTTGGTTCCTGAAGGAATGGACACCTATCTATATGGTATAAACGACTCCTCAAAACAACTGAATTATTCTGCCAATTACGTAGGAGCAAATCCTTACGTCCAACTGTCTTTTGAAGACAACGGACCAACGATCGAAATGCAGTCTAAACTTTTCGGTAGGTACAATTTTGACAATCTGCTGACTGCTCTGGCCATTGGGTTACATTTCAAGGTACCGGTCTCAAACATCAAATCCGCCCTCGAAAATTATACCCCATCCAACAACCGATCTCAGGTAATGACCCATGGCTCTAATACTTATTACCTCGATGCCTACAATGCGAATCCCACAAGTATGCAAATCGCCCTCCAAAACTTTGGAGAAATGAATGAAACCAATAAAGTGGTCATACTAGGAAGCATGCTCGAACTAGGCACACAAAACAAACCTGAACACCGCAAAGTTCTAAAACAACTAGACCGTCTTCAGAAAAACAAAAAAATCGAACTCCAAGCCCTACTTGTTGGAAGAGAATTCGCCATGTCAAGGTTTCTCCTTCCCAACGCTAAGTGGTTTGATAATGTAAACCAATTGAAAGCATGGTTTGATAATCAATCCTTTGAAAATCACCACTTCTTAATAAAGGGATCTAGGGGGATTCAGTTGGAAAAACTTGTTGCGAAGGAGTAGACATTTTTTGCAGAAGATATCGAGGCAAATGCGCTTTAGGACTATCTACTAAATCCTCGTGCGGTTCTTTTGGTGTAAAAGGAGTCTCCGTATCTGGGATGTTTTTATATAATCCAAGGTTGTAGATTTATTTCTATACCTCTACTACAAATTTTGCGCTAGCAAAACGAGTCTCGCTACAATTATCCAATATCAAAACGCTTAAAAGCATTGATAAATCGTTCTGGGATTTCTTGTTGGCAGGCGAGTTTGTAGTCGTTTGCCGAGCAGGGGACAATTCGATGCCGCTCTTTGTTGCCGGTAACTTCTGCAGGAATTTGCATCCACCAACGTTCGGTGATATTGCTCTTTAGAAACACAATGTCGTAGCTACTGGTTTTTACGGGAACTTGATATTTGGTAAAGCGATTTGGATCCATAGGCAGATCGGCTTGTCTTTTGCAAAACCCATCCACAAAATACCAGATCATTTGAGCGAGGAGTTGAGCAGTCTGCCCTTTTTGATCCAAATCTGGATGATATCCATAAAACCCAATGGATGTTAGTTTGTCACTCATACCTGCAAAATGGGTCAATTGGCTGGCTTCTTCTCCAAAAATACCACTAGGAGAGGGGAATGGTGTCCCTGGCGCCTCAGCATATTTGATCGCAGAAATGTCAAAGCTGATGAAGTCGGCATCTCTCAAAGAAGGTTCGATCTCCTCAAGGTTGTATTTTACTCGTCCAAGTCGGTCTAGTTCATAGCCCTTTTCCTGGAACATGCTGACGGCTTTGGGATCTACAAAGTGAGATTGAAAACCGACCATACTTAGATTAAAAAGAGAATGATCTTTTTTGTCCAAAATTTGATTCAGGTAATAAAAGTCCTTCTCTTTTTTGGCTTCATCAAAAGTAAAAGGGATCCGCTCGTCAATCACTACCGCACTGACTAGCTTGTTCAGTTTTTGGTAGGCCATGTATTGGGTATAAGTGTAAGCTCGGTGTTTACCTATTATAATGGGAATAATATTGCTTTCTATTAATTCCGAAATCAGCGGAATCATTACCTCTGGATGTATCTTTTGAATATTCCCCAGATCTGCAAATGGAAGATTTTCGTTTGGAGCACTCATGGAATAAAGGTGCGGGCGCACTTCATTCGCAGCATCTGCATCAATTCCAATAAGTGCTAGCCGGATGTTTGTCAAATCTGGAAACTCTTCAGAGTAAATTGGCATTTTCTTACCCAATTGAAAATCACTTAGTGCATGAAGAGGAATAAGATTATTTATGGTAACGGGAGAAAGCCAATGTTTTAGCATATTTAATGTGATTATTGTCGCTGTTTCGGATGAAATTTTCCGAAGAGCAATTTATATTAAAATCTCTACTTATGAATCAGCGCTGAATTTAGATAATTCTAGTTAAATCTTTACTTTTACGGACAGAAAAATAGGTGTTCTAATTCCAAATAAACAACTTAATTTTCGCCACACATCATTTTCAATTTTTATAAATAAATAAAATGGAAGAACTTCTTAAGAAATACAAGGAAAAAAGTCCTGAAATCGTATTTGAATGGCACGATTCAGAAACAGAGGCAGTAGGTTGGGTCGTTATCAATTCCTTGAGAGGTGGAGCTGCTGGTGGAGGGACTCGAATGAGAAAGGGGTTGAACAAGGAAGAAGTGATTTCTTTAGCAAAAGTAATGGAGGTGAAATTTTCTGTTTGTGGTCCTCCTATAGGTGGCGCAAAATCAGGAATTAATTTTGATCCCAAAGACAGCCGACATGAAGATGTATTAAAAAGGTGGTACAAAGCGGTATTCCCATTGCTGAAAAACTACTATGGGACCGGTGGCGATTTGGATGTTGATATCTCTGAAGTGATTGAAATAACAGAAGACTTAGGGTTGTGGCATCCACAAGAAGGTATTGTAAATGGACATTTCAAACCAAACAAAGGACAAACGATAAAAATACTTGGGGATTTGAGGAGCGGTGTTTCCAAGAAAATCGAAAATCGTAACTATATACCTGATTCGCCTAAACGATATACTATTGCTGATATGGTAACAGGATATGGTGTTTCTGAATCAGTGAAGCATTATTATGATTTGTTTAGGGATAGCTCGGTGGACGGGAAAAGAGTAATTGTTCAGGGTTGGGGAAATGTTGCTTCTGCTGCAGGAATGTATTTGGCACACGCAGGAGCAAAGGTCGTCGGTATTATTGACCGAAGTGGCGGAATTATTGACACCGATGGCATGGATCTTCCCGAAGTAAAAAAATTGTTTTTAAACAAAATTGGAAACAAACTAAATGCTCCCGACTTAATCCCTTTTGATGAAATGAATGAAAAAGTTTGGGATTTGGGAGCAGAAATATTCATACCTGGGGCCGCCTCAAAACTTGTAACCAGAAATCAGATTGACCGATTGATAGCCGGCGGACTGGAAGTTATGTCTTGCGGAGCCAATGTCCCATTTATTGATGATCAGATATTTTTTGGAGAAACTGCCAAATACACAGATGCCAAAATTAGTGTCATACCGGATTTTATTGCCAATTGTGGAATGGCACGTGTTTTTGCCTATTTAATGCAATATGATACCGAAACCTCTGATGATGCGATTATGAAAGATGTGTCGAATACCATCAAAATAGCATTAGAAGAAATAAAAAAAGTAAATCCATCCACAACAAACATCAGTACTGTTGGACTTACTCTAGCATTAAAAAAATTAATGGGACTCCAATGAAAATAGATGGCCAACCATTCCGAACTATTTGGTTGAAAGAAGACGACTCGACCATTGTCCAGATTATTGATCAGCGACAATTGCCCCATGAGTTTGTAATAAAGGAGCTGACCACGGTAGATGAAGTTGCACGTGCAATTCGTGAAATGTGGGTCAGAGGCGCTCCCTTGATTGGGGCAACTGCCGCATTCGGGATGTATATCGCTTGCCTGGAAGCAAAGAACAATCCCAATCCTGATACCTATATACATACTGCCGCAAAAAAATTGTTAAGTACGAGGCCAACAGCTGTAAATCTGCGCTGGGCAATCGATAAACAATTGGAAGTTATCACCTCGCAAAAAAATATTTATCAAAAAATAGAATTTGCGCAACAAAATGCACTACAATTAGTAGAAGAGGATGTTGAATGTTGCAGGGAGATAGGTTTATTTGGTCTCTCTATCATTGAAACAATTTCCAGCAACCTTAACGGTGCAACAGTAAATATCTTAACACATTGCAATGCAGGCTGGTTGGCTTGTATTGATTGGGGAACAGCCACCTCACCAATTTATCAAGCGTTTGATAAGGGCATCGACCTCCATGTTTGGGTGGACGAAACCAGACCTAGAAATCAAGGAAGCAGGATTACTGCATGGGAGTTGGGAAAACACGGGATTCCTCATACCGTCATTACTGACAATGCAGGAGGCCTTCTTATGCAACAGAAAAAAGTGGATTTGTGTTTAGTAGGAACGGACAGGACCACAAGAACTGGAGATGTTGCTAATAAAATTGGAACCTATTTGAAAGCACTTGCTGCCTTTGATAACGAAATTCCTTTTTATGTGGCGCTTCCTTCTTCAACGATAGACTGGACAATAGAGAATGGGCAAGATATCCCAATTGAAATCAGAAGTGAGGAAGAGGTTACTCATATAAGAGGGTTATTAAATGGAAACATTGAAAAAGTCCTAATTGCTCCCAAAAATAGTAAAGCTCTAAATCTGGCATTTGATGTAACTCCAGGGAGGTTAATAACTGGATTGATCACAGAAAGAGGTATCTGTGAAGCATCTGAAAAAGGACTCATTAGTTTATTCCCAGAAAGTGCAAAAACATGATAGATGAAGGATATGTTAAGTATAAATGCCTGTGGGATAGTCGAATATTTGAAAATGTAGAGTTAAAAAGCTTAAATAAAGCTCGGAATTTGATGCATAAAATGGGGTTAATAGGGCAATATGAAAAACTTGGTATAGGATTTGGTAACATTAGTTGCAGAAATCCGTTGGACTCAAAGCAGTTCATAATAAGCGGAACAAATACGGGGGAAATAAAAAAATTAGGCGCTGAGCATTATTCTTTAGTTACTAGTTGTAATATAAAGGAAAATACAGTATCTTGCGCAGGCTTAGTTGAAGCTTCATCAGAATCAATGACACATTCGGTGATATATGGTTTGTCTGAACTCAACAATGCAGTTATACATGTACATAACCTCAGCATGTGGAAAAGACTGCAGTATTTAATCCCAACTACAACAATTACTACTAGTTATGGTACACCTGAAATGGCTGAACAAGTCATAGATCTGTACAATAGCACAGAGTTAAGTGAAAAACGAATATTAGCAATGGCAGGTCATTGTGAAGGAATTATCTCTTTTGGAGAAACTCTTGAACAGGCCAGCGATACTATAATCGAGTATTATAAATATTGCTAGTACTAATTGAATACAATTTTCTTTGAAAATAAATTGATAAAAGCGATCAGAATTAAAGTTTTTTATTAATTTTGCACCTCCAAAATGGAGACTTACGTTTGTGATGTGTTTTACACATATTGATTTTTATAAAAAAAAATTAAAAACGTTTGCTTCCAAAGAAAAAAAGTATACTTTTGTATCTAGTAAAAAAATAGGTAAGCAACTGAACTACTTCACATACTTAGAATTTAAATAATTAATTAAAAAAACAACCCTATGACAAGGAGACTTAACTTATTGTGTGTTTTAGCACTGACCATGCTATTCAGCACTATGGCTCTGGGTCAGACGATGATCTATGACGATGCAGTCGTTAAAGACCCGGATGGACAGCACAAAGAATGGAAAGAAGGTAAAACTAAATACCCTTCAAAGCCAAAAGACATGTGGGAACTTGGACTTCACGGTGGATACTTAACAATCCAAGGTGATGTTAACTCACAACCAGGTTGGGCAGTTGGTGCTCACCTTCGTAAATCTTTAGGATACTCTTTCGCAATTCGTTTTAACGGAATGTATGGTATCGCTAAAGGATTGAATTTTCAACCTAGTAGTGTAGGAGCATTCAAAAACTCATCACTACGTAATGTAACTAACAGAGATGGTGTGAAAATTCCTGGTTATGGTAGAAACCAAGCTGGAACAAGTGGAACAGGTAATCCTTTCTACTACAACTTCAAAAACACTTACATTGAAGCTGGTATCCAAGGTGTTCTTACTTTGAACAACCTTAAATTCCACAAAGAAAGAAACAAATGGGATCTTTTCTTGATGGCTGGACCTGTAATGCAAATGTACCAATTAGAGCATGATGCATTAAATGCAAATGATCAAACGTATGGTGCTGAAATGAAAGCTCTACAGGCAGCTTCTTATGGAACAAACCCAACTTACGATCTAGACACTAAACAAGGTAGAAAAGATATAAGAGATGCTCTTAAAAATCTTTTAGACGGTGAGTACGAAACTACCGGTGAAGCATGGGGTAACTTATGGAACCTTGGTGGAGACGATAACACTGGTGAGAAAAGAATCAACTTCGGTGTAAACGTTGGAGCTGGTCTTGGATACCACTTATCTAAGAGAATTACTCTTACTCTTGAGCACCAAGCTACTTTTACTGATGATGATCTACAAGATGGATATCGTTGGGCTGAGCAAGGTGATTTCACTAGAGACATCGACATCCCTCAGTACTCTTCTCTACGTTTAAACTTCCACTTAGGAAGCAAGAAGAAAAGAGTTGAGCCATTATGGTGGTTGAATCCTTTAGATGCACCTTACGAGCAAATTGCTAAAAACACTCAGAAGAAATCAGGTGATGAATTAACTGATGACGATGGTGATGGTGTACCTAACAAATTAGATAGAGAGCCTAACACTCCTGCTGACTGTCCTGTTGACACAAGAGGGGTAACTCTAGATAGCGATAGCGATGGAATTCCTGATTGCCAGGATAAAGAGCCTTACTCTCCTCCAGGATACCCAGTTGATCCTCAAGGTGTAGCTCAAGTGCCTACTCCAGAAGGACCAGACTTATCTGACTACGTGAGAAAAGGTGAACTTCCTGCTCCACAAGTAATTACTCAAACAGTAGCAGCTGCTCCTTCAGGATGTTCTGGAGACTGGTTCCTACCAATGATCCACTTTGATTTGGATAAGTACTACTTGAAGCCTGAATTCTACCCACAATTGCACCACGTTGCAACTGTTCTTAAGAGATGTCCAAACATTCAGATCGTAGTTAAAGGTCACACTGATGTACGTCTACCAAGCGAGTACAACCAAGTACTATCTTACAAGCGTGCTGAAAAAGCGATTAACTACTTAGTTTCTAACTACAACATCGATAGAAGCAGACTAGTGCTTAACTACGGAGGTGAAGTTGAAAACTTGGTTCCAAATCTACCTGACAACCACGCTCACTCTAAAGAAAAAGAGATTTCTCAGTACATGAACCGTCGTGTAGAGTTTATCGTTGCTGACGGAACTCAATACGAAATGGGTATTCCTTCTTACCAAGGAAGATATGAAAGTGTTGGAAAAGACACTCCTAAATCTTCTAGAGGAGGCCAAAAATACTCTGGTAACCCAGGTGCTGGATACTAGAATAAAGATATAATATCAACCATACAAAAGCCATCTGCCTAGCAGATGGCTTTTTTTATTGGATAGGCCGATAGTTTTTTTAATTTGAACATTGGTCGAGTCACTTTTGTAGTAGCTGGGCCGAGCTCTTTCGCGCGGAAAACCGCAATCCTTAAACCAGTGAACCCGTATAGAAACAAATGCACTATAGGTCAATAATAAACCCTATTTATCACTTACTAGGAATACCTTACTTGATCCAATGTTTTAACGCATTCAATATAGATTGAGTTTGGGAAATGATGATTCGCCCAGCACGAAATCGTTTTGAAATCGTCAAAAACCAGCAATAATTTTGTAAAAAAATCCGTCCTTTTATTCTCTGCCAGTAGGCCAGTCCTTATACGACTTTAAAAGGGTAGAATAGAGTAGTTGGCTTTACTTTTCTTGGCGTCAAGAAACTGAGCACAAGTTTCCTGGATAGTCTCCTGGATAGGCGTGTAGGAGTAGTCAATTGCTTGTATAAGCTTGGAGTTGTTGTAAATGAATTGGTTGGCAGATATGGTAGCCGTTTCTTTAGTTATTAGTGGATTGCTGCCTGATATTTTTGATTTGACCCACTCTAATCTCCAGGCAATTTCTCTGAGTAGCGGTGTGACCTTTATACTAGGCGCTTTCTTATTTAGCTGATTGGCAATTGCGGCGAAGAATGGTTTGTAGAACATGTTTTCGCTATTGACAATAAACCGTTGCCCAATAATGTCACTGTGCATTAAAATCCGCATTACTTTAGCGACATCTCTGACATCTACAAATCCAGTCCTGCCAGTAGGGTAGAAGCTCAGCCCATCAGAAACCTGCTTGAATAGTTTGCAAGTACTTGTATTCCAAAACCCACTTCCTATAATGACAGAAGGATTTATGATTACTGCATTCAGCCCCTCCTCAATACCTCGCCAGACTTCACATTCTGAATGAAACTTAGTGATCGCATATTTAGTATTCAAACTACTCTGCTGCCATTGGTTGGATTCGTTGATATGATTCTGGTTTTCTGTACGTCCAAGGGCGGCGATAGAGCTGACATACACCATTTTTTTTATTGGTAATTGTAAACATAGGTTGACCAAATTGGCCGTACCTTCTATGTTTACTTTTTTCATTGTTTCTTGTTGATCGGGGGAAAAGGAAACCATTGCTGCTGCATGATAGACATGTGTTACATTTTCGAGTGCATCTTCCAGACTGCCTAAATCCAGCAGATCTCCTTCGATCCATTCTACCTGATCTTTGATGGGCTCTACCATTTGCATAGGGCTGTTTTTTCGCTTCAATGCCCGAACTTTCTCCCCTTTACTGACGAGATGATGCAATAAATAGGAACCTAAAAATCCTGTCCCTCCTGTTACAAATATCATCTTAAATAAATTTAGTTGTTCCTTGATGGACGATTCCACCTATGGTGTCATATTTAGCACCTGTCACTGAAGCAAAACAGTTCGGTCTGTTCTGGACACGCAAGACGCCGAGTAAGCCCATGAGAATCGCTTCTTTAAAGTCAATGATCTCCTTTTCTGGCAAGACCACTTCTATTGGGAGATTGCCTTTTGTATTGCTCTCGACAATACATTCCAATAAAAACTCATTAAAGGTTCCCCCGCCTGTTGCCAGTAATTTGTAGTGGTTATTCTTCCCCATCTTTAATGATTGAATAACCGTAGACAGGGAGTTTGTAATCTCCTCGGCTATAAATTTGCAGGTGGTATGCAATTTATCCTGGACCGGTTCCTCAAATTGCTGAAAGATAGAGAGGACCTCCTTTTTTATCCAACTATTGTCCAAGGACTTAGGGTAAGACATACGATAATATTCAAAATCACGAAGTCGCTCCATTAATGCAGGAAGCAACTGGCCGCTTTTTGCTAATATTCCGTCTTTATCGTAAGCCAAGTTTATTTGATTGGCCAAAAAATTCAATAGTTGATTTGCCGGACAAACATCAAACGCTACTAATTGATCTACCGTTTTTGCAGTTAAATTTGCGATGCCTCCTAGGTTTAAATAAAAATCATACCCTTCGAACAGAAATAGATCTGCTGCTGGTGCCAAAGGTGTTCCCTCTCCATTTATAGAGATGTCCTGAATTCTAAAATCATTGATGACAGGCAGTCCGGTTTGTGTTGCAATTGCTGCTCCACATCCAATTTGAGTGGTAAACCGTTTGTTGGGTTCGTGAAAAATAGTGTGGCCATGAGAAGCAATAAAGTCGGGAGTTATTTTTTGTCTTTCGATGAAATCGTTAATTACCTCAGAAAGAAAATGACCAAAATACGTGTGGGTTTTGACAAACGTTTTGGCAGATTGCTCAGGCAAATGCAGAAGCCGCGATTTCCAGGTATCTGGTATTGGGTAGGTCGCATGGTTTAATAATTCCCAATCAAAGGCATCTCCTGATGTCGAGTAGCTGCAATAAGAAAGATCAATACCGTCAAGCGAACTGCCTGACATCAGACCAACAACATGATATGTAGAGGGGGTTTCGGACACAGGTTATAGATTCATGGTATATTCTGCAACAGCCTTTATCTGGCTAGCTGTAAGTTGATTCTTGTAAGGGAGCATCGTTTTCCTGCCATTCGTTATTACATCTATTCGCTCTTCCAAAGTCAACGTTGATTTGGTGAAATCACTTGCCCCATTTAATAACAGATTTCCTTTGTTGCCGTGGCATTGCTGGCAGTACAAGGTATAAATTTTTGAGGCAGAAAGTTTTTTGGGTTGCTTGTTTGGTTGCTCACCACAAGCAAAAATCAAGAATACCAAAAATACAGGAACAACTATTTTTTTCATAAAAATTAAGATTAATTACAATTCTACCCAAAGATACAAAGTCTACAAGTATTCATTTCCTGCAAGTGTAATTCTCTGTTAATTATAATTGATCTAAAAACAAAAAAACTTTGGAAACTTTTGAACCGGGTATTGTTTCCTGTGTTTATTGAGTGTATCTTTGCGATCCCATATAGATAATTGTTAAAAGAAAATTTTGGAGGAAACATTAGCAAAAGTAGAAAACATGTTCTTGCGTTACGGCTTTAAAAGCGTGACAATGGACCATATTGCCCGTGAATTAGGGATTTCCAAGAAGACACTTTACCAATTTGTCGATAACAAATATGATTTGATACTTAAAGTCTGTCAAACTCATATCGAGCAGGAAAAAGAAATGATTACAAACTTGAGATCAACGGCAACAAATGCTCTTTCAGAGATGCTGGAGATTTCCATGTATGTAAATAAAAGTATAAAAAAGGTAAATTCTAATGTTGTTTTTGATCTTCAAAAATATTATCCAAAAGCCTGGGATATGTTCGAATCCTATAGGTTGGAACATATTTATGCAGTGATCAAAGAAAACATTGAACAAGGAATAGAGGAAGGAGTTTATCGCAAGGAAATTGAGCCTGCTGTTATTGCTAAGGTATATATTGGCGCGATGCATTTATTGTTTGATGATGCTTATTTTCCGCTGGATGAATATAATCCCTCCAAAGTATATTTAGAGATGATTCATTACCATGTGAATGGTATTGCTTCTCCAAAAGGGCTAGAATTACTAGACAATTATTACAAAGAGGAACAAAAAGGAATGTAATGAGATATTTATTGATTGGAATAGTAGCGCTGTTGTTTTCTAGTGTCATCAATGCACAGGATGCCACAAGTTTTACGCTGGAAGAAGCAATGGAGTACGCTGTACAAAACCACGCAAATATTAAAGCAGCTCAGCTGGATATAGCAGATGCAGAATATCAAATAAAAGAAACCACCTCTGTGGGAATACCACAAATCAACGGAGAGTTGGGGCTTTCCAGATACCTCCAATTGCCTAGAAGTGTATTGGATGCCAGTTTTTTCGAACCATCGATACCTGAGGGAACGATTTATACCGAATTTCCGCAAGGGGTGAAAAATTCCCTGTATGGGAAACTAGATCTTTCTCAACTTTTATTCGACTACTCGTATCTTGTCGGACTAGAAGCAGCAAAAAAGCTAAAATCACTAACCAGAAAACAAATTGCTCTAACCGAACAGCAAATTCGCCTTAATGTCAGGGAGGCATATCTTCCTAATCTGATTTTAGTAATTAATGAAGAAACCCTGGAGAAAAACCTGACCAACCTGGACAAGATGAGATTCGAGACACAAGCTATGTATGATAATGGTTTTGTGGAACAACTCGATATCGACCGACTGGACTTGTCCATTTCCAATTTGAAAATCCAACTAAAAACACTTAGAGACCAAAAAGCAGTCCTAGAGAATGTCTTGAAGTTTCAAATGGATTTCCCATTAGAAGAAGAAATCATCATTGCGGATGATATTGACAAACTGCTGGAAAGTGTGGATGATGTTGATTTAGATAATGAAGATATTTTTGCTAATCGTGCAGAATTCGCTCTTTTTAAAGAAAGGGTGGAGATCAATGAAATAAGCCAAAGAAGAATAAAGGCGGGCTATTTTCCAAGCGCATTCGGATTCGCCAGCTATCAACAAACAATGAACAGAGACCAGCTATTCAAAGCTCCTAGGAGAGTAGACAATAGTAAAATTGGTTTTGTGCCAGCCTTTCTAATAGGTATTCAACTAAACGTACCCATTTTTGACGGTTTCCAAAAGAAAAATGCCTACCAAAGGGGAATCATAGCGATTGAGAAAATCAAATTTGAGGAAGACCAACTTAAAAAAGCCCTGACCCTTCAGGTGAAGAATGCAAAAGTAAACTACGTTGTCGCCAAGGAAAATCTGGTGATAACGCAGGAGAACCTGGACCTAGCACAAAAAATTTACAATACCGCAAAAATAAAATATAAGGAAGGAGTAGGTTCCAGCCTAGAAATAAATCAGGCAGAACAGGCCCTTTATAGTGCACAATCCAATCACTTCAGGTCATTGTATGATTTGCTAGTTGCGAAGGCAAATCTGGATAATGCGCTAGCCAATTAACATTAAAATTCATTTAGATAATATAAACGAGAAATGAAAAAATCCCCAAAAAATACCGGATTCCCAATTTTAGGAGTTCTTTTGGTCGTCTTGTTTTCCTTGCAAGCATGCCAGCCCCCGGAAAAAGAGTACACCAACGATCTAGCAGGACTTCGAATGAAGTTATCTGACAAGCAAAAAGAGTTGAGTAAAATGAAATCTGAAATTGCGACGATCAAAGACTCCATTGCCATCCTCGACCCTTCTTCTGTCGAGGTAAAAAGACGACTGGTGACTATTGATACTGTCAATACCAAAACGTTCAAAACGTTTGTTGAAGTTCAAGGATCTGTACAGTCGGACGAAACCTCCAACGCTAGCAGCGAGATGGGTGGACGGATCACGCAATTGCTGGTAGATGAAGGCGATTATGTATCCCTCAATCAACTCATCGCGGTAACAGACATGGAGTCCGTAAATAAAAGTATCGCCGAAGTAGAAAAAGCCTTGGAATTGGCCACCGATGTCTTCAACAGACAGGCCAATCTCTGGAAACAAAATATCGGTTCAGAACTCCAATATCTACAAGCCAAAAACAACAAGGAGCAACTTGAGAAAAAGCTGGAAACAGTCAAGTTTACCATAACAAAAGCAAATGTCTACGCGCCTATGGCTGGAGTGGTCGATGTCGTCTATGCCAAGCAAGGAGAGATGGCTGGCCCTGGAGCACCTATTCTTAAAATCATGAGCACAGGGATGGTCAAAGTCGTGGCGGATGTCTCCGAATCTTACTTGAAGTCAGTAAAAAGAGGCGATCGCGTCAAAATTGAATTTCCAGCACTCGAACTAGAACGATATGCTCGAATTTCTACGATTGGACGATCAATCAATGCAGGAAATAGAACCTTTCAGGTAGAAGTAAAGATGAGCAACAGAGGGGGCGCATTAAAACCAAACCTCCTCGCATTGATGTATCTGAATGATTTTTCTGCTAGCAAAGCAGTGGTCTTGCCAACGGAATTGGTGCAGCAGGATGTCAGCGGAAAGTCCTTTGTATTTATCACCGGAAACGATAAAGAAAATGGGGACATCGCACAAAAAATATTCATCGAAACCGATCAGGCCTACGAAGGAGAAATCCTAGTAACAGAAGGCCTTGAAGGAGGAGAAATGATGATCGTCCAAGGCTCAAGGGATGTCAATGATAAGGAGCCAATACAGGTGCTTCGTATCGAAGACGCTCCCATAAGTACAGAAACGGAGAAGGCTGCAAGCCAAGGAGGAAAATAACCCAATTATCCATTATAAAGAATTGAGTTGGTATGGAAGAAATAAAGGAAAAAGTAAATAAAGTCTACCGCGAGTTTTCATTGACAAGCCTCGCTGTTGACAATGCGACTAGCGTTATTTTATTGACAATCATGATTGTGATTTTTGGTGTCTCGGCCTATCAGACTATGCCGAAAGAACAATTCCCTGAAATTGTTTTACCGACAATCTCTATCGTCACTCCATATCCTGGAAACTCCGCCACAGACATCGAAAATCTGGTCACCAGACCCATCGAAAAAGAACTAAAGTCCATCTCCGGTATTGATGACTTGAACTCTACCTCGATGCAGGATTTTTCGACCATCATCGTCAATTTTGGTACGGAGGTATCTATAGATAAAGCGCTTCAAGAAGTAAAAGATGCGGTAGATAAAGCTAAAGCTGAACTGCCAAACGACTTACCAAATGACCCCGAAGTAAACGATATCAACTTCTCAGAAATACCAATCGTAACCGTAAATCTCTCTGGAGACTTGAGCTTAGATGAACTTAGAAACTACGCTGAATATCTTCAGGATGAACTAGAAAAATTATCGGAAATTTCAGAAGCTCAAATAAAAGGAGCCCTAGAGCGAGAAGTAAAGATCAATGTCGATTTACCAAAAATGCAAGCTCTAAAGGTCAGTTTTTACGATGTTTCACAAGCGATCGAAAAGGAAAACATGACCATGTCGGGCGGTTCTTTGCTGTCCAATGGTTTTCGAAGGGACATTCGGGTAGTCGGAGAGTTTAAAAACATAGACGAAATCAAAAATGTGGTCGTAAAAAGTGAACGTCTGAATACGATTTTCCTCAAAGATTTTGCCGACGTTTCCCTAGGCTATAAAGATCGGGATAGTTATGCAAGAGCAGATAAATTGCCTGTTGTTTCGTTGGATGTGATCAAGCGTGCAGGATCCAATCTACTAGGCGCTTCCGACAAAATAAAAGTGATTGTCGAGAATTCCAAAAAGAATAAATTTCCTGAGTCCTTGAATGTTTCTTTGTTTAATGATCAGTCGATTAATACCAGAGCTCAAGTAGCCAATCTGGAAAATAGTATCTATTCAGGGGTTATTTTGGTCGTGATCGTGCTCCTGTTTTTCCTTGGAGGGCGTAACTCCCTGTTTGTAGGTATTGCTATACCGTTGTCCATGTTGATGGGCTTCTTGATACTAAGTATTCTCGGTATTTCGATGAATGTGGTCGTGCTGTTTGCGCTCATATTGGCGCTGGGAATGCTGGTGGATAATGGAATTGTGGTGGTAGAAAACATTTATCGATATCGACAAGAAGGCTATTCCGGAAAGGAAGCCTCAAAAAAAGCAACTGGAGAAGTTGCCTGGCCGATTATTGCTTCTACAGCGACCACGCTCGCAGCATTCGTCCCGTTGGCATTTTGGCCGGGGATGATGGGGAGTTTTATCAAATATATGCCGATTACCCTGATTATTGTGCTTTCGTCTTCGTTGTTTGTGGCGTTGGTCATCAATCCAGTATTGACCTCTTTGCTTATGCGATTGGATGAGGAGACCAATGATCCAAAGCATTTCAAAAAAAGAGTAATTACCAACCTAACCATAGCCGTAGTGATTGCTTTGTTGGCAGGGCTTTGCCACGTGTCAAATGCGATAACCTTTAGGAATTTGCTGATTATGATACTGGTTGTTCTGCTAGCGAATTTCTTCATATTACGACCCCTTGGGCTTGTTTTCCAAAAAAGGGTCATTCCAAAAATGGAGAGTGCTTACGACAAGTTCATACGGGGCATGTTATATAAAATTGTACCTATTTTTGTATTTGCAGGAACCTTCGTTCTATTGATTGTTTCTATAATGCTGCTAGGTGCAAATATGCCGAAAGTAGAATTTTTTCCTACAGCGGATCCACTTTACGTGAATACGTTCGTAGAAATGCCTATCGGCACCGACATCGAAACTACCAATGAACTTGTCAAAGAGTTGGAGGATAAAGTGGCCAAGGCAGTTGAACCGTACGGTGAAGTAGTAGAAGCCGTACTCGTACAAATAGGAAAAGGAACCAGTGATCCAAGTGGTCCACCAGAACCCGGCTCCTCCCCAAACAAATCAAGGATCACCGCTTCTTTTGTCCCTTCAGAGGACAGAAATGGCGTGTCGACCTTCGAGATTATGGACAAAATCAGGCAAGCCACCAAGGGCTATGCAGGCGTTGATATCGTCATCGACAAAAATTCAGACGGCCCACCAACAGGAAAGGCTATCAATATAGAAATATCAGGAGAAGACATGGATGAGTTGTCCAAATTGTCCAACGATATGATTGCCTACATCGAGCAAAAAAACATCGCCGGAGTAGAAGAGCTAAAAGCAGATGTCACCCTGGGAAAACCGGAAATGATTGTCGACGTAAATCGTGAAGCTGCGGGCCGATATGAGGTGTCCACCAGAGATATAGCAGTCGCCATCCGTACCGCAATTTATGGACAAGAAGTGTCCAAATTCAAGGATGGAGAAGACGAATATCCGATCATGGTAAGGCTAGATAAAAAGTACCGAAACAATATCTCTGCTTTGATGAATCAGAAAATTACTTTCCGAAGTATGGCTTCTGGTAAAGTCCAGCAGGTACCTATTTCTGCAGTAGCCAGCATCCGGTACACCTCCACCTACAGTTCTGTAAAACGGAAAGATATGGATCGGGTAATCTCCGTCTATTCCAATGTATTGCAAAGTTACAACGCCAATGAGGTGGTTGCCGAAATACAAAACGAGCTCGCGGACTACGAATTGCCGGAGGGGTATAGCTATATTTTCTCAGGAGAGCAGGAAGAACAAGCCAAAGCAGTAGCTTTCTTGGGACGCGCATTGATGATTGCCATGTTTTCTATCTTCATTATTTTGGTGAGCCAGTTCAATAGCCTCACACAGGCTATGATTATTCTGATTTCTGTTTTGTTTAGTACGATTGGGGTATTTCTTGGGTACGTTTTTACTGGCGCGAATCTGGTGATCTTTATGACAGGTATTGGGATTATTTCCTTGGCGGGAATTGTGGTGAATAATGCCATCGTATTGGTGGATTATGTCAATTTGACGCGCCGTCGGAAACGAGAAGAGCTGGGGTTGATGGAGGATGAAGAACTGCCGGACTATATGGTCAAGGAGGCAATTGTCTTTGGAGGCCGGGTGCGACTGCGCCCTGTTTTGTTGACTGCAATTACTACCATTCTAGGGTTGGTTCCTTTGGCTATCGGCTTCAATTTTAATTTTTATTCCTTTGTAGAGCGATTTGATCCTGAGATTTTTATTGGTGGGGACAATGTTGCTTTCTGGGGGCCGATGGCATGGACGGTGATTTACGGATTGACGTTTGCTACCTTTCTGACGTTGGTGGTGGTGCCAGTTATGTACTGGTTGTTTTATAGGATGACGCGGGCATTTCAACGTCTGTTTAAGATTGGGCCGAAGACTTGGATTCCTGATGAGGCAGACCTCACTTTGTAAGATGGACAGGATATATATAAGTTACTAGAAATTCTGGGTATGCACTAGAATAAAAAAGGGAGCTATCCTTTGATAACTCCCTACTTATTGAGATTTCTCGATTAAGCTAAAAAAGGGAATTTACTTAATGAGTTAATAAATCATCAGTTAATTTAGCGACTTAACAAAAATTGCCTTGCCATGCAATCCAGCAATATCTAGAATTATGATCTACCCAGCAGCACCTCTTCTTAGTCCAACAGTATCCTGAAGTAATTGAGCACGTCGTGTATCTCGAGTCTAACTTAGTTGTAGCATCAAAAGATGCTAGTTGAGCTACTTGTCGTGCTGTAAGGTGATTGGTCAAATCTACATCAGATAAACCTTCATCTTTCTTTAGTGTGTTTACTACCTCCCCATACTTTCCTTCTTTAATCAGAAAAATTGTGCGACGGTGGTTTTCTACCATTGCTTGAACTTGTGCTTCGGTTGCAGCGTTCATAAAATTGATGGCTGCTGTTTCATCTTCATAACCTGCAGGAAGAACCACGATTTTGTTATCCAATAATGAATTGGTGATTTGTGAAGTTTCTGTTTCAATAACTTCTGTCATTAGGTCATTCTGCTTAGAGCAGGCAGTAAAAAATACTGCGATGGCAATAAGAGCTAACATGGCAATTGAGCCAAATTTAAAATTTTTCATAATAATTAAATTTAAAAATGTTATATAATAATAAAATGTACATTTCTGTGTGATAGTATTTATCCCTGGTGTAATACCAAGCTAAAAATTAGCAATGCAACAAACACGCTATCTGCAATGTATTGGAAATGCTTGTTTACTTTAGAGTCAACTTGGCACTGCCAAAGGTTTGGTTATTTTAAAAGGTTGATTGGGATTTGGTCATCTATAAAAAATGCCTAGTCGTATCATAAGGTAACTATCCTTTGATAGCTCCCTACTTATTGACAATACTCAAATGAGCCAAAAAAGGAAATTTACTTAATGAGCATATGAGGTGTTTAATTTTTAAATGAATTGCTTATTTACTTTAGAATCAACTTACCGCTATCCAGGATTTGATTGTTCATCAGAATAGAGTAGAAGTAGATTCCTGTTGGCAAATTGTTGCGACTTAACTCCAATTGATTGTCGTTGAAATTGACTCGTTGGATGACCCTTCCTGTCAGATCAACCAGGCGAAATTCTTTTGTTTGTTCAGGCACACCTTTCAAGTGAAGCGTGGTAGCCTCCTCAAATGGATTTGGATAGACTGTAACTTGTAATTCTGGATATTCGGATACATTATTGATGGCTGTTTGCACTATCGCACTTTCAATCTCGCCGATTTGATGGTAGGTTTCATTAGTCATCACAGGAGCATTAAAGTCAAAGAAAATGGCTGCCCGATTATTAATGATTGTACCAATTGGGAGACTATCTTTTTGTGAAATTTTGAAGTAGATAAAACCGTGAGAACCTGGTTCATTGGTGGTTGAATCTACTAGGAGGATATTATTAAATGAAAATTTTAAAACATTCCCGTTTACGATATCCAGATTGTATGGATGGCTGAACGCACCTACCTTGAGGGTGTTTATGTCCAGAAGGTCGGTAAGAGTGTCTTTGATGACGACCGTAAATGCAGTATCTGTACCAGTGTTTTGAAAACGAATGCGGTAGTTCAAATCAATATTTTGCTCGATGATGTGATCGGTGCCGACTCCTTCCGGGGTAGCACTTTTGTCGTTAGGATCGTAGGAACCTTGGTTTTCTGTACAATCTATAGAGAGGAAGTCGCGTACGTCACCATGAGGTAAGTTATTTAACAAGCCAATCGTGAAAATCTGTGTGATCGGATCAAGGCCACAACCTTCAATGGCTGCAGATGGGGTATAATTGGGCGGGAAATAACCGGTAGCCTGTTCCGCATAAATGTGATAAGTGCTACCATTTGCCAGATATCTATTCGGCAATTCTTCATTGACATCAAGCTCGAAAGTCCCTGTTTTGAGGATGATATTGTCTTCGGCAACAATATAATTTAATGGCGCGATCATATCTCCTATCCCCGTATTTTTTATATTCAACTCTACGCTGTCAATCTCACAAGCTGCAGTCACCGTGGTGATGGATCCGTCCCAGGTTATCCCAGGAGGGATACACAACGTGTCAGGGTAGATGTGCGCTTCCGTGCAGTGTGTTTGTCCTAGCACCGTGGAGTCACAGTCCACTGTCACGTTGATTGAAAAAGAACCACATTCGTTGAGGGCAACATCTCCTAAAGGAAAGGTGTACTTATTTCCATTGAAAGAAGACCATGGGATGGAGCTCGAATTTACAGTCAGGTATGGATCAAGATCTATTTCTATATAGGCACCTGTTGCATCTATCGTTCCTGCATTGCAGTAAGAGACGTAATAGTTATTCTCAAAACATCTGCGCAATAAAGGTGTACCAATATTTACAATCATGTAGGGACATTCTACAATAGGATCGACTACCAAATCTACCGAAGTGGTGTCATAACTAGAGAGTTGTATCAAATTTTGAGTTTGGCAAATAGCCCAAATCGGACTAGGTGGAATAAGTTCTAATTGGTAAGCCCCGCTATCCAGATTAAACTCATATCGGCCTTGCTCATTAGTGATTTCGTAAAAAACGTTTTGCTGGTCATCTGTTGCCTTTACCGTCCAATTTTCGAGTAGCAATTCCAACGAATCCAGGTTGCAATTGAGATTGTCATCTATTCCGACCTGTCCCATGATATAATTAGAATTAAGATAGCCATCGCCATTCAGTTTTAAAAGATAATTATTTGCTTGATGGGGGTTAGTTACTACAATATATCCATTATCCAGAGTATTATCTTGACCGTTGAAGCCAGCAAAATCATCAAATATTCTTTGCCAAAGTAAATTGCCATTCGCATCTACTTTCAGAATAAACCCCTTATTGCCATTGTCAAAATCAATCCCAGAGACAATTGCTTCGCCGTTTGGTGTGAAATCGATTTTTAACACGATAATATTTATCGTAGAAACAGGAATCTTAGTATGTCGTTCGACTACCCCAAGACTATCTATTTTTGTGATTAGTATTTTTGGGCTCGAAAAACCAATAGAGTCCAGTGTTATTGCAGAAATAATTCCTCCGTCAGGAGTTGAGCAAATGTCCCCAGCATAACCGGAATGATTAGGTACTCCGACTTCGGTATCCCATAATACATTGCCTGATAGATCTAAAGTCGCAACTGATTCCCTATATGATAAGGGTACTCGATAAGCAATAGAGAATGTATTGTTGGTGTTTAGCGCTAATCCACTGATATCGTTAAAAAACATTGTTGACCATTCCAATGTACCATTTTCGCTAAGTTTATGAACGTGATCCTCATCATCTAATAAGAGGAAACCTCCGTCGGCTGTTTCGAAAATTTCATTAAATTCTTTTGCACTAGAAGTAAAGGGGGGGGAATATTCCCATACCTTATTTCCAGACAGGTCAGTTTTAACAACGTATCCGCTGGAAGTGAATCCATTTAGATAATCCATCCTACGACCAGCAAAAACATAACCCCCATCACTCAGGAGATCGACCCCTAATATTATAACTGCAGCAGAGGTATCTATATGCTTTTTCTCCCATTGTATTTGTCCCTCAGAATCTGTTTTAGCTATATACAATTCGCTGGACCCATTATGTCCAGAAATAATAAACCCACCATCCGGACATGTTTTGGCAACTTGGAGCACAAGATTAGGGTAATTTTTCATCCAACCTTGACCAAATAGACCAGAATTAAAACTAAACAAAAGAAAGAGGAGAAAAATTGGGGCTGCAGGTAGAACAATATTGTTTTTGAGGATTTTCATAATGTGATTTATTAACTTTTGGAAACGTTATGATGTAAAAATGGGACATTCCAAATGTAATATCAATGACAAATATGGCTGATAGTCCTGAGTATTTTTTATTTTTATCTTTTAATTGCTTGTAATTTAATGAATTATCTAGATAAAGTGTCAGGAGAAATGAATGAATCTAAGTTGGTTTTAGCTTTAAAATCGTTGAGTCAGGAAGAATTTAGAATATTTAAGCGTTTTTTGTCTTCCAAAATGTTTAATCATAACGAAAGGGTAATCGCTCTTTATGACATTCTTAGAAAACAACTGAATGCTGGAAAACCAAATTTTTCCAAAAAATCCGTCCACAATCAACTTTTTGGAGATGTACCCTTCGATGCCAAATCCTTTCGCAACCTAATGTCCTACCTCATGAAGTGCCTCGAAAAATTTTTCGTGTATCAGGAATTGCACCAGGAGAAAAGCGCAGAACTGCTAGCGCTCAGCAGGTCGTACAGAAAGCGAAACCTAAACAAACTATTTGAAAAGGCCGTCAAAGAGACCGAGACCATCCTAGAGCAAATAGCAACAAGAGATGTTCAGTATCACCAATGGAATTACCAACTTGAAATCGAGAAATGCCATGCACTGCTGCAACAAAAAAGAGCCGCCGCCAACAATTTGCAATTGGTGTCTGACCGACTGGACGTTAGCTATTTTGCAGACCGTCTGCGGCAAAGTTGTTTGATGCTGGCCCATAAGACGGTATACAACACCAACTACAACCTGGGAATGATCAAGCACGTCGTCAAAGAAGTTGAAGAGCAACAACTGCTGGACCTACCTGCTATCGGGATATACTATTATCTCTATAAAGCGCAGACAAATGAAGACAATTTCGCGTACTTCAAATCGATGCAACATCACCTTATCACTAGTGCGCATCTTTTTGACAATGCCGAAATGCAAGATATCTATTTGCTTGCGATCAATATTGCCATCAAAAATCTTAATCAAGGAAGAACTGAACTGATGAAGGAATTGCTCGAGCTCTATCAAAACGGCATCGAAAAAAAGATTTTACTCACCAACGATATTCTTTCTCGGTTTACTTACAAAAATACCATTGCTCTTGCCCTTCAACTCTCGGAGTTTGATTGGGCAACTCAGTTTATAGAAAAGTATAAGATGAATCTCGAACCCAAATACCGGGAAGAGACCTACGGTTACAACCTCGCCAAACTACATTACACAAAAAAAGAGTATCAAAAAGCCTTACATCTGTTGGCGGTTACCTCGTTGAGTGATGATATGTATATCAATCTGGATACCAAAATTTTGCTTTCGCGCATCTTCTTCGAACAAAATGAATTTGATGCACTAGAGTCTGTCCTCAATAGTTTCAAAGTCTATATTCACAGAAAAAAGATGATCGGGTATCAACGGCAAGTCTACCAGAACTTTGTAACCAGTATCCACAAATTAATTAGCCACAATAATTTTGACAGGACGGCCACCAAGAAGTTGAAAGAAGAAATCAAGGCAACGCAGCCTTTGCCTGACAAATACTGGTTTTTAGCTCAAATCTGATCCCTAGGTATAACGAACCAATAATAAATAAAGAAAATAGCTAACCAGTACTTATCTTTGCTCCAAATTAGAGCAACTTCATGCGAAATATTTCATCACAGCTTACCTTAGCTTTTAAGGTTTTTTTTCCGACCATTTGGTTGACTTTCTTTGCGACCATCGTTGGGTTTATTCTATTGTCTGAAGATGGAGTAGATGCCTTTGGCGGTGCAGCATTCGATCCTACTACGGTGAGATTGGTAGCTGTTGGTTTTTTCGTTTTTTGGGCACTATTTTTTTACTTCTTTTTTATGCGTTTAAAACGGGTGGAGTTGGATGAACATTTTTTATACGCGACCAACTATTATAAGACCTACCGTTACCCCTTTCACAACATCGAAAAACTAACTCTCGGACGGTTTTTATTCTGGAGACCCACCAAAGTACACCTGAAAACACCAGGTAAATTCGGGTCAAAATTCACCTTCCTTGCTAGCAATCAACTAGAGGCCTATTTGGAGGAAAACCCCGACCTCGTTCCTCAGTTGACGATTGAAAAATAATACCAATTTCCATAAAAAAGCCACCAACCCGATATACTCAGATTGGTGGCTAACTATTTTTCTTAGTTTTTTATAACCAACTAATCGTCTTTTGGCGTTTCGTCGGTTTTTTCTGCTTCCGCATCAGCCGCTGCCTCCTTGGCTGGTGCTTCCGCTTTTGGCTTTGCTGGTGCTTTTTTTGCTTTCGCTGGCGCTTTTTTAGCGGCGGCTTTTGGTTTAGCTGGTGCTTTCTTTTTAGCCGGTGCTTTTTTCTTTGGCGCTTCCTCTTCTGGGAGGGGTACTTCCGTTTTTGGAGCTTCTGGTTCCTTGTTTACTTCAGCTTCAGTACTAGTAGTATTGATGCCGTCCTTATCATCTGGTTTGATGGAATGGTTCATTTCTTCCTCTACCAACATAGCAATTGCAGGAGCTTCCGGCGTACTTTTTTTATTATTAGGACCAAGCTTAGCAGCAGGTTCTTCTTCTGCTTTTTTAGCAGGTTCTTTCTTTGCTTTTGGAGCTTCCTTAGCTTTTGAAGTCTCGGTTTTTGGAGCTTCTTCTGCTTTTGGTGTTTCCGCGAATTCGGACTCATCTACGGAAGGACTGTCTTCTTTTGCTTTTGGCGCGTCTGGTTTTTTGTCTGCTGGTTTTTCCTTAGGTGTTTCTTTTTTCTTAGCAGCTGCCAGTCTTTTTGTTTCTCTGGACTTTTCTTTTTCTATTTGTTTTTCGAGTTGCGCTTTAGTGGAATTCATATCGTTCAACTTTTCTTTTTTCGAACGAATGCGCTCATTGATCATTTTGACCTTGGCTTCGCGCAATTGTGCCTCCAGCTGGCCAGTATGAGAATCGTCTATTTTATTTTTTTGATAATTTAAATCGTCTTCATCTTTTCGGATAGAATTATCCATTCGTTTGATCGCCTTGAGCAGTCCATCATATCGGCGTTCTACCCGTTCTAATGGCGAGTTACCAGAAGTACTGGCATCCCCAAAACGTTTTTCTTTGACGAGTTTAAACGTTTTGTCTATTCTGTCCCACATCTTCGCTCGGAGGTCGCGGGTAAGTTTAGCAGAACGGAAGTCTTTTTGAATATCTTTTAACTCATTGAATATTAAACCCAGGTTGGCATTTCCTTTTATTCGGCTTTCTACTCCAGCTAAGATTCCTTCAAATTTTTCGAAAACACCTTGTGCCTGAATTTTGAATTCTTCATCCAACTTAGCGCGGTAGTCCTTTAAAACATTAAATAAACCATTCGTTTTGTCCCGTAGTGCGTTCGCATGATCTCTCGATAAATTTTGCTCCCGGACTTGTTCTTGTACTTTGTCCCAAAACCCTTTCAATTCTTCCCAAAGTCCCTGGTCAAATTTTTCTGCGCGGCTTACTTTTTCTTCATAATCTGATAATTCTTCCTTGTAAGCCTGATTCAGTTTTTCAGAAAGTACAACAAAGTGCCATTCCGTTTGAGCGCGCGTGATCATGTCCTCTTTTTCCATTTTGATGCCGGCTGGCAACAAACTGTCTGAGGCGGTCAGCTTTACCTCATGATGGGTATATCCAGCTTCCGGGAAAGCCATTTCCTTCCCTTCTCTCCATTCATATAGCAGTCTTCTATGAACTTCTGTTGTAGCATTTTCTCCATGAAATGCCCAAATATCTACTAAGCTGTCTTCTGCTCTTAATTGAAATGCTAATAACACTTTTTGGTCGGTGTCATCCATTGCCCAAAGTACAAGTTTCGTTTTCATCTATCTGTATTTTAATTTCTGTAATGCTGGTATATAGCCTAAGGCTTCAGTCAAATTGTATAGTAGTAATGCTGTTTATTTCCCAAGTAGGTGGATTCACAAAACAGCCATTGATTGCTAAATTACATTTAATCGGCTAAATCAAAAAAATATTATGATTAAAATTACTTAATCATCGGAAATGAAAAACTGATTTATTTTAGTGAAAAAAGCGCTGGTTTTGCTTTGAAAATTCACAAGAAAACGACCTACTGTTATATAAAACACCTACTAACTAGCCAATAAGATTGTTTTCTAATAAATATTCCGCAATTTGAACGGCATTTGTTGCTGCTCCTTTTCTCAAATTGTCCGATACTACAAACATGTTGAGCGTGTTAGGCGCAGATTCATCTTTGCGGATTCTACCCACAAAAACCTCATCTTTCCCAGCTGCGAACAAAGGCATTGGATAGCTGTTTTTTGCTGGATCATCCTGGACAATCACACCATCTGTCTGCTGCAATAACTCTTTTACCTCCTTGATGTCAAAGTCTTGCTTAAAACTTGCATTGATGCACTCAGAATGTCCTCCTCTTACCGGAACACGGACGGCTGTTGCAGTGATGCGCAACTCCTCATTGCCAAGTATTTTTCTAGTCTCATGGACCAACTTCATTTCCTCTTTGGTATAATCGTTGTCAAGGAAAATATCGCAATGCGGCAGGCAATTATCAAAAATCTCATAATGGTAAGCTTTCTCAATCTGATCTGCAGGTTGATCTGCTGCTTCCGCTTCATATTGTTTGACGGCCTTCGCTCCGGTACCAGTTACAGACTGGTAGGTGGAGATGACCAAACGATCAATTCCGTACTTGTTGTGCAGTGGAGCCAGCGCCATTACCATTTGAATGGTAGAACAATTTGGATTTGCAATAATCTTATCTTCCCTCGTTAACGTATTGGCATTGATTTCCGGTACGATCAACTTTTTCGTCGGGTCCATTCTCCAGGCGGAGGAATTGTCAATTACCGTAGTGCCTACTTCCGCAAATTTGGGTGCCCACTCTTTCGAAACACTTCCTCCTGCAGAAAAAATAGCGACATCAGGTGCAGCGTCCACCGCATCCTGCATACTGGAAATTGTATAGGTTTCACCTCGGAATTGTAGTTTCTTTCCAACAGAACGCGCTGAAGCAACAGGAATAAACGCCGAAATTTCAAAATTTCGTTCTTCTAATACTTGTCTCATTACCTGCCCTACTAACCCTGTAGAACCTACCAATGCAACTTTCATAAGTAATTGATTTTAAAAAAATAAACTGTCCGAATTAAGGAATGCGAAATTAAAGAAACTTTTCTTAATTTTAATACTTGAGGAAAGGTAGTTTGTTTCAATTTTCTAAAAAAATATCCTGCTTATTTTAAGATTAACTTAACCAGCTATTTATTGATTATCTTGATCATACTAATTCTGAAATTGAAGATATTGTGATTAAAACGAACCGAACCTTGCATTTATAACGGATTTTAACGCTCATCTAATATCTATGAAAAATTTTATCCTATTCGCCTTGGTGATTAGTCTTCCCTTATTTGGTTCTGCGCAATTTGTAGAAGACTTTACCGATGGAGATTTCACTGCAAACCCAACATGGGCAGGAGATGTGACTCAATATATCGTCAATGCCTCAAATGAATTGCAGCTAAACAATGTAGATGTTGGTGGCGCTGGTCAATCAGGAACAACTTATCTCTCTACAGCGGTTCAAACCTCAGGATTAGCAAATTGGGAGTTTTATGTCTTTCAAGATTTTTCGCCTTCCACAAGCAACTATTCCAAAGTATACCTGAGTGCTGACAATAGCGACTTAAATGGTTCTTTAAATGGATATTACTTGAGAATTGGCGGAGCTTCTGCCGCAGTAGATGCAATAGAATTATACAGACAAGATGGAACGGCTTCCACAATGATCTTTACAGGAACCATCGGAGCAGTCAGCGCTGCAAGCATGGTAAGAGTCCGGGTAGAACGAGACAACGCAGGAAACTGGACCCTAAAAACAGATTATACTGGAGGGACCAACTTGACAATAGATGGCACTGGAACGGACAACACCTACACCACAGGCGACTATATCGGTGTCTGGTGCAGGCAAACAGCTACCCGATTTGATAAGTTTTACTTCGACGATTTTTCAGTCGATCCCGTTTTTGTAGATATGACGCCTCCTTCTCTAGTAAGTGCAACACCTAACTCACCAACAGAAGTCGAGTTGTTGTTTAGTGAACCAGTAGATCAAACCACCGCAGAAACTGCTAGCAACTACGTAGTAGATAATGGTATTGGAAGTCCCTCTTCTGCATTAAGAAGTAGCACCAACCCCGCATTAGTTACGCTTACATTGGGTACTCCAATGACAAGCGGCACAACATATAGTCTAAGCATCATCAACGTAGAAGACGTAAATAGCAATGGAATCCCAGCTGCCATGCCAGAAATGGAGAGCTGGCTGTTCATCCAAACACTTCCAGCCACTCCAGGAGATCTCATTTTCAACGAAATTTTTGCGGACGAAACGCCTGTAGTTGGTCTGCCTGCTTCTGAGTATGTAGAACTCTACAACAGAAGTGCTAATTTTATTGACCTCGATGGTTTTTCCTTTTCAGACGCCAGTACTTCAAAAATACTAGGTCCAGCTATTCTGGCACCAGGGGAATACCTTATTTTATGCGACAACAACGATATAGCCAGTTATACCCCATTTGGTGATGTGCTTGGAATGTCTTCCATGCCTTCCCTGAACAATGGAGGAGATAGTATTTCGCTGGTTGATCCTGGGGGAATTGTAATTGATGTCGTCGTGTACGATGTAAGCATGTATCAAGATGCCGTAAAGGCAATGGGCGGTTGGTCACTCGAATTAATCAATCCCGCATTGCTATGCACAGGCAATGCAAACTGGATCGCTTCTGATGACGCAAGTGGAGGAACACCAGGTACAGTAAATTCCGTTTTCGATAATACCCCAGATACTACCGGCCCGGCCGTAGCAAGCGTCAACCCAGATAATGCTACACAAATTACGCTTACGTTTGATGAGGCGCTGCTTGCCTCTACCGCAACCATTCCAGCAAACTATTCAGTAGACAACGGGATCAATATCTCGACGGTTGTACTTGTAAACCCAACTACTGTCCAATTAAACCTGAGCAATTCCTTAATCAATAATACAACTTACACCGTAACCGCAAATAGTGGTTTAACGGATTGTTCTGGGAATGCTGCCGGAATGCCAAACACTGGCATGTTTACTTTTATCATTTTCGACATTCCTATTCCACAGGATATTATTATTAATGAAATTCTTGCCGATCCTTCACCTCCTGTAGGGTTACCAGAAATGGAATACGTGGAACTCTACAACCGCACACTCAACAAAACCTTTAATCTGGTAGATATGGATTTTGAGGGAGTTACCCTACCTCCTTTCACTTTGGGGCCTGGGGAATATGTCGTACTACATGATGATGTCCTGGCTTTTGGTCCTTCTATCCCCGCGATCTCTTTCCCTAGTTTTCCAACGATTACAAATGGAGGAGAGGATTTGATCCTTTCCGATGATTCAGGATTGGTGATAGATGAAGTGGTTTTTAGCATAGACTGGTATCAGGATCCTGCAAAGGACGATGGTGGTTGGTCCTTGGAATTAGTGAACCCTAATTTGTTATGTACAGCCGGTGCAAACTGGTTGGATTCTAATGATCCTTTGGGGGGTACTCCAGGAGCTCAAAACTCTGTTTTTGATGATACGCCCGATACCACTGGTCCTTTCATGGTAGACGCACTTCCTAGCGGGAATATGGAGATCATTGTAAGTTTTAATGAAATTCTTGATGTCGCTTCGGCGAATGTGGCGAGTAACTATACTGTAGATAATGGTATCGTTGTCAGCAGTGTGACGTTGCTTGATTCTATTACTGTGCAATTGTCGCTTGGCGCTGCACTTGCAGATATGACGACTTACACGGTTACTGTGAATAGTGCAATTACGGATTGTTCCGGGAATGCGCTAGGTACTCCAAATTCAGATATGTTCACTTATTATCTGTTCGGTACTCCAATGCCTGGTGATATTATCATTACAGAGATTATGGCGGACATCAATCCAACAGTTGGTCAGCCAGCGCTGGAATATGTAGAATTGCATAATACCTCTTCCACCACCTTCAACCTGGAAGGAATGGACTTCGAGGGCGCAATTATTCCTGAATATTTCCCGCTAGTAAGTGGGGCCTATGTTGTACTTCATAAAGTAGATACTGCTGCAATGTTTCCTACAGGTATTCCTGCTATTGCCATCCCGTCCTTGCCTACTTTTACAGACGGTGGGGAAGATTTGATTTTGACAGATATCTCAGGAGTCATTATTGATGAATTGATTTATGATAAGTCCTGGTATCGCGACACGGATAAAGATGATGGTGGGTATTCTTTAGAATTAATCAATCCAAATCTACTTTGCAAAGGAGAATTCAACTGGATTGCGACCAACCATCCTACTGGAGGAACTCCTGGTGCACAAAATTCAGTATACGAAAATACATTAGACAATGTGGGGCCTAATCTTTTGTCTGCTACCTATATTAGTAGTACTGAAGTGTTGTTACAGTTTGATGATGTATTGGACACTTTATTAGCAGCAGATATTGCGAATTATTCAGGTCTCCCGAATCTAACCAATGCTAACTTGATAGGCCCTGCAGATACCGCTGTTGTGCTAGTAAATGCCTTCCCTTTCGTAGATCAGACAACCTATACCATAACAGTATCTGGCCTGACGGATTGTATTGGAAATGCCATTACGATTAATACTGCAAGTTTCAATTATATCTTAACAGTTCCTGCTGCGCGGTATGATATTTTAATTAATGAATTTATGGCGGATGTTAGCCCAAGTCCGCTTGGACTTCCAGACATGGAGTTCGTCGAACTATACAATCGGACCACCGACAAGGCATTTGATTTGGCTGGAATGGAATTCGAAGGAAAGGTTTTGCCTCGTTACATTCTCGAACCAGGCCAATACATTATACTTCATGATGATGAGCTTCCATATCAAGTAGGCTTTCCTACTTTGCCAGTTCCCTCCTTGCCAACGATCACTGATGCAGGGGAAGACCTTGAATTGCTGGATGCCAACGGATTGGTCATTGACGCACTGGTATTTAATACTACCTGGTATGGAGATTCTGATCGCGACGGCGGCGGCTGGTCACTAGAACGAGTAAACCCCAACCGCGCCTGCGAACTAGGAACCAACTGGAGAGTGACCCAGGATGAACTAGGAGGCACTCCTGGCCGACAAAACTCTGTCTATGAGAATACCGCAGACGACGATCGTCCTGATCTGCTGAAAGTATATCCAATAAACGACGTAACACTTGAATTGACCTTTTCTGAAGCATTGGATCAGGCCACTGCAACCGACCCTTCCAACTATACCGTAGATAATGGTATAGGTTCACCAATAACTGCCGTTTTAAACCCCAATCTGTTTAACACGGTAGTAATTACACTTGCAAATCCACTTCAAACAGGCACCAACTACGAGGTAGAGGTTTCTTCTATTAGTGATTGTGAATTAAATGATATCGGTATGTTCAATACCAAAGCGGTTGCTATTCCTGAGTTGATGGAGGCTCTTGATTTGATTATTAATGAAGTGCTATACAATCCTATTACGGGCGGAAAAGATTTCGTTGAATTGTATAACCGATCGAACAAAGTTTTAAATTTTGAGGGGTTGTTTTTTGCTAAGCGAAATGAAGACGGCCAGATTTCCGATCAAGAAGAAATTGAGGTAAGGTGTTTGATTTTTCCTGGAGAATACATCGCCTTCACCGAAGATCCGGCGTTGATTTTGAGTCAATATGACACACCTAATCCACAAGGAGTTGCTTACACCAATTTGCCGTCTTATGCTGATGATGAAGGAGATGTGGTGCTTTTCCGAGGTGGATTTGGGGTGATTGATGAGTTCTACTATTCGGATGAATATGAGCATGCATTGCTTGATGACCCTAACGGTGTTTCCTTGGAGCGGATTGATTTTGAGGAGAGTACGCAGTTGGCGTCTAATTGGCATTCTGCTGCTGCTTCTGTTGGTTTTGCGACGCCTGCCTACCAGAATTCACAATACTCCGAGCTGACTTCTACAGGAAGTGGCGCCGAGTTATTCTTCGAAGACGACGAAACCTTCTCGCCAGACAGCGATGGCTACGAAGACTTCCTATTGATTAATTACAACTTATCAGAGCCAGGCTACCTAGCAACCGTCCAAATTTTTGACTCGAAAGGCCGCGCTGTCAAAAAACTAGCAGACAACGAACTCCTGGCTTCCAGCGGCTCTTTAAAATGGGACGGAGACACAGACAACGGAGAAAAAGCAAGAATTGGGCTCTATGTAATTTATGCAGAATTATTCCACCCAAATGGGGATGTCTCCAGGTTTAAAAAACCATGCGTGGTTGCTGGAAAATTGTAAGAATGGTAGAAGATGATTGGCAGAAGGTATTGGACATACTATTATTAGCTTGCTAATTTATCAGCGATCTCCTTTGGACCTGAAAACGAGTACGATCTTAAAATAAAAAACTCCGCGCCTCTGCGTTAAAAAACACGTCAATACGAGCAATCTCCAATATCTTTGCATGTTAAATTACTTCCAAACAAATTTTCGCATTCAAGCATTCTCGCATTAATAAAATGAAAAAGGCCCTTCCCATTGCTAGAATTGCCTAAACCCACGAACGGGGAAATAACGACTCTGGAGCAAACAGAAAGGGCGCTGCCAATATTGCATCCCAAACCTAAAGTTGCAATAATCTTGAATGAAGATTCAACAGGCACACATGAAGTTGTTAATAAATTCTGGACTGCACTCAACGGCAGTACAAATTTGTAAACAACTTCAATAGAAAAAATCCGACAGAGAAATCAATTTTATCAGAATAATTCCGTTTAGTAACGGATAATTGTATCTTTAAACCGATACAGGTATCTGTTCTAAAAAAAGAATTTGCTCCGCTGTTTACTCCAGTCGGTGCGAAGCAAATTCTATATGCTAAGCTGATACTTAAGTCTAGCGCGTTTTTATGGTCGTTATTGGCAAAAGTCCTCCTCCCAGAGACATTGCCCGACTGGTCCAAACAGCGCTGTTTTTAAATATTAAATCAAATATATGGCAAATATTCCAATAATGGAAATTTTGCTATACAAAAATCGGAAATTTTCTATGGAATCCGAAAATTATCGTCTGAAAAAATTTAGAAAGTCCTTCAGCTTAACTCAGGAAGAGTTCGCAAATGCCCTGAACATAAAGCAAGCGTCCATTTCTGACATTGAAAGAGGGAAAGTGAAAGTTTCTGCAAATTTAATGGCTGCTGCAATCAAGAAATATCGATTAAATCCATATTGGCTCATTGAAGGCAAGGGGATTATGCAACTCACCTTGGGGCAATACAATTTGATGACCTCTAATGTACTTTACCCTGTACAGGAAGATAGTTTTACTGCCGAAGAAGGCAAGCTGACCAATTCCCTTAAGGACAAAAATTTACTAGTCTCCACTAGCAACTTTGAACACTATATCAATTGGTCGCTAAACAAAGATCTGCAGCTAGAAGCATTAAAAGATTTTCCGATCATCCATATACCGGAAATTTCTGGGCAAGGCCGCACTTTTCAAATTTCAAATGATAGAATGCTGCCCACTTTGGTGCCAGGAGATTATGTTGGATGTACCAGAGTTTCCTACCCCGGATCAATTTTATCAAATGGGGTATATGTAGCAGTCAGTGCTTCTTTTGGAATATTACCAGGCCGAGCGTCCTACAATGGACAAACTGAAAAATTAAAACTAGGAGCAGACAACAAAGAAGCAGGGAAATCCATACAAATTCCCTGGAAAGAGATCTCCGAACTTTGGGAAGTGAAAATGCGCATCACCAGCATCATAAATGACACCTACGAATCGCGGCTAAAAGCTTTAGAAAGTATGATTTTTAAAGGGAAGTAGTTACGATTTAGATCAAACACGAGCCCTAAGTTTATCCTTGATCCGTACCGCCCAGAAGGCATTCAAAATACCATGACTCAGCCCACCAATCACGATTACCTTAAAGAGCATGCTAGAAGTAAGTGTAGCGGGATTAATTAGATAGGCCAGGTACCTAAGCGTCAGATAGGTAAGCAGTCCGCCAATGAAACAAACCCTAGGAAATTTAGGTACAAACCACGCAAAAACAAAGTAAATCAAACTGATAATAGCCCCCTCGATAAGGATAGCACTCCCATTAACACCCTCTTCAACCGTCATAAAAAAGAAATGTTGAATAAGCGTTATTCCGCTAACGAAAAAGAGGAGCATGCGGGCTTTGTTGATTTGTGTGTCGATGTCCAAAAGTCGATGACTGATATCCCGATCTTCCCGACTAAACCGATTGTTTTCCTTAAAGTCATTGACGAGTGGAATCTTGCATTTTGGGCAAACGACTTCCTGTAGGGAAGACTCCAATTCACAATTAAGGCAAGTTACCGAGGCATCAAGTAATCCACTATTATTCATAATTATAACTTGAATCGAACATACTTAATTGTTTTTTTAGCCTCCAGATGCATGCGCTCATAGTAGGTTTTAAAGTCCAGTTCGGGCATCGGCAGCGGCTTTGAATAGATATCCTCATCTTGGTACTCAATGTTCAGCTTTTCTGCCTCTATGGTCTCCATAGTGTATTCATAGAGCTCAGGACTGTCTGTCTTGAGGTGCATCCTGCCTTCTGGCCGCATAAATTTTCGGTAACGATCATAAAAAATAGGCGCAGTAAGTCGTCGGTTTGGTTTTTTGAGGAAGGGATCTGCAAAAGTGATCCAGATATCAGTTATTTCATTTTCTCCGAAGAAGTGGTCGATTTTTTCAATACGCATTCGGGCAAAAGCAGCATTGTCCAGTTTTTCTGCTAGGGCCACTCGAGCTCCTTTCCAGATTCGATTGCCTTTGATGTCTATTCCGATAAAGTTGCGGTCAGGATGCATTCTGGCCATTTCCAACGTGTATTCTCCACCTCCGCAAGCAAGTTCGAGGGTGATGGGGTTGTCATTTTTAAAATGATGGCTGTGCCACTGACCGCGCATGTCCAGTTTTTCTCCTTGATGATTCGTCAATAGAAGTTCCTCAATCCGATGATTCTGGTAAGTATTTGGAAAGGTAGCGAGTTCGCTAAATTTGAAGAGTTTGTTCTTTTTGCCCACTAAAAATTTGCTGATTTGTTAGCTACAAAACTAAGCATTAAACCTGAAACATTTAAAAATAAAACCGCTTCGCTGGCAGAAGAGAGATCGTTCCCTGCGGACTGCGAGACCGCTGCGTTGACAAAGGGTAAAACGACTATCTATCAGTACAGGTAATCTTTGGGCACGACAATAAGACAAAGGGCCTGCCTAAAAAGACAGACCCTTAATCGTAGGATTTTATTTTGATGAATCTCTTATTTTACATACCTAACCCTGGTCGACTGATTAATCCAACAAGGTACCGTATAGGAAGATCCTTCTGTTAGCGATCGCATGAAACATTGCTCCTGATTGGGCATGTACTTGGTATATTCATTGATTCGTTGTTGCGATTTGTCTGCGAATTTGGATCCGGGCTCTGCAGATTTGGCTTTTTTCCACTCATCAATGGCGACCCAAACGGTGCGCTGGCTATTGAAGCCGGTACCTGATCCACAGTCCTTCCCGCTAGAGGCGTACATATTGCCAATCACGTAGTAGGGTTCGGCCCAGGAAGATCGATATTCTAATGACTTTCTGGCATATTTTCTACCATTCGATTTATCTCCAAGTTCTCCGTAATAAATTTTCCCGATTCGGAGGGCGATCACTCCTTTTTTGTCCTGGCTAATGCTTGGACAATCAAGGACAATCTTATATTTGTCGATGGCTCCTCTGTAGTCTCCCGCCTTTAGCAATTTAGTTCCGTCAGAGAGCTCTGGGCAAGAAGAAGTGGTGGTCGTTGTAACTGGCTCACTGAAGTCTTCGTCTCTTCTAATTTGTTTTAGCTTAGCAAACCATTCATTATAAAGAGGATTAGATTCGTCGCAACCATTTGCATACAGTCGGCCCAGGACTTTTTCTATTGTTTCCCGATCACTCGGCATCGTAGGATATTGAGCCTTCACTTTATCCGAATAGTACCCACAATCAAATAGAGCAGGAACTCCCTCCGCACTTCTGGAAGTGTAGTTGTAAAGGTCTTCCACTTGCGCTTTGACCTCCTGGTATTTCTGCTTGTATTTATTGTTCGGATCACTGCTATTGGTGTCTGCAATTCGATTGATGACATTGAGGACTTCCCTTGCTTCAGCAGGCGATATCTGACCTGTTTTATACTGGTCAATTGCCGCATTTGCATATGGGAAAAGTACAATATACTCGGTGTCCGTCCCTTGCAATTCAACAGATTTTTTGGCTGTTTGATAAATTTCGGCGGGTGTCGAATTTAGGTAATACATCATGGCAGACGCTTTTCGTCCAAGGACGTATCCTTCTTTTCCAAGGCATTCAATCCGTTTGTCATACAGTTCAAAAATCTTAGCACGGTAGGCTTGTTTGGTGGCCTCGTCCGTCCCTTCCTTGGTTAGGAAATACTTGTAAATTTTCACGCCATCAGTAAAATGAAAAGCACGCTGACCATCTGCGGCCGGAGCAATCTTGTAGGCTTTTTCCCATAGGGGAAAAGCATCGTCTAGTTTGTCCTGTTTCATATAATCCCTATACAAAACATGGAATTTTTTCCCTTCTTCCCCATTAGCAGCCTTGCTGAAGGTCATGCAATCGGTCTTTGAGGAACTACTGGTAGTCGGTTTAGTTGTTTCTGGAGGTTTTGGAACGGGTTTTTCCGTCGTTTTTTTGGTGGACTTACATCCAGAAGCAATTAAAATGGTTAGCAGGATAGCTGTTGTTACAAAATTTCTAACAGACATATCGATATAGTTATTGGTTACAAAATTTGGTTTTGCTTGATTGGGTAAAGGGGAAATTGGTTGTAGGTAGAAAGTATCCACAATTTTGGCTATTCGCCTTAGCTAGAATTAATCTCTCTACTCTTTACCGGAAGCCGGCCCAGCAAGTTTTGCGTTACCAAAACGAGTCCCTCTTTTCTAGTTACAACTTAGCCTTTATTTTCGAATATTCCAGTACATTTCTCTTAGAACCTCTGCAGCCAAGATTTTTTGCTTTGGTTTTTATGTCTACTATTCGATTACCAGAGCTAGGGTGGGTGCTTAAGAACTGTGGTGGTGCACCTCCTTTGCCCTGCAATTTCACAAAAAAGCCTGCTGCTCCTGCTGCATTGTATGACGTCCGACAAAGATAGTTGACAGAATATTCGTCTGCCTCCTCCTCGCTTGCTCGACTAAATTTTAGACCGACTAGCGATCCGAGGACTTGACCGACGGCATTTTTATTTCCTAAAACAGCTTGCCCTAGCATACCGATAGCTCCATTTTTAGTCATTTGTCGGGTGGCGTGTCTTCGATCCGCGTGTGCAATTTCATGCCCAAGCACACCAGCCAACTCATCCTCCGAGTCCAGGAACTTAATTAAGCCCGTATAAATATAGATGTATCCGCCTGGTGTAACAAACGCATTCAACGTTTTGTCATCATCAATAATCTTCAACTCCCATTTGAATGCAGATCGGTGTTTGATTTGTCCGGTACTAAGTATTTTATCTCTGATCCCTTTAACATAACGGTAAACTTCCTGATTGGATTGCTCTGGAAGGACTGGATATTCTGCTGGCTTGCTGGCGATCTCCTGGCTTACCTGAAGGCCTAATTTAATATCGTCTGAAACTGGGAAAGCATTGATTTGATTGATGGTTCGTTTAGTTGCTTCACATCCTGAAATTACCATTACTGCTAGTAATAGGGAAGCAATTATTACATTTCTTATACACATAGATTCTTTGTTTGATTAATAGAGAAATCCTATTCAACCCAATTCATGCAATAGGAAGTTTGTTTTAGGTTGAAAACTCAATAAAAATGTGCGCTCTACGGTGATTTTGACTCGCAGACGTAGTAAGATTACGGGGAGAATCAAAATTGACGGACGTGCGCAGTTTTGCAGAGGTTTCAGCATAAAATG